>NZ_JBEUMK010000044.1:0-303 GCF_040492155.1 Cytobacillus sp. T106 | reverse complement strand
CTAAAATGGCGATTACTCGGTAATGTCTTCTTCATTACATTATCTAGTTTTCAAGGAACAAAATGAGATGAATAAGAATTCATCTTTGGTGGAGCCTAGCGGGATCGAACCGCTGACCTCCTGCGTGCAAAGCAGGCGCTCTCCCAGCTGAGCTAAGGCCCCGTTATGAAAGTTATATGGTGGGCCTAAATGGACTCGAACCATCGACCTCACGCTTATCAGGCGTGCGCTCTAACCAGCTGAGCTATAGGCCCATATAACACAGGAGAGATTATACTCTCAAAACTGAACGAACAAATCACA
>NZ_JBEUMK010000043.1:0-444 GCF_040492155.1 Cytobacillus sp. T106 | reverse complement strand
CTGCCGCTTTTTGAAGCAGCTTTTATATATTAACAGGAAGTAAACATCCTGTCAATAGATTTTTTGGTGGAGCCTAGCGGGATCGAACCGCTGACCTCCTGCGTGCAAAGCAGGCGCTCTCCCAGCTGAGCTAAGGCCCCATATAAAAATTCAAATGGTCGGGAAGACAGGATTCGAACCTGCGACCCCTTGGTCCCAAACCAAGTGCTCTACCAAGCTGAGCTACTCCCCGAACATGATAATTTTAAAGTAATATGGCGCGCCCGAAAGGAGTCGAACCCATAACCTTCTGATCCGTAGTCAGACGCTCTATCCAATTGAGCTACGGGCGCATTATATAAATAAACTCTGTGGTGCCGAGGACCGGAATCGAACCGGTACGGTAGTCACCTACCGCAGGATTTTAAGTCCTGTGCGTCTGCCAGTTCCGCCACCCCGGCAATA
>NZ_JBEUMK010000042.1:0-533 GCF_040492155.1 Cytobacillus sp. T106 | reverse complement strand
ATCTTCGTCTTCAGAAACAAAGCCTAGCTTGTTCATTGCATCAAGATTGGCAGAAGATTCTTCGTTATCTTCAGAAGTCATCGCACCAAGATCCAATCCAGTGTTCAGATCAGCAGAAGACTCTTCGTCCTCGTCTTTGTTCATTACAGAAGCATCAACATCTGTGTCCGCCCAAAGAGAAGATTCTTCATCTTCAGAAGTCATCGCACCAAGATCCAATCCAGTGTTCAGATCCGCAGAAGACTCTTCGTCTTCATCTTTGTTCATTACAGAAGCATCAACATCAGTATCCGCCCAAAGAGAAGATTCTTCATCTTCAGAAGTCATCGCACCAAGATCCAATCCAGTGTTCAGATCAGCAGAAGACTCTTCGTCCTCGTCTTTGTTCATAGCAGAAGCATCAACATCAGTATCCGCCCAAAGAGAAGATTCTTCATCTTCAGAAGTCACCGCACCAAGATCCAATCCAGTGTTCAGATCAGCAGAAGACTCTTCATCTTCATCTTTGTTCATAGCAGAAGCATCAACATCAG
>NZ_JBEUMK010000041.1:0-571 GCF_040492155.1 Cytobacillus sp. T106 | reverse complement strand
ACAGAGCCTAGATACTGGGGATTAATTCCCCATACCCCAGAAGCAGTAAAAAAAGTAATGAAAAAGTTAGGCAGGCCTGAAACACTCCGAGTGTGTTATGAAGCCGGTCCGACCGGATATCCACTCTATCGGCTACTCATGACAATGGGAATTCAGTGTTCAGTAATTGCCCCTTCTCTTATTCCTAAAAGACCCGGAGAACGCATTAAGACGGACCGCAGGGACTCTATTCGCTTAGCTCATTTGTACCGTGCTGGCGAATTGACTGCCATCTATGTTCCAGATAAAGAAGATGAGGCGCTGCGGGATCTTATTAGATGCAGAGAAGACGCTAAAGAAGACGAACTGAGGGGGAAGCATCGATTAAGTAAGTTTTTACTTCGCAATGACATTAAACCTCCAAGTGGAATAAACAAGTGGACAAAAAAGTATTTTGAATGGCTTGATACTTTAAAGTTTGAAAATACTTCCCTGCAAATCACTTTCCAGGAATACTATCACCAAATTAAGGAATTATCACAACGGATCCTAAGGCTTGAAGAAGAAATTAGGATTCAGTCCAATGAAGGGA
>NZ_JBEUMK010000040.1:0-571 GCF_040492155.1 Cytobacillus sp. T106 | reverse complement strand
CCCCTTCATTGGACTGAATCCTAATTTCTTCTTCCAGCCTTAGAATCCGTTGTGATAATTCTTTAATTTGGTGATAGTATTCCTGGAAAGTGATTTGCAGGGAAGTGTTTTCAAACTTTAAAGTATCAAGCCATTCAAAATACTTTTTTGTCCACTTGTTTATTCCACTTGGTGGTTTAATGTCATTGCGAAGTAAAAACTTACTTAATCGATGCTTCCCCCTCAGTTCGTCTTCTTTGGCGTCTTCTCTGCATCTAATAAGATCCCGCAGCGCCTCATCTTCTTTATCTGGAACATAGATGGCAGTCAATTCGCCAGCACGGTACAAATGAGCTAAGCGAATAGAATCCCTGCGGTCCGTCTTAATGCGTTCTCCGGGTCTTTTAGGAATAAGAGAAGGGGCAATTACCGAGCACTGAATCCCCATTGCCATAAGTAGCCGATAAAGTGGATATCCGGTCGGACCGGCTTCATAACACACTCGGAGTGTTTCAGGCCTGCCTAACTTTTTCATTAATTTCTTTACTGCTTCTGGGGTATGGGGGATCAATCCCCAGTATCTAGGCTCTGC
>NZ_JBEUMK010000039.1:0-906 GCF_040492155.1 Cytobacillus sp. T106 | reverse complement strand
ACCTTCATATATGAACATAAAAATGAGCATACCATCGTGAAGATGTGCGAAGTACTAGGTGTATCCACCTCTGGTTATTATGCTTGGGAAAGAAGACAAAGCCAGGAGGAAACAGAAAGGCAAAAGCAGAGACGGCATCTGGACGAAAGAATCCTGTTTCATTTCCACGACAACCTGGGGACGTATGGAAGCCCAAGAATCCACCGGAAACTGGTCACCAAGGATGGCATGACAGTCTCTCTTAAAACAGTGTCAAACCGAATGAGAGATCTGGATTTATATGCCACACCGCCAATCAAATATACTCAAACCACTGATTCGGATCACCAGCAGCGTGTATTCAAGAATGAGCTGGACCGGGAGTTTAAGCCAGAAAAACCTAATCGTGTCTGGGCAACCGATATTACCTATATCCATACCGGCGAAGGATTTCTATATCTCAATCCAGTTTTAGACCTGTTTTCCCGCCGGGTTATTAGCTATGCCATTAATGATTGTATGGACGTCAAACTGCCATTAAAGGCCTTAAAGGAAGCACTCGAACTCCGCCACCCCTCCAAGGGGTGGATCCACCATTCTGACCGTGGTAGCCAGTACTGTTCAAAAAAGTATATTGAAGCCTTAGAGGGGGCCGAAGCCTCAATCAGTATGAGCCGAAAAGCCACTCCTTATGATAACGCTTGTGTAGAGTCATTTTTTGCCTCACTCAAGAAAGAGTATTTGTACAAGTTTGTGTTTAAGACGAAAGCAGAAGCCATTGGAGCTATCCAGTTTTATATTCACTTTTATAATCACAAAAGAATGCACTCCACTCTCGGTTACGCCACCCCGATTGAATATGAAAAGGCGTATAAAGAGGCACAATATCAAGACGCCAAAGAAGACACATTGTCCTATGCTTGAAGG
>NZ_JBEUMK010000038.1:0-987 GCF_040492155.1 Cytobacillus sp. T106 | reverse complement strand
TTCACGCCCAGAAAATTCAGGCACTCCAATCATTAAGGGGTGTGGCTTTTATCACAGCGACAAGCATTGTGGCAGAAATCGGTTCGTTTAAACGTTTTACTACGCCCAAACAATTCATGGCGTATGTTGGTCTTATACCTAGCGAGTATTCAAGTGGAGAAAGAAGAAGCCAAGGACAGATAACCAAAACAGGAAATCGGCATGTGCGGCGATTACTGGTAGAGGCCTCATGGAGCTATAGATATAAGCCAGCTGTGAAAGGAGAACTTAAAAAACGACAAAACGGCCAGTCTCCAACTATCCAGGCAATATCATGGAAGGCACAGAACAGGCTGCATAATAAGTATTTCCGTTTACTAGCGAGAGGTAAAGAAAGTCCAAAAGCCGTTACAGCTGTCGCGAGAGAATTGGCAGGATTTATTTGGGCAGTGATGCAAGAAGTAGAAGACATTCCTCAAGGGTAAAAAAGAGAAGTAGTAATCTATCGGATGATAGAGGTTTTAAATAGAACTGAGAATAGGGCTCGAAGGCAAAGAGAAAAACCGGAAAGGAAGATCCACGTGCCTCCTCTGTGCTATATCTGAATAGATTAACGCACGTCGCGAGTTAGTGGCAGGTCCTTTATACGGAAAGATAAAATGTGAAAACCCACGAATATCAGAATGATAACCGCAGTTGAGTTTTTGCCTTCGTGCCGTGTTCTTATCTTCTATACCTATCATTAACAGGAGGTCGATTATTCCTTCTTTTAGCTTTCACTAGCGTCTCATCGCTTGGATGGGCCGTCAAGGAGACCACTTGACCGCCCATCCAAGCGATGAGAAATGGTCAGTAAGCTAAAGAAGGAGCTATTCTAGCCAATGTGGCTAAATATCTAACCAGTACAAAGAAGCCAGAATAGCTTCTCTTCTTAAAAGTGCCCAAAAACAAAACCAAAACGATGGTGGAGTGGGAATCTTGACAGTTTCGTTCATATCAGGAGGCTCA
>NZ_JBEUMK010000037.1:0-1044 GCF_040492155.1 Cytobacillus sp. T106 | reverse complement strand
AAAAGTTGCTAATATTGGAGTTCTGTCAATAAAGTAGACACTTTTATGCCTGGTAGTGGCGTACTTTTTTCTTCCGCACTCCGTTTTCACTTCGCTTGGAGGCCTATGCTTGAAGGAACCATCTGAGAGGCAATGCTTCCTTCAAGCATAGGACAATGTGTCTTCTTTGGCGTCTTGATATTGTGCCTCTTTATACGCCTTTTCATATTCAATCGGGGTGGCGTAACCGAGAGTGGAGTGCAATCTTTTGTGATTATAAAAGTGAATATAAAACTGGATAGCTCCAATGGCTTCTGCTTTCGTCTTAAATACAAACTTGTACAAATACTCTTTCTTGAGTGAGGCAAAAAATGACTCTACACAAGCATTATCATAAGGAGTGGCTTTTCGGCTCATACTGATGGAGGCTTTGGCCCCTTCCAAGGCTTCAATATACTTTTTGGAACAGTACTGGCTACCACGGTCAGAATGGTGGATCCACCCCTTGGAGGGGTGGCGGAGTTCGAGTGCTTTCTTTAAAGCTTTTAATGGCAGTTTGACGTCCATACAATCATTAATGGCATAGCTAATAACCCGGCGGGAAAACAGGTCTAAAACTGGATTGAGATATAGAAATCCTTCGCCGGTATGGATATAAGTAATATCGGTTGCCCAGACACGATTAGGTTTTTCTGGCTTAAACTCCCGGTTCAGCTCATTCTTGAATACACGCTGCTGATGATCCGAATCAGTGGTTTGAGTATATTTGATTGGCGGTGTGGCATATAAATCCAGATCTCTCATTCGGTTTGACACTGTTTTAAGAGAAACTGTCATGCCATCCTTGGTGACAAGTTTCCGGTGGATTCTCGGGCTTCCATACGTCCCCAGGTTGTCGTGGAAATGAAACAGGATTCTTTCGTCCAGATGCCGTCTCTGCTTTTGCCTTTCAGTTTCCTCCTGGCTTTGTCTTCTTTCCCAAGCATAATAACCAGAGGTGGATACACCTAGTACTTCGCACATCTTCACGATGGTATGTTCATTTTTATGTTCATATATGAAGGC
>NZ_JBEUMK010000035.1:0-1604 GCF_040492155.1 Cytobacillus sp. T106 | reverse complement strand
CCCCATATCCATCAAGTTAAGCAAATAAATACCACATTTCTGGTAAATGGCCTATTCTTTCTATAAATCCTTAGAAAGGTGGGCTTTTTGTATGGTTAAACTTACCTTTAAAGACGAATTTAAACTCTTGTCTGATGAACTTGGTCGCATCTTCTCTTCCGATTTTCTAGAAGAACTGGCTAAGGCGCATAAATTTAAGCAGAGGAAAGGCAAGCTGGAGCCATTGGATTTTGTATCATTATGTTCGTTCTTTAATGAAGGATCAGGAGTCAAATCGTTGTCACGTCTATGCGCGCTCCTTACAGCGGAGCGAAAAGTCTCTCTTAGCACCGAAGGATTGAATCAGAGATTTAATAAGAACGCTGTGGATATGATGAAAGTAATTTTCCGCCAACTCTTCACCAGGCAATTCCTCAAAAATAAGATTCCAGATCTCGATGCCATGGGATTCAGCCGCATTCGAATCCTTGACTCTTCCAGCTTTGAACTTCCCACTATGTATGAAGATGAATATCTCGGCTGTACTAAATCTAAATCGGGTGTGAAATTACAATTAGAATATGAATTGCTTACAGGAAGCTTCCTTCACCTCGAAGTCCAGAATGGCAGGAGCAGTGATCAAAAATATGGGCCTACGTTGCTTAAAACAATAAAGAAAAGGGATTTAATCATACGGGACCTTGGCTACTTCAACGTCGAAGAATTGTACCAGATCGCCCAGAAGGGCGCTTACTATCTCACTCGCCTAAAGCCACCCACTACACTATTTACGAAAAAAGATGAGGATTATATCAAATTGGATTTAGCTGAGGTAATGGATGAGATGGAGGAAGGGGAATACAGGGAGCTTGTAGATATTTACGCAACGGCGAAAAAACATTATATTCCACGGTTAATCCTTTATAAACTGACTCCCGGCCAAATCAAGAAAAGGGAAAAAAAGAGAGAGAAAACCGAAAAAAAGAAGGGTGTGAAATTATCACACCCCACAAAAAAACTCTACAAATTGAACATGTTCATCTCAAATATACCACAGCAGAGTGTACCGAAGGAAGAAATCCACCTTATATACTCCCTTCGCTGGCAAATCGAAATCCTGTTTAAAACCTGGAAGTCCCTTTTCCAGATTCATAAAGTGAAAAAGATGAAATTGGAACGATTTGAATGTCATTTATACGGAACATTAATCTCTCTTTTGATTAGTTCGACGATTGCCTTTCAGGCAAGGGAGTATCTTTTAAGAAAAAAGAAAAAAGAAACGAGCGAATACAAGTCCATATCCATCACTATGGAGTTTATTCCAAAGCTGTTTGAAGCCATTATTTCCAGCAAGACTTCCATACTGAAAATCTTAAAAGGAGTCTATTCCCAGATAGAGAAAAACGGGAAGAAAAGTCATCGGAAGAAGAAGCTGACCGTATTCGATATATTGAAAGTCTCCTATGAAAGGACTGTTGGAAAGGCTGCCAAGGATTCAGCAGCTTAAGCATGGTACTTTTAAAAAAATCAATTAACAATGCTTATTTAAGTATGCAGATTTTTAGATTAGCCTCAAAACTTTGGCACATTTCCCTTCACTTTCAAGTTAGCTTGATGGATATGGG
>NZ_JBEUMK010000034.1:0-2395 GCF_040492155.1 Cytobacillus sp. T106 | reverse complement strand
CGCAGATCAACAGCCCCATTCAAAGAGAGCTAAGGTCTCTCCTTTTGCTATTACAAATAAATTCTAAAAACCCTGTTGACCGGAGTGGAAGGCACGCAGACTCCTGCGGGAGATAGCGGAAATGTTGAGACCCCGCAGACGCGCAGCTGTGAGGAGGCTCAACTCCGCCCCGCGGAAAGCGAAGTGCCTGGAATGCAGATCAACAGCCCCATTACAGCAGTATCCAAACTGTTTTTCTTAAAAAGTGCGGGCTTATCATTAAGCCCACCCTCTATAACTACTTTTCCTTCCGATCCATAACCGTCCTCTGAATAACCAAATTAACAACCGCCATAATCACAGCCAACAAAAAAGCCATCCCAAACCCATCTATCTCAAAAGAGCTCCCCATAATCCCATCAGTCAGAAGCAAAGTAACAGCATTGATAACAAATAAAAACAAGCCAAGCGATAACAGCGTCACGGGCAAAGTCAAGATAATCAGAATCGGCCGCACCAGCACATTCAGCAGCGACAAAATGAAGCTTGCCCCCAATGCTGCACTAAAGCTTTCTAAATAAAACGAATCACGGAAAAATCCTGCCAAAGCGGCAAATAAAACAGCATTGATCAAGATGCCTATCAGCCATCTCACGGTCCATCACCTCTTTTATAGATAAAAGCCAGAAGCATCGCTTCTGGCCGCAGCTTATTCTTATATTATTTAACAAAATCACCAGTTTTAACAGCAATTGACCCTGTCTTGGTCTTAGCCCTCAGATCAATGGCAGCTGCAGGGTCTTTAACAGACTGAAATCTGAGCATTTTCTGCACCATTTCTGATTTTTCCTCCACTACCTGGATTCCATCCAGCTCAAGCTGGAAGCCTCCAAGATTGGTTCTCAGATCACCATTCACAGGCGTTCCGGATGGAAGATACACGTCGACTGTACCGGTGACAGCTTCCGCTTCGAGCCGTTCACATCTGTCGCCTTTAACATGAACCTGGATATTACCATTAAAAGATTGAAGATCAGCACTTTTATAATCACCAGCAACTTTTATCGCCCCATTGACGGTCTCTGCTTCTATATGATCCAGTGTGCTGCCAGTAACTGTGATCTGGCCATTTCCTGCCTCAGCTTCAAGATGGCTGGCATTAAGCTTATCCAGCGTAATTTTTCCGTTCGCTGACTTGACCTTCAGTTTTTTCACGGCCAGGTCGCTGCCTTCTACCGGCCCATTGAACATCCTGATTCGGATGCTGTCATACTGCTCCTTTGGAATATGCACAGCGGCCTCAACTTTCATCCACTTCTGCTGCGCAGAAAACAGCAGCCGGCCATTGTCCGCCGTAAAAAGGACATCCCTTAAAAAGTTCTGGCGGGCTTCATCTTGGGTTTCACCGCGGTACACCTTAGCCCGGCAGTCAATGCGGACATCATTCTGCTCCCAGGGAATCAGCGTCAGTTTCCCATTCGCCACTTCCATTTCAATTTCAGACAATCTGACATCGTTCTGCTGGAACACATGAGATATTTCAAATGCAGGGCCGAAATTAAAATCCAGATCGGCATCCTTAATCTTCTGGAAAGCAGTATCTACAAACTCAATGATTTTTTCTTTGGCATAGTGGAATTTATATTGGGCCGTGTCCTGCTGCTGTTTCTTCGCTTCTTCAAAATAGGTCTGGTTTCCCCATTCACTATGCAGCTTTTCTTCTTTTTTCTCCATTGTTTTCGACGCCTTTTCAAGCTCCTCAAGCAGAAGAAGTGCCTCCTCAGCACGCAGGCTTCCGTCCTCGACCATTTTTAAAATCCTTTTTCTTTCATCTTTCATGTTATTGCCTCCTCGATATAGTATTCACTATTCACTTGCAGCCAATATCTGAACGCCTTTGACAATATTCCAGATTACAACAATCAAGCTAAGAATTACGGAAAGGCCGATTCCAATCAGGAAAAAAACCGGAACTTCGTTTGGATTGGAAAAAATCTCAAAAGGGATGGCCAGAAAAATGACCGGCAGCGCAATCAAAGGGATCAGATGCGACAAAAATGCCTTTTTAGCATGCACTTTTACAAAAGGATTTTCAGATGCAAAGAAAACCACGAGCGGAAAAATAAATCCTGCAAAAAACACACTAAAATAACTTAATGCCGAAAGCACCTTTTTAGAATCCATCATTTTCAACTCCTTGATAATACTTACGCACGGGCGCTTTAAAAGTTTCACTGAAGCTGAAAATAATGAGCTGAATCATGATTTATAAAAAAGGAAAGAAATGAAAGAATTCGTACTACATTCATAAAATTAACCCGAAAAGAGGATAAATTAATGTACGTTTGCAGTATCGTAATACCTGGAGTAATATTTATTAGCAGCTTTTTCTTTTTATTAGCAAGTTTCCCAATAT
>NZ_JBEUMK010000033.1:0-2995 GCF_040492155.1 Cytobacillus sp. T106 | reverse complement strand
AGGTTAAGTTAGAAAGGGCGCACGGTGGATGCCTTGGCACTAGGAGCCGATGAAGGACGGTACTAACACCGATATGCTTCGGGGAGCTGTAAGTAAGCTTTGATCCGGAGATTTCCGAATGGGGAAACCCTCCATCCGTAATGGGATGGAACCCTTGCCTGAATACATAGGGCATTGGAGGCAGACCCGGGGAACTGAAACATCTAAGTACCCGGAGGAAGAGAAAGCAAACGCGATTCCCTGAGTAGCGGCGAGCGAAACGGGATTAGCCCAAACCAGGAGGCTTGCCTCCTGGGGTTGTAGGACACTCTACACGGAGTTACAAAGGAACGGAGTAAATGAACAGGCATGGAAAGGCCGGCCATAGAGGGTAACAGCCCCGTAGTTGAAACTTCGTTCCCTCCAGAGTGGATCCTGAGTACGGCGGGACACGTGAAATCCCGTCGGAAGCAGGGAGGACCATCTCCCAAGGCTAAATACTCCCTAGTGACCGATAGTGAACCAGTACCGTGAGGGAAAGGTGAAAAGCACCCCGGAAGGGGAGTGAAACAGATCCTGAAACCGTGTGCCTACAAGTAGTCAAAGCCCTATGACCTTCGGGTCAGGGTAATGGCGTGCCTTTTGTAGAATGAACCGGCGAGTTACGATTACATGCGAGGTTAAGTTGAACAGACGGAGCCGCAGCGAAAGCGAGTCTGAATAGGGCGAATGAGTATGTGGTCGTAGACCCGAAACCAGGTGATCTACCCATGTCCAGGGTGAAGTCCAGGTAACACTGGATGGAGGCCCGAACCCACGCACGTTGAAAAGTGCGGGGATGAGGTGTGGGTAGCGGAGAAATTCCAATCGAACTTGGAGATAGCTGGTTCTCTCCGAAATAGCTTTAGGGCTAGCCTCATGTTGTAAGAGTCTTGGAGGTAGAGCACTGTTTGGACTAGGGGCCCCCATCGGGTTACCGAATTCAGACAAACTCCGAATGCCAAAGACTTATCCATGGGAGTCAGACTGCGAGTGATAAGATCCGTAGTCAAAAGGGAAACAGCCCAGACCACCAGCTAAGGTCCCAAAGTATACGTTAAGTGGAAAAGGATGTGGAGTTGCTTAGACAACCAGGATGTTGGCTTAGAAGCAGCCACCATTTAAAGAGTGCGTAATAGCTCACTGGTCGAGTGACTCCGCGCCGAAAATGTACCGGGGCTAAACGTATCACCGAAGCTGTGGGTGGACACCATCAGGTGTCCGCGGTAGGAGAGCGTTCTAAGTGCATCGAAGTCAGACCGCAAGGACTGGTGGAGCGCTTAGAAGTGAGAATGCCGGTATGAGTAGCGAAAGATGGGTGAGAATCCCATCCACCGAATGCCTAAGGTTTCCTGAGGAAGGCTCGTCCGCTCAGGGTTAGTCGGGACCTAAG
The DNA here is from genome assembly GCF_040492155.1 of Cytobacillus sp. T106. Taxonomy (NCBI): domain Bacteria; kingdom Bacillati; phylum Bacillota; class Bacilli; order Caryophanales; family Bacillaceae; genus Cytobacillus; species Cytobacillus sp. T106. The sequence goes on along the minus strand of NZ_JBEUMK010000033.1, from coordinate 1,584 downwards.
CCGAGGCCGAAAGGCGTAGGCGATGGACAACAGGTTGATATTCCTGTACCACCTCTTTACCGTTTGAGCAATGGGGGGACGCAGGAGGATAGGGTAAGCGCGCTGTTGGATATGCGCGTCCAAGCAGTTAGGCTGCAAACGAGGCAAATCCCGTTTGCATCAGGCTGAGCTGTGACGGCGAGGGAAATTTAGTACCGAAGTTCCTGATTCCACACTGCCAAGAAAAGCCTCTAGCGAGGGAAAAGGTGCCCGTACCGCAAACCGACACAGGTAGGCGAGGAGAGAATCCTAAGGTGAGCGAGAGAACTCTCGTTAAGGAACTCGGCAAAATGACCCCGTAACTTCGGGAGAAGGGGTGCTTTTTAGGGTGAATAGCCCGGAAAAGCCGCAGTGAATAGGCCCAGGCGACTGTTTAGCAAAAACACAGGTCTCTGCGAAGCCGCAAGGCGAAGTATAGGGGCTGACGCCTGCCCGGTGCTGGAAGGTTAAGAGGAGGGGTTAGCGCAAGCGAAGCTCTGAATCGAAGCCCCAGTAAACGGCGGCCGTAACTATAACGGTCCTAAGGTAGCGAAATTCCTTGTCGGGTAAGTTCCGACCCGCACGAAAGGCGTAACGATCTGGGCACTGTCTCAACGAGAGACTCGGTGAAATTATAGTACCTGTGAAGATGCAGGTTACCCGCGACAGGACGGAAAGACCCCGTGGAGCTTTACTGCAGCCTGATATTGAATTTTGGTACAGCTTGTACAGGATAGGTAGGAGCCTTTGAAGCCGGAGCGCCAGCTTCGGTGGAGGCATTGGTGGGATACTACCCTGGCTGTATTGAAATTCTAACCCGCGCCCCTGATCGGGGCGGGAGACAGTGTCAGGCGGGCAGTTTGACTGGGGCGGTCGCCTCCTAAAAAGTAACGGAGGCGCCCAAAGGTTCCCTCAGAATGGTTGGAAATCATTCGCAGAGTGTAAAGGCACAAGGGAGCTTGACTGCGAGACCTACAAGTCGAGCAGGGACGAAAGTCGGGCTTAGTGATCCGGTGGTTCCGCATGGAAGGGCCATCGCTCAACGGATAAAAGCTACCCCGGGGATAACAGGCTTATCTCCCCCAAGAGTCCACATCGACGGGGAGGTTTGGCACCTCGATGTCGGCTCATCGCATCCTGGGGCTGTAGTCGGTCCCAAGGGTTGGGCTGTTCGCCCATTAAAGCGGTACGCGAGCTGGGTTCAGAACGTCGTGAGACAGTTCGGTCCCTATCCGTCGTGGGCGCAGGAAATTTGAGAGGAGCTGTCCTTAGTACGAGAGGACCGGGATGGACGCACCGCTGGTGTACCAGTTGTCTTGCCAAAGGCATCGCTGGGTAGCTATGTGCGGAAGGGATAAGTGCTGAAAGCATCTAAGCATGAAGCCCCCCTCGAGATGAGATTTCCCATAGCGTCAAGCTAGTAAGATCCCTGAAAGATGATCAGGTTGATAGGTCTGAGGTGGAAGCGTGGTGACACGTGGAGCTGACAGATACTAATAGATCGAGGACTTAACCACATTTGATTGCTTTGTAATTCTTCTTCTGCATTATCTAGTTTTGAGGGAA
>NZ_JBEUMK010000032.1:0-3561 GCF_040492155.1 Cytobacillus sp. T106 | reverse complement strand
TTTATTTATTTTAAACCTTCTCTTTCGCGTAAAGCTTTAAATCTATCAAATTGGCTTTGATATTGATAATCTTTATTTTCCTTTTTGCTAACAAGGATTTTCCCATCATATTTTGCAAATCTTTTCTTGTCGTTTGAGTCAGTCCAAGCTAGATCCTCATTTACTACATAAACATTTGACGTTCCCATCTTTAAAATTGATATAAATCCATTATCTTCGAGAATTTTAAGGTTTCTATAAATTGTAGTTTTGTGTTTTTCGAAATAATCCTCAAAAACTGAATAAGAGCAAGCTAAAGCGTTTCTATTATCCATATGTTCAATAATAAAAAAGAGTATGGAACTAGCAAATTGATGATTAGTCATTAACCAACGCATTTCTGACATATGGTCTCTATACAACTGTATAAAATTATAATTTTTCTTTTCTTCCTCTTTTTGTTTATGCTTTTCTTCTTCGTTTTTTTCAAATTCTAGTAGTTTTTGAAGTTTGTTAAACTCGTTTTTAGTCAGTTCTAATGTTATTTTTTTATCTTCCAATTTTTTTAATACCTCCCTTCACCTATATGTTGCATCAGCTGTGCAACATATAGGTGTCACATTTGCAACATCCTATTGCAAATAAGGTATCATATGGTAATTACAAACGCAATAGGATGTTGCAAAAAAACTACATTTCATTGCAAATAGGTTGCACAGCTGATGCAACCTATACCTTGCACACTATGCAACCTATTAAGCTATAAAACCCTTTTATATCAACGTTTCTACTAGTTTCCCTTCTATATCTCCTAAAAGGGCTTTCCCAAAAGCAAGGGTCGAGTAGTATTTTTTGAAAAAACATTCAAAAAATCTCCACTCTTTTGCCCTTGCTTTTGGGAATTCGGCGGGGGTTGGTATATCGCCAAGCCGAACAGACCAAAAACGAGGAGTTAGGTTGCTCGACTTGGACTAGCAATTGTACCCGCCGAACCGCCAGTTCTATCGTTCTAAGCAACATGCTTAATCTATATTCAGTTACGTTCCAGGGGGGCTAGCCCCCAAACCCCCAGCCAACGCTCACACCCAAAAACAAGGGGGAATATAACTAATTAGGATTATTTACTTTTTTAAATATTCCTAGTTAAAAAAGTAAGCAACATGATGTTTCAAATTTGATATATTAATGTGTCATGTGGTGAAACATGCCAACAAATCATTGTAATCAGGATTACATCCCTCATGTAATGCCTAAAATCGCCAAACCCCTTGATATATCTAGCTTAAATTCTATTTTTATACGTTAAAATTACAGAAAGGAATGAAACTATATGTATATTCAATATGAAATTAAAGAATTGGAAGGTCTCTGCAATCAATTAATGGCTATTTTTAGAACATTAGAAGAAGCTTTTTTTTATAAAAATAAAGGCGAACCTGTTTGTATAATTTTAAACGATGTACAATCTAGAACATCTATTGATTGTGATGTTTATCCTTATTTTAGAAATATAGAGGTTGATGCTTTTGTAGATGTAAAAGGTTTAATACAATTATTAAATGACAGAAATATTGAAGTAAAACATGTAAAAGATGTGAAACTGCTATCTCAAAATAAAATACTCAATTGTAGACGATTTCCTAATCGTGAAGTTACTTTAGAAGAAAGTACAGATTTAGGATTATTTGTAGCTAAATTTTTTCCTTTTTCTAAACGCATATTAAAAATATCTAATTTTATTATTGGAGCAATGTCTTTTTACCCAAAATGGAAAGCTGTTCATTTAAGAATAGAAAGAGATTTAACACATATACCAGATATAAATAAAACAGGATTAAATATATTTATTCAAAATCAATTTAAAAACATTATTGAACTTGTTATAAACAATGAAGATTTGTGTGCTCTGTATATTGCTTCAGGATTATTAGAAAATGAATATACTGCACTTGTTGATAGTTTAAAAGAAAAGAAACCGGATCTAAAAGTAATAAATAAAAAACAGCTTTTGAAAAATTATCCGGATATACAAAAAGAATTTAATAATTTAAGTTTAGAAGAACAAGCATTAATAGACTGGTTAGTATGTATAGGAGCTCCTTTGTTTATAGGTCCTCATGCATCTTCATTTTCATATTTAGCAAGTTATATGCGGCATTATCGAGGTTTTAATACAGAAGCAACATATTTATTTCCGGAATATCAACCATATTGGAATAAGTGGTTTCCTTGTGTTTAAAGAATAATATAGTTTTTTTGTTCAAAGAATTGATAGATATACCTAAAAATATGTATTTGTCAACGATACCGGACCGAAGGGAGGATAAGGAGTTGACAAATTCACTACACCAGAACCCTCTTGATGGGTCAAAAGGTAGTACCTTTTGACCTGCCTACCGGCGAGGGAGCCCCCTCAAAATATGAGGGGGTTGGGGGTGTTTGATAAGGGGGTCTGGGGAAGAGATCCCCAGTGGGTTTGGGCAACGCCCAAGGTTTAGTTTTTGCCATGCTTATAGGCATGGCTTTGCGAAGCAAAAGAGCCTCGCAGAGCACGTCCAAATGTAAATTTGGTATAACGTGCTACACCAGAACCCTCTTGATGTGTCAAAAAGGTGTTACTTTGGAGATAAGGTCACATTGCCATCTAAAGATTTTGAGAAATTAAAAGATTTATCTGTATCTAGCATGAAAGTACAATATCAAGCTGAAAAAAGAATGGCGGCAGCAACCGAAAAAATTGAGAAGTTGGAAGAGAAGTATTACGAGGCGGATCGTAGGGCAGATAATTCCGAACTTCAATTTGGTTTATTAGAAAAAGAAGTAGACCAGCTGAAGAAATATCGAACAGACGCTATTGTGTATAAAAGTATCTTGCAAGACACAAACAGACATATAGAAATTAGTAAACTAGAAAAGAAAGGACGTTTAGTCCTTTTCAATTTAGAAAATGGACATAAGCCTAAAAATAAAAAGGAAGGCGAACAGTGGCTTTCTATCTTGGAGGAGAATAAAAAGGCAAAGACAATCCCTCAGAAGCGTCTAGAAGCTTTTATAGAGCGTTTAAAAGTGTTTCTAGATAAAATACTAGGGAAAAGCAGAGAATTCTCTCTAGAGGGCTTAAAACGCAAATCAGAGCAGTTAAAACAAACGAGACAACCAAAGACAAAAAGAGATAGAGGGATGGAACGATAAAAAAGGCAATACCGATTGTAACGGGTATCGCCTTTTTACTCTATTTTTTCATGGACAGAATAAAATTTACGTCTTGTTTGAATCCTTCTTTGTAAAACTCTTCTTGCATGTCTGACATTTCTAGTGTGATTGCTAGTTCAAGTTGAGTAAATTCCTCAAAAGTGAATTTATCTTGGTGTTTGTGTAACTCCTCAAGATTCTCGATTTTTGCTAATTCTTGTACACTTTGCTCGACAATCATTTCTAACATTTGGTTTGCAGTCATAATAAATTCCTCCAGTAAATGTATTTGATTTATATAAAATGTTTCTGCATACTGGAGACATGCAAATAGGGGCTCAATCTTATCTGCACGGTGTTCTCTGTATCTCAGTATGCAGGGAACATTTT
>NZ_JBEUMK010000031.1:0-12055 GCF_040492155.1 Cytobacillus sp. T106 | reverse complement strand
GTCTGTCCCCCTGGCTCGAAAAAAGACAAAAATACCCAAAATGTGTGAATATTTGCTAAAATATAAGTACATAGAACAGAAGGCGAATGGTGCCCAGATGAGTATAGTGAAAGATTTCCTGCTGCAGTTGACACTCATGGTTATTCCGATCTTCAGTTATTTTACGTTTATTCTGGAGAAGGTAAAAGAGGACCGGTCCATTAAGATATTGATGACACTTTTGTGGGGAGTGTCTATCTTATTGTGCATGTCCTTTCCTGTGGAATACGCCGAAGCGGCGCGGCTCGATATCCGGTTTATCCCTCTCCTATTCGGAACGTTGTACCTCGGAGTATGGTCCGGTGTGTTTCTGACAGCCCTGATCATTCTATACCGCCTGTCTTTCGGAATCAGCATGGGTTTTTTGACGACTGTCATGGTGTCAATCATTACGCTCCCCGTCATTTTGTCGGTTCAGCGATTATTTTTACGTCTGAATAAAGATCGAAGGATTATCATTTCGACAGGATTATCGTTCTTTTACTGTCTCTGCGGCATGGCGGTGTCCGGGATCATGAATGGCTTCTCTACCAACGTGTTGAAAGTTCAGGGTATTCATCTGCTTTTTACCGTTGCTGTGACGTGGTTCTGTATCGTATTAGTTGAGAAAATCCGTGAGAACCACCAGCTCAGGCTGAAGCTCCAGGACTCGGAAAAATTCAGGGTGATCAGTGAACTCACCGGAGTGTTCGCCCATGAAATCCGCAATCCTATGCAGGTGACAAGGGGATTTCTGCAGCTCCTTGATGACCCCGATCTCCCTAATCCCAAAAGAGAATACATCAAGCTTTCAATTGAAGAACTAGACCGGGCCAATGAAATCATCAACGATTTTCTCACTTTCGGAAAACCTTCCAGCAGTACAGATAGAGCCGTCAATGTCAGTGAACATTTAAAACGTACAGCAGCGCTGATTCAAACTTTCAGCGTGAATCAGCAGGTTGAATTTCAAACCGACATTCAGGATGACTGCTGGATAAAAGCAGATCCCCAGAAGCTGAACCAATCCCTGCTCAATATCTTAAAAAACGCAGTAGAGTCCATGCCGAATGGCGGGACCATGTCGCTATCATGCCATCAAACCGCCGACAGACACATCAGGATCGCCGTCAAGGACCAGGGAATCGGCATGAACCCGAAACAGGTTCAGCGTCTTGGATCGCCTTATTATTCTCTTAAGGAAAAAGGGACAGGACTCGGGATGATGGTCAGCTACCAAATCATCCATTCCTTTAAGGGGAAAATCAGAGTGGAAAGCGAAGAAGGGGTTGGCACGGAATTCATTATTGATTTTCCGGGTGTTGAACCGTAGGGAGCCAGGGGGACAGATCCCTTGGCTCTTTTTGTGAAAATTGTTGTTATATTTAGACCTGGTGAAAATTTACATTTTGTGGTATTGTTCAAAGGGAAGGCTTATTCAGCTAACAGTCAGTTTAGTAGAAGATTATGAAAAGGGGTTATGTTTTGCCCAAGTATATAGTTCTAATCTTTACTTTTATTATAATTGTCACGGGTTGTCGTGAAACAGAAATACAACTAAGTGAAAATGCCAAAATCGCAAAAGACTACCTAGAACAGAATGAGTATGAAGTTATTTCATATCAGGGTGAGAGTGATCTAGAAATTACTAAAACAGAATTACGCACTATGCCTATCCAACAACTTTGGTCTGTTCAACGTATAGAACCTGATGAATATCTGAATAAGAAAATAGATGCAATTCTTTTTACAATTAAAAATCATCCATTAGATGATGTATTTAATAGGGGAGAAACTTCTGTAACAGTTTGGTTATTAGATGGAGAAGTTATTGGAGGTTTGTCATCTCCGATTTCTAAAAGCAACGATATAGTTGGAGCTCCATATTCTTTGAATGGTAAAACCAGTGAGGAAATAAAAGGAGATTATTCAACGTGGTTAAAAGAGTGGACAGACAAGTACGGAGATTAAAACCTTATTAAGTTAAGGAGAGAGCCAGGGGGACAGACCCCATGGCTCTTTTTGTGAGTGAGCCAGAGGACCTGACCCCGTGGCTCACTCTACGACAATATTTCCAACATATTGGGCAGCGCCTTTGTCTGTGTCGAGGTCAAACACTATCACATATTCACCGGTTTCTTCAGGTAAGTAGAAAGATTGCCCTTTATCTAATTTCAGTTTTGTCTCACTGTCGTTTTTCCAAACGGAAACACTGACTCCATCAGAATCAAAATGGCCAGCTTCGAGGATGTATTGAACTTTTTGTCCCGAATTAAAGTGCATCACTTCTTGTTTTTTAGCTAATGCTTGAACATCATCCGTTTTCTTGTTGTATTGTTCGTCGAAGTCCCACTCAACATTCGCTTCTTCAAGTGCTGTTTCTTGGGTAATATCATCAGGATTAAATAGGGAAACTGTTGGCGGGGAAAAATCATAGTCTTCTCCAAAACATCCGGCTAAAACAGAAACAAATAGTAAACATGAAATGAAGCTTAAAAACCTCATATTAATCACTCCACATTTTTTGTAAAAACCATGGGGACAGACCCCTTGGCTCTTTTTAGATTGGGCCAAGGGGTCTGTCCCCATGGCTCGGATCTGCCCCCATGCCTCACGGCAGCTAAAGCGTCTCATCCAATCTCTCAATCTTTGACCGGGAAATCAAATAGACAGTGCCTAAAATATCGATTTTGTCTCCCTTAACTCGCACAGCGCAGTCTTTGTTTGAAGCATAGATATTCATTTCCTCGGATAAGGGGGAGAGTTCATTTTGAACGAGCGCGAGGTTATGCTCAAGATCAAAATGAGAAAGGACCGCAAAATCGCCAAGACCAATTCCGTCGTACAGAGTTCTGGCTTCAACGTTATAGCCCAGGTTTTTCGAGCATAACCATTTAGCAGACATATTGATCGCACCAGCGCTGGCTCCCATTACAATGGCTTGGCTTTTTTGAATTGGAGCCGACAGCTCATATTCTGCGAGGAACCTATTTTGTTCAATGGTATTTCCGCCTAACAAGAAAATGACTGAAGCATTACTAATTAAAGTATGGGCCTCTTCTTTCAGGATACGGTAATTAATCAGGTGGTATTCATCAAATACAATGCCGGCCTGGTCCAGCCACGAGCGTTCCGCAGCGCCCATTTCTTCATAAATAGATGGACTTGAGCTGATTATAACAAGCGATTTTCTATCAATTATATCCTCCAGAAGCAGCTTGCTCAGCTTCTCTGGAAAATGATTATTAAACCAGCCTAAATAGTAGTGAGTTTTCATGTTTACCTCCGTAGTAGAAAAGAGCCAGGGGGTCTGACCCCGTGGCTCTTTTTGTGAATGGGCCGAGGGGTCTGTCCCCCTGGCTCAAACTGGGCCGAGGGGTCTGACCCCGTGGCTCAAACTGGACCAAGGGGTCTGACCCCGTGGCTCAGTGAATATCCTGAATAACCTTCTCCAAAAACTCACCCATCCTTTTAACGGCGGATTCGGAAAAGTCGAAGCTGACGCCGGTTTCTTTATAGATATCGGCGATGGATTGATTGTAGTCGGCACTTGCGCCTTTTTTAAATAATTCCACGGCTTGCTCTGGGTTGTTGTGATAGTTCTCAAGGATTTGCAGAGACCCAAGCATGGAGATGGAGTATTCGATGTTATAGAAAGGCACTTGGAAGTAGTGCAGGGTGTCTGCCCATAAAATGCCCATTACGTCTTCGAGACCGGATGTGTCGACAGGGCTTAGGCCATATCGTTTTGCGATTTCGAAGTATTTTTCATCGCGCTCTTTGGCGGTGTGATTTGGATTGGTGTACATCCAATGCTGGAAGAGGTCGCCTGATAATGGGCCGTATAGCATGGTGAATGCCCGTCTCAGTTCTTCACGCTGGGCGCTCTTGAAGTCTTCTTCTTCTGGATAGAAGCGGTCGAGCTTGTCGAGTAAGAGCAGTTCCATCCCATGGGAATAGAGTTCAGCGACTTCCATGCGGTGCTGGTGTTCTTCCAGCGGACCGTGCTCAGCAAACTCGAGGTATCCATTCACTGCATGGCCCATTTCGTGGATAAGGGCGATCAGCGAGAAGAAGGATGGACTGAAGTTTGCAAACACAAAGGTATCTCCTGAAACTGACAAGGTGGTGCAGAAACCGCCTGGGCTTTTGCCTTTCCGGTCTCCTAGATCCAGCAGCCCATTTTCTCTCATATAATCGAAACGGTCTGCAAAATACGGATCCGTCTTGCCCAGCATTTCAGAAACGCCATCCATCAGATCTGACACTTCGGTATATGGCGGGTTTTTCATCAATTTAGCGGTGTTATCCCAAGGGCGATAGGCATCAACGCCAAGCTTGGATTTGAAAACCTCTGCGAGGCGGTTCCAGGCAGGGATGATATGCTTCTCAACATTTTCATGGAAGTCATAGCAATCCTGGATCGTGTACTCGCGGTTTTTTACCACAAACATATAATCGCGGTAATTCTCAAAGCCTGCGTTTAAAGCGATCTGGTGGCGCAGCTGAACGAGTTCGTCCATGATGCTGTCCATATCTGGCTTGATTTGTCGGTGGGCTTCCAGCATGGCATAATAAGCTTTTTCCCTCACGCTTCTGTCCAGATTATCGAGCTGGGACTGGATAAATGGATAAGGCTTTTCCTCGCCATCCCATTCAACCGTCAGCCCTGCTATGATTTCGCTGTACTTTGTAGAAAGTTCCTGCTCTTTTACCATCAATGGAATGTTTTCTTCCCTGAAAAGTTTAACCTTGGACTCACGGACACGGCGCATTAAACCGTAGCGCTTGTCATCCAATTGAGCAGCATAAGGTGACTCACAGAATTTCTCATTCATTTTGGCTTCATATTTCATTAGCAGCGGCTGAATGACCTGCTGATCGTGAAGATAAGTCGACTTAATGTCCGCATCTTCGGTATTTCGGTAAAAATCAACCTGGTGGCCTGTCATGGCTTCATCAATTTTAATTCCTAATTCCTTTTCATCCTTCAGCCAATTTTCAAGGTCAGAAACGGAATCGATCGGCACCTCAAGTAAAGCTTGAAGCTGCGCTTCAACTCCTTCCGCATCCTGGAGATCGATTAATTCTTTATAATAATTGCTTTTTACTTCCTGTGTCATGAAATAGCTCCCCTTACCCCTTTGAATTATTTTAATTGTCTCAATAATCATATTATAGAATTCCGGCTATTATTTCTAGCTTTTCAGACCGATGCTTTAAAAGATTGTGTGGAGGGTAATATATATTTATAAACTTTGAGAAGATGGAGGACTGTTAAATATGCTAAAACAAGAAGAAATGGAAACGCTGAGAGAGTTAATCAAAGACGTGGACACGGCCATGCTGACAACGGTCTCTGAGGAAGGGCTCGTTTCACGCCCGATGAAAACACAGGAGGTCGAGTTTGATGGGGACCTATGGTTTTTTACTAAAAAAGAGACAGATAAATATGAAGAGATTTTACATGACAAAGATGTGAATGTTGCATATGCAGGCAAATCCTATGTTTCTGTCCGCGGCAGAGCGGAAATTGTTGAGGATATAGGGAAGAAGAAGGAATTGTGGAGCAAAATGTATGAGAAGATTATGCAGACTTCTTATGACGATCCGAGCGTCGTGCTGATAAAGGTAAAGGCAGAAGCAGCCGAATATTGGGAAAGCGGCAGCTTTACAAAGAAAGCCGTCTTCATGCTGAAGCGGATTACTGGGCAGGATGCAAAAGAAGCGGGAGTTAATGAGACGGTGGAGATGGAAAAGTGAGCCAAGGGGTCAGGTCCCTTGGCTTTTTTTGTGGTTTGAGCCGGGGGGACAGGTCCCTTGGCTCTTTTTGAGTTTGGGCCGGAGTGGGCCATGGGGTCTGTCCCCTTGGCTCGGCCGGGGAACCCAACTCTGCGGCTTAAATATTTTGAATTTTCAGCTCGTCATAGTAATATATTTTTAGTCGAAAAATGTGAAAAGGGGGCGAAGTTTTGGAGGATACTTTGATTAAAGCCGATGATTATGTGACGCTGTGGGGGATTATTGTGGTGTGGGCTTCGGCGAGTATTATTCTGGAGCAGCGCTACAGCTGGGCGGCGAAGATTTCTGGTGCAATCATTGCGCTGATTGGGGCTATTATTCTATCTAATACCGGAATTATTCCGACAGCGTCGCCAGTGTATGATGCGATCTGGACTTTTATCATTCCGCTCGCCATTCCGCTGCTGCTGTTTCATGTGAATTTTAAGAGAATCTGGAAGGAAAGCGGGCGGCTGCTGATTATTTTTCTGATCAGTTCGATTGGTACGGTTGCAGGAGTGATTATCAGTTTCTTTTTATTGAAGGATCATATACCGGTCCTGGATAAGCTCGGCGCCATGCTTAGTGCCTCCTATATTGGCGGCGGGGTGAACTTTGCAGCCATGGCAGCTAAATTCGAGGCACCTGGAGAAATGGTTTCTTCGGCAGTGGTCGCAGACAACCTGATGATGGCGATTTACTTTATCGTTTTGATGATGATTCCGGCCATGGGCTTTTTTAGACGGCGCTTTAGGGCACCGCACGTGGAGAAAGTGGAAAGCGGAGGAGTCAGAGAAGAAGGGAAGACACTTGCGGAAAGCTTTTGGGAGCGAAAGGATATATCTTTGAAGGATATTGCGTTGTCTGTAGGGACTGCGTTCCTTCTTGTGGTGGTTTCTTTTAAAATCGCCGCATTCATGGATGGGTTGATACCTTCCGGGGAGGATACTTCTTTCTTTTTAAATCTGCTGAATGGATTGTTCGGTGACAATTACTTGATGCTGACAACGTTAACTTTCTTGGCACTTGCCTTGTTTCCGAGATATTTTGAGTCGATTAACGGAAGCCAGGAAATTGGTACTTTCCTCATTTACTTATTTTTTGTGGTGATTGGCATTCCGGCATCCATTCCGCTGATTGTTCAAAATGCGCCGCTGCTGCTGGTGTTTGTATTCATTATTGTGGTAGTGAACTTGGCCGTGTCATTGACTGCTGGAAAACTGTTAAAATATAACCTTGAAGAAATCCTGCTGGCCAGCAATGCGAATGTTGGCGGCCCGACAACTGCAGCAGCCATGGCTATTGCAAAAGGATGGAAGGATCTGATTGGGCCGATTCTTGTGGTTGGGACGTTAGGGTATATTATAGGGAATTATGTAGGGACTACGTTGGGGTTGTGGTTTTCTGGATTTATGTGATGAGCCGGGGGGACAGGTCCCTTGGCTCTTTTTTGAGTTTGGGCCGGGGGGTCTGTCCCCCTGGCTTGCTTAGGACTTTTTGGGCCGGGGGGTCTGTCCCCTTGGCTTGCTTAGGACTTTTTGGACCAAGGGGTCTGTCCCCTTGGCTTACTTGGGGCTTTTTGGGCCGAGGGGTCTGTCCCCCTGGCTTGTTTTTAATTTATCCAATAAATGTTATAATAGGTTTACAAATGTTTTAATCGTATCCGGGATTTCGCTGTATTGTTTTGCAGATTGAATTTCGGATACTTTTTTTATTTCCTTTTCAAACTGAAGGAAACTTAAACAATTGTGCAGCCTTTTAGGAAAGATAGTCGGATGAAAAACAGCATCTGGGTTTTTCTACAATATAAGGAGGATTAGAATAATGAATCTAATCAATAAGAAGGTTACGCACAAGCTGTTTGGTATGGGGAGTATAGTTGAACATAATGATACTAGTATAGTGATACATTTCGCATCGGAAAAGAAGAAGTTTGTTTTCCCTGATGTATTTGGAGAGCACTTGATACTGCATGATGAAATGATTTCTAAATCACTCGATGCGATTATACAAAATAAGGATAATGAACGTAGGGAAGAAGACAGGAAGAAGGAAGAAGAAAAGAATCGATATCGGAAAAGTCAGGAACTCCGCTTGGGATATGAAAAACTGATGAAAAATCATAAGCTTCATCCGGAATCACAAATGGTTTTTTGGTGTGATGCAGAAGAACAGGATCGTTCTTTTTCAGAGTGGAAGGTTTTTTCTGGTGTTATTAAAAGCGGCAATAACAAGGGGAAGCCAAACAAACCCAGCCGCCTGCATCAAAATAGTGCTGTTCTGCTGACAGCAGTAGATCCCAGTAAGCCAGAAAAAGACAGACGCATCTTAGGTGTCTACATGGTGAAGGAGAAGTTTATTGGCAAGCTTTGTGAAGATGGAAATATTCCGGCTCATTCAACATACAGGCTCCAGCTTACAGAAGAGGAATCGGAACAGATGCCCTTCTGGGATTATTATGTGAATGAAAAATCTCCTCAAAAAATGACATGGAATACAGGGAAATACCGCTATTTTGAAAATTCATGGATGGCTCAAACTTTGCGTGATATCGTTGCGCTGAAAAGTGACCCAAAAGAACGGGAGCATGCACAGCAATTTTTTGAGCATTTTTGTAAGATGAATCAAATAAACGAGCAGGATTTGCCCAAGCCTAATGGTGCGTTAATGCGTAGCTAGAGGTGAGGAAGCCAAGGGGATGAGGGAGCCAAGGGGACAGGTCCCTTGGCTTTTTTGTTTTTTGAGCCAGGGGGTCTGTCCCGGTGGCTGGGAGAGCCAAGGGCAGAGAGCCAAGGGGACAGACCCCCTGGCTCTTTTTGAGTTTGGGCCAGAGGACCCGACCCCCTGGCCCGGGCAGGTTCCTTGCTTATAAAAAATATCTGTACTATAGTATGTCGAGTCAACAATAAATGCATTAATTTAATGGGCAAGGCCATATGTGAATAGGAGAAATCATTCCCATAAGCTTTGGTTCCAAGCTATAAAATCACTAGAGTATACAATACAAAGGAGTGTTCATGATGGAAAACTACCAAGAGCTTTTGAATAAACAACGCGCCTATTTCCGTTCAGGAGAAACGAAAAGCGTTTCATTCCGACTCCGCACATTAAATACATTAAAATCCCTTGTGCTAAAGCACGAACAGGATATTCTTGATGCTGTTAAGCAGGACTTGAATAAGTCCGAGCTTGAAGCGAAGCGAGCTGAAGTTGGACTAGTTATCAGCGAGATTGACTATATGGTGGAAAATCTAGAAGAATGGGCAGCAATGAAAGAAGTGCCGACACCAGCGTCCCACGAAGGCGCCAGAAGCTTTATTAAGCCTGAACCATTTGGTTCCGCACTGGTGATTGCACCTTGGAACTATCCGTTCCAGCTAGCCGTGACACCACTTGTAGGCGCGATTGCCGCTGGGAACACAGCTGTGTTAAAGCCATCTGAACTTACGCCGAAAACATCTGCCCTGCTGTCTGCAATGATTAATGACAACTTCCCTGAAGAATATCTTCGGGTGGTGGAAGGGGAAGTGGAAACAAGCACAGCTCTTCTGAAAGAAGACTTTGACTATATTTTCTTCACAGGCAGCACAGGCGTTGGGAAGATTGTAGCCGAAGCGGCGGCCAAACACCTCACGCCAACTACGCTTGAGCTTGGCGGAAAAAGCCCGACGATCGTTCATAAAGATGCTAACCTGGATGAAGCCGCAATGCGTATCACACGCGGAAAATTCGCCAATGCAGGCCAAACATGCGTGGCACCGGATTTTCTTCTTGTACACAGCAGTGTGAAGGATGAACTCATGAACAAGTTCAAAGAAGTCATCAGTGCGGCTTTCGGTGAAAATATCGTGAAGAACCCGAACTTCGGACATGTTGTCAGCGAGCGGCATTTCGATCGCCTTGTCGGCTTCCTCGACAACGGCAGCATTGTGACAGGCGGTCAGCATAACCGCGACGAGCTCATCATTGAGCCGACCATTCTGGATAACATTTCTTGGGATGATTCTGTCATGCAAGATGAAATCTTTGGACCGATCCTGCCTGTTATGACCTATGATAACCTGGACGAGATCATTGAGCCGATCATGAACCGCCCTAAACCGCTTGCTCTCTATCTTTTCTCAATTGACGAATCGGTACAGGACCAAATTCTGGGCACAATCTCCTTCGGTGGGGGATCCATCAACGATACCATCAACCACATGACGTCCCATTACCTGCCATTCGGAGGCGTAGGCGCGAGCGGCATGGGAGCCTATCACGGGAAAGCAAGCTTTGATACGTTTACTCACTTTAAGAGTGTGTTGAAACGATGAGCCAAGGGGACAGACCCCTTGGCTTTTTTTGTTTGGGCCAGGGGGTCTGTCCCCCCGGCTTTCTTGTAACGAAGAGCCATGGGGACAGACCCCTTGGCTTTTTTTGTTTGGGCCAGGGGACCTGACCCCCTGGCCCATGTTATGCTATTGGCAATGATAGGAATGGTGATTATAAATTACGAGGGTGGATTAGATGGCTAAAATGGATCAGATGATGCAGATTCTCTGGATGCTGAGTTCGGGGAGGAAGGCTACTGCGAAGCAAATGGCTGAAAAGCTGGAGGTTAATATTAGAACGGTTTACCGGTATATTGATGCTCTTTGTGCCAGCGGTGTCCCGATTATCGCGGAGGCGGGCCATCATGGCGGATATACGCTTTTACACCAGTTCGTTGAAAGTCCTCTCCTGTTTAGTGCGGAAGAACAAACAGCCTTGCTTCAGGCAGCTGCTTTGGCGAAAGAGGTGGGGTATTTTTCAGGGGAGTTACTGAACAGCGCAGCATCAAAGCTGTCCATGTACTCAACGCCAGAGCAGGAAAGTATGGTCCGGCGGCGTGTGGAGGGACTTGATGTGATCGGTTCTGCCGCTGGTCTGCCTGAGGGTGCCATTTTGAGGGAGCTCGAGCATGGGGTCTTCAACCAGGTTTCTATGGAAATTGATTATTATACGGTTCGTGAAGACCAGCCTAAGCGGAGGAAAATTGACCCTTATGGAATCATTTATTGGAACCGCCGCTGGTATGTGGCGGCATTCTGCCATCTGAGGAACGAAATCCGCAGTTTCAGGGTCGATAGGATTGCCGGTATGGCTGAAACCGGAACCAGCTTTAACCGTCCAGCAGGTTTTTCAGCCAGCGGTTTTTTTATGAAGAACCTGCTTCCGGAGAAAGAACAAACGCAGGAATTTGTGCCTTTTGTTGTCAGCGGCAGAACCGGCGCACTGGATGACTTATGCCGGCATTGGTTTTTAGGTCATCATCTGGCAGAGCGCACTTCAGAAAGGGCTGTGTTTATTTTGGAAAAAGAAGCCTTGCATACCTATGTGGCGCATCTGCTCCTGCCTTATGGGAAGTCGGTTCAAATTCTGGAACCGGCCAGTATGAAGAAGAAAATGCTGGAGGTTTTATATGAATTGGCTGATCACTATCAGAAATGAAACTTTACTGGCGCGGGCTGTCAGTGAAGTTTTTTTATAATGGGCCTCTAATGACTGGTAGAGGAGACCTGATGATGCACAAAAGAAAAGCTTATCTTTATGTTTTTGATACGATGTCAGACTGGGAAGCGGGGTATTTGATTGCTGAACTGAATTCGGGCAGGTATTTCAGGAAAGGGGTGGCGCCAATAGAGGTGATGACCGTAGGTGCGGACAAAAACCCTGTAAAAACAATGGGAGGGGTGACCATACAGCCTGATTTATCTATGGAAGAGTTCAGTTTGGGGAGCCAAGATATCCTGATTCTTCCGGGCGGGGATACCTGGCTTGAGCCCATTCACGAGTCCATCCTGGAAGAAGCCTCTAACGGGCTGCAGAGGGGAACTATTGTTGCCGCCATCTGCGGCGCAACCATGGGCCTGGCAAATAAGGGGCTGCTGGACACAAGGAGGCACACAAGCAATGATCCAGGCTATTTGAAAGCCGTCTGCCCGCTTTATGCCGGGGAACAGCTGTATCAATTCGAGCCCGCAGTGGCAGATGGGAGTCTGGTTACCGCTTCAGGCATAGCTCCCTTGGAATTTGCGGCAGAGGTCTTGAAGGAGCTCGATGTTTGCAGGCCGGAAACATTGCAGGCATGGTTCAAGCTTAATAAGACGCATGAGCCGGGGTACTTCTATGAGCTGATGAATACTTTACAATGAAGGAATGGGGTTTCAGGCCGGCTGGGGCTGGCCCCTTTGGAGGTTTGGGCCGAGGGGTCTGTCCCCTTGGCCCGCAATTT
>NZ_JBEUMK010000030.1:0-14378 GCF_040492155.1 Cytobacillus sp. T106 | reverse complement strand
TCTGACCCCCTGGCTCATCTTACCATCACCCTATGACTCCATATTTTCTGTTTCGCTGGTCTCTATCGAATATCCTCCTAATAATCCTCTTTTCTCTTCTTTGAGCCAAGGGGACAGGTCCTCTGGCCCATTTTAAAAAGAGCCAAGGGACCTGTCCCCTTGGCTCATCAGTCACAAAACTCCTCCTTCAACCGTCATAAGAATGAATTTAAAACAGGAGGGATATTTATGACTCAAAATCATTGGGATGCTGTCATCATAGGCGGCGGTTTAGCCGGCCTTGTTTCAGCAGCTGTTTTAGGAAAAGCAGGGATGAAGACTCTGCTGCTTGAAAAAGCCAAGTCTGCCGGGGGGCGTGCAAAAACGGATATCATCAGCGGCCAGTTTTTTAATATAGGACCCCACGCTCTTTATAAAAAAGGAAGAGCATTACCCATCCTCAAAGAATTGGGCATAGAGATTAATGGCAGTGCCCCTAAACTAGGCGGTTTGTTGATGGATTGCCACCACTCCTTTGCGGCACCTTTTTCACCCAACGGGGTCCTGCAGTCAAAGCTTCTAAATTGGAAAGAAAAAATAGAATGGATAGGGATTCTGCGCAGGATTCAGAAGCTGAAGCCAGGCCAATTCAGCATTCTCACCTTCCAGCAGTTCGTGGACGAAACAACACAGACGCCTAAAATCCAGAAGCTTCTTTTTACACTTGGACGTCTTGTGAGCTATTCCCATGCTCCTGAGCAAATCAGCGCACGCGTCATGCTGGCCCACATGCAAATCGGCATGGGCGGGGTAATCTATGTGGATGATGGGTGGCAATCCATTATTGATCAGCTGTACAACCAAGCCGTCACAAACCATGTACAGATTCAGACCAGTGCAAATGTGAAGCAGCTGACTGCTTTGGACAACGGCCAGTGGCAGATCACAGTATCCAATCAGGAACCGATCTATTGCAGTAACATCATTTATAGCGGCCCCCCTCAAGCACTGAATGACCTGCTCGGCGAATCTGCCAAGCTGCCTTTCAATCACTTTGAACCCATCAAAGCGGCCGCATTGGATGTTGCATTATCCAGGCTTCCCAATCCGGAAAACTTATTTGCCATGGGAATCGATGCACCCTACTATTATTCTGTTCACTCTAACTATGCCCGGCTGTCAAAGAAAGGAGAAAGCACCATTCTCCATGTGCTGAAATACCATCATCCCGATGAGTCCATTGATGCTACTGAAGAAAAAAGGAATCTGGAGAATTTTTTAGAGGTAATACAGCCTGGCTGGCAGAAATATATCATTACGAAGAGATGCCTTCCACAAATAACGGTGAATGGCCGATTGCCAATGGTCAATGACACATCGTTATTTACCCGCAGCTCCGCCATCCTCCCCGGGCTCTACGCTGCTGGAGATTGGGCCTCGCCTTCTTTCATATTGTCAGAGGCTGCAGCGGAAAGCGGAAAACAGGCCGCTCTGGAAGTGATCGATAAAGAAATGAGGATCAAGCATGCAAATTAGCGATGAAGATTATGTGCTGTATAAGCCGTTATTATTTTCTCTCGGCTACCGCATGACCGGCTCCGTCTCAGAAACCGAAGATCTGATCCAAGAAACCTTCCTTCGGGCTTATCAGCTGCCTGAACTGGAGGTTGAGAACAAGAAGGCTTATTTATGCAGAATGATGACAAACCGCTGCATCGATTTTTTAAGATCTGCGAGGGTAAAAAGAGAGCAGTACATCGGTCCCTGGAACCCGGAGCCCCTCCTGTCGGCGGGAGACAAGCGAGCCAATCCGTCGGAAATCCTCATGGAAAAGGAGTATTTAAGCATCGCCTATTTACGGATGATGGAGCATCTCACCCCTCATGAACGGGCAGTCCTGCTGCTGCGGGAGGCGTTCGGCTTTTCATATTCGGAGATTAGCAGAATGATTGAAAAAACGGAAGATAACTGCCGCAAACTGTTCAGCCGGTCCAAACAGAAAATGGCCGCAGCCGAAGGAGAAAGCCTGGATTATCAAAAGAACCTCTCATTGATCCAGCGCTTCATCCTCGCATTCCAAACAGAACGTACAGAAGACCTGCTCGAACTCATCTCAGAAAATGTGACACTCTACTCCGACGGCGGCGGAAAAGTCAAAGCAGCCGTACGTCCGATTCTGACCCGCCAGAGGGTATTGGCCTTCTTACAGGGAATTACACGCAATTTATCCAATGAAGTGCAATTTACCCTCACCACCGTCAATGGCCAGCCTGCCATGGTCAACTACATGAACGGCCGCATCCACAGCACCATAAGCTTTTCGATTTTTGAAGATCGTATTGCGGAGATTTATATTACTATGAATCCGGAGAAGCTGGGGGGATAGAGCCAGGGGGACAGACCCCTTGGCTCACTTCAAAAAGAGCCAGGGGGTCAGACCCCCTGGCTCAAAATTGAATTGGACTATACAGGCCGAAAATAATAGCCACAACGAATGAAAGAATAACGACAATAGCCATTTGCTTACCTGTTTTATAAAAGATGATGCCCAGAACCATATACATCATTAATTCTTCTATATAAGATACATACACATAAAATAGGCCAATGCCCAGGGAAAGGCCTAATAAAAGTCCCATCGGGAGAGCCGGCAGGACAAAAGCTAGACGTGGGTCATTCTTAGCTATCCAAACAATCATAGCCAAGAAAGGAGATACGATGGCTATACTGCCCCACAGAAGAAAATAACTCGTTGGAAAAAAGCCGAATAAATAGGCAGAATACACATAATAACTTATCAGCATGCCGATGAAGAACAGGAACGTATTCAGAGCCGCTCGTAACAATGTTTTACTATACGCTGCCAAAATGGTCCCGATCAATACCCAAATGCCGGGCCTTGTAAAAATATCCCCTGAATAGCTTAGGATATAGTTACCCCAGTGCCCATCAACAGAGACTGTATCTAAATACTTGGCGATTGCCCCCAGTAATATTCCAAAGACGAGACTTAAAACAAATCCTGGTATCTTTCTAATTAACTTAATCATTTGGCACCTCAATATGGGACGGAGCCCTCGTTTTGAACCACCGAGACAGACCCCCTGGCCCAGTCTCAAAAAGAGCCAACGGACCTGTCCCCTTGGCTCATTCTATAAATATCACTTTACCATAAAGAATTTTATAAAAGGAAAAACTTTCTTTAATTGTAAAAACTTTATATCGAAATAACAAATATCTACGAGCACATGATATGATAAATACAAACTTTTCAACTACAAAGGTGAGCGATAATGAAGCATACTGGTAAAATCATCGGAAGTTTGAGTTTGTTATTATTTCACTCCGTATATATCCTCTATTACTATCTCCGTGATAGAGAAGTAGAGCCTCTGGATTTGTATACATATCCCTTATTAATCTGGTTTGGCTATTGGGCTGGCAAACAGTATGACAAAGTGAGATTTTATTCGGAGAAAGATGAACTGACAGGGACATACAATCGAAGATATATCTTAAGCAACTTTAAAAAACTATCTAACCTAACAGAAAAAATGAACAATAAACTTTTCGTAGTAATAGTTGATTGTGATAATTTTAAAGTGATTAATGACACCTTTGGGCATTTTACAGGCGATATGATTTTGACTAAAATCAGCAAAGCACTTGCTGAAACAGCAAGACAAAGTGATATCGTCGCCCGCTGGGGTGGTGACGAATTTCTGCTCATCGGACAATCCAATGACGAGACAGAAATGCAAACCGTTCTGCAAAAACTCGAAGAGAAAATAAAAGATTTATCTAAGGAAGTAAAAATGCCTATTACACTTTCTATTGGATCTGCCCTCTATCCAGATGACAGCAAAAATTTATTTGAATTAATCAAGATTGCGGACCACCATATGTACAGCAGTAAGAATTCAAAGAAAGCCTTGTAGGAGCCAAGGGGACAGGTCCACTGGCCCATTCTCAAAAAAGAGCCAAGGGGTCTGTCCCCTTGGCTCCCCTTGGCTCAAATTCACTCAACCACCGTATAATTACCAATCTCCATATCTATTACATACTCAGGCTTCGGTGGCTTCCCGCCATTCTCTTTAATCTTGTTCCTATGCCCCGCAATATGCTCCGGACTCTTCTCCCATGCTTTCCATGCTTCTTCTGACTCCCAGCGGATGATCATTACTACCTCTTCTTCTCCGCGGCGGGCATTCTTCACCATTAGCTCACGGCCAATGAATCCTTCTCGCTGCTCAATCAGAGATGGCCCTTCACCAGGCTTCTTTTGAAAACGATCAAGAATCTTATCAGCATTTCCTTCTGTCAATGTCCATTTGCGTATTTGTACAAACATTTATATCCCTCCAATTAGTAAGCCATAGGGACAGACCCCTTGGCCCGGTTTCAAAATGAGCCACGGTACCTGTCCCCTCGGCTCACTTCACCCTAGATACCGTCAGACCGTCCCCAATCGGCACCAGTACAGATTCCAATCTCGGGTGGTCTGCAACAGCTTGATTGAACTTTTTCATAAATTCAGTATGCCGTGTTGGTTCTCTATCCTCATCAGCCACCGTACCTTTTGCTAGTACATTGTCACAAACAATCAATGCTCCCTTTTCTGCCAGCAGGATGCAATGCTCCAGATAGTTTTCGTAATTCTCTTTATCTGCATCAATAAAGAAAAAATCGAATTTCTTATTTTCTCCCACAAGCCGTTCCAGGCTCTCCAAAGCTGGTCCAGTCAAATACGACACCTGACCGCCAAAACCTGCTTTTGCCAGATTCCTATGTGCCAATTCTGCATAGCTTTCCACCAGTTCAAGTGAAGTCAATCTTCCTTCGCTGCCAGATCCCCTGGCAAGGCAGATTCCGCTGTACCCTCCAAGCGCTCCGATCTCCAGTACATTTTTAGCACCTGAAATCGAGACCAGCATCGTCAGCAGCTTTCCTGTGGATGGCGAAACAGAGATAGACCGCATCCCATTTTCCACGATGGATGAAAGAACTTCCTCCAGCAGTGCATCCTCCTTATAGAACACCGAATCAATATAATCATTTATCTTCTTCATGAAATCACTCCCCTATGTGCCATAGGGACAGGTCCCGCGGCACATTCTCAAAAAGAGCCAACAGAACCGTCCCCCTGGCCCAGTCTCAAAAAGAGCCAACGAACCCGACCCCCTGGCCCAGCTTCAAAAAGTGCCAACGAACCCGACCCCCTGGCCCAGCTTCAAAAAGTGCCAACAGACCCTACCCCCTGGCCCAGCTTCAAAAAAGAGCCAACGAACCCGCCACCCTGGCCCTGTCTCAAAAAAGAGCCAAGGGAACCGACCCCTTGGCTCACTTTTATTTCAACTCAGCCAATACTTCCTCGATCTTTGAAAGTTCGGACTGGAGTCCGCCGCCGCTCAGGTACCAAAGCGGGCCGTCGAGGTATACGATTTTCTTGTTTTTGTAGGCTTCTGTTTTCTTGATGATGGCATTTTCCATATCGGCTTTGATGTTGGAGTCGCCGCCAACGGCTGCTGTGCGGTCGATTACGAATAAAACCTGCGGATCAAATTCCAGTAGTGCTTCGAAACCGAAGTTTGATCCGTGGGATGAAGCTTCGATATCTTCTGTTACCGGCTTGAAGCCATATTGATCATAGATGTAGCCGTAACGGGAGTTTGTAGCAAAGCCGGACAATTTCCCTTCGTTATACATGGTCACTAATGATGTTTCATAGTTTCCAGACAGCGTTTTGACTTCCTCTAAAGCTGTATCGATCTTCGCCATATATTCTTCTGCTTCAGTTTCTTTTCCAAACATTTTCGCTGCCAGGTCAACAGATGACTGGAATGTGCCCCAATAGTCTTCCTGTGAAGTTCCAACAAATACGACCGGTGCAATTTCGCTAAGCTCTTCATAGAATGGTGACTGGCGTCCTGAGATGAAAATGACGTCCGGGTCAAGCTCGGCAACATCTTCAAGTAGCGGCTCTTTTAAACTGCCCACGCTTGTATATTCGTCAGAAGTATATTTTTCAAGCTGATCCGGCAAGGAAGAGTCTTTTGCAACCCCTGTGATTCCTTCAACGCCGAGTGCATCCAATGTATCCAGGAAACCGTAATCAAAGACAACGATGTTTTCCGGCATTTTTTCAAATGTTATATCTTCAAAGCTATACGGTTCAGCGCCCTCTTCCCCTTCGACAGAAGCCACCGTCGGAGATACCGTCATCGGGTAAGCACCATTCTGCTCAGCTGCTGCCCCGGAAGTTTGCTCAGCTGCAGGCTTAACTTCTTTTTCCCCTGAGGCTTCCTCATCGGATCCACATGCTGCAAGCATAAGTGAAGCTGCTAGTAGTGCACTCGCGATTTTCCATTTTTTCATCTGTCGTTCTCCCCTTGCTATGTATTTGGTATTTGATGATGATAATCATTATCACTGATAACAATTCTCATTATAGAGCCGGCAAATCTCAAAGTCAACTAGATTTATAAATAATTTTGATTTTTTGTAAAAAAAAGACAATCGCCGCAAAACAGCCTTCTAGTAGACTATTTTGCAGAGACTGCCCACAAATTTTTCAAGCATGTGAATTAAAATAAACACAGATACGGCATCCATTCTGCTCCTGAATAGGAATGTCCATATCGTAAATTTCCCGCAAAGCGTCAGAGTTAATAATCTCATGGGTCTTCCCGTTTTTCAAAAGCTTCCCATTCTTCAAAGCGACAATGCGGTCCGAATACACAGACGCAAAATTAATATCATGCAGCACAATGACAACCGTTTTTCCAAGCTCATCGACCAGCCTGCGCAAAATTTTCATAATCTGGACAGAGTGCTTCATATCAAGGTTATTGAGCGGCTCATCAAGCAAAATATAATCCGTATCCTGCGCAATGACCATGGCAATGAACGCACGCTGCTTCTGCCCGCCTGACAGTTCATCCAGAAACTGATCCTGCATCTCCATCAGATTCATATATTCCAGCGCCTGCTCCACAAGCTTTTCATCCTCTGCTGTCAAGCGGCCTTTTGAATACGGGTAGCGGCCAAACGAAACCAGCTCGCGCACGGTTAAGCGGACATTGATATAATTGGACTGCTTCAAAATGGATACGCGTTTGGCGAACCCATTTGACTTCCATTTTTTAATATTATTTTTATCCAGCAGAACTTCACCTGTATCTGAATCCAATAGACGGCTTACCATCGAAAGAAGCGTCGATTTACCAGCACCGTTCGGACCGATGAACGATGTAATTGTCCCCGGCTCGATCGTGACTGACACATCCTCCACAACAGGCTTTTTGCCAAAATGCTTTGAAAGTCCTTTGATTTCTATCATCCTGCTGACCTACTTTCTTTTAATAATAAGTAAATGAAGTAAATACCGCCGACAAAATTGATAATCACACTTAATGTGGTGCGCAGTTCAAAAATATGTTCCACAAGGAACTGCCCGCCGACCAGGGCAATAATACTGATCAGGCTGGCTCCCAATATCAAAACAGAGTGCTTATAGGTAACCAGGTATTGATAAGATAGATTTGCCACAATCAGGCCAAAGAACGTAATCGGCCCCACCAATGCGGTCGAAGTGGCAATCAGCACGGACGACAGGATCAGGATATTCATTACCATACGGTCATAGTTGATCCCAAGATTCATCGCATTGTCGCGTCCAAGCGACATCACATCCAGCTGCCCCATGATGCGGAACCCGTAAATGAACGCCACAAACAGGATGCCGGCCGCAATCATTAATAAATCAGATTTCACATTGGTAAAAGTCGCAAACAAGCGGCTTTGAAGACTCAAATATTCGACCGGATCGATGATAACCTGCAAGAAGGTCACAAGGCTGCCGAGCAGCGTCCCGATGATCATCCCGATCAGCAATAGCAGATAAATAGGATACTTATCAGCCCTGAATAAGAAGCGGTAAAGCAGGAGCGCAAACAGGACCATCGCAAAAATCGCTGTCCCGAAATTCAAATATTTATTCAGCACCCAGACAGACATCGATCCGCCGAAAAAGTAGATCAGGGTCTGCACCACTTCATACATGGAGCCAATCCCCATCATCGAAGGCGTCAGGATGCGGTTATGGGTGATCGTCTGGAACACGACGGTCGAATAAGCAATCGCGGTTCCGGTTATCACCATGGCAGCTATTTTCATCATCCGCCTTGGGAAGGCGTAGTCGAAGCCGCCTTTAATATCGTAAAAAGCATAGAATAATATACTAACAATGGCCAGCACGGCAAGGAATATCAGTTTCGTACTATTTTTTCGCATATGCTCTCCCCCTAAACAGCATAATTAAGAAGATCGCACTGCCGATGACTGCCACTGTTACATTGACCGGAATCTCGTATGGATGGATCACAATCCGCCCGATGATATCGCAAATGAGCAGGAACACAATCCCCAATAAAGCGGTATGCGGAATGGATTTGCGCAAATTATCGCCCAGATAAAGCGAAACGATATTCGGCACAATCAGCCCAAGGAACGGAATAACACCGACTGTCAGCACGACAGTAGTGGAAATGATGGCAACCAGGATCAGCCCCAGGTTCAGCACAACCTTATAGCTCAAGCCCAGATTCTTCGCAAAATCCTCGCCCATTCCTGCCACCGTGAATTTATTTGCGTAAATATACGCCAGGATCACCGCTGGAACACTTATGTATAAAAGCTCATACCGGCCGGAAATCACTAACGTGAAGCTCCCCATCAGCCAGGAAGAAATATTCTGGAGAAGATCTGCCTCATAAGCAAAAAACGTCGTGATCGAGGATAAAATATTCCCATACATAATCCCGATCAGCGGCACAAAAATAACATCCTTGAACTTCACCCGATCGAGAATCTGCATGAAAACAAATGTCCCCGCCAAAGCAAACGCAAAGCTGAACAGCACCTGCTGCGTATACGTCACATTCGTAAAAAACAGCATCGAAATCAAAATCCCCAGCTTCGCTGCATCCAGCGTACCAGCCGTCGTCGGCGACACAAACTTATTCCGGCTCAAAGACTGCATAATCAAACCCGCAATACTCATCCCCGCCCCAGCCAGAATAATCGCCATCAAACGCGGCACCCGGCTGATCAGGAAAATCTGCGCCTCATCCGACTCCCAATCAAGCAAATCACCTATCCCAATATCAATCGCCCCAATAAAAAGCGACACACCAGACAACACAAAAGCTGCAATTGCCAAAACCCATAGTTTCATAGCTAATCCTCTTAATTCTCTGTCTCTATAAACAGTCATTTCAGTTGATAATGATTATCATCCTTAGTTAGTTTTTATTATATGACAAGGATTGGGAAAAATCAAAGGGGAATTTGGCGGGGGGTGTTGGGCCAGGGGGTCAGGCCCTTGGCTCGTTTTGGGCTGAGCCAAGGGGTCAGGTCCCTTGGCCCACTTTTCCAAATGAGCCACGGGACCTGTCCCTGCGGCTCAGCCTAATCTCTGAATAATGCTTCTCGATACCCCCGTAACTCTCGATAATTGCCGGTCCGAGACTCCTTCTAGTTTTCTTAATTCTCTTAAGATCGTATTTCGCTGAGGTTTATTCATTTGCTGCAGCATACTGGTATGATGAATTCCGATTTCTCGTATATAGCTGATCAGTTGTTCATCTGTTTTGCGTGAACGCGGGTTATCCTCCAGGCATTCATCTTGGTTTAGTGCATTCATATATTCTTTGAATAAGGTTATGGATTCGTCTTTGTTTTGGGAGAATAATTTAAGGGCAGCCGCGGTGTTTAATGGGCTTGATGGAGAAGTATATTCATGGATACTTGTCCACTTACTGGAGAATGCATTCCTGGCCAGACCAGCTTTCAGAGGATTTTGGTGAATATAGCGGATTACTTTGAGGAAATAAGGTGTGGTTTCAACATTTTCACTTCGGAACCGGCCTTGAAATAGATGGCCGCTGCGATCATATTTAGTGTTATACCAATAAACATAGCTTGAGCTGAGGTTTTTGATTATATCTGATAAAGTTATTTCTTTTTCTTTCAGAAGCAGGTGAACGTGGTTATCCATAAGGCAGTAAGCAAAAAGATCGAAATCATATTTCTTCTTATACTTCAATACCGTATAAATAAATCGCCTCCTGTCTTCATCATCTTCAAAAATCGTCTGCTTATTGATCCCCCTTAACATGACGTGATATATTCCGGTCATACTCTTCTTCCTTGCCTGTCTAGGCATTTGGCACCTCCATTCTTTAGCCGCAGGGACCAGCCATCCAGCCATGCAGTCCCTGGCTTTCATAATACCTATTCGACCAGGAGATGAAAACTCCTGCACGGGGGTGGGCCAGGGGGTCAGGTCCCTTGGCCCATTTCAAAAAGAGCCAAGGGGTCTGTCCCCCTGGCTCACTTCCGATACTTATCCTCAATAACTTCATATCTTTCGTGGTTAATCTTATCCCACTCAGTTTTCTTATAATGAAGCCCTTTTAGTCTACTATTAAGGGAATCAG
The DNA here is from genome assembly GCF_040492155.1 of Cytobacillus sp. T106. Classification (NCBI taxonomy): domain Bacteria; kingdom Bacillati; phylum Bacillota; class Bacilli; order Caryophanales; family Bacillaceae; genus Cytobacillus; species Cytobacillus sp. T106. The sequence goes on along the minus strand of NZ_JBEUMK010000030.1, from coordinate 3,900 downwards.
GATCATATTCCCGAAAATACATCGTTTCTGCCCAAACTTTCATGTCCTCATGTTCAGGATGCTTCTCATCCTGATAAACTTCTAGAAATTCATAGAATCCAGGCAGCCCGCCCACATCTTCAGGGGGTGCTGTTTCTGCTCCATCAAGCAGGGTTGGAAAACCAAAGTAGTAGTCATCGACAGTCTGCTCAAGCTTCACGTTAAAACGCCAGCCGTCACCAAAATCATAGGAATATTTGATTTCCTTATATTTTTCCAGATAATCATCGATTTTTAAACCGCTAGGCTTGCGCACTTCAATCTTCAATCTTTCCTGATAATTCTTCTCAAAATCCAACATTTCTACCGGCATTGATTTAAGCCGCTCTGCATACATGGCCTTGTTTTTCTTAAAATGCTGATGCTCAAGATAAGCTTCTTCATTATCTGTAACAATCCTCTGGTCCTCAATCAGGTCAAACTCAAAAAGATGATAACCGTCATAAGGATAACCACTTCGAAAATTGGTCACATTCTGGATGACATCATGAAGCCTCTTATACGTCGCTCCGGCTGGCATGACGACTCTTCTCCATATTAATGGGTTTGACCCTTCTAATTCTATTCTTAGAATATATGATTTCAAGTTATATTCGCCTCCATACTATTGGGTGGTGAGCCAGGGGGACAGGTCAAGTGGCTCATTCTGAAATTATGAGTAGCCGAAACAAACAGTGTTTTCTTTATTATACCCAATAAAGCGGAGCCATAGGGACAGGTCAAGTGGTTCAGTCTTAAAAGAGCCAAGGGGTCTGTCCCCCTGGCTCCCTTTTGCTCTCGGCTTTAATCAATTTCTTGGTATGGCAGGAAGATACAATAAAATAATTTGGGACAGCATTGGAGCATGGTGACTTATTCCCAAAGTGTGGAAAACTTTTTGATAATGCGCAATCCACTGTTCTTTAGATGTTTTAATGTGAGTAAAATCATCTATAAATTGCACAAGTATCAACCATGTTGGAATGTGCAGTTCTTGGTTAAGGAGATATAAATATGCAAATCGATTCGCTAATTGATAGTATTCGTTCAGCCAAGGAGTTATAAATGCAGAGGAACCGAATTGTGCTTGGGTAAGAGCAATTGTTTCTGTAATTTGAGAGATACTTTTTGCAGAAGTAGCTTTGATCTTGGAGTGAGTTTCACGGAGATGTGATTTTGCTTCCACCAAAATTAACCCTTTTTTGGTGATACCACTGACTAGTCCTATACCATCCCAAACTGGCCCGTTTTTCGCCCAGTGGTCCCGTATAAACTGTTTTGATTTTTTACACTCATCTTCATCATCGTAATATAGCTGTAAAAAGTCATCTTGGTATTCTTTGTAACTTTCATGAGCAAGAGGAGATTTCCAGTTTATTATTCTTTCACCATGCGTATATGCCAATAACGAAGGAGAATGAGAGAATATATCTTGATTTAATACCCCACTATACTTATTTACGTATGTTTGAAAATGATATTTACTTCCTTTAGTTGCTTGAGTCATAGCGCCCACGTAAATAAGCTTTTTCATTTGCTTTCAAAGGATACTTATAAACAAGTTTTAGCCTGCTACTATTCTCTGAACCTGAAATTAAGAAAAACTTTAATAATTCTATTCTCACACTATCTTCCCTCCTTAAAATACATCCAAATTATACCATAAAGATAAGCCGCAGGGACAGTTCCCCTGGCCCAGCCTCAAAAAAGAGCCAAGGTACCCGCCCCCTCGGCCCAAAACCGCCCTCCGCTCAAAAAGAGGATTTCCTCCCCAATACCTCGAAACTATTACCAACAACGAAAGGAGAATCCCAATGAAACCACCTATTGCTAAACGCATCCCACACCCCCACAACCTGCATGGGGATGTCCGCGAAGATGATTATTATTGGCTGAGGGACCGCAACAATCCGGAGGTCATAACTTATCTCGAGGAAGAAAATCGATATTACGACGAGATCATGCGTCCGTTGGAGGAACAGACTGAACAGCTTTACCAAAGCATGGTTGACCGTGTTCCTGATTCAGAAGTGAAGGTGCCTGTGCAGCATGGACCGTACTTCTACTATTCTTTTTTGGACAAGGACAAGCAGTATCCGATTTATGCACGCAAGAAGGCAGCAAACCGCGAGCAGCTGCCGGAAGCGGCAGAGGAAGTCATACTGGACCTGAACAATTTAGCCGCTGAGGGTGATTATTTAAGTGTAACACTGCAGCGTATAAGCACAGATCATAACCGACTGGCTTATTTGGAGAACCGTGATGGCACTGACCGGTATACCATTTATGTAAAAGATCTGGAGACAGGTGAGCTTCTTCCGGACAAAGTACCGAATGTATTTATACATGGCAGCATGGAGCTGAGTGAGTGCGGGGAGTATATTTTCTACATAACGGTTGATGAAAGTCAGCGGCCATACCAGCTTTGGAGGCATCGCCTTGGAAGTGAAAACAGCAGTGATGAACTGTTATATGAAGAAAAAGACATAACATTCTCTTTGTATGTGTCAAAATCGCAGAGCGGGAAATATATTTTTGCACATTCCAGGTCAAAAACGACGAGCGAGGTTCGCCTGTTGGATTCAGCTTCTCCGTTGACTCCTTTACAGCTAGTAGATGAGCGCCGGGAAGGGATAGAGTATAGTGTCGAGCATTGGGAGGATGACCTGCTCATACTGACAAATGAGGATGCGCTGAACTTCCAGCTGCTTCGCTGCCCGGCTGATGACCTTTCTGCACGGATGAAGGTTGTCGGGCATAGCGAGGATCGTTATCTTCAAGCTATGTACCCATATCAGGATACGCTGCTTCTTTTTGGCCGGGAGAACGGACTGACGCAAATTTGGGTACTGCACGATGGTGAGATGGCTCGAATAGAATGGGATGAACCCCTCTTTACCGTATCCGTTTTGCCCGGTCAAAGCTACGAAACAGCAGAGGCACTTCTCCAATTTGAATCCTTGGTTACGCCAAAAACAACTTACGGGCTGAATCTTCTTACGGGCGAGAGGAATTGTTTGCAAGTTGCGCCTGTCAGCGGTGAATATGATCCGTCCCTCTTCCAGCAGGAACAGCTGTGGGCGTCTGCCGAGGATGGAGTCCAAGTCCCTCTAAACGTCGTCTATCAGGAAGGTGCGCTGGATAATGGACCTGCACCGTTGATTCTGTATGCATATGGATCTTATGGAGCAAACAGCGATCCTCGTTTTGATCCGTATCGTCTGCCGCTGCTGGAAAAAGGGGTCATCTATGTCACGGCACAAGTGCGCGGCGGATCCGAGATGGGACGGAATTGGTATGAAGACGGAAAGATGCAGAACAAGCGGAACACCTTCACCGACTTCATTGCTGCGGGGAAATTTCTTATTGAAAAGGGCTACACATCCTCAAGCCAAACGGCAGCCTATGGCGGCAGTGCGGGCGGCTTGCTCGTCGGCGCAGTGGCCAATATGGCCGGTGATCTGTTCCAGGTGGCCGTGCCGGCAGTTCCATTCGTCGACGTCGTCACAACCATGCTCGATGCAACCATTCCCCTCACCACCCTGGAATGGGATGAATGGGGCAATCCAGAAAATAAAGAAGACTATTTCTATATGAAATCTTACAGCCCTTATGACAATGTTGAAGTCAAGAACTACCCGCACATGTATATTACAACCGGTTTGAACGATCCTCGGGTTGCCTACTGGGAACCCGCCAAATGGGCGGCACGCCTAAGAACTTTGAAAACGGATGAAAATACTCTCGTGCTTAAAACCAACATGGGGGCCGGCCACTTCGGCGCTTCAGGACGTTTCAACCATCTCAAGGAAACCGCGGCTTGTTATGCGTTTATTTTGGATAAGATTAGGCCATAGGGACAGGTCCTGTGGCTCAAAATCT
>NZ_JBEUMK010000029.1:0-15246 GCF_040492155.1 Cytobacillus sp. T106 | reverse complement strand
CACATGTATCCCATAAGCCAATCCTGCAGCCACTCCCTGCAATCACTTCAAATCCAGCTTATTCTTATTCACAAAATCCTTCATATACATCCTCACCGGCTTTTCGAGCATAGCTGCCATCTGGCCGGTCCAGGTGTCTTTCCTCATGTTTTGCGTGCGTTCGGCATAATAAGCTGACACCGTTTGATTATAATCCTCGAGCTGCTGTTTATACTTTTCATGATCCTGCTGGTAGCCATTTTCGTGATAGACATGCTCTAAAGGAAGCCTTGGCTTTTTGTCGGGATCCTGGGCCGGATACCCTACGCTCAGGCCAAAGAGGGGGATGACCCTTTCTGGTGTACCCAGCACCTTGGCAGCTTCCTCAAGCTGATTGCGGATGCCGCCGATATAGCAGACGCCAAGGCCCATTGATTCTGCGGCGACTGTTGCATTCTGGGCCGCGAGTGCAGCGTCAATCATCGCAACCATGAATTTTTCCGTGCTTTCAAGGGACTCGCTTAAATCCTTCCCTTCCATTTCAGAAAGGACATGATGGCGGTTCAGGTCCGCACAGAAAACGAAGAAGTGCCCGTTATGCGCTACATAGGACTGGTTTCCCGCCAATTCAGACAGCTTCTGTTTCTTTTCTGGATCAGTTATGCCGATGATGGTGTATGCCTGAATGAAGCTTGAGCTGGAAGCGGCCTGGGCACAGGATACAATCGTTTCCACCTGTTCCCTCGTAAGCTCCCTTTCCTCAAATTTTCTGATTGACCGGTGGGCCAGTATTGTTTCTACCGTTTCGTTCATGGTATGTACCTCCTCAAGTGAATATCTTCATTTTAACCTAATCCAGGTACAATATCATAAATGACTGCTCGGCGCCTTCCCATCTTAAGCTGCAAAAAAAGAAGGCCACATCCCCCTGGATATGGCCTCGATCCTTTATGTTAAATGCCGGTAATCCTGCTGCCTCAGTGCTTCGTAAATAAGAATGGCAGCCGTGTTGGACAGATTCAATGACCGCACATTGCCAGTCATCGGAATGCGGAGGGCGCGGTCCTTGTTATTTTCCTTGACCTCTGCCGGAAGACCTGTCGTTTCTTTGCCGAAAATGAAATAATAATCTTTTTCCTTGTCGCTGTATTCAAAGCTTGTATACGGCTTCTGCCCGAATTTGGTTAAATAGAAGAATTCGCCGCCGGCATTTTTTTCATAAAACTCATCCAATGAATCATAATAAAGGATTGTTACATGCTGCCAATAGTCAAGCCCTGCCCGTTTGAGCATTTTGTCATCAGTGGAAAATCCAAGGGGCCTGATCAGGTGCAGGGTTGTATCTGTCGCTGCACAGGTACGGGCGATATTGCCCGTATTGGCCGGGATTTCCGGCTGGTATAGTACTACATGTATTGCCACGTCCATCACCTCATCAAGTGAAACTTTATCTGCGGAGTATATTATCCCCCATACTCAAAAAAACTCTACCAGCTATTATACCACTCTTTATCTCTCATACAACCAGGTCAGGATTCATCATCGATGCTGATGAACTTGTATTTAATATTTGGTGTATAGGCGGTTGAATCTTCGTATGCCCAGTTGCGCATCCGGCTGTTAAAGGTATGGGCGTTGACAAGCGGTGTCCCATCGCTCTGCTTGGCTGTCACGATTGTCGTATGGTCAAAGCGGCCATCGCCCTGGAAGTCATAGCAGATCACATCGCCCGGCTGCAATAGCTCTGCACTGCCTACCTCCTTTCCCTTCAGCCCTGTACGGGAGCCCGGCAGATACCAGCGCAGCGAGTTGGCGACCGTCCAGCTGTAGCTCCAATTATCGCTCCTCATCCACCAGCCCTTTGAACGGTTCGGATAGCCCCTCATAGGCGCTTCACCAGCATGGAGGCACTGCGAAATATAATTCGTGCAGTCAACCTCGAACTTCTTATAGGCAGGGTTATAGTCATTCCACCATCTTTCCGCATACTGGACAGCCTTCAGGCGGTCATATCTGAATCCCGCCCTTTCCCCATCAGCAGCAGGCTCCGCCGGAAGTGCTGCCGGCTCTTCCAAATGAAGGAACGGATTCTTTTCACCATCGCCGACCAGCACCCCTTTATAAAATTCAGCCTCACGCTGCTCGACTTCCTCCTCCAGATACAATCCGTCCTTATCCTTTATCAAATATTGAAAGTGGACATGATAATGGACAGTGCTGAGTTCATCTGCATCCTGTCCTGCTTTTTCAATAATCTTCCCTGAAGCTTTCGCTTTAACAATTTCCCCGGCTCTTCTTGAGAGAATATCCTTTTTCCTTTCAATTTTCGGGCAAGTGCGAAAGTCATTGCGGGAATGGGACACACACTGCTGAACCCTCTGCTCCAGCAGCTCCTGAAGCTGTTTTTTCATATATGCATTCCTCCCATCATTCATTCATATGAAAGAAAATGCCGAATCATTTCTTAAAATAGATCACAGCCTATATGCCGGAGGGTATCTATTTTCTTATATGAAAAAAAGAGAGGCTCCCCTCTCTTTAGCTGAACATATATAAGCTGTTTTCCATTTCCCTGCGCACTTCTTCGTCCGTCTCCTTTACAAGGGCAGCCTCGACCGCTTCCCTTGCCTTCAGCCCGCCGATCTTCCCGAGTGCCCAGGCAGCCGTTCCCTTTATAACCGGCCTTGGATCCGATACCATCACTTGGATCAGATCATCCACAGCTGATTCATCCTTGTAATGGGCCAGGGCAATGATGGCATTCCGCTGAATCGGCTTCTTGCCTCTCCATGACCCCGATACATGGCCGAACTTATCCTTAAACTCCCTGTTGCTCATATGAAGCAGAGGCTTTAACAGCGGTTTGGCAATTTCAGGATCCGGCTCCATTTCTTCATGGAAATGAAAATCCATGCCCTTATTTTTCGGGCAGACTGTCTGGCATGTATCACAGCCATAAAGCCTGTTGCCGATTTTCACCCTGAATTCTTCCTCAAGAAAGCCCTTTGTCTGTGTCAGGAAGGCGATGCAGCGCTTGGAATCCAGCTGGCCGCCGCCGACAAGCGCGCCTGTCGGGCAGACATCGACGCAAAGATTGCACGAACCGCACCCGTCTTCGATTGGTTCATCCGGCTCGAGTGGAAGATTTGTGATCATTTCTCCCAAATATACGTAAGAGCCGAATTCTGGCGTAATGATGGAACAATTTTTGCCGCTCCACCCAATACCGGCCCTTTCAGCGACCGCCCGGTCCACAAGCTCGCCTGTATCGACCATTGATTTGAGCCTCGCCTCAGGCAGCCTTTCACGTATATATGCCTCAAGCTTCCCGAGCCGGTCCCGCAAAACAGTATGATAGTCCGTCCCCCAGGAGGCCCGGCAGAAAATGCCGCGCCGCTCACCCCTTTTGCTGACAACGCGGGTCTTCATCTTTGAAGGATAAGCAAGGGCAATGGAAATGATGGACATCGGCTCATCTAGCAATAGGGCCGGTTCTGTCCTTTTATCAATATCAGGCTCTTCAAAGCCTGATTGGTAATCAAGCTCCTGCTGTCTGATGAGCCTGCTCTTCATCTCCCCGAAAGTGCTGGCAGAGGCGAATCCGATCTTATCAATGCCGATCGTTTTGCTGTAATCGATGATATCCTGTTTAAGCTCTGAGTAGTTCATATCCTCCCGCTCCTTTCACCATTGTGTTTTGTATATAAAAAGGCAAATCGCCAAGATATTTATTCGCATCCTTTCTATGATAAACTATTTTAAAGGATTTTTGGAGGTGAAAGGTTTGGAAATCAGTATATCGTCTGATTTAAGGCAGAAGGTGCCGGGTTTCAAGGTCGGCATCATTCAGTATGAGAATATTGTCGTCGGAGATTCCCCGCAGATGCTGAAAGGGCGGCTGCAGCTGTTCCAGGAGTCAATTTTCTTTGAGCTCGAGCATAAGAATGTGACAGAATTCGAAGGAATCCAGGAATGGAGGCAGGTGTTCAAGCAGGCGGGAAAAGATCCGAACCGCTACCGCCACTCAGCAGAGGCCCTATTCAGGAGGATCAAGAAGCAGAATTACCTTTCCACCGTGAACAGTGCCGCGGATCTGAATAATTTTTTCTCGCTGGAATATCAGTCTCCTATCGGCATCTATGATAAAAGCAAGCTGGAAGGAAATGTCCGTTTTCGTCTGGGGCATGAAGGAGAAGAATATACGGGCTTGAACGGCAGGCCGAATTCACTTGAGAACCTCATTATCACCGAAGATCATAACGGTCCATTCGGCAGCCCGTTTGTCGACTCCAATCGTGCGCCTGTTACAGAGGAAACAACTGAAGCTGTACAGATCATCTATTTCAGGCCATCTCTTGAAAAAGACAGCTGTGCCAGATTGGCGGAATCCCTTATGGGGATGTTTTTGCAGGTTCATGGAGGAGAAGGGGAATTCTGTATTGTTGGATAAGAAAAAGCAGAGGCATTAACATGCATCTGCTTTTTTCTCATTTGGCATCCATCAGCTGGCAGTCATGTCCAGAATATGATGCCGCATCCTCCTCATTCCAGGACAATGCTTTTGCCTGTTTCACTGCTTTTATAGATGGCATCAATGATCTTCGATACACGCAGGGCCTCTTCCGGCTTAACAATAAGCTGTTCTTTTCCCAGACAGCTATTGAGAAAATTCCTTGCCTGCGGTATGCCGGGATCCTCCTCCCCGGGAAGCCACTCTGCCTCACTATTCAGGAGCATCCCATTTTTCAGCTGGTTCAGCTGGAATGGAAATACATCAATTCCTCCGGTAAGCCCGGAAATGCCAAGGCTTTCTTCATCATTTTTGATATTGGCCATCCAGGAAGTCTCGAACAGGAGGGAGGCGCCATTCGCAAAGCGGATATAGGCTGTCACATGGTCCTCGACTTCAATGGTTTGATGATCATAATCTCCCCAAAGATTCACCTGGTCTTCCATCCTGCTGAGTTGATTGTAGGCTGTGCCCGTTACCTCAACAGGTTCCGGGCTGCCGAGCAGCCATAAAGCAAGATCAAGGAAATGGCAGCCATAGTCAATCATGGCGCCTCCTCCCTGCAGCTCTTTATTGGTAAAAACGCCCCAGCCCGGAACCTTCCTTCTTCTCAGTGCCTTTGCCCGGGCAACGATCGGCTGGCCGATTTCGTTTTCCTCTATGACCTTTTTAGCAGCCCTTGCTTCTTTCATAAACCGATAATGATAGGCAATCGCCAGCTGTTTGCCTGATTTCTTAGAGGCCTTAATCATTTCTTCGCATTCTTCTGCAGTCATTGCCATGGGCTTTTCACAGAGAACATGCTTTCCTGCTTTCAATGCTGCCACAGAGATTTCGGCATGATATCGGTTGGGTGTGCAAATCACAACAGCGTCCACAATCTCCAGCATATCCTGATAATCCCCAAAGGCGTGAGGCACCCCGAATTTCTCTGCTGTAAGCCTGGCAGTCTCTTCATGGATATCACAGATTGCTTCAACAGAGGCCAGCTCTGATAATGTCAGCAGTGCGGGGATATGGCGGCTCTGCGCAATCCCGCCGGCTCCGATAATTCCAACACGCAGCTTTTCCATACAATCCCCCCTTAAGGCAATCTCACTATTTTCCCGGACTGGCCCGACTCCAGCGCAGCAAGGACAACCCTTAAGGATTTCAGTCCCTCTTCCCCGCTCACTGGAGGCTCTTTGTCTTCCGCAATACTGTCAATGAATGTACTGATAACATGGGACTGCGTCTGCTTTCCTTCTTCATTCGTCTGAATGCCGCCAAGCTCATATTTCAGTGTTTCTCCGTTCTTGTACTGGATGACGAGAGAATTGACAGGGTCGTCCTCAAGCCTGAGGATCGCATTCTCAGCATAGATGATAGTTGAATTATCTTCTTTTGATACGTAGGACCAGCTGGCTGCCAGGGTTCCGATCACACCGCTTTCCGTTTTTAAAATGCAGACAGCTGTATCGTCCACATCGCTGTTTTCCTTTGAGCTTGCTTCCACAAAAGCGCCGGCCTGTGTGATCTCCTCTCCCAGCAAATAGCGGATCAGGTCGGCTTTATGTACTCCAAGGTCTCCCATCGCCCCAATAAACGCCTCGCTTTTCCGGAAAAACCAGCTGTCCTTCCCATCCGCACTCCAGCCCTCTGGTCCGCCATGCCCAAAAGCGGTTCTGAAGCTGTATACCTTGCCCGCTTCCCCGCTCGCTATAAACGCACGGGCTTTCTGATGGGAAGGCACAAACCGCTGATTATGGCCGATCATAAGCTTTTTCCCATATTTCCTTGCCGCTTCTATCATGCTCTCCGCTTCCTCCACCGACACAGCCATCGGCTTTTCACAAAGAACATGCTTACCTGCCTTCAGGGCGGCTATGGAGATGGGGGCATGCAGATAATTCGGTGTGCACACGCTCACTGCATCGATTTCCGGATTTTCCAGCAGATCCTCATAGCTGGTATATGCTTCAGCATGATACAGGGCAGCCATATCCATCGCCCTTTCCTCCACAATATCACAGACAGCCATGATTTCAGCCCTGCCGTTCAGGTGATATTCCGGCAGATGCCTGTGCTTGGCGATGCTGCCGCACCCGATGACCCCAATCTTAATCTGTTCCATCCTTACCCCTCCCCGTTCTTCCCTTTTATATGCTCCAGCGGCTTAGCATTCCCATACTTCACCTCAGGCTGACGGGATCCTTCTGCCCACCTGACAGCATTAATGATGACCTTTTGAACATCTTTGTTAAAATAAGTCGGATAGGTTTCATGCCCAGGCCGGAAATAGAATACTTTTCCTTTCCCGCGCTGATAGGTGCAGCCGCTCCGGAACACTTCTCCGCCCTCGAACCAGCTGACCATCACGAGCTGGTCCGGAGCAGGGATATCAAAATGCTCACCGTACATTTCCTCCCGCTCCAATTCGATATACTCCCCCAGCCCTTCCGCAATCGGATGGCTCGGATCCACGACCCAGATCCGTTCCTTTTCGTCTGCTTCCCGCCATTTCAAATCACAGGAAGTTCCCATTAATGATTTAAATATTTTTGAAAAATGGCCTGAATGAAGGACGATCAGCCCCATGCCGTCCAGCACCCGCTGTTTCACCCTGTCAACAATTTCATCCGGGACCGCATCGTGGGCGATATGCCCCCACCAGATCAGTACATCTGTATCTTCCAGAACCTCCCGGGTTAATCCGCATTCATCGTCATCAAGCGTCGCTGTCCTTACTTCAAAGGACTCACCTTCCAAAAAGGAGGCAATCGCTCCGTGTATCCCATCAGGATAAACGGCCCTCACTTCCGCATTTTTTTGCTCATGCTGATTTTCATTCCATACCGTCACTTTTGCCATTGTTCTTCCTCCTATCTGCTGCCCGGCGGCAGATTCCGATATTCATTCGGTGTATAGCCGGTCAGCTTTTTAAAAACCTTGCTGAAATATTTTTCATTCTGGTATCCAACCTGATAGGCAATCTCGTAAATTTTCAAAGATGGGCTGCCAAGCAGCTCCTTTGCCTTTTCCATCCGGATATTGGTCAAATAATCTGTAATGGTTGCCTGGAAATCCTGTTTGAATTTCCTGGATATATACTCTCTGCTCAAATAAAAACGGTCAGCGATATCCTGCAGTGTGATATCAAGATGATAATTCTGCACCAGAAACTCTTCGATTTGCTTGATGTTATTGTTCTCTTTCTGGGCTGCTTTGCTTTCCCTGGGCTCTCTAAAGGCCTCCCCTGTCAAACGTGAAGCTGCAAGGTCATTGACTGCCCTTTCGAGCGTTTCATTCAGCAGTTCCGGATCAATCGGCTTTAAGATATAATCAAAGCTTTTATAATAGATGGCGTTCCTCATATACTCGTAGTCATCATAGCCGCTGACAACGATCGTTTTCCCCTGGCATTGGGAACCATGGATCCACTTCAAAAGGCTGATGCCGTCACACCTCGGCATATTCATATCGGTAAAAATAATATCAGGCTGCACTTCGCCGATCAGTCTGATAGCCTCTTCCCCGTCCTCTGCCTCAAAGATGGAGCTGATTCCATGCTTTTCCCATTCTGCAAGCATAAGAAGCCCTTCCCTGACATGCTTTTCATCATCGATGATGATTGCCTTCATCCACTTCGCCCCCCGGGTGCAGCGGAAGCTTCATGGAAACGATAAAGCCTTTGCCTCCACGATTTCCAAGCTGCAGGATTGCTTCTTCTCCGTAATAAAGCATCAGCCGTCCATACACATTCCTAAGCCCGATGCTCGTGCTGTCCCCTTTGGCCTCAAGCGGCCCGCCTTTAATACAGCGCCATATATCCCCCAGCCTGCCATCATCTGCGCCTCCGCCATTATCACTTATATCTATGCATAGAAATCCGCTGTCTTTATTACATTCGATATTCAGCTCGCCTGTCCCTTCACCCGGAGTAAATCCATGCTTAAAATAATTCTCAATGACCGGCTGCAGCAGCATTTTAGGAACTTTGACAGATGAGACCTCTTCACCTGCATCAATCCTGTAGATAAACTTTTCGCCAAACCGCTCTTTCTGCAGGAGCAGGAAGGCCTTTGTATAATTAATCTCTTTTATCAGCGGCACCCGGTCCTCCTCCATGTCCATCCCGTACCTCATGATTTTTGAAAGATGGGTAATCAGGGTATAAATCTGGGGAACTTTGTTTTTCAAGGCAACCGTTCCGATCGACTGGAGGGCATTGTACAGGAAATGCGGGTTGATCTGCGACTGGAGCACCTTCAGCTGATTGGTTTTATTCTCAATCTCCAGCTTATATTCCCTGTTGATGAGATGGTTTATTTTCTCGATCATCTCATTGAACCTCATTCCAAGGATGCCGATTTCATCCTTCCCGAATGAATCATATTCAACATTCATGTCCCCCCGCTCTACCTGTCTGATGCTCCTCAGCAGCACCCGGATCGGGGAGGTGATTCTAAAAGAAACGAATAAGGTGGCAAGGATAACCAGCGTTAACCCGATAATGCCGAAAAGGATGTTGATTTTCGCAACGCTAAAAGCGCTTTCATACAAAGTTGTATCCGGGACCCGCTTCACGAGGAACCAGCCGCCCGCACTTTCTTCCATCTGCTCGTAAATCATCATGCCGCTGAAATCATCTTTCTTCCATTCAAGTGTCCCCGCCTTATTTCCTGAACTCACAATGGCATCCACCCATTTTTCGGGCACCTGTCCGCTTGCAGCATCCTTGTCAGAGCTATAAATGAGAAGGCCATCCTGAGATACAATATAAAATTCCTCGCTTCCCGGAGTATAAAGATTCCTGCTGAGATTCACGATGTCATCCGGAGCGATCTCAAGAGTAATGTAGGCCAGCACATTGTCTGATGGAATATTTGTAAACGCACGATGCACTGCCATGATATTCCGGGAATTCGTCTGTTCCATCAGCGGTTCAATATACATATGCGAGGAGCTGTCCCTGGCTCTATTGAAGGCCTCTGCGCTTTTGGCGCTCCTTCCTTTCATGAAGACGACTGTAGACCTCCTGGAAGCGGAGATGACCCTGTCTTCGTCTGCAAAGGCTATTTGGACCCTGTTAATGGTATCCCCGGCATAAAGGATGGTTTGGACCACATTTTTCATGATCCCGATTGTTAAATAATTGTCCTCATCTTTAGAAGACCTCAGGAAATTTAAGAAGCCGGGATTATTGTACAGAGACAATGTCAATCCATTCAGCTCATTCATATAGCTCTCCAGGTTGATTTTGCCCTGATAGAGAAGCTTGCTGTTTTCCTCTACAGCCTGATTTTTCAAAAACTCCTTCGTATGGAAGTAGGTAATGATAATCGATGTGCCGAAAGGAATGATTGTGATCAGCAGCAGCAGGACGATCAGTTTATTGCGGATACTGTTCTTAATCATAAATAGTCCTCCCCAGGCCCTGATAATGTAAGTATATATGGGACAGGGTGAGACATGCTGAAGATTTTTTCATTTATGGAAAATAAAAAGCATGCCCTGTTGCAGACATGCTTTTTATCCTGGCAGTGATCTCTGCTTTACTTTAAGTTATCCCAGGTTTTCTGGAACCTCTCTAGCAGAGTATCATAATCAATTTTACCTGCAGCATATTCCTGGATGCTAGCGGCGAATTCCTTGTTCGCTCCATCCGGCCATCTGAACCATGTCCACGGAATTGTTTTCTCTTCTTTGGAGTACTCAAGGATTGACTGGCCAAGATCGCCAAGACCTGATGCCTCAATATTGTCAAAAGCAGGGATGAAAGCAAATTCCTCGGTTAAATAGCGTTTACCTGTATCAGAAGATACCATCCATTCCAGGAACAATTTAGCTTCATCCAGGTGCTCGGAATTCTTATTCAGAACCCAGTTATTCGGGACCCCAACAGGGAGGCGGTCAGCATTTTTGTCATCTGAGATCGGAATCGGCAAAAAGCCCATATTCATATCAGGATTAACCTCATAGATCATATTTTCAGTCCAGTTCCCCTGCTGCAGCATGGCAGTCTGGCCTGCGGCAAATTGGGTGACCTGCGTGTTATAGTCAGTGGTCAATGGATTATCATTTCCAAAATTGATTTCTGTATCAAGCACTTCTTTAAACTGCTTGAATTGCTCATTATCTGTAAACTTCTCTGTACCATCATAAAGTCCTTCAATAAAGGCAATAGGATCTTCCTGTTGGGCAAAAGGGATATTCAGCAAGTGCTGCCCGATGACCCACCATTCCCCATATCCGGCTGAGAAAGGTGTAGTGCCGCTGTCCTTCAGTTTCTCAGCAGCATCCTTGAGCTCTGTAATATTGGCCGGAGGCTCCTTAATGCCTGCTTTCTCAAACAAATCTTTATTATAGACAAATCCGTATCCTTCAAGGTTGACCGGCATGCCATAAAGCTTGCCGTCTGTATCTGTCATCGGCACTTTGCCGATCGGGAGAAGATGCTCAACCCATGGCTCATTGGATAGGTCGGCCAGATGCTCCTTCCACAGTTCCAGTTCTTTAAAGCCGCCATTGTTGAAAATATCCGGCTGTTCGCCAGAAGCAAATTTCGCTTTCAGCGCAGCACCGTAATCGGCACCGCCGCCAACAGTTTCCAGCTTTACTTTGATATTGGGATGCTCGGCTTCGAACTCAGTGATCATCTCCTGAAGCTGGTCGGCAATTTCAACTTTAAATTGGAACAGGTTGAGAGTAACCGTCTCTTCCCCGGTATCCTTTGTCCCCTCTTTATCATCAGTTCCAGAAGTGCTTCCTGACGAACAGCCGGCCAAAATCCCGAATGTGAAAAGCAGGGACAGGCAAATAAGCAATAAGCGTTTCATTGTCATTGACCTCCTTGAATTCTATTTATATATCATTTTAGCGGTACATTCTAGCCGCCGCTAAAATTTGATATCTATTTGATGGAGCCTGATGCTATGCCTTTAATAATATGCTTCTGCAGGAACAGGAAGAAGATGATGACCGGCGTAATGCCAAGTACAAGCGCTGCCAGGCCCATATCCCACTGTTTTGTATATTGGGCAAAGAAGGAGCTGGTGGCGAGCGGGATTGTTCTCAGCTCGGCATCCTGCAGCACCAGGAGCGGAAGAAGGAAATCGTTCCAGATCCATAAGGTATTAAGGATGACAACCGTCACTGTAATCGGCTTTAAAAGCGGGAAAACGATCCTCCAAAAAACCCCGAACTGGCTGCACCCATCAATCAGCGCCGACTCTTCTATCTCCCTTGGAACCGTTTTGACAAATCCATGGTAAAGGAACAGGGAAAGAGGAACGCCAAACCCGAAATACATCATAATCAGTCCGGGAATGCTGTTCGTCATATTCAGGGCGCCTCCGAGCTTCATAAGCGGGATCATAACCGTCTGAAAGGGAATGACCATTGCTGAGACAAAAAGGATAAACAGAATCTTGCTGAAGCGCCCGGGAGTCCTCACCATTTTCCATGCAGCCATTGAACTGATGATTACCAGGCCAATATTGCTGAGCACAGTAATGATCAGTGAATTCCAGAATGCCCTCGGAAAATTAATGATTTCCCAAACCTTCGAATAATTAGCAAATAACACTTCCTTTGGAAAAGCAGCTGCATCCAATAAGATTTCAGCAAAGCTTTTGACTGAATTAACCGCCACAAAATAGAAGGGGATCAGAAAAATCAGCCCAAGAATGATGCCGATTATCTCCAGCAGAAACGTCCTTCCTGTATACTTGCGATTCATCAGGCTTCAACCTCCTTCCTTTTCGTCATAATTACCTGAACCGATGTAAACACGGCGACAATCAGAAAGAAAAGAATCGATTTGGCCGTCCCGAGACCATAGCGGTTATTTTGGAAAGCCTCCTGATAAATGTTGATGGCTACAGACTGTGTTGAATTAAACGGTCCCCCATTTGTAAGAGAAAGATTTAAATCAAAGATCTTAAAGGCCATTGATATAGTCAAAAAGAAACAAATAGTGAAAGCCGGAATGATCAGCGGCATAATGATGCGGGTAAGAAGCGTCCAGTTTGAAGCCCCGTCAATCCTTGCCGCCTCAAGAAGGGAATGGTCCACTCCCTGCAGGGCTGCGATATAAATCACCATCATATAGCCGCTCACCTGCCATGCAAACACAATGACAATTCCCCAAAATGCTGTAGTCTCATCCCCCAGCCAGGCAAGCTTGAAAAACGCCAGGCCAGTCAAATTTCCGATGGAAGCAAACGCTTTGACAAAGATAAACTGCCAGATGAACCCAAGCAGCAGTCCTCCAATTACATTCGGTATAAAGAAGACGGTTCTGAGAATATTCCGTGTCTTCAAGGCCGCGTTAAGTAGCAGGGCAAGTCCAAATCCAATTAAATTGCTGATAACCACTGAGGCCAGCATGAACTTGGTTGTAAACAAGAAAGATTGGAAAAAGTTCGGATCATCCTTGAAAATTTTGATATAGTTTTCCAGCCCGACCCATTCGACAGCTGAGCTTACACCATTCCATGAGGTAAAGGAATAATATAAACCCATAAGGAATGGTATCACCTGAATAAGGACAAAGAATATAATGGCCGGTCCGGTAAAAGCCGCATAAATTAATACACTTCGAAGACGTGCTTTTCTTTTGCTTGTTTTCTTTGTTACAGCGTCCGCCTTTATGGGAGCCAACTCTGTTTTTGCATCCAATTTTACTCTCACCGCCTTTTGTAATCGCTTTCTTTTATTATAGGAGGCTATCAAATAAAAAGGGGCAACATAATTGACCAAAAGAGGGGGAAAATTTTGACTTCTTCATAGAGAAGAAAGACTGGCTGCCATCTTACCGTAACCCACGGGTCATGCCTTATCGGGATCAAGACAAAGAAAAAACGCAATGCTTCGTTTTCTGGAAACGAAACACTGCGTTGATGAAATTATGTATGGAGCGGGTGATGGGAATCGAACCCACGACATCAGCTTGGAAGGCTGAGGTTTTACCATTAAACTACACCCGCATCGAAAATTGCTGAAATTTGTCGATGCCTTTTCAAAAATAAAAACAGGAAACCCTGTATAAAAAGAAAATGATACCGGTGGCCGGGGTCGAACCGGCACTCCAGAAGGAACACGATTTTGAGTCGTGCGCGTCTGCCAATTCCGCCACACCGGCATATCATTTAATTTATCGTTCATTCTCCATTTCCTGTAATTGGAATGGAGGCGGCAACCGGAATCGAACCGGTGATAAAGGTTTTGCAGACCTCTGCCTTACCTCTTGGCTATGCCGCCAGAACGTTTGGAGCGGAAGACGGGATTCGAACCCGCGACCCCCACCTTGGCAAGGTGATGTTCTACCACTGAACTACTTCCGCAAATGGCTGGGCTAGCTGGATTCGAACCAACGCATGACGGAGTCAAAGTCCGTTGCCTTACCGCTTGGCTATAGCCCAATAATATGATATGCATAGAATGCAATATTGTGATTAAAAAATGGGGCGACTGATGGGAATCGAACCCACGAATGTCGGAACCACAATCCGATGCGTTAACCACTTCGCCACAATCGCCATAATAAAATTGGCAGGGGTAGTAGGAATCGAACCCACACTGGAGGTTTTGGAGACCTCTGTTCTACCTTTAAACTATACCCCTGTATGAATGGTGGAGGGGGACGGATTCGAACCGCCGAACCCTGAGGGAGCGGATTTACAGTCCGCCGCGTTTAGCCACTTCGCTACCCCTCCACGTTAAGGTGGTGCCGGCTAGAGGACTTGAACCCCCAACCTACTGATTACAAGTCAGTTGCTCTACCAATTGAGCTAAACCGGCTTACAAACAATGGTGGCTCAGGACGGAATCGAACCGCCGACACAAGGATTTTCAGTCCTTTGCTCTACCGACTGAGCTACTGAGCCATAATAAAATTTTCATCCAAAACCTTTTATACTTTAAGTCCTTTGTTCGTCAGTTCTTACGAACTTCCTCACAGATTGCCGCAGAAGCTGTTCAATGAAGGTAGCAATCTGCTCTACCGACTGAGCTACTGAGCCTAATTAAATTTAAATGGCGGTCCCGACGGGAATCGAACCCGCGATCTCCTGCGTGACAGGCAGGCATGTTAACCGCTACACCACGGGACCATTTATAAATTTGGGTCTTGATTATGCCCGAGAAGCCTGCAGGACTGACTCTTCCTCTTCCAGATGACTCAAGGAAGCAAATCCGTTGAGGCAACTCGCAGCATATTCATTGCAGTGTCGCTCGTCGCTACACCACAGGACCAGATTGCGGGGGCAGGATTTGAACCTGCGACCTTCGGGTTATGAGCCCGACGAGCTACCGGACTGCTCCACCCCGCGACAATAAAAAGTTATAATGGTGGAGGATGACGGGATCGAACCGCCGACCCTCTGCTTGTAAGGCAGATGCTCTCCCAGCTGAGCTAATCCTCCGAAATGGTGACCCCTACGGGATTCGAACCCGTGTTACCGCCGTGAAAGGGCGGTGTCTTAACCGCTTGACCAAGGGGCCATTATATAATTTAAATGGCGGAGAGCAAGGGATTTGAACCCTTGAGACAGCTATAAACCGCCTACACGATTTCCAATCGTGCTCCTTCGGCCACTCGGACAGCTCTCCATAATTGGCTCCGCAGGTAGGATTCGAACCTACGACCGTTCGGTTAACAGCCGAATGCTCTACCACTGAGCTACTGCGGAATGATAGTATATTAGAATACTTTCGCCCGGCAGCGTCCTACTCTCACAGGAGGAGAACCTCCAACTACCATCGGCGCTGAGAAG
>NZ_JBEUMK010000028.1:0-17008 GCF_040492155.1 Cytobacillus sp. T106 | reverse complement strand
ACTTCTCTCGAAGCAACTTTATTAGTATATCACCGTCAGCAAACTAAGTCAACAACTTTTTGAAGGTCATTTTTTCTCGTTTGCGTCATTGTGACGACCTTTAATATAATATCACCATATTTCACTATCGTCAACAGTGAATATATAGTTTTTCTTATTTTTATTCTGGTCAGCCTTTCAGGATTTTTTGATCATCCATCCAGGCAAAAGCAAAAGAACAGCCATCAGAATAGCTGTTCCAGCGTAAAGCCTTTTATAGAATCCAGGTCTGAATAGCAGCCAGGGCAAACACTCCAGGCAGTCCCAAAAAGCCCGAAACAGCTGTTGTTGCCAGATTAATAGGGACATATAAGCCAAACTGGCCTCCGAAAGCATTAAGAAAAAACAGGAACAGTGCTCCTATCAGAATTTTGATGACTCCCTGTCCCAAAAACTTAAGCGGCTTAAACGGAGCCCCTATAAATAGTAATAACAATATCAGCCCGCCCAAAATGGTTATTACCAGTATCGGTTCCATCCTCATCATCCTCTCCCATTAGCCTGTACTACTACAAATTTATGAGAAGAGAGATGAAAAAAGACCTGATTGCCCCTTGGTTCATCTAACAGATATCTTCCTGGCCTTTGCTTCCTTAAATAAATAAAAGTATTTAGCCTCCGCCAGCTTGGTTTGCGCCAAAACTTCCGCAGAAGGATCAAAGCTTTTTTCAAGCAGCCTTTTCTGGTTATACCATTCATCCTTCAAACTATTAAGCTGCATGAGAAGCTGTTCATCAAATTCATTGCGAAGCTTTCCTTTTTTACGGAAAAACATGTATACACCTCCTGCTTAAACCTCTCTTCTTCCCTCGAGTGCCTTGGAAAGCGTGACTTCATCTGCATATTCCAGATCTCCGCCCACCGGCAGACCATGGGCAATCCTTGTAATTTTGATACCGGATGGCTTAAGGAGGCGCGAAATGTACATTGCTGTCGCTTCCCCTTCAATATTTGGGTTGGTCGCCAGTATAACTTCTTCCACCGTCTCATCCTGCAGCCTTTTTAAAAGGTCAGGTATATTGATATCTTCCGGTCCTATTCCGTCCATCGGAGAAATAGCGCCGTGGAGAACGTGGTACAGGCCGTTGAATTCCTTCATTTTTTCCATGGCGATAACATCCTTAGGATCCTGCAGAACACAAATTACACTCCTGTCCCTGCGCTGATCCTCGCAGATATAACAGGGATCCTGATCGGTAATATGGCCGCACACCGAGCAGTAAGATAAATTTCGTTTGGCATTCACCAGCGCCTTAGCAAAATCAAGAACGGTGTCTTCCTTCATGCTAAGGACAAAAAAAGCCAGGCGAGCGGCTGTTTTCGGGCCGATCCCCGGCAGCTTCATAAAGCTGTCTATCAACTTAGATATCGGTTCAGGATAATGCATACTACTCCTCCTATATAGAAATGCGGAGGGCGCTTGCTCATCGGCGACAAGCATAAGACGAACTGGCCGAAAGGTTTGTTCTTTAACCTTTTGGCCAGTTTGGCTTATGACCTCGAGCCGATAGCGCCCGCAGCTGGACAATCAAGAAATGCGAAAGCGGCTTGCCCAGGGACGACAAGCATAAGGCAGCCTGGATGAAAGGTTTGCTCTTTAACCTTTTAGCCAGGCTGACTTATGACTCGAGTCCCTAGCCGCTGCAGCTGGACAAATCGAAATGCGGAGGGCGCTTGCTCATCGGCGACAAGCATAAGTTTCCTGCCGCCCTTTTGCCTGCCCCCATTCGTATTCACGCCTTTTTTGCTTTTTCAGGCATTTTTAAAGCGGAGATTAACTCCGCTTCGGCTTTTAAAACATTCCAGGCAGGTTCATTCCTTTTGTAAACTGCCCCATTGTATCATTTGTCAGATCATCAGCCTTTTTAAGGGCGTCATTTGTTGCTGCAAGTACGAGGTCCTGAAGCATATCGATATCTTCCGGATCTACTACTTCTTCTTTAATATTGACTTCAAGGACTTGCTTGTGTCCGGAAACGATGACTGTCACCATTCCGCCGCCTGCAGTACCTTCAATTCTTTTTTCCCCCAGCTCTTCCTGAGCCTCGGCCATTTTCTTCTGCATTTTCTGCATTTGCTTCATCATGTTTTGCATATTGCCCATTCCACGCATATTCTTTACCTCCAAATAGTTTTATTCTTTGATTTCGACTAAATCCCCGAACAGCTTTTGCGCTTCGGATACGACCAGGTCGTCTTCCGGGGCGCCAAGCCCGCTGCCTTCAGAAGGCTCATCGCGATGCCCGCTGTTCAGAAAACTGCCCCGTATCCGCTGCCACTGCTCTTCAGGCACCCCGACAACCTGTTTCCTTTGTCCGGTCAATTCCTGGATGGCCCCGGATATCGTTTCTATAAATTTAGCATTATCCATGGCCATTTGACAGTGTATTTCATATTTAAATTTAACGATGAACGCATCCGCTGAAGCAGCGACCGGCTCTGCTTCATTGAGCAGAGCGGCCTGGGACCGCATCTGGTTATGCACGAGCCTTCCAAGCATATCGCCCCATTTGCCTTTTACGGCATTCAGGTCATTTTTCGTAGCATTTTTCAGGATTTCATTAATTTTCCCTTCAGGCGCCTGGAATCCTTTTCTTGAGGTTCTCTGTGCCTGCTTCTTCTGGGCAGGCTCAGCCGCACCCGAAACGGTGACCCCATTTTTCTTCAGCTCAGCCAGCTCCTCTTGAAGCTGTTCGATTTTTCTCATGAGAGGTTCAATATCGGCAGCTGCCTTTTTCTCTGTACCCTCAAGCTGGCTGAGCTTCATGATGGCTACCTCAAGGAAAATCCTTGGATGGTTGGTCCAGCGCATTTCCTGCTGGGCTTTATTCAGAATTTCAATCAGGCTGTACAGCTGCTGAGGATCAATCTCTTCAGCCAATGCCTTGAATTCTTCATCAAGCATGACGCGTTCGAGCGACTCATCCAGTGAAGGAGCTGCCTTGTATAAAAGCATGTCCCTGTAATATAAGATGAAGTCCTCGATGAACCTGGAAGGATCCTTCCCCTGAAACAGGAGGGTCTCCAGTGCTTCCAGCGCACCTGCAGCATCTTTTTCCATAACGTTTCTGGACAGTTTATTCAGGAATGCCTGGGAAACGGCTCCTGTTACTGTGAGGGCATCCTCCGCCGTCACTTTGTCCTGGCTGAAGGATATCGCCTGATCAAGGAGGCTGAGAGCATCCCTCATCCCTCCCTCGGCAGCCCGGGCAACGATATGGAGGGCATTCTCTTCATACTGCACCCCGGTCTCATCCACTATCATTTTCATCCGGCCGACGATCGACTGTGCCGTTATGCGCTTGAAGTCAAAGCGCTGGCATCTTGAAATGATGGTGAGCGGAATCTTGTGGGGTTCTGTTGTAGCAAGAATGAACATAACATGCTTCGGAGGCTCTTCAAGTGTTTTTAATAGTGCATTGAAGGCGCCGATCGAAAGCATATGAACCTCATCGACGATATATACTTTATATTTGACTGCACTGGGTGCATATTTGACTTTGTCCCTAATATCCCGAATCTCTTCCACACCGTTGTTGGAGGCCGCATCGATTTCAATCACGTCCGGTATGGAGCCATTCGTAATGCCAATGCAGGAATCACACTCATTGCAAGGCTCGCTGATCGGAGCCCTTTCACAGTTGACGGTTTTGGCCAGTATTTTGGCCGCACTCGTCTTTCCCGTCCCCCTGGGCCCGGAAAATAAGTATGCATGAGAGGTTTTCTGCTGAAGCAGGGCGTTCTGCAATGTTTTGGTTACGTGTTCCTGCCCTACAACATCTATGAACTGCTGTGGACGCCAGACACGATATAATGCCTGGTAACTCATCTTCGCGCCCCCTTCCTAACTGCTTTTCTATCTCTATTATACCGTATCAGTTCCTATTTTCCAAAAAGGATTGCAAATATCCGGAGGAGCAATTTTCCAGCAGGAACATGCATAAAAAAACCCACCCCTGACCGGGATGAGTTTTGCTTTTATCATTATAACTGCCGTGCACCTTCCGTCGACTGGCTCCCATAAGCGTTACTTAAGCAGTTAGCTCGGCCCAGGCAACCCTGCGGCACATGGGAGGGACCACTTAATGCTGCTTCCTTCCGGACCTGACATGGTTCATGGATTCCCATTGCGCAGGACCCGGGCGTCAACACCACTTACTTAAGGCAGGCCCTACAGGACACCAGCCTCAGGAAGGAGTTCAGCCTCGCTAGAGCGGATTGCGAGTACAGGGCACCGCTACCTCCCCGCTTAGCACGGCAAAATTGATACCATATTTGGCTGCGTCGTTTGTGACGCATAATCAGTATACTAAGTTTCGGACGAAATTGCAATGCCTATGGCCTGTCAATTCCTTCTTGCAGATCCAGCAGCTGTTTTCGCCGCCTTTTCTCTTCCTTTTTCCGTTCGCGGAGAGCCCGGAAGAAATCGGTCAGCAGGCTGCCGCATTCTTCTTCCAGCACCCCTGCTGATACCTCGCTCTGGTGGTTGAATCTTTCATCCTGGAGCAGATTCATGAATGTGCCCGCACAGCCGCCCTTTGGATCGGCCGCTCCATATACAACCCTCTTGATGCGGGAGAGAATGATGGCGCCCGAACACATGGCGCACGGCTCTAATGTGACATAAAGCACAGCATCCTCAAGCCTCCATGTCCCAAGCATCCCGCAGGCTTCCTCAATGGCAAGGAGTTCAGCATGCGCCACCGCATTCTGGTTCGACTCACGGAGATTATGGGCGCGGCTGATTATCTTCCCGTCCAGGACCACAACGGCCCCGATCGGAACCTCCCCAAGCTCTCCTGCCTTTTTCGCTTCTTCTATTGCTTCCTTCATATAATCATCATCATTGTAAGTAATATTCATCTTTTTTCCTACCATCCCTTATGTTTAAAAATATACCAAGGGTGTATATAGCCTTTAGTGCTCACAATAGACCCAAAGGAGAGAACTGACATGAAAGAATCATCTACAGCACTCTTAATTATAGACATGATCAATAATTTTGATTTTCCGGAGGGTGAAATTCTAGCCGCAAAAGCTGAGAAAATCTCCGGTCCCATAAAAACATTAAAGGAAAAATGCGCTGCTGAAGCTATTCCTGTCATCTATGTTAATGATCATTACAGCCTTTGGCAAGCCGACTTTGAAAAGATAGCCGATTACTGCCGGAATGAAAACAGCAGGGACATCATTGACTGCCTCTACCCTTCTGATGAAGACTACTTTTTGATCAAGCCGAAGCACTCCGCTTTTTACGGCACTGCTCTTAACACCCTGCTTCTTCAGTTAAATGTCAAGAATCTGATCATCACCGGTGTAGCCGGGAATATTTGCGTCCTTTTTACGGCGAATGACGCCTATATGAGAGAATACAGCTTGTACGTCCCTGAAAATTGCCTTGCTTCCAATGATGACCATGACAACGAAAATGCCCTGAAAATGATGAAGAACGTCCTCAATGCCCGCACAGAACCCTTCTCTGAGAAAAATAGCATTTCAGCCTGTTTCCCTTCATAAAATGATGGTAGCGTAATTTGCCATTAAGGGGGAAATGAATATGCAAATCCATATAGTGCGGGCAGGACAGTCCCTGACAGGGATCGCTCAGGCTTATGGCACGACGGCAGCCGATATTTCACAGGCCAATGAACTCCCCAATCCCGACAGGCTCGTTGTCGGCCAGGCGCTGGTGATCCCGATCACAGGGCGCTTTTACTGGGTTCAGCCAGGCGATACTTTGTCTGCCATTTCCCGGCGGACAGGGATTACGGTTCAGGAAATAGCAACCATCAACCGGATTTCGGCATCACAGCCTCTCCAGCCGGGCTTGCGCCTCTACCTGCCGCCGCGGCCGAAAACAGCGGCTGAATTCAATGCCTATGTAGAACCGAGGGGTACATCTGTTGCCCCTGCACTTGAGGAAGGAGCGCGTGAAGCTGCACCCTACCTCACCTATCTGGCACCCTTCAGCTTCCAGGCCCTGAGGGATGGCGGTCTTAAAGAGCCGCTCCTCAATAATTTCCCGGCCATCGCCAAAGCGAATAACAATGTGCTGATGATGGTCATCACCAACCAGGAGAATGACCAGTTCAATGATGAGCTTGGCCGGATCCTCCTGAATGATATACCTGTGCAGGATAAGTTTCTGGATAATATAACTGCCGCAGCCAAGAAGTACGGCTTCAGGGATATCCATTTTGACTTCGAATACTTACGCCCTGAGGACCGGGAGGCATACAACCGGTTTTTACGAAAAGCAAAGGCCCGGTTCAGCCGGGAAGGCTGGCTCATTTCTACCGCCCTCGCGCCGAAGACGAGCGCCGGCCAGAAGGGACGCTGGTATGAAGCCCATGATTATAAGGCACACGGGGAAATCGTGGATTTTGTCGTTATCATGACCTATGAGTGGGGCTACAGCGGCGGCCCTGCCCAGGCCGTTTCCCCGATCGGCCCTGTCCGGGAGGTCCTGGAATATGCAGTAAGCGAAATGCCGTCCTCCAAGATCATGATGGGCCAAAATCTGTACGGCTATGACTGGACCCTTCCATTTGTCCAGGGTACTACCGCAAGGGCGCTGAGCCCGCAGCAGGCCATCGAGCTGGCAGCGGAGAACAATGTGCCCATCCGCTATAATACGAAATCGCAGGCCCCGCTGTTCAACTATACAGACACCGACGGGAAGCGGCATGAGGTGTGGTTTGAGGATGCGAGGTCAATCCAGGCAAAATTCGATCTTATGAAGGAATTGAATCTGAGGGGGATGAGCTACTGGAAGCTCGGCCTGTCTTTTCCCCAGAACTGGCTGTTGATCACAGACAATTTTAATGTGACAAAACGGGAGTAACGAAGGCATTTTCGCCTGGGTGCACAGGAAGCTATGGGTCAGTCTGATCCATGGCTTTTTTTATATTTTTTGCCTGAAGAAATTCCATATCCCTTCCACTGTATAGTGTGTTAAAATATTTTTTGTGTCGTTAAAAGTCGATTTAAAGGAAAACTGGACATAGATAAATAAGAACAATAAGGAGGCCACACTGTGGGGGGGACACCTTTTATTACCGTTGAAGGCCCGATCGGCGTAGGGAAAACCTCGCTGGCAAAGGCCATTTCCGAGCATTTTCAATTTGCACTGCTGAAAGAGATTGTAGATGAAAATCCTTTTCTTGGGAAGTTTTATGACAACATTGAGGAATGGAGCTTCCAGACGGAAATGTTTTTCCTGTGCAACCGCTATAAGCAGCTCGGAGACATCAATACTGATTATTTAGCCAATAACAAGGCCGTTGTTGCCGATTACCATATTCTCAAAAACCTCGTTTTTGCCGAAAGGACGCTGAGCCCGGCAGAATTCCAAAAATATGTGAAGATCTACGATATCCTGACAAGTGATATGCCAAGGCCTAATGTCATCATCTACCTTCACGCAAGCCTCGAGACGCTCCTGCAGCGGATCAGGCTGCGGGGCCGGGAGATTGAAAAGAATATCAGCCCGCTCTATCTGGAGCAGCTGTCAATTGATTATGAGAACGCCATGAACCTGTTCACTGAACAGCACCCTGATATTCCGGTTCTGCGCTTCAGCGGCGATGATCTGGATTTTGTGAAAAATAAAGAAGATCTCTCTCAAATTTTGGACAGCCTTTCCCTATCTTTAATTAAAGGAGCTTATCACCATGAATCTTAGGAATAAGTACGAAATTCCCGGAAATTCCGTGATTACCATTGCTGGTACGGTCGGGGTAGGGAAATCGACAATGACCAATGCGCTTGCGGGTGCTCTGGGCTTTCGCACCTCATTTGAAAAAGTGGACACCAATCCTTACCTGGACAAATTTTATGCAGATTTCGACAGGTGGAGCTTCCATCTGCAGATTTATTTCCTTGCCGAACGCTTCAAGGAGCAGAAACGCATCTTTGAATATGGCGGCGGCTTTATCCAGGACCGTTCCATTTACGAAGATACCGGCATTTTTGCCAAGATGCATCATGAAAAAGGAACCATGTCCCAGGTGGACTATGAAACATACACAAGCCTGTTCGATGCAATGGTCATGACACCATACTTCCCTCATCCCGACCTGCTGATTTACCTGGAAGGATCCATTGAAGACATCTTATCCAGGATCCAGGAAAGAGGGCGCCCGATGGAGCAGCAGACACCTGTATCCTACTGGGAAGAAATGCATGAACGCTATGAAAACTGGATCAACACATTCAATGCTTGCCCAGTCCTGCGCCTGAACATCAATGATTATGACCTGATGGCTGATGGCGCCTCCATTGAGCCTGTCATTGAAAAAATCTCCGTCTTTCTGAAGCAGTCGCAGCTGCTGAAAAAGTAAAACAGCAGATTATGTTCTCTGGAGTGAGATACAAAATAAGCCCGGCATAAACGCCGGGCTTATTTTTATTTGGAAGGATTCCAGAAAAGTCAGCTGAAACCACATTTGCATTCTTGAAAACATAAAAAAGCCGCTGCAAAATGCAGCGGCTTTTTATGTATCTCCAATAGTTATGCGCTATGGTTGATTTTATAATGGAGGAGGTAGAGGGATTCGAACCCCCGCGCGGTGTTACCCGCCTGTCGGTTTTCAAGACCGATCCCTTCAGCCAGACTTGGGTATACCTCCGTATCGACAAGATTTATTCTATCAGCTCTCCAATAAGAAGTCAACATTATTTCAAAAAAAATTGGACGGGTTTTTAACACCCGTCCAGGTGGAATGCTTTATGCTTTGCCGATTACTTCTTTATTGCCCATATACGGTCTTAATACTTCCGGAATGATGACACTTCCGTCTTCCTGCTGGTAGTTTTCAAGGATAGCGGCAACCGTACGGCCGATCGCGAGGCCAGAGCCATTCAGGGTATGAAGATGCTCAGGCTTGCCCTTAGGCTCGCGGCGGAAACGGATGTTCGCACGGCGTGCCTGGAAGGCTTCAAAGTTACTGCAAGAAGAAATTTCACGGTAGGTCCCGTAGCTTGGAATCCAGACTTCGATATCGTATTTCTTGGCAGCTGTGAATCCGAGATCGCCTGTGCACATGCTGAGCACACGGTACGGCAGGCCAAGCAGCTGCAGAACCTTTTCAGCATGTCCTGTCAGTTTTTCAAGCTCTTCATAAGAATCTTCAGGACGGACAAACTTCACAAGCTCCACCTTATTGAATTGATGCTGGCGGATCAGACCCCTTGTATCGCGGCCCGCAGACCCCGCTTCAGAACGGAAGCAAGCACTGAATGCGGCATAATTGATCGGAAGCTGTTCATTCGTCAGGATTTCATCTCTGTGCATGTTTGTAACAGGCACTTCTGCTGTCGGAATCAGGAAGTAGTCTTCACTTTCGATCAGGAAGGCATCTTCTTCGAACTTTGGCAGCTGCCCAGTGCCTGTCATGCTGGCACGGTTGACCATATATGGAGGAAGGACTTCCATATAGCCATGCTCTTCTGTGTGAAGATCAAGCATGAAGTTAAATAAAGCACGCTCTAAGCGGGCGCCAAGGCCTTTGTAGAATACAAAGCGGCTTCCCGTAACCTTGCCGGCCCTCTCAAAGTCAAGGATGTCCAGGTCAGTGGCAACATCCCAGTGAGGCTTCGGCTCGAAGCTGAAATCACGGACATTGCCCCATTTTCTCGCCTCGACATTATCGTCTTCCGTCTCACCGACCGGAACGCTTTCATGCGGGATATTCGGAATGCTCATCAAAAGGCTGTCCAATGATTCTTCCACTGTGCGGAGCTCTTCATCAAATGCTTTGATCTTGTCTCCTACTTCCCTCATCTCGGCAATCAGGCTGTCCGCATCTTTCTTTTCACGCTTAAGTACAGCTACCTGCTGGGAAACCTCATTCCTTCTGCTCTTCAGCTGCTCTGTTTCCATGATCAGCTCACGGCGCCTTACATCAAGATCTTCAAATTTCCCAAGGTCGCCAAGATCCTCTCCGCGGTGCTGCAGACGGTTCTTCACTTCTTCAAAATTGCTTCGTAAATATTTAATATCAAGCATGCTGCTTCCTCCTCTTCATACATTCGATAGGCATATGAGCGGCACCCGCGAAAAAAACAAAAAACCCCCGTCCCAAAAAAGGGACGGGAGTTACCCGCGTTGCCACCCTAGTTGAAGGCAAAATTGCCTTCCACCTTAAATCCATAACGGTTTTTAACCGAAAGCACTTACTCGCCCATGCAGGCTTTCCATGCTTTTGCTCAAGGACGGATTCACAGGATCCCACCACCGGTTTCCACCAGCCACCGGCTCTCTATTGGAATGGGATTTCCGCTACTAATTCCTCTCAATGCGTTTCGAATGTAATTTTATAATAATTTACTACAATTATGCGCTATTTGCAACCAATTATTCAAACTAAATTTGCCTGGGCTTCTTTCACCATTTCCACAAAATAGGCTGTGAGACGGTGATCCTCCGTCAGCTCAGGATGGAATGAACAGCCCAGGAATTGGCCTTCCCTCGCAGCCACG
The DNA here is from genome assembly GCF_040492155.1 of Cytobacillus sp. T106. Taxonomy (NCBI): domain Bacteria; kingdom Bacillati; phylum Bacillota; class Bacilli; order Caryophanales; family Bacillaceae; genus Cytobacillus; species Cytobacillus sp. T106. Next base: position 6,487 of record NZ_JBEUMK010000028.1, on the reverse strand, counting down.
ATGCGGCCATCATGCTTCGCGAGCACTTCAACATTCTCGCCGGCCTGCAGAATATGCGGCGCACGGATGAAGACAGCTTCAAAGTCCTCTGCCACTCCTGCAATATCAAGGGGCGCTTCAAAGCTCTCCCGCTGCCTTCCGAAAGAATTGCGCTCCACCTCGACATCCATGACGCCGATATGCGGTTCTGCATAGCCGGAAACTGTCTTTGCCAGCAGGATGAGGCCAGCGCATGTACCGAACATCGGTTTCCCTGATTGGGAAAATGACCTTAGCTCTTCCATGAAATCATATTTATCGATCAGGCGGCGCATCGTTGTGCTTTCGCCGCCCGGGATGATCAGTCCGTCCACTTCCGCAAGCTGCTCTCTCCGCTTGATGACGACTGCCTCCGCTCCGCAGGCTTCAATGGAACGGACATGCTCCCTGACAGCCCCCTGAAGGCCCAATACGCCTACTTTAACCATATTCATTCTCCTTACCAACCGCGCTCCTGCATACGAGCTTCAGGAGCCAGTGATGAGATTTCGATGCCTTTCATCGGTGTTCCAAGTTCTTTTGACAATTCAGCAATCAGCTTGTAATCCTGATAATGGGTAGTCGCCTCTACGATCGCTCTCGCAAACTTGGCTGGATTATCGGACTTGAAGATGCCTGAACCAACGAATACGCCGTCTGCACCAAGCTCCATCATTAAAGCAGCATCCGCAGGTGTCGCAACGCCGCCTGCAGCGAAGTTAACGACCGGAAGGCGGCCAAGCTCCTTAATTTCGAGAAGAAGCTCGTAAGGGGCTCCGAGAAGCTTAGCTTCAGTCATCAGCTCATCCAGATTCATGCCGACAACCTTGCGCACCTGTGCATTTACCTTGCGGATATGGCGTACGGCTTCAACGATATTGCCTGTTCCCGGCTCGCCTTTAGTGCGAAGCATTGCCGCTCCTTCACCGATCCTGCGGGCAGCCTCGCCAAGGTCGCGGCATCCGCATACAAACGGAACCGTAAAGTCCCTTTTATTTAAGTGATACTCTTCATCAGCAGGAGTGAGCACTTCACTCTCATCTATATAATCAACGCCCATTGCTTCTAATACACGGGCTTCCACGATATGGCCAATTCTGCCTTTAGCCATAACAGGAATCGTTACAGCATTCATGACTTCCTCAACAATGCGGGGGTCTGCCATCCTGGCCACACCGCCGGCAGCACGGATATCGGATGGAACCCGCTCCAGTGCCATGACTGCGACTGCGCCGGCCTCTTCAGCAATCTTAGCCTGCTCAGCGTTGACAACGTCCATGATTACGCCGCCCTTTTGCATTTCTGCCATTCCGCGCTTTACTCGATCTGTACCTGTCTTCACTATAAAATCCCCCTTCTGTAATACCATCTGCTTTTAACAGGCAAAATACCCATTAATTTATAGGAAAATATATTAATTCGATAGGAATTCGTCCAGTTCCCCTAATGAAAATAAACAATAAAAAAGGGTCCCTGTCAAGACAAGGAACCCTTTTTTATCAGACTCTTCCGGATTTTTATTTTCTTCCGGTTAAAGCCAGTCCATTATAAAAATTAGAACCAGCCTTTTACAGCTGAAGAAATGCTGCCCCAAAGATCTCCGAAGAAGCCGCCGATCCCGCGCATTGTCAGCACGAACCAATTTGCCTTTTCTACACTTTCAGCCGCGACGACATCAACCTGGATACCGCCTTTTCCTGAAAGAAAGTCAAGGCCGTTTTCTTTGTCTGACTTCAAAGTCAGGTAGCCGATCTTTTCGCCTTTTTTCACAGGTGCCGTCAGATTGCCGTCTTTATCAAGCTTGTCTTTATCAAGGACAAGCTCAGGCTTGTAGCTTTCCTTCTCCCCATTCTTCACGACAAGCTCGATAGCGTCCTTCGCCTGGATCTTCACGCTGTCTTCCTTGCCTTTAGTGACAGGAAGTGTTTTCTGGCCCTTTACCTGATAGTTCTTCGCAATGATTTCTTCTTTGGAAAAATTGCTGAAAGCATAATCAAGCATTTTTCTTGTTTCATCAAAACGGGATTTATAAGAACCGGAATTCCCTTCACCCTTGGCATTCATCACAACTGTGATATAGCGGTTACCGTCACGGGTAGCCGTACCAGTGAAGCAGTAGCCGGCAAAATCGGTCGTACCCGTTTTAAGCCCGTCCACTCCCTCATAGCCGAATACAAGGCTTGGAAGCATCCAGTTCCAGTTATCCATCTTGATTTCATCATCAGTGCCTTCTCTGAAGTTCTTAGTCGGAATGCTGGTCGTCTCCAGTATTTCCGGATAATCATGCAGCAGGCGCTGTGCCAGCTTGGCTGTAGCACGTGCGGACATGACATTCTCATCCTCTGCTCCACCCACCTGGTGGGAGCCTTTTAAGTCACGATTATTCAAACCTGAGGAATTGACAAATTTGTAATCTTTCAAGCCAAGCTCCTCGGCTTTATCATTCATCATTTTTACGAAATTACTTTCAGAACCGGCAATGGTCTCCGCAATGGCAATCGTTGCACCATTGGCAGAGTAAATAGACATAGCTTCATATAATTCTTTGATATTATATTTTCCATCTCTTCTTAAAGGGACATTAGACAGTGCTCTATCCTGTGAAACCTTCCAAACATATTCACTGACTGCATACTCCTGATCCCATTTGACTTTCCCTTCTTTGATGGCCTCAAGCAGCAGGTATTCTGTCATAATCTTTGTCATGCTCGCGATGCCAAGCACTTTATCCGCATTCTTCGAATAAAGGACTTTGCCTGTCTCAGCCTCTACCACGATCGCAGCATCCGCGTTGATATTCAAAGCATCATCTGCACTCGCCTTATTCAGGCCGGGAAAAAGGCCTATCACCATCATACAAACAAGGAAACTAGCAACATACTTCCGATAAAAATGTTTTTTCACTGTAATGCCCTCCAACCTTTATATACACCTTCGTTATTTTAACATATCTGTTTCTGAAAACATAGACAGAGTAAATACCCATTAATTGGACATAGAATTATGTAGGCCATTTGATGTGCTGATTGAAAAATGACAGCTGATGCTGACGGGTGCATGGTACCCTGAATAAGCAAAAAAATAAGGCCCAGGAAAATAACCTGGGACCTTTATTGCCATAGCATCAGCATCCGATGCTATGGCCTGATTTTTATGACAAAGAATAGTTCGGAGCTTCTTTTGTGATCTGCACATCATGCGGATGGCTTTCACGGAGCCCGGCGCCTGTCATCCTGATGAACTGCGCCTTTTCTCTTAAGTCGGTCAAATCCTTGCTTCCGCAATAGCCCATTCCCGAACGGATCCCTCCGACCAGCTGGTAAATCGTATCAGATAACGGCCCTTTGTATGGAAGCCTTCCTTCAATTCCTTCTGGAACGAACTTTTTGTTGTCTTCCTGGAAATAGCGGTCCTTTGAACCCTTCTCCATTGCTCCGACCGAGCCCATTCCGCGGTAGACCTTGAAGCGGCGTCCCTGGAAGATTTCCGTTTCGCCCGGGCTTTCGGAGACGCCTGCGAGCAGGCTTCCTAGCATGACGGCATGTCCGCCGGCAGCAAGGGACTTAACGATATCACCAGAGTACTTGATGCCTCCATCGGCGATGATAGCTTTGCCATGCTTCCTGGCCTCTGTGGCACAGTCATACACCGCTGTGATCTGCGGTACGCCGACGCCGGCGACAACCCTTGTCGTACAGATGGAACCAGGTCCGATACCGACTTTTACAACATCAGCTCCTGCTTCGATCAAATCCTTAGTAGCTTCAGCAGTAGCAACATTTCCAGCGATGATGGCTACCTCAGGGTAAGCCTCCCTGATCTGCCTGACTGTGTCCAATACCCCTTTTGAATGTCCGTGCGCCGTATCGACTACAAGGACGTCTACACTTGCCTTCACAAGCATTTCAACCCTTTTCATCGTATCCTTTGTCACACCGACAGCTGCGCCTGCAAGGAGCCTTCCCTGGCGGTCCTTGGCTGAATTCGGGAATTCGATCACTTTTTCAATATCCTTGATGGTGATCAGCCCTTTAAGTACACCCTCCTGATCAACGAGCGGAAGCTTTTCAATTTTATATTTCTGCAAAATGCTCTCGGCTTCTTCCAGTGTTGTTCCCACCGGTGCCGTTACAAGATTTTCTTTTGTCATAACGTCTGAAATTTTAATCGAGTAGTCTTGGATGAAACGAAGATCACGGTTTGTAATGATGCCCACCAATTTCTGTTCATCGTTGTTGTTAACGATCGGGACACCTGAGATGCGGTACTTGCCCATTAGATGCTCAGCATCGAAAACCTGCTGGTCGGGCGTGAGGAAGAATGGATCTGTAATTACGCCGCTTTCGGAGCGCTTGACTTTGTCAACCTGGTCAGCCTGCTGCTCGATGGACATATTCTTGTGGATGATTCCGAGGCCGCCTGCCCTTGCCATGGCAATTGCCATTTCTGCCTCTGTTACTGTGTCCATGCCGGCTGAGATGATCGGGATATTCAGGCGGACCTTGTCTGTCAGGTCTACATGAAGCTGTACATCTTTCGGAAGCACTTCTGATCTTGCCGGAACCAATAACACATCATCAAATGTTAATCCTTCTTTAACAAACTTGCTTTCCCACATCTTTTTAGCCCCCATTTACTCGAAAATATTATTAGTAGGTTATCAATTGGACAAAATACTGTCAAGAACAGATTGATATGTTCGATTTTTCAAAAAATTAAAAGAGGTATAAAGGATGATCAATTCATACAACGGCTGGAGTTCATATTCTGTCTTCTTTTCGGCAGAAAACACACAGGCTTATTTAAAAAAATGCTATACAAGGCATGGCATCGACCAGCCTGAAGCGAAAAGCTATGAGAACTGCTATCCTTTTATTTATTATTTGGAACATGGAAAAATATATTATGAACAGGCAGCCAAATCCCCGCTGCTGATCCAGCCTATCATGCTGTTCTATGGACTGGTCCATCTGATCAAAGCATCCATTCTGACGGCGGATCCAAACTATCCCGAAACAACCTCCGTCCTCGCCCATGGAGTTTCAACAAGGAAAAGGAAGAAGCAGCAATACAGCTTTTTTGAGGATGAAGTAAAATTTCAAAAAACCGGACTGTTTCCTTTTATGGCCGATAAGCTGTTTCACATGAAACATATGGAAGGCGACAAAATTGAAATGGGGGAGCTTTTTAAATATATTCCTGAATTAAATGAGCTTTTTCAGCAGACAGAGGGAAGCCCTGCCTTTGCCGGCATAGAATTGGCAAACGGCCAACTTACAATGCCAGCTTCTATTCTTGATCAATTTCATATGACAGAAGAAAGATTTATTGACTATTTCAACTCAAAGGGCAGCTATGATATCGAGTCCCCCGCACAGGGAGAAAGCGGCAAGATTACTTTCTCTTGCGGTCAGGTCCCGCCGCACGATATAAGACCGCTTAAGTTCAATATCCAAGAGGGCAGCCTTTCCTTTCCCCTCACGAAAGGAAACCTTGTCAATTTCCCGGAGCTGCTCCTTCATTATCTGCTGCTGTACAATCTCAGCATGATTGCGCGTTATGAAACCGAATGGTGGAGCGAACTGATGAAAATGATGCCGAATAAGGACTACCCCTTTATCCATTCTTTTCTGGAGATCACTCTGCTGAAGGGCCCATATTTGGTGTATCAGTATTTGATTGGGCAGAAGTAATTAGTGGTGCCGGATCAGGATCTGGTGAGCTAGTGATTAGGAGCGGAACTTGGTGGTGAGGCTGAAATTAGGACGGCGTTAAGAAGCTTTTAGCTTTAAAAGTCTATGTTGTGAAGCGGCGGGAATATATGTGGTTGAAATAGGGAGTGAGGCTGCTAACAGTGTTGGGCTGGGATGAGGCTATTTTGAAGGCAGAGCTTCGGACAGGGTTTTGACTGGTGGGCTTTCATGCCGCTGGACGCTGGTTGATTGGCACTGGCACTGGATGTACTTGCCCGTATTTAGGCTGGGGAGCTTTATCTGGTATTTAAGGCATATGGTAAATTCAATGGGGGAGCCGGTAAATTAGTCGGCCAGTTGATTAAATAAATCGCAATTATCGGTTGAATTAATTAAATTCTCAGCTTAAGCAGCCGTTCTTCCCAATATTTCAAGCAAGGAAATGTCCCTTTGCCCATCCAGCATGCTTTTCAAACAATATCCGGAATCTATAGCGGCGGGCTATGGCTGTTTTGAAGCATATGGTAAATTAAATGGGGAAATCGGTCAATTAATCGGTCAATTGGTTAAATAAACCACGAATTTGGTAGATTAACAAGCCAAATGATTAAATTCACAACCAAAGCAGTTGCTCTCCCCAATATTCTCAACAAAAACTCTGCTCATACGCCCACGCCGGCCACTAATTTCCGACCAAGAGCATATTTCCTATTAAAAACTTCGCCTATTCAATAAAAAAGCGCAAAAAAAAGAACAGTCCAATAGACTGTTCTTCA
>NZ_JBEUMK010000027.1:0-33879 GCF_040492155.1 Cytobacillus sp. T106 | reverse complement strand
TTCAATAGCGCTCTTTTAGAGCAACTATATCATAATACCACCCAATCAATCTCTTGTCAACATAATTTCGTAGAAACGATTTATGATGAATTCATAGATTAATAAGCAGAAATTATGCCAGCAGTTAATGTCGATTGCTGTTCATTTATAATAACAGCACTTGAGAAGATGGTCAACAGGAAATCAGGTGGGAATTATTGGTTTTGCCAAAACAAGACAGGTGGCCTCTCTTGCTTGAGACGGTACCTGTCTATTGGCAGATCAGCAGTCCATATCCGGTATTTTTTATTTTTTCAGCGATGCGATTATAGCCGCTGTCATTGGGATGCACTCTGTCCATCGCCACTAGATCATTCTCATTCCCTTTAAATGCCTGATATATATTTACCGTTCGAAAGTGATGGCGGTCGCACAGCTGCTGCATCTGCTTATTGAACTTTCTGATCCATCGGTCCGCTGTTTCTTCTTTGGGAACGGGACTGTAAAGGTTTAGAAGATAAACCATATAAGGCCCGGCAGAGTCTGATTTTATTTCAGTAATATGATCAACGATGCCGCTTAGCTTTTCTGCAGATATATTCAGGCGCGAAGAAATATCCTTTTCATTTTTCGTCAGCTGATATGACCTTAACCCCTGAATAAGATCGTTGCCTCCTGCTGTGATCGTAATAAGTTCTGATTCAGCTAAAGCACTGGATATTAAAGGAGACCTGACAGCTTCCAGGATTTCACCCGAAAGCGCTCCGGGCCTGGCAAAAATTTTGTGGACGACTCTGCGGCCAAGCGATTCCTCGGCGAGTCTTGCAAATCGCGGCACAAACCCAGGAGAAAAGAACGAAGCACCCACACCGGCAGTAATCGAATCGCCAACTGCTGTATAGTTCAGCGGACTTTTTTTGACATCCAATCTAATCCCCCTCGTGATTACGAATTTAATTATTCATATTCATTCAGGGGCATTTCTGTTGATTGTACGATAAAAATTATTCACAGCAAAAGCGGTCTTCGGCAGGAATGTCAATGATAAACTGTGTTCCCTGCCCATCACTCTTTACATTCATCATGCCGCCGTGATTCTCAATAACCTTTTTGGAAACTGAGAGCCCAAGCCCTGTTCCTTCATCCTTCGTAGTAAAGAATGGGTCAAAGATATGGGGCAGAATAGAAGAAGGAATTCCTCTTCCATTATCCCGGAATTCAATTCTGAGAAAGGAGTCAACTCTTTTGGCAGCAATGATTATTTTAAGCGGTTCGCTTCCTTTAGCCTGGAACGCATTTCTGAAAAGGTTAATGAACACCTGCAGCAATTCGTCACGATCACCTCTAAAGAACGTATTATCTGCAATTTCTGTAAGTTGATATTCAATTTCGGCATTATACAGCAGCGCTTCACTATTTAGGAATTTTCCGGTATAGCCCAGGATAAACTCCTTTGCATTCAGCAGTTCGCTGGTCGTTTCCCCCGGTTTAGCAATCCGGAGAAAATCTGTGATGATTTTATTGGCCCTGTCAATTTCCGGGATCAGCAAGGAAGAAAAAAGCTCAGACACCTCTTGATCCGTTTTGCTTTGAAGAAGCTGGAGGTAGCCCCTTACCGTGGTAAGCGGGTTTCTGATTTCATGGGCTATGCCTGCTGCAATCCTCCCGGCCAGAGCCTGCTTTTCTGCTTCCTTTACTCCATTGAGGAACTGAAAAGCTCCCAAAACCCTTTTCACGTTTCCGTTTTCGTCTAGTATTATCCTTGTGTTATTGATTCCGTAATTTTTGTCAAGCACTTCCCTATTAACGATCGGCTTCTTCGTCCTGAGGGATTCTAGCAGATTAATCTGGTCATCAGGTATCCTCAGCAGCTCCCTGATATGGCGGCCCACTATGACCCTTCTGTCAGCATGAAGGTCCCTTGCAGCCTGGAGATTGCACAAAGTTATAAGTCCATTCCCATCTATAAAAACAATATGATGAGGAACCAGATCAAGTATAGGATTCAGGAAGCTCTCCAGTTGTTCAAAAGATACGCCATCATCCCCTTTATCCAAGCCGGGCCAGTAAGCCTGATTTTCTTCTGCCCTGTTTTTCAGCTGCAATATTTCTTTCCTTAATTCAGCATTTTCCTGTTTAAGCCGTTGAACTTCATCCATTAAAACTTACTCCTTAAAGAGTGCATTATTTCTTTTATTATAATGCAATTCGCCTGAAAGGACATTATACAGATTCACCTTTAATATCAGGAAAGAAATATACGGCCAGCTTGCCGATCAGAAAGCAGAATAATGTAATAAGCGCAGCTGAATATACTGAACTCCACAAATGGGAAATAGTCAGAACACCCGCCTGGATTAAAAGTTTTTCAAAAAGCCAGGCTCCCGCAAATAATCCTGCAAATACCGTTTTCCTGAATTCATAGATGACTATGACAGCTAAAATCAGGCTGTATATCAGCCAAATAAGCGTGCTGAAAGCCAGCTGATCACGGTCATGCGACTCAAAAAAACCGGCGTTGTAGGTATGAATCCGAAAGAAGATCACCGTATAAAAAACAGCTGCCTGAATGATTGTGGTAATTGCCATATATATCGTCACAAACCTTACAAAAGGCGAAGGTTTCCTTAATGAATCCCTCCATATGTCTGTAACAAACATAGCAGCAAAAAGTATTGCGCTCGTGTACCACGACCTCCACCAATGCTGTTCATATACGCCCTCTTTCAAGAAAAAGCTCTCTACCAAAAAAATACCCGCTATCACTGCAAGCCTCCACAGATAGCCGATCCGGTAAATGGAGACCGCTGTAAGTACTGCGGGAATGAAAAGTGCCTGTGAAATGCTTGCCCCAAATACCTCATCAAACCATTTTTCTTCAAATACAGTCGGTCTGTATGTGTATGCTTTTCCCAGAATAAATACTATGTATTCCAATATAAAAGACAACCCCATTACAAAGAAATAGAGCGGCAATGATACCCTGATTTCTTTCCTGAAGGAAATAATTATCAATATGATGCTGAAAAATACTAATGCTATAAAAAGGTGCATGCCGTTCACAGTTTCTTCACTTCCATCATAACTAAAGGTTTTTCCTTTAGTATGCCCGCAGCCTCCTGTTTCATTCTCCCGCTTTCAAGTACAGACAAATGAAACATAACTGCTCACAAAAAACGCCAATATCAACTTTTTACACTTACAAAGCCAAAAACATAAAAAAAACCAAATGGCGAGGCCATTTGGTTTCCTTATTTTGAGTAGATGCTATTATTAACAACAACTTGAAGCAGCTTAGTCGATTCCTTCATCTCACTGTTGCAAAGCGGGCAAGCCGGCTGATCACTGCTTTTAAAATTATCACGCAGCCATCCATTACAGCTGTCAGAAATACATTCCCAGACTTTCACTTCTTCCGTTTTTACTTCTTCGGTATTTTTTCTCCCGAATCCCATTGCCATAAAAGGCACCTCCTCAAAGAGCCGAAGCCCCCGAAAAATAAAAATCCACCCGTTATAAAATAAATGGACTGGATCCTTTATAACAAGTGAATCTGAAATTAGATGTTATTCCCTTAAATAAATACTTTATAAGTATACAGCATTTCCCTGTTTTTGTCAATGTATCAAATCAAAGTTTGTCAGCATAAATCTGTACCCCTTGAAGGATGGAATTCCTGGATTTGAAGAAGGATAAGAACAAAAGATTACGCATGCTTTCATAAAAGTGTATAATACGAGTGTCGATAAACTGAAACTATCCAGAGAGGATGATATAGATGGAAATTACAGGTCATTTGATTGAAGAAATCATTGATCCTACAGGGATACTGGAAGGACAGAGGTATGAGTTCCTGTTAGACATAGAAGTTCCGGAGGATGACGAACTTTACTCCGAGGATGGGCTGAGTCTGCGTGTACTTTTTTACAAAGATGAGAAAGGCTCAAAGATCCTCAATTATCACTTCTTTTTTTCAGACGAAAAGGCTCTCGATTTTGCACTGGATGAAGAAGAGGAAAAAATGGTGGAAAGCTACTGCCGGATGAATCTTCCTGCATAACAGCTGTCCTGGCAGGAATCATTAAAGAAAAAAAGAGCAGCGCGCTGCTCTTTTTTCTATTCCTCGATTTTTTGGCCTTCTTCAATGATATGATACATAAGATGTGCAAGATGATGGATAGGCCCGTACACTTCCTCTTCGTCTTCCCCTTCTTCCCCTGCTTCTTCACTGAATTCAAGATCGTTCAACTGAAGTGCGGCGAATTGGTAGAAATCCTTCAATTCAAATGAATAACAGGCACTTGGCTCTTCATTCTCTTCTTCATAATGCAGAACTAAATACGACTCGGTCCCATCATTGCTGATGGCATCAAAGTAAATAAAGAAGCCGACGTTAGTATCAAGCTCAAAAAGATGCCTGGTCCCGCCTTCAGTGGCAATATTGAAATCCTCTTCATTGAGCTTACTAACCTTCATTGCTTCTACTTGATCTTCTTTGTGAAATTCTACTGTAAAACTTTTCACTATCCAACACCTCCTGAATCATTACTCTACTTATAATAACCATTCCAGCTTAACTACACAATTAAATGCCGCTTATTGCATAATTCTGATGGTTTGCAATTTTGTATTCCCCTTCTCCATTCATCAAGCTAATATAGATATATACGAGATTGGGGAGGAACAGCGATGCTTACAGTAAGACAGCTGAAAGAAATCAAGGAGCTTCAGGATATTTGTGAAAATCATGAAGATTTCAGGTTAAAACTGAATTGGGATATGCTGAAATCCAGAAATAATGAAACAAAAACAGACTTCTTCACTTATCAGGACGGAAGATTAACTGGATTTTTGGCTTTGTATCCTTTTGGAGCTAAAGTGGAGGTATGCGGGATGGTTCATCCTGAGTATAGGAAGAAGGGACTCTTTACAGCCCTCTTAAAACAGGCTGAAAAACAATTGGCAAGCGCTTCGGAAGTCCTTTTAAATGCGCCAGCTGAATCCTATGCTGCCAAACAGCTTTTCCAATCGCTTCCTTGCAGATACTCTTTCACTGAGCACCAGATGAAGTACTTTCATTCAGATACTCTTTCTGAAAAAGAAGGGGTAGAAATAAGATCAGCCTCTGCCGGAGATGCCGGTCTTTGCATCCAGCTGGATATTGTTTGTTTCAGCCTTTCCGAAGAAGATGCCACTCTGTTTTACGGGCAAACGGCAGCCGAACAGGCACAGACTTTATTCATAATTGAATACAGGGGAGTCCCCGCGGGCAAGGTGAGGATACAGACAGACGGCAATGAGAGCTGGATTTATGGATTTGCCATCCTTCCTGAGTTTCAGAGGCGGGGGATTGGAAGAAGTGTTCTAAGCAGGATCATCAGGCAGGAAAGGAATCGAGGGAGGGATATTTTCCTGGAAGTGGCTGCAGAAAACAATAATGCCCTAAATCTTTATACGTCTTGCGGATTCGTCCCGCTTGAATCCCAGGATTATTATCAGCTGAAACTCAATTAGCAGGACGCACAGATGCGCCTGCTTTTCCCTCTTAAGATTCTTTATCAAAATAAACAATCTCTGCTGAGAGCTCTTCTTCCACCCTTATTACCGCAAAAGAAAAACGCGGCTGCCTCCTTTTATCAACAGGGGAACCCGGGTTTATAATGAGCGTCCCGTTTTCCTTTTTCAGGACGGGTATATGGGAATGGCCGTAGATCAGACAGTCCACCTTGTCGTCTGCAAAAGAAGCCAGTGCCCTTTTTTCCGTTGTCTTCCCTTTTCCATGCCCGTGCACGATACCTAATTTAAACCCATTTAAATTCAGGATGAGCTTATCCTTCAGCATTTCCTTAAGCTCGCCGCTATCCGTATTGCCAAATACCCCTTCGAGCCTCCCAAAGGATGAGAGTTCTTTATAAACAGACAAGTCCTGCCAGTCACCGGCATGAACGATGATATCAGAAATTTCCAGATATTCAACGAGAAGCTCGGGCAGATTCCTTCCTTTTTTTGGCATATGGGTATCTGAAATGGCAGTAATAAGCAAACCTCATTCCTCCTTTATAAAGCAAAGAAGAGCCCCGCTAGGAGACTCTTCATCATATGAAGTGAATATTATAGTTTCGTCACATTAACAGCCTGCGGTCCACGCTGGCCTTCTTCAATGTCAAATTCAACTTCTTGACCTTCATCAAGGCTTTTGAAGCCTTCAGACTGAATTGCAGAGAAATGGACGAATACGTCTTCTCCACCTTCAACTTCGATGAATCCGAAACCTTTTTCTGCATTGAACCATTTTACTTTACCTGTAGCCATTTACATTTCCTCCTAAATTTCAACAAAATCTTTGGGGCGATGCCCCGCTGTATTAATATGGGTAAGTTTTACAGATTTTATAATCATTTTTTTAAATTTTTTCAGGAAAGATATTCATCCTCTTATAAAACCCATAAACTTCCTTAATTATTTATTACCCCTTTGAATTAGGAGTAAAACCTGATTTTCCGCTTCTGCCTCTTCTGCGGTCTCGTCCGCCTCCACCGCTCCTGCCTCTGTCGGTGCGGCGGCTTCTGTCGCGGTCAAACTTCGGCTTCGGCTTTCTTGAGCGGATCGGCTCCACAGCAGTAAGCTTAACAGGTGTTATATCCGGCTCTTTTGTCAGCAGCTTGAGTGCAGCAGCAAGCAGGGTGACTGAATCTGTTTCCTCAAGAAGGTTTTCTGCCGATCTTTTATATTCGTTGAATTCTTCGTTTTCGATGACCTTCATCATTTTATTGATGGTTGCCTGCTGGCTGCCTGCGATAACATCCCTGAAGGTAGGAATCGGCATCTTCGCCATTTTTGTTTTTGTTACCCGCTCAATGAGCTTTAGATGATCGATTTCACGAGGGGAAACAAATGTTACAGCAAGCCCCTTCTTCCCGGCGCGGCCAGTCCGCCCGATGCGGTGTACATAGCTTTCAGGATCCTGCGGGATATCAAAGTTGTAAACATGGGAAACTCCGCTGATATCAAGTCCCCTTGCAGCTACATCTGTCGCTACCATAATATCGATTGTCTGTTCTTTAAAGCGGCGGATAACCTGATCACGCTTATTCTGCGGAACATCGCCATGGATGCCTTCAGCAGAATAGCCGCGTTTAATAAGCCCTTCCACCACTTCGTCCACACGCTTTTTGGTGCGGCCGAACACGATAGCAAGTTCCGGGGACTGGATGTCGAGCAGGCTGCAGAGCACATCAAACTTCTGCTTTTCATGCACTTCCATATAATGCTGTTCAATATTTTTCACAGTAAGTTCTTTAGCTTTAATCTGAACCATTTCCGGCTCTGTCATGAATCTCTCAGCCAAAGATTGAATGCGCCTTGGCATTGTTGCTGAAAACAGCAGGGTCTGGCGCTGTTCAGGAACTTCGCTGAGGATGCGCTCAATATCTTCGATAAAGCCCATATTCAGCATTTCATCAGCTTCGTCAAGCACGGCCAATTTAATCTTATTCAGGCGGATTGTCTTTCTTTCGATATGATCAATCAGCCTTCCCGGAGTAGCTGCAATGATATGCGGTCCACGATCCTTCTTCAAGGCGCGGATCTGTCTGGAAATGTCCTGTCCACCGTAGATCGGCAGAGTCCTGACGCCTTTCACCTGTCCAATCCGGTTCAGTTCTTCAGCCACCTGCACGGCAAGCTCGCGGGTGGGCGCCAGCACAAGGCCTTGAATCCCTTCATTTATGTCTATCTTTTCAAGAAGCGGAATGCCAAAAGCTGTGGTTTTCCCTGTCCCGGTCTGCGCCTGGCCAATCATATCCTTTCCGCTCAGTCCGATCGGGATCGCCTGCGCCTGGATAGGGGTCGGCTCTTCAAAGCCCATATTGGAAACTGCTTTTTCAAGCTCTTTGCTTAAATTAAAATCCGAAAAAGTTGTCAAAGTTTAAATCCTCCTTAATTTCTAACCAATTGTTTCTTATCAAAATGTATATAGGGTACAGCAGGTATATTTCTAGGCTAACCACTTTCTATCTCTTTTTTACATTTCCGATTCAAATAAGTTTAAACCCCGCCCAAGTGATTATATTTACAGCACAATCAAAGTCCGCCTCACGGGCGGTTCTCTAGGGGAATGGTGGAAGGATACGAAATGGAGTAAATGAAGGAAAGAAAAGCGTTATTCAGGAGCCTGCTTCTTCTTTTCATAAGTTGCCGTCCGATTCAATACACAAAAAGGCGATGCATGCTTTGCCATGCATCACCTCATCATTCATGCTATTAGCCTTTAACTACGTTAGAAGCTTGTGGTCCACGGTTGCCTTCAACGATTTCAAAAGTTACTGCTTCGCCTTCTTCTAAAGACTTGAAGCCTTCAGATTGGATAGCTGAAAAGTGAACGAAAACGTCCTGGCCTTCAGATGTTTCGATAAATCCAAAGCCTTTTTCTGCATTAAACCATTTTACTTTACCTGTGTTCATGTATAAAAACCTCCAAAAAGTGTTTCACTATAAGTTTGCGGTATAATATAAAAACAAAAAAACCGCAGCCTGCACGTGTTGAAGAAGATAAAATCGACTACAACCTGCGCAGCTACGACTACTTATCCAAATATAAAACGAATCTTAAAGTGTTAAGTTAATATTACTTCATTAAAAAGAACAAGTCAACCTTTTCTTCTTCAGGCGTTATTCCCAAGCGTCTTTTCTGCTGCTTCAACCGTATGCTTCAGCAGCATTGAAATCGTGACCGGGCCTACTCCCCCTGGTACAGGTGTTATGGCTGATGCCTTTTCGAGGCAGCTGTCATATTCTGCATCTCCGACATTCCCCTTATTATACCCTGCATCCAGAATAACAGCCCCAGGCTTGATCCATTCTCCTTTTATAAATTCCGGCTTTCCGACTGCTGCAATGACCAGGTCAGCCTGGCCTACATACCGGGAGAGATTTTCGGTATAGGAATGGCATGTTGTTACTGTCGCATTCCTGTTTAAAAGCAAAGCGGAAACAGGTTTTCCGAGTATCGGACTTCTCCCTACCACTACAGCATGCTTTCCTTCTACAGGAAGATGATAATAATCGATGATTGCCATAATTGCAGCAGGAGTGCATGATGGATATGTACCAAATCCCAGGGCAGTCTGCCCGTAGCCGTGGCTTGTCACGCCGTCAACATCCTTATCTATGCTGATGGTTTCAAATGCCTTCCGCTCATCTATATGTCCTGGAACAGGATGCTGAAGCAGGATGCCATGAACTTCTTTATTTTCGTTCAGTTCCTCAATCATTTTTACCAGTTCTTCTGTTGTGGTTTCTTTCGGCATATGAATTCGTTCAGACCGGATGCCAAGCCGGGCACAGGCATTTCCTTTCATTCGGACATAGGTCTCGGAAGATGGGTCATCTCCGACCAGGATGGTGGCAAGGCAGGGAGTGATCCCTTTTTGCGTAAGGTTTTCCACCCTTGGCATCAGTCCTTCTTTAATATCAGCTGCCACCCGCTTACCATCAAGAATCAATTTTTCATTCATAGCAAACAACCTCCAGGTATAAGATTCAGGCCGCTTTACCAAAAAGGTTAAAGCAGACTGCTGGCTGCCCAGACGACCGGCTATATATGCACGCAGCTCCACTGTGGTTTCTTCCACTATCGTCGTCAGTCACTGCGCCTTTATAAATGTTATTCCTAGTCAATCATATCACAAAACACAGATGTTATGAATAGATTCATATGCAAATGTTCGTATTTATAGTAATATAGGCAGTATGAATATAAAATATACTGTTAGGCACAGAATTGAAAAAGGACAGCATGCAAGCAAGCTGTCCTTTTTGTCATATTTGAGGCTATATATAAAGTATATTAAATTTAATTTCAACCTAAAACAATGAAAGCCCTGCCTCTCTTCCATCCTTGCGGCTCCGAGACCGCGCCAGCGGGAATCAGGTAAACAATCGGGATAAGATAGCAGCTCTTTAAGATTCAGTCATTTAAAGACCGCATTATTGAATTGAAGCAATCCATGCGAAGAAATGTTTCGGGTTTATAGAAGATGTGCATTAAGAAGAAATCATACCATTCAGGGGGCATTCTGCTGTACAGCAGCCGCACCTGATCATCAAGCTGTCCACAAATTAATTCTTAAAGGTATAAACCTATTGTTGCTTAGCAGTAAAAATCTAAAGAGCATGATCTGCAAAATGGCGTTCCGCTCCATTCTGCCCGCAGATATCCTCAAATACGTGCTTTACTAGTATATCATAAAAGTAAAAGCTGTCAACTAATTGGAAATCAGCAGCCGAATTCCTCTCCGTCACCTGACTGGTCATGTTAAACGGCTGTGAAGTTCAACATAAACGTTTCAAGAAGCTTAGCTGTATCAATCTCCATTGCAATATAGTCCAAAGTATCCTCAGGCTGATCCTCAGGCTTAGGCCTGAAATCGGCATTCGTTTTACCTTGCGCTCCGCCAAACTGCTCAACCCTGACTCTCCGTTTAATGAATTTCGCTAAGTCCGGATTTGTCAGTATAATCAGCGGGACAGCATCATGAATGGGTGCGCCTCCTATGCCGGGCACGTTTTCTTTATAAGCCTGAAAATAGTACTCAAAGGCCGGCTTTATAAGATCTTTATAAGCCGACTCAGTATTGGCGGAAATGTAATCAATCATTTCAGGCGTTACAACAGCTTTGTTGGTGACATTGAGCGGAAAAAGGTAAACATTCCTCCCTTTTTCAAGAACGATGTCAGCAGCAAGGGGGTCAGAATAAAAATTAGCCTCCGCTTCAGCTGAAACATTGCCGGGAACCAGAAAAGCACCGCCCATCATATAGATTGCATTAACATCTTTATAGGCATCCTCTCCATAAATAATAAGCGGGAGAGCTAAGTCTGTCTGCCTGCCTAAACCGACAAGGACAATATCATTTTTGTACTGATCTATAATGTCAATGATCTTATTAATATCATAAACCTTCAGCCCGGTAAAATCTTCAGGAGGCTGAATGGGTCCGAGTCCCTCTTCTCCATGTATCTCCGGATAAAATGTGGCAGGCTTGCCTGAGAGAGGCCCAGAAACACCGGCAATGATCGGAATATCCTCACGGCCGCCCAGTTTAAGGAGATAGGCTGTATTTCTGAGGGATTCTTCCTTGGTGATATTTCCATACCCGCTTACTACCCCGACTATATTCAATTCCGGATTTTGAACAGCGTACATCAAAGCAAGTGAGTCATCGATTCCAGAATCTACAAACAGAAGTATATTGATCATCATGATTCCCTCCCTTTCCCTATTGCTCATACTTTATGCAGGGAAAACTCTCTTTAAACATCATGAAGTTGAAGGCAAGCAAAAAAGCCCATATAAAAGCTTTATTGCTCTTTTTATTGGCCCCCATTCCATTGTCCCAAACCGCATTTACATTATTGCAGCAGAACCTTTTTACAGATTCCTCCGATATTCGTACAACCTGAAAATAATGATACAGGCTGCCAGCCAGGCTCCGCCGGCCAGGAAGCCGCCTATTACATCACTAGGATAATGCACCCCAAGATAAATTCTGCTTAAGCCGATCAATAGGATTATCATGACATTTGCGAGGACAGCCAAGACCTTTAAGCTAATTTTAGAAAACAAATGGACCAGTATATAGGCGGAAGCACCGTAAAATATAAAAGAACCCATGGAATGGCCGCTCGGGAAGCTGAATCCTGATTCAGTCAGAAGCGGGAGAATATCAGGGCGTTCTCTTTTAAAAATCCACTTAAGAAGCCAATTGAACAGCGCACCGCCGCCTGAACCTGCCAGCAGAAATACACCTAATGCCCGCTTTTTATAAATCATGAGAATAACTCCGCCTGCTGCGGCCAGAAATACAAGCCACTTAACAGAGCCCAGGAATGTAACCGAAAACATCAATGCAGTCAGCTGGTCATTGATAAAAGATTGTACAAAATTAATGATTGTATGATCAAAAGCCTCCAGTTCGTTTTCTTTCAGCTCATCTGCGATTTCGGCAAAAAGAAATGTAAAAACCCCAAGAAGAGCTGCAGCAGAAAGAATATACAAAAGTTTGATTCCTGTCAGTTTTTTCATATATGACTTCCTTCTCTTGTTTTTGTCCAATACCTTCTATATTGCCTATTCAGACAGCTTGTGAACATAAATCCAGCAAATCAATAAGAAAAACCGCACGGAGGCGGTTTTTCTTATGCTTCTTTCTTTTCCTTCGGCCGTGCAGCAGCCCTTTTCTTGCGCGCGGCCGGCTTTTTTGGCTTTTCGGGCTTCGTATTGTCGATTGAAGCCTGCAATGCGGCCATCAGATCTGTTACATTTGATTTTGTTTCTTTTTCTGCAGGAGTGACAACTTCTTTGCCTGTCCGCTTTGCTTCGATCAGATCCAGAAGGGCAGACCTGTATTCATCTGTATACTTATCAGGCTCAAATGCCGTTGTCAGCTGGTCGATGAGCATGATGGCAGTTTCCAGTTCTTTATTTGTCACTTTATCCTCAGAAGGAACATTCGGGACATCGCCGGCTTTCCTCACTTCATCTGGAAAGTGTATCGTTTCCATAATCAGAGTATTTTCAAATACCCTGACAACGGCCAGCTGCTCTTTTGACCGGATGATGATTTTGGCGAGCCCAACTTTTTCCGAATCTTCCAGTGCTTTTCTTAAGAGTGAATAAGCCTTTCCTCCCCCATCCCCTGGAGACATATAATAGCTGCGGTCATAATAGATGGGATCGATTTCAGCCATTTTAACAAAATCGATGATTTCAACTGCTTTATCTTCGTTAGCCTGCTTCAATTTCTTTAAATCCTCGTCTTCTAGTACAACAAATTTTCCCTTTGTATATTCATAAGCCTTCACAATATCTTCTGGCTTGACTTCTGTTTCACAGACCGGGCAGATTTTTTCATATTTAATTGGAGAATGACACTCCTTGTGTAGAGTCCTCAGCTTAATGTCCTTGTCCTCAATTGCTGCATGAAGCTTAATCGGTATATTTACAAGCCCGAAGCTGATGCTGCCTTTCCAGATTGTATGCATCCTGATTCTCCATTCTATAGTCTTTACCTTTAATGTGCGATGATTCATCCTGTGAAATGCAAGATAACTTCTGCCATTGGAGTAGGATTCCCCCCAGAATGGAATAATGGAGGATGAGCCGTTTAAATGGCCGTGAATTTCGAATCCTGCCGAGGAAAGGAGTGTCACAATGAAACCGATGCTTCCGAGCCTTACCTTTGATGCGCCGGATGCCAAAGGATGGTTTTATGAAGTAAAATACGATGGATTCCGGGCCATCCTTGAGTGGAATGAAAAGGGGCTTTCTCTGACAAGCAGAAATGGCAAACCGCTGCTTGAACTTTTTCCCGAAATCAGATCGTTCCTTGAAGATAACCTTCAGCTGTTTCATCCTTTCCTGCCTCTTCAATTGGATGGAGAGCTTGTTTATTTAGAAAATAAACATAAAGCCCATTTTGGTTCTATCCAAGTAAGGGGGAGAATGCGTTCAGAAATGAGGATTCTGGAAAAAGCCAGGCAATTCCCATGCCGCTTATTGATTTTTGATGCATTAAAGCTTAAAGGGAAGAGCTTATCAGCACTGGGCTACAGGGAGAGAAAGGCAGCATTGGAGAATTTCTTCACTTCAGCAAAGCTCCCGCTTGAACCTGACGAAAAAAGCACAAAGCTTCTCCAAATGATACCTGGAAATGATGATTTCAAAAATCTGTGGGAACAAGTAATCCTTCATGATGGCGAAGGAATTGTGGCGAAACAGGAGAAAAGCAAATGGGAGGAAGGCAAACGCTCAACTCTGTGGCAAAAGTATAAAAACTGGAAATATGTTTCGTGTTTTATCACAGCCTATGAAAAATCCAATGGTTATTTCTATGCAGGCGTGTATGATGGCGGAAGGATCCACCCGATCGGCCAATTTATATTCGGGCTAAAGCCTGATGAAAAAAAGGCCCTTATGGACACAATCAAAAACAACAAAAGGGAAGAAGATGACAGATTTGTTTATGTAAATCCAGGCATTTGTACAGAACTAAAGTACCTGGAGATATATGACGGACAGATGCGCGAGCCCCATTTCCACCAATTCCGCTTTGACTTGAAGCCTGAACAGTGCACCTACAGCCAGTTTGCCGAACAGCAGAAGAATCTGCCTGATGATGTAGACATCACACATCCTGACAAGCCCATCTGGGAAACACCCGCCCTTAAGAAGATAGACTTCATCCATTATCTGCGGGAAATTTCCCCATATATGCTTCCATTTTTAAAAGATCGACTTCTTACCGTCATCAGGTATCCGCACGGTATTTTCGGGGAACCATTTTACCAAAAAAACGCACCGGACTATACACCTGAGTTTGTTGAAACAAAAACGTCAGATGGAATTAATTATATTGTCTGCAATAACCTTAAGACATTTCTCTGGCTCGGCAATCAGCTTGCCTTTGAATTTCATATACCATTTCAGACCATCAAAAGCAAAGGACCGTCCGAAATCGTCTTCGATCTGGATCCGCCGTCCCGGGACGCGTTCACCCTTGCGATTAAGGCCGCCATTATGATAAAAGAAGTGCTCGATCATCTTAACCTCACATCATTTGTAAAAACATCCGGGAATAAAGGGCTTCAGGTTTATATCCCGCTTCCTGACAATGCCTACACATATGATGATACACGCCTGTTCACTTCTTTCATTGCTGACTATCTGATATCCAAAGAACCGGACCTTTTCACAACTGAAAGAATGAAGAAAAACCGGGGCGGCAGACTTTATGTTGATTATATTCAGCATGCAGAGGGAAAGACGATCGTGGCACCATATTCAGCCAGAGGCAACCAGTATGCCGGTATCGCGGCACCGCTGTTTTGGGAAGAAGTCAATGACCGGCTCAGGATGGAAGAGTTCCGGGTAGATAATGTGGTAAAACGGGTCAACAAACTGGGAGACCCGCTGCAAGGCTATTTTGCCGCAAAAGATCTGCAGGCTTTTTCACCGGTGCTTGAATTTTTGAATGCAGAAAAAAAGACCTGAAGGCCTGCAGTATATTTCTTCAAAAAAAGAATGCTGCGGCCGCAGCATTCTTTTCTCTAATCATAGATATTCTTTTATTATTTCACTGGCATGTTCCTGCAGCTTCCTATACTGTTCTTCTTCTGACTCAAAATATTCCTTTTCATCCAATGTAAAAGCCTTAGGCTGAGCAGAATCCATATAGGCATTTACACGGTACATATACGTGGCGTTCCCGATCAGGTCGATTGTATAACCGCCATTTGATTCATGTGCGATACACTGGACCTTCCCGCCATTATTATACACATCCACCGGCCTTTCAAGCTTATTCATCCCTTGAAGGCAGGATACCAGGGTGGAAGCTGACATTGCAGTTCCGCAGGCATTCGTGAAGCCCACTCCGCGCTCAAAAGTCCTCACGTAAATGCTTTCCTCTTTAAGAGGCTTGATGAAGCTTACATTTACTCCATCAGGGAACAGCTCATTCGGGCCATTGACATGTTCACTGATATTTTTCTGAAGATCTGATTGGATATCATCTTTACTGCAGACCGCAATAAGATGCGGATTAGGCACAGCTAAAGCTGTGAAATGAAGTGAATCTGACAGCGAGTTTATTTTTTCATTCTTCAATGTCTCCTGATTCAGGATTAGCGGCAAATCACGAATCTGGAAGGAGACTGGTGATATTTCAACAAGATAGGTTGGAATCTCCGGGAAGATATCCGGCCGTTTTTCCACCTTCAAATCCGCTTTCATTGTTTCAATGATTGCTTCCTTTAAACCAAATAATTCACATACATAGCGGGCGACACAGCGCAGACCATTGCCGCACATTGAAGCTTCTGAGCCGTCGGCATTGAAAACCCTCATCCGGGCATCGGCTTTATCACTCTTCAATGTAAAAAGAATCCCGTCTGCCCCCAGTTCAGAATCCCGTCGGCAAAGAGCAATGGCAAGCTCCCGCCGCTGCTCTTCCGTAAACCCATAATCCTTAGATATTTCATCTATCAGCAAAAAGTCGTTGCCCGACCCATGGCATTTTAGAATTTCTATTTCCATTTCAAAACCCCGCTTTCCCTTTAACCTGCTAAATCATCATAATAATAGATTGCCATAAATTCCTCTGAAGTTCAATAATCCTCTTATGGACATTATGAGTTAGAATACAATATGGCGGGTATTAACCCTATGTGAAGGCCGGAGGTGAGTCAAAGCGATGCAGGATTATAAGTTCAAATTTTTCATCAGCAGGGTTGAAGAGCTCGAATCAGCAGATGGGATAACAGAAAAAACAGCTTTTGTTGATACGAGGATCCTTTACGGTGAACAGGAATTATACAAAGGCTCTATCCGGGTACGCTTCAATGATCATGGTACATTTCCCAACCCTGCGGACATCATGGCTGCTGTATCCCAGAAATCTTTAAGGCAGCTTTTGGCCGCAGAAGCAAAGAGATATGTTAAACCGCAAAGACGGTGGCTCTAACGAAGAAAGCGCCACAAACCGGCGCTTTTGAAGTATGCTGCAATTATATGTAAAGAGATTCCTCTGAAAGCAGACTATTGGTCCATGCTATAGAATCGGCATATATCCGAAAAAGAGCATTCTCTTCTATATCAAGGCACCTGCTTTTTTCACTGATCAGCTCCCAATCAGCCTTCTCAACAGCAACCGCAAGATCCAGCACATCTTTCAGAGGGTTTTCGATGCCCCTCAGCGCATCCCCTATTTCATCCTGCAGCGGCAGATCAGTCAATATATCCTCCATTGATGCCCCCAGGATGCTGTCCATCATTGAAAACATTCCTGTCAAAAAATACTGCGCATTCAAAGCCCCCTTTTTCCTTAGAACGGCAACAGATTCAGCCATCTTCGCCCTTATTAGGCAAATCCTGATTGTTTCCTTCTGGACTGCCTTCTTTTCCAAGGTAGACTCCCTGACAGCAAGCACATATATCCACTTTTGGATTTCATTCAGCCCCAGCAGAACCGTTGCCTGCCTGATACTGTTTATCTTGTGCTTTGGCCTGAAAGCCGGTGAGTTGATCAGCCTAAGCAGCTTATAAGAAAGCGATAAATCTCTTTCAATCAGATTTGATATCAAATCTATGCTTGGATCAGCAGTTGAGAGATTATGAATCATTTCATAATAAGAATGAAAATAGGTCGGAACATCATAAGTTGATACAATTTCAGGCTTTTCAAAGAAGTAGCCTTGAAAATAATCATAGCCCCTTCTTCTCGCATCCTCAAACTCAGCTCTTGTTTCGACTTTTTCCGCAACCATTTTAAGCTTGAGCTTTTTGGCTTCCCGCTCAATCCTCTCCCTCATGCCGGCTGAAGAAGCGAGAAAATCCACTTTAATAATATCTGCATACTCTAGCAGCTGCTTTGAGAAAGGATTGTTTTCCTTGAAGGCGTAATCATCAAGCGCAATCTGATACCCCAGGCTTTTCAGTTCCCGGCAGATATCAATCAGATGGCTGCTGGGCTCTACCGTTTCCAGTATTTCCACAACAATTTCCCTTGGCCTGAAATAGGTCGGGAGCCGGAGTTTGAGCAGATTTTCTGTAAAATTAATAAAACAGGGCTTGCCTTCGGACAGCCTGTCGATTCCTATATTCAAGAAACTATTTATAATGACGTCGGCGGTCGCCTGGTCGCCGTTAATAAGGGGGAATTCGTTCACCTGGCTGCTTCTGTACAGCAATTCATAAGCGAATACTTCTTCCTTAGTGTTAAAAATCGGCTGCCTCGCAACAAAGACTTCCATTCTATAACCTCCGCTGTTATTCCAAATGTTAGGTTGTCTTTATTTTAAAACAATTTTTGCCAGTATGTCTGTCGAAGTTTGTAGAATGGTATATTTATTCGTTAAAAAAGACACCCTATTAGATGCCAAATATTAAAACCAGAAAATGTTTTACCTTTTAATCGGGCTGTTGTTTTCCGTTCCAGGCACTTCGCTTTCCGCGGGGCGGTGCTGAGCCTCCTCACGCTTCGCGCAGCGGGGTCTCAGCTCTGCCGCTAAAATCCCGCAGTACGTGCCTTCCACTGCAAACAACAGGGTTTTCAAAGTTTTATTTATACCTGTAACAAGATGGCAGGCAAAACAAAAATCTTTAAGCAGTGAGATTATGATCTTCTTTTAAATTGCCAGATTGTCATTCTTACTTTAAATATCTCAATATAGGCAAAAAAAAGGGTACGGAATGTGTTAATTCCGTACCCTTTTTTTTACATAGTGAACGCCAATCATAATGGCGCTTTTTTAAAAATCAGCTGATGACATGAAAAACGAAGTTTGCCAGGAATAGTCCTGCGATTACATACAGTGCGACGGAGACTTCCTTCGCCCTTCCGATCGCGATCTTGAGGATCGGATACAGGATGAACCCGACGGCTATTCCGTCTGCGATGCTGTAGGTAAAAGGAATCATCGCTATGATGAAGAACGCAGGAAAGCTTTCACTCATATCCTTCATATCAAGATTGCGGATATTTTGGAGCATCAATCCGCCGATGATGATGAGGATAGGGGCAATCGCACTGTTAGGAATCAGCTTGATTACCGGAATGAAGAAAGCTGAAAGCATGAACAGAAGCCCTGTAGCCACTGTCGTAAGCCCAGTCCTGCCTCCTGCAGCCATGCTGGCTGCACTTTCGACGGTCGAAACCGTCGGACTTGTTCCGAAAAGGCCGGAAAGCAGTGCAGATACGGAATTTGCCTGAAAAGCCCGCTTGAAACGTTCCGGCTTGCCGATGAACGAAACATGGCCGTGAACCAGGCCGATATTTTCAAACACCAGGACCATGGTCAGCGAGAATACTGCCACCCAGAACGTTATGGAAAAGAAGCTTTCAAAGGACATTGCCCCGAAAACATCCAGATAATCGCCAAAAGAAAAAGAAGATTCTTTTGCCTGCGATACATCAATATTTCCGAACAGCAAGGCAATGAGCGTCCCCGCAGCAACAGTGATCAGAAAATTTCCCGGGACATTCCGCATAAACAGAACTATTGCCAGCAGGAATGTAATGATCGTCGCCAGCACCTGCGGATCTCCCAGATTGCCTAAAGCAATGAGCGAGTTGGTGCCTTTTTCCACAATGCCGCCCTTTTCAAGCCCAATCAGCATCAGGAATAACCCAAGGCCTACAGTGATAGCTTCCTTAAGCGACTGCGGAATGGCTGCACTCAGGCTTCCTGCAAAACGCGAAAAAGCAACGAATGCAAATACCAGTCCGGAAACAAATACAACCGCCAGCGCTTCCTGCCATGAAAGCCCCATAGACTGCACGAGTGTGTAAGAAAACAGGGCATTGATTCCCATTCCAGGCACAAGAAGGATCGGTACATTCGCCCAGAATCCCATCAGGAAGCAGCCGACAACTGACGTGATGATGGTTGCCATGATGGCAGCTTCCAAAGGTATTCCGGCTTCCGAAAGGATGAGCGAATTGACGGCTATGATATACACAATGGTAAAAAAGCCGATAGCACCCGCCATCACTTCCTTCTTGAAGCTTGTTTCATTGGCATCAAGCTGGAATAATTGATTTAGCATTTTCATTAGTATTACCTATTCTGTTGTATAGCCCTCTCCCTACCCGCTCTCCCTGATAAACAGGTGAGCCACAAGGATATATTTTAGCAGACATTGAGTTCTCTGCCAATAGGAGACTCCTTAATTGGCCATTTCCCTGTAGAGATTCCCCATTTCTATCGCTCCTGCGGCAGCCTCCCAGCCTTTGTTTCCAGCTTTCGTTCCGGCACGTTCAATCGCCTGTTCAATCGTATCGACAGTCAGGACACCGAAGATGACAGGGATTCCGCTTGACATGCTGATTGAAGCCACTCCTTTTGATACTTCGCTGCTTACATAGTCGAAATGCGGTGTAGCTCCCCTGATGACAGTCCCTAGCGTTATGACGCTGTCATACTTTCCGGAATCGGCCATTTTCTTAGCCGCAAGAGGGATTTCAAAGGCTCCCGGCACCCACACGACCGTTACATCTTCCTCTGCAACACCGTGCCTTTTCAAGCTATCCTCTGCTCCAGACAGAAGCTTCCCGGTTATAAATTCATTGAACCTTGAAACAACAATAGCTATTTTAAGCCCAGTACCTACCAGATTTCCTTCAATCACTTTTTTCATCGTATTTTCCTCCATTAAAAAGTCAGCATATGACCTAATTTTGTTTTTTTGGTTTTCATATAGTTTTCATTATCTTTTTTAGACGGAAGCTGAAGCTGTACCCTTTCTGATACTTCCAGCCCATACCCTTCAAGGCCGGCGATTTTTCTGGGGTTATTCGTCAGGAGGCGCATCTTCCTTACGCCCAGGTCCCGGAGTATCTGTGCACCTATCCCGTAATCACGGAGATCATCCTTGAATCCGAGCATGTGGTTGGCCTCCACTGTGTCATAGCCTTCCTCCTGCAGCTTGTAAGCCTTCATTTTATTGATAAGGCCAATGCCCCTTCCCTCCTGGCGCATATACAGGAGAATACCTGACCCGGCTTCTTCTATTTGCTTGAGGGCTGCTTCAAGCTGAGGGCCGCAGTCACAGCGGTTCGAACCAAACACATCTCCGGTCAGGCATTCTGAATGCACCCTCAGAAGCACAGGCTCCTCTTCTGAAATTTCTCCCTTTACAAGGGCAATATGCTCTTTGCCATCCAGTTTATTTGTATAGCCAACCGCTTTGAATTGTCCATACTCAGTAGGAAGCGATATCTCCGCCTCTCTTTTAACGAGAGAATCATGTTCAAGACGGTACTCTATCAGGTCTTTGATAGTAATCATCTTTAGATTGAATTTCTCGGCCATTTCTTTCAGGTCATCCACTAATGCCATGGAGCCATCGTCCTTCATGATTTCACAGATGACTCCTGCTGGCTTTGCCCCGGCCAGACGAGCCAGGTCAACTGCCGCCTCTGTATGGCCTGCCCTCCTTAGGACACCGCCTTCTTTGGAAATCAAAGGAAATACATGTCCAGGACGGGCAAAATCTTCAGGAACCGAGCTTTCATCGAGAAGTTTTTCGATGGTCTGTGCCCTTTCAAATGCGCTGATGCCTGTCTTCGTCTCCTTATAATCAACACTGACTGTGAAAGCTGTACCATGGCTGTCTGTATTAACATCAACCATGGGATGGAGGCCGAGCCTGACTGCAAGCTCCTCTGTTACTGGCATGCAAATCAGACCCCTCCCCTCCTTTGCCATGAAGTTAATGGTTTCCGGCCCGGCAAACTCAGCAAGAGCAACCAGATCGCCTTCGTTTTCCCGGTCTTCATCATCACTTACAATCACAGGCCGGCCTTTCTTTAGTTCTGCAATAGCGTCTTCGATTGTATTGAACATGGTTACAGCTCTCCTTTGGTTAAGGTCAGATTTTTCCCCATTCATTCCTGGGTGAAAGACATGCCTTCTTTTATTGCTTAAGCTAGTTATCACGCTGTCACAAAAAGCCGTTTTCCCTCAGAAGCGCCTCTGAAACAGTTTTCTTTTCCGGCTTGGCGGCAGCCTTATTCATAAAGCTGTAAATATATTTCCCAAGCATATCAAACTCAAGATTCACAGTTTCCCCTGCTTCCTTCCCTCCCAGGATCGTATGACCTGCGGTATGGGGAATAAGGGAGACTGTCAGGGAAGAAGCTCCCGCTTCAAAAATGGTCAGCGAAACACCATCTACAGCTATGGAACCTTTATCCACTGGCAAATGGGACCATTCCTCCGGCACTTCGATTTCATAATAGATGGCATTTTCTTCATGCCTTTTTCTAATGATCCTGCCTCTGGCATCTATATGCCCTGATACCAAATGCCCCCCAAATCGGCCGCCAGCTTTCATGGCTCTTTCAAGATTTACAGGGCTATTGCGCTTCAATTCGGCAAGGCTGGTAGAATGGTATGTTTCAGGCATAACATCAGCGCTGAATTTTCTCTCGGTAAAATCAGTGATTGTCAGGCAAACGCCATTTACGGCAATGCTGTCGCCAATCCCCGCATCTTCAAGTATCCTGCCGGCGGATATGCTGAGCTTTAAAGTTTTCCCCTGGTGGACAATCTGTTCAACCCTGCCGACTTCCTCAATTAATCCTGTGAACATGATGGCCCTCCTCCGGCTGCGGCACCGCAATAATTTTCAGGTCCGGACCGATGCGTTCGGCCGATTTAAATGCCAAAGGAGTGGATTGATCCATTGAAGAGATCCCTTCTCCCCCGATGAATGGGACAGCTTTTCTTCCCCCTATGATTTTGGGGGCTGCATACAGAATGATCTGCTGAAATAGCCCTTCCTTAATGAAAGAAGCATGGATTTCAGAACCGCCTTCAACAAAGACAGAAAGAATCTGCCTTGTTCCTAATTCCTCAAGCACCTTGCCTGCTGGCACCTCTTCCTCAGGAAAATGTACAAGCTCCGTGCCCAGAGCTTTGATTTGCTCCGCCTTGCTGTTGTCATAATTGCTGCCGGTAAAAATGATGACCGGCGCTTTTTGATCATGCAGGATAGCTGCATCACCGGGGATCCTTAATGTGGAATCCAGTATTACTCTAATAGGGTTTTTTCCGCCTCGGGGCAGTCTGGCGGTAAGCTGGGGGTTGTCATGGATGACTGTGTTTACGCCCGTCAATATTGCGTCATGTTCATGTCTTAGCCGGTGTACATCTTCCCTGGATTCTGGAGAGGTAATCCATTGGCTGTCACCAGTGTTCGCTGCTGTTTTGCCGTCGAATGATGCGGCGGCCTTTATCGTTACATATGGCCTGCTGGTCCTCATGAAATGAAAGAATGCGCTATTTATTTCTTCCGCTTCTTCCCGCCTGATTCCAACTTCCACTTCTATCCCTGCTGCTTCAAGCTTGGCAATCCCGCGGCCGGCGACAATCGGGTTGGGATCTATTGAGGCAATGACCACCCTCTTGATCCCCGATTCGATGATCAGGTCTGCACAGGGAGGAGTCTTTCCATGATGGCTGCATGGTTCGAGTGTTACGTAGATCTCTGCTCCCCTGGCAAGTCCATCCGCCATCCGGATGGCATGGACTTCAGCATGCTGGGTGCCAGCCTTTAAATGAGCCCCCATCCCTGCAATCTGTCCATCTTTTACCACAACGGCGCCGACACATGGATTGGGACTGGTCTGCCCGATTGTTTTCCTGGCCAGGGACAGGGCCAGATCCATATAATCTTCATCTGTCATATGTACACCCTCTTTTCCTATCGTTCAATTTTTTCTCTCCAGAAAAAACAGCAGGCCCCGTACAGAATTAGTACGGGGCCAAATTAGACATGACGAAATAAGCGTTCAAAACACAATGTTAAAAACGCGGTTCATACATCCATTCCTTCTCCCATCCAGACTATAACTGTCGGCTTTGGAATTTCACCAAATCCACCGTCTTCACTAAGCGTAAAGCCGGGTCACGGACTAAGAGGCATGCCTCATCACCGCCGGTTGGGACTTTCACCCGACCCCGAAGGAATATTATATTTATAATATTAAAGGCATCTTATCATGAATTATCTCTTACGACAATTCAGAGAACTTATGAGCCGCTAAAATTAATTAAAATAGTGCTTTTGCACCTGAAACCTTTGGATGGGGACAAACGTATTATGACTATTACAATCAGAAAGGAATATTACAACAATGCAGGAGACCAAACAAGAGCTGCAGTCTGAGCTGCAGAAATGCCAGGAATGGGAAGCTGATCAAAGCGGCCTATGGTTTTGGGAAAAAATCGGCAGGCTCCCATTTAAGGTGCTGGACAAGCTGACCCCAGCCATCATTCAAAAAAAGATGGGTGTTATGCTTGATGAGCTCGGCAGCTATATACAGACGGGCGGCAGCTATTTAAGCACCTCTAATTCCATTAAATCTTATTATCCGGGGCGGAATGTAAATACTCTTGAAGATACTGCTGTACTTTCAATCAAGGAGATGGACGGAGCAGCAGAAAAGCTGACAGGCTCCAGGAAGAAGCTTGCAGCCATTCAGGGGGCAGGGACAGGGTTTGGAGGATTGTTTACTTTAAGCCTTGATATTCCAGTTCTTCTCGGGATGCAGCTGAAGACCCTTCAGGATATTGCCATCTGCTATGGCTATGATCCGAAAAGCAAGAAAGAACGACTGTTCATCGTCAAGGCGCTGCAGTTTGTATCTGCTGACATCGTTGGCAAGCAGGCGATTCTCAGGCAGCTTTCCGATATCGATTCGCCGGAAGAGGATGTACAGCGGGAAATCGCATCAGAGATCCAGGGATGGCGTGAAGTTGTCTTTGCTTATCGTGATCAGTTTGGCTGGAAGAAGCTTTTTCAGATGGTGCCGATTGCAGGGCTTGTCTTCGGTGCATTCATCAACCGCTCAGCAGTCGGGGATATCGGGGAAGCCGGCATGATGCTTTACAGAAAGAGGAAGATCAAGGAACGCCTGCAGGCAGCATCATCTGATATTTTGCCGACAGATACAGAAGAAAGGCTTCCATGAACATCATGGAAGCCTTTTGCTTTCTTTCTCTATAAAATCCTTATCCACAGCGCCCATAACCCTGCTTCTGATAATTCCGTCAGAATCTATAAAAAAGCTGGTCGGATAAGCCATAATCTCATACTCCCCCATGACCTGTCCCTTCACATCAAGCGGAATGGGAAAGGTAAGACCGTGGTCCTTTACAAAGTCCATTTCATCGCCTTTGTTCTTTTCAATAAATGTCATGTTGACAGCCAAGATTTCAAAATCCCCGATTGCTTTTTCTTCGTAAAGCTCCTGCATATCAGGCATTTCGGCCTTGCAGGGCGGGCACCAGCTTGCCCAAAAATTAAGAAAAACCCTCTTGCCTTTATAATCACTGAGGCTCACTGTTTTTCCCTCTAAATCAGTCAGAGTAAAGTCCGGTGCTTTATTGCCCGGTTCAATCCCCACCGCTATTTCCTCCGGATTCTCCAGCCTTTCATATTTTTCAGCCGGCAGCACCTTGTTTACGACCCCTTTATCCTTTAAGAACGTCTTATCAATAACGAATAAAGCCAGCAAAATGATCCCTGCAACAAGAAGAAACTTTTTCATTCTACACCTCGGGCTATTATTAGCATTCTTATATGTCCTTAGCAGGCCTAAGCTGCATAGGCTTGAATATTCGTGCTAGAACACCATTTTAATATGCTATGTGATCTAAGTAAACAGGCGGCAATAAAAAAACCGGCACGCCGGCCGGATTGTGTTTGTCTATTTCGTGTCCCTTCAAGCAGCAAGCTTTCTGCATTCTTCTGCACAAATATAGCATTTTTCTGCAGAGTTCATGCAATGAGCTTGTTCAAACTGCTTGCATTGTTCTGCACATTGATCAACTATCCTTGAACAGAGCAGAGTATATTTTTTTATAAAATCGCTATCTGACTCAAGCGCCTTGATTGTCAGCGCGCAAATATCGGCACTGTCTCTGTACAGCCTGATTGCCTCAGACTTTTTCCCGGCATCTGCTTCTTCCAGGGTTTTCTTAAAGGAAACCTCGCATGCTTCCAGGCAATCCAGACACGCTTTGATGCAATTTTCATAGCTGTTATCCATCACTTTATCCTCCGCTCTTTTGCATTATACGATCTTAGTGATAGATTCCCATATATAAGCACTTCAAAACCTGACTGCTTGCGATCATCATCCGTCAGCAAACAGCTTAGCGATTGCTGCCAATGCCAAAATCCTCTCTTTCGGTCCGGCATTGTCATTAAATGCCATAACCTCCATATTAGGATTTTGAAATTTCTCAGCCCAGCTTACAGGCATCAGACCCTTTTTGTAGCTCATCAATTCTTTCCCGCCATCCCATCCAATCCTGCAATCCAGGAAAAACTTTTCCCTTCGAACGGAAAGCGTCTTCTGGCGGAATCGTATGACAGCCGATCCTCCTGGTTTATGAATAAATTGCATCGTCCCAATATAGCGGCGGTCAGCCCTGAAAATATCCACTTTATTCTTCCTCGACAGAAAAAGGATCATCAGGTTGCCTGATCGATTGTATAATCCGTATTCCCGCTGAAATGACCTGGAAAGAAAAGAGGGGCAAAGTTTCCCTAGTAAGGTCACGTACGAATCTCTCAGTTCTCCAGCGAGCTGGCCGTCAGGGGTAAATAAGACCATTCTTAAAGAAGCAGAAGGAAGATGGGAAACCAGCAGATGATTTTCTTCCAATAGCTTCCCGTGATATTGGCAGCTGTCCAGCCTGTCCACCGCTCTTGACCTTGCCTGATGGAGCACACTCATCTGATAGCAGCCAAAGCTGTACAAAAGAAAAGGCACAGCTGCCAGCACCAGCTCCCTGCCCGGCAGCATAACCAGGCAGGCCGGAAGGATGAAAAATAGAGGCACTAGTGCTGCCAGGCTGCTGTTAAGAGATAGATCTGCTAATCGGCTGTAATGCTTTTGGATATTCATCAGCAAGTCTCCCGTGAAGAATTTGGTTGCGGTTCTGCTTCAAATTACTACTGCTCTTTAATTCTATTAAACTCTGCGGGAAATCATGCTAGGGAATGAGCGGGGATATCTACAAGTTTTTTTATGTTGGAGCAGCCATATTTTCAATGAGGAAAAGCCTTTGAGGCCAAGTTTGTGAGTCTGAGGAAATAGATGACGTCGTTGCAGACCTCTTTTGGTTTTAGATGGTTTAGAAGGTCTCAGTTGGCAGCACTAGCATTCTTTGTTTTGGTTTTAACGATTTAGAGGGCCTTAGCCGGCGGCACTAACACCCTCTGGGTTGGTTTTAACGGATTTAGAGGGCCTTAGTCGGCGGCACTAACACCCTCTGGGTTGGTTTATACAGATTTAGAGGGTCTTAGTCGGCGGCACTAACACCCTCTGGGTTGGTTTTAACAGACTTAGAAGGTCTTAGTCAACGGCACTAATACCCTCTGGGTTGGTTAAACGAGTTCAGAGGGTCTTAGCCGGCGGCACTGGCTCCCTCTATTTCACTCATGCTATTCAATGCCACATTGTTCTCAGAGCGGGCATCCTTCTAATCTAAAAATCTCT
The DNA here is from genome assembly GCF_040492155.1 of Cytobacillus sp. T106. Classification (NCBI taxonomy): domain Bacteria; kingdom Bacillati; phylum Bacillota; class Bacilli; order Caryophanales; family Bacillaceae; genus Cytobacillus; species Cytobacillus sp. T106. The sequence goes on along the minus strand of NZ_JBEUMK010000027.1, from coordinate 6,826 downwards.
GTACTCTTGTCGAAGGTAAAACCCCAGCCAACATTTGGCTGGGGTTAATAAACTGGTCTACAACTGGTATAGGTGCCTGTCACCCAATAAAAGACTGAATCCGCCCAAATTGCTTCTTAGCATCGCTGTAGCCCTGGTTGTAGAGGTGTTCGAGCTTGGCTGGGTTTCTTTCCATCCTTCCCACTTCGAGCGGCTCTGATGGCTGGATGACAAGGGTGGTGCCCTTCTGTTCTTCCTCTGCCAGGTAGCCGAGTGTCTGGTTGTACTGCCGGTAGCGGTTTTCCATGGCCTTTTGGAGGCCTGTATAGGCTGGATATTTTCTTCTGACAAGGAAATGGAACTTTGAAGGTTTTTTCTGATAGCCTTTATTTCTTGTGAGTATGACTATATTTTTTTGGAATCCGTCCTGCTGGGCTTTTTTCAGCGGAATCGGGTCGCTGATTCCCCCATCCAGCAGCTTTCTGCTGTTGTAGTCTATCTCCGGAGCAATGAAAGGCAGTGAACTCGAAGCTTTCAGCACCTGCAGCACATCCTGCCCGTAGCCTTCCCTGTTAAAATAAACAGGTTCTCCTGTATGGCAGTCGGTTGTGCCAATGACGAACTCCGACTGGCTGTTATGGAACTTATCATAATCATAGGGGACAAGCTTGTTCGGGACCTCATCAAAAATGAAATCCATTCCAAAGAATTGCCGGTTCCTGAAATAATTGCGCCATGATATATAGCGGGGATCACTGACAAGATCCACATTGACGGTTTTATTCCGTCCTTTCTGCCCTGAGATATAGGAAGCAGCATTGCAGGCTCCCGCTGAAACTCCTATTATGTAGGGAAAATACAGATCCTGCTCCATAAAGTATTCCAGCACGCCTGCCGTATAGACGCCCCTCATCCCGCCGCCTTCGAGCACCAGGCCGGTTTCATTGAGCATGACAAAGACTCCTCTCTTTTTTTTGCCTATTATTGCTTGATAATGGATATATTCTAACAAAAAAAATCCGCATTTGTCACAGGCTCCGCCTGACTGCGGCACAAAAAAAGCTGCTGATCCCATTAAAAGGAATCAGCAGCTATGCTGTCTTATTTTATCAGACGAAAAACCAGCGGTATTCTGTATTCATTGCCTTCATAGGCTTTTACTGCCGCCACAATGGTAAAGACCAGGGCCAGAGCGCCGACGATCCAGATGGTGATGAAGCCGATAAGGACAATCATCAGGACGGTACTGATGATGCTGTACACACCATAAGAAATAAGAAAGTTAAAATACTCTTTTCCATGATAATTCACAAGCTCCGAGTCATCCTTCTTCAAAAGCCAGATGATCAGCGGCCCGAGAAAGGTCGTAAACAGGCTGGATATATAAATCAGGGATGCCATCAGCCTTTCATCACTGCTGGAGTTTTTTTGGTATTCCACTCATAATTCCTCCAATATTAAAAATGATTTCTTATAACTATTACTACGCCCCACATCTAAAAAGGTTTCATTCTTCCGCTTAAATTATTCTTTAACCGCATCTTTTTCTTTCCCTGTTCTTGTTTGGGACAACTTGAATACTAATTAGTGAGGGCATATATCGGCAAATACAACAATAAAGGAGCCTTCCTCAATACTCCAAAAAGATGTAAAGGGTGATCAGATGCTTTCTAAGATAGAAGCGCTAATTCTCGGCATGATCCAGGGCCTGACTGAATTTCTCCCGATTTCGAGTACCGGGCATTTATATCTCGGAAGGCACCTGTTCGGGCTTGATGAGGCTGGCCTGTTCCTTGATACCATGCTGCATGTCGGAACCTTGCTGGCAGTCCTTGTCGTTTACAAAGATGAGCTCCTCCAAATCGCCAGGAAACCTTTCGGGCGGCTTTCCCTGCTCCTTGCAGCCGGAACAGTTCCTGCCGTGATTGCAGGTCTCCTTCTCGGGGATCTTCTCGATTCATTGTCAAAGTCCGGCGTAACCATCGGGTGGGAATTTTTACTTACCGGCTTTATCCTCTGGACTGCCGATGGAATAAAAAAAGGCAGGAAAAAGATGGACGATATCAGTATGGGGGATGCCATTTTCATTGGCACCTTCCAGGCAGCAGCCATCTTCCCCGCCCTCTCCCGCTCCGGATTGACGATTGCCGCAGGCCTCATCAGGAAACTGGATAGAGAAACGGCTGCCTATTTTTCTTTTCTTCTTTCCATTCCAGCGATAGCCGGGGGGATTGTGATGCAGGCAGGAGAAATGTATGCCGGCCATACCGAGGCCATCCCTTTTGGGAGCCTATTGATCGCCACACTCTCATCAGCGCTGTTCGGCTATGCGGCTGTAGTATGGATGATTTCATTTTTAAAAAGAAAATCCCTGAAGATTTTTGCTGTTTATGTATGGATTTTGGGCTTTGCTGTCCTCGCCCTTCAAATGACAGGTTTTTTTTAAGGGAGTGATGTATCAGTGAAGGAAGTGATCATTCAGTTATTTGAGTTCCTTTCAAGCCTCGGTTATCTGGGCATAGCCCTTGGATTGATGGCAGAAGTGATCCCCAGTGAAATTGTCCTGAGCTATGGAGGATACCTGGTTGCAAGCGGAGAGATCCATTTTGCAGGAGCTTTGCTCGCCGGGGTTGCCGGCGGCACCGCTGCCCAGCTTTTTCTTTATTGGCTCGGTTATTTTGGGGGCAGGCCCGTCCTTGAGAGATACGGCAAATTTCTGCTGATTAAAGGCAGTCATCTGGATGCTGCCGAGGACTGGTTTAACCGCTATGGAACCGGCGTCATCTTCACTGCCAGGTTCATACCTGTCGTACGGCATGCCATTTCCATACCGGCAGGAATAGCAAAGATGCCTCTCAGAACCTTTTTTCTGTACACTGTGGCGGCAATTATCCCCTGGACAGTGCTTTTTCTCCTGCTGGGAATGGAGCTTGGCGACCATTGGAATGAAGTAAAGGATTATGCAAAACCATATCTGGTACCGATCATCGTCACCGCTGCTGTCCTTCTTGCCGGATATATTGCTGTCAAGCAACGCAAAAAAGATTGATGCGTAAAAAAGGAGGCGTGATCATGCCAAGGATGCTGTTGAAAAATGCGCTTGTCTACCCGATTGTTTCAGCACCCTTCAGGGGTGACGTCCTTGTTTCAGATGGCAAGATAGAGAGGGCAAGCCCTTCAATTAAGGTGGATTCCGCCGTCAGGATCATTGACTGCGGCGGAAGGCATCTGCTCCCAGGCTTTATCGATGTGCATACACATATGGGACTTTATGATGAAGGGACCGGATGGGCCGGGAATGATGCCAATGAAACCATAGAGCCGCTCAGCCCGCATATCAGGGCCATGGATGGCGTATACCCGCTCGACCCTGCATTTTCTGATGCTGTGCGGCATGGTATCACGGCGGTCCATATCATGCCTGGCAGCGCCAATATCATCGGCGGAACCACTTCTGTCATCAAAACCGCCGGCAAAAATATTGAAAAGATGACGATCCAGAAAACGGCAGGCCTCAAAATCGCATTCGGGGAAAACCCCAAGCGGATTCACAGCCACGGCAATAAAGAGTCGATTACCAGGATGGGCATCATGGGAATGCTCCGGGAGGCTTTTTATGCCGCAAAAAACTCGGCATCACCGGAAGATCTCCGCACCGCACCGCTGCTGCTCGCCCTTAATCGTTCCATTCCTGTACGGATCCACGCACACAGGGCGGATGATATCATTTCTGCGGTAAGATTGGCAGATGAATTCAATCTGGATTTGAGGATTGAGCATTGCACAGAGGGTCACCTGGTAGCCGACGAGCTGTCTGGAAGGAGTTTAAAGGTGTCTGTGGGCCCGACATTGACCCGAAGATCGAAGGTAGAATTGAAAAATAAAACATGGAGGACATACAGCGAACTGACGAAAATGGGAATTGAAGTCTCGATAACGACAGACCATCCTTATACACCGATACAATATTTGAATGTCTGTGCTGCCATAGCCATGAGGGAAGGTCTTGCTGAACAGAAAGCACTCGAGGGAATCACGCTCATTCCGGCCAGGAACTTGAGAGCAGAAGACAGGCTCGGCTCAATTGAGCCTGGCAAGGATGCAGATTTGGCCCTTTGGAGCCTCCACCCTTTCCATTTTTTGTCCAAGCCGTCCTGGACGATGATTGACGGGGAATTCGTCTATTCTGAGTGATGGAATTTGTCAAAATCCGCTGCCGAATTTTGCTGTAAATTTTTCAAGAAATATTAACAATTTACCTATTTCTTTTTTTATTTTTTTTTAGTATGATACCTTAAGTGGCAAAGATTCTGCTGAATTTCTGCCTTTGAATAAACACATAATGGAATGCAATAGATATAGGGAAGGCAAATGGTGCGCCACCATCCAATCCAAGGATGGTTCTAGTGGGTTCGATTCCCACCCCGAAATTTTTTAGCAACATTACTAAAAATTTCGAGGGTGGGACCAGAGCTCTATTTGGCATGGAGCAGGACTACCTCGGGCTGGAGGGAACATACATGCTCAAGAAACGCGATCTTCATGATTGCCATGCTTTGTACGAATTGATGACGCACCCGGAAGTCTTCCCTTTTGTGCGCCAAAAAGCCTATTCCTATGATGAATTTTTATTTATGACCAAGCAGACGATTGAAGCAGAGGAACGCGGTGAGCTTATTTCCCGCACTATCCTCGATGAATGGGGTGCTCCGATCGGGACCATCAATCTGTTCGATATTCAGGATCAGGCCGGGTTCCTCGGCACCTGGCTCGGCAAGCCCTATCATGGGAAAGGCTATAATAAGACAGCCAAGGATGCTTTTTTTGATGAGCTTTTTTATGAAGCCGGAATCGAAACGATCTTTATGAGGATCAGAAATGTCAATATCCGTTCTCAAAAAGCTGCTGAAAAGCTTCCGTATATTATCCAGGCCAATGAAACAAGGAAACATATATTTGAACAGCTGAACAAGCAGGAGCTTATCTACAATCTTTATGAAATCCCAAAGGACTTATATACACTTCATGTAATGCGGAGCGGAGTCCAGCCGGTTCAGGATGTCACCCAGCTAATGGAGGCTTAAGGGTGCACATACACGAGATTTAACCAAAAGCCAGTCATTCCCGACTGGCTTTTTTTCATATATAAAAACTCACCTTGCCTCCAGAAAAACTGCCCTCATAAATGCCTGTTCCAGCCTCTCCACAGGACAAACTGAGGCTAAGCCCTCCCTATCCCTCATCTTCATCAGAATTTTTGGAGGATATTCGAAACGGTTATCAGCATATCGGATGGCTGTTTCGGCTTGAATATGAATCGTTTGCTCTTGGCAGATTCTGTACTTCTGCCATCTCGCAGCCTGTTCAAGGAGTGAATGAAACCGGTTCAGCTCATAATCAGGTTTTTCAGGGTCGGATGCCGAGAAAGCCATGCAGATTCTTTTCCTTTTCATAACAGCCCTTTGCAGCTGCTGGCTTATAGCTTCAAAATCCCTGCCGGTAAAGCTCTTTAATGATTTAGGGAACATTATTAAGCTGATCTCATCCAATTCCCCTACCTGCAAGCCTGATGGAGGTGATCGAATCAGCTTAAGTTTATTGGGGGGGACTTCACTCAGGCCACTCCAGACTTCTTCGTCAATGCCGGTGTATGTAAAGCTGCCGATTTCCTTCTCGCATGCGGCGGCATAGAAGGCATCATATTCAATTGCACTTCCGCACTTAAAAGAGAACAGTTTCCATGGAGGCAAAATCCATTTGCTATCGAGAATCAGTCTGGACATCAAATAATATTCATGGAGCAGGACAGGATAGTGCCCGAGCAGATATATCTGCTGCCAGACTGTGTTCCCCCCGCTTACGGATTTCAGCGGGCAGTCAAAGCTGCTTTCCCCGATTTCCATCCAAATGGTGGCCAGCTTGTTTGCAATAAGAGATCTCACTATCCTCTGCCCCCTTTCTCCCTCATCATATGCTTCGCCGCTTTCCAACATGCCATTATGAAAAACGCATGCTCAGGTGCCGGGCATAGACTGCCGCACCGTTTGGCAAAACAAAGAGACTGCTTTCTATGCAGCCTCCCCATATGTTTATTTTCCCGGATTTTTCTTTAATTCTTCGATGTATAGCTTTCTGACAATATAGGTTTTGTATAATTCTATTTTCCTGCGGTCTATCGGATGTTTATTGATCCCCATTTCCTTCAGCTTCTGAATATACCAGCCTTTCGACCCCTGATATGCCACCCTTCATTCTCCTCTCCAAATCGCTTGTCCGTATACTATATGCTGAAAGAAGCAGCTGAAGACCTTCACGGCAAAAATTCAGCGGCTCAGCCAGCATCCTTATTCTTTAGAGCTTAAATCTGCGGGTTGAAAATGCATTTGCAAACCGAAAGCCAGGAACAGCCATGCTATATTCCAGACTCTGAAAAAAACGGTCTGTCCATTCCTGTACTTTCGCCTTTGATCTCCGCATAGGTATATATGGCAGACAGGCTTTTTCAAAATTGAGTGAAGAGACCCTCTTTTTTCCCCTTTTCAGGAGAGGTTTATTCAGCTAACAGGGCAGGAAAGGATAAAAAAACCAGGAAGTCTTATCCTCATTTGAGGGGCCAGCAAGCCTTAAAATAAGCGGAGAATTTCCGTTTTAACTGCTGAATCTGGCATGAGGGCATTAAATAAGCGGAAAATTTCCGGTTAAGTGCAGCAAAGTTGCCCATTTTGGAGTTCTGTCAATAAAGTAGATACTTTTATGCCTGGTAGTGGCGTACTATTTTTCTTCCGCACTCCGTTTTCACTTCGCTTGGAGGCCTATGCTTGAAGGAACCATTTGAGAGGCAATGCTC
>NZ_JBEUMK010000026.1:0-42039 GCF_040492155.1 Cytobacillus sp. T106 | reverse complement strand
CGATTTTACTAGCATCTTTCCCAGTTTATTAGCAACTTCAGCGCCAGAAAGGAAATGTAAAGTCTAAATAAAGGCCCGGGACTATGTCCCGGACCCTTTCTTTCAGGAGCGTCCGCCTTTGCCGGGTTCATCAGCCAGCTGATCAAATGATTTAACCTTACCATGCGGATGCTGAGTTTCTTTTCTCTGCCGCCACTGTCTTTCTTCCTGCTTTTTAGACTGTGTCATGAGAAGCCCTCCTCTCATTGGTATCCTTTTTAGATTTGCCTGATGTCCCTTTTTCAGTCTTAAAACTTTCTCCCAGCTGGAGTCTTGGGTATATTTTGTCCAGGTTCCTTAATTGCTTATCTGCTGGTATAATCCGGTTGTATTCAATCATGGAAGCAAACGAAAAAAGAACAGCACAAACCCCAGCTTTTAAAGATGGGGTCAGGGTGTTCCTTTTTTAGCCAATGCATCACGGTCTGTCGTTCCGGGAGGCTGCTCCAGCCAGCCGTGCTTGATCATAATGTCTGCTCCGCTTTTAGCATACAGGGCAATCTCAACGGCTAGCCGCTGATAGCTGGCTGCTACATCAGTACGCTGGCTTGCAACACCTGCTGTAGCATAATTTCCGGACCCGGTTGCACTTAACAAAGACATATGAAACATCATCAGCTTATCGGAAAATACCTGCTTAGTTGTATCGTATACGGCTATATTAGGTGAACCTACAGCCTGTATATTGCTTTCCAGCAGAATCTTCGTAAAAATGCCAACATGCTTTTGGGAAATTTCTTTTCCTCTCAGCATAAATTCCTGTACTTCTTTCAGCCGAGCTGTTTGTGCAAAAGCTGCGGCAATCTGCAGCCCGATGGAATTTGTCTGTATATTCACGGTCAGATGAGAAATTTCCACCGCATTCAAAGGTCTTTTAGTCGCAAAGGGGTTCAGGCCGCTTAAATATTTCTTTGTATCCACATAATCCGTTTCATGCGGATACGAGATGTAGGGAGCTCTTATGTAAATCCCTTTTTCAAGCATCAGGTTTGTAGTCATATTGTAGAGCAAGGCCGTTTCTGCCAATCCTTCGGTAAAGAATTTCCTTATATCATTTCTGGCGCACATAGCAAGCATGCCGCTGTAAGCAAGCATTCCCGCTTTTGCCATATGGTTGATATATGCCAGGCAGAAGGTGTCTGAAAACAGACTAGGAGCATCAGGATTGACATCGCCTCCGCCGAAGCCATTCGGAACAGCCATTTTTTCTTCTTTGAAAAGGGGTTCCAGGTATTGCAGGTGGCTGGTCGAAAGATCAATGGCAAATTGGAGGGCAGCGCCAATTTCAGCTTCTGTTGCATGGGTAATCATATAGCCAAGAACACATTTTGACATGCTGTCATTCATATAAGTAGTCCAGAGCATCGCGATTTCTGCCGATGTAAGGGGGGTTTTCTTGTCCATAGGAAGACTCCTTCAATCAGTATGAAAATAGTGTTTGCAATTTAGGGAGGAATTATAAGGCAGGAACTATCCTAATTATGTCTTTAGCCCTTCTGTTGTTTGAAAATATAGAAAAGTAGAACTTTTATCTTTTCTGTTGACGAAATTTTCTAAATTGGTTATTCTTAGTGCACCGAAAAATTATATATCTATAATTTCTTATCAAGAGAGACGGAGGGGTATGGCCCGAAGAAGTCTCGGCAGCAGGTTCATCCGGACACTGTGCCAAATCCATCAGGCAAAGGCCTGGCAGATAAGAAGGGATCTTGTTCATACATACTGTCCTCTTCTATCTGCAGAAGGGGCTTTTTTATTTCTGCCAGCTAAAAAACTATATCACTTATCCAGAGAGGCGGAGGGACTGGCCCGATGAAGCCTCGGCAGCAGGTCTGTTGACACTGTGCCAATTCCACCGGTATACCGGAAAGATAAGCAGAGACCATTCCTCTCAGCTGTCTTTGCCGGGAGGTTTTTTAGTATGGTAAAGAAGTAAAGGATATTTTCGGAATAAGCCATAAAGGACGGGGGGATTGCTAATTTAAATCTTAGTATTTTAATATGATAAATCGATTTAGAGCGCTAAAATAAAAGGAGGATAAAATTATGAAAAAATTATCACTGGTATCGCTGGCCATCCTGCTGTTTGCGCTGGCTGTTCTTGCAGGGTGCAGCAATGGTGAAGAAGGATCAGCATCCGGAGAAAATGACGTTGAACAAGTATTGAATGCCAATCTTGGAGGGGAGCCGTATACCCTTGATCCTGCTTTTGCATCTGATACAACTTCCTTCTGGGTGATCGATAACTTATATGAAGGCTTATACCGCTATGATAAAGACGGAAATGCAGTGGAAGGGGCAGCCAGCAAGGTTGATGTTTCAGAAGACGGTAAAATATATACCTTCACAATCAGGGACGGGCAGAAGTGGTCCAATGGAGATCCGCTGACAGCAAAGGATTTTGAGTTTGCATGGAAAAGGGTCCTGAATCCTGAAACAGGCGCCTATGATCCTTCTAGCTTTTTTTACATAAAAGGGGCTGAAGAATATAACAGGGAAAATGGTTCTGTGGAAGATGTAGGAATTACTGCAGAAGACGATCATACCCTGAAGGTGGAGCTGGACACCCCGATCAAGTTCTTTCCGAAAGTACTGATGGGACAGGGCTTCATGCCGGTGAACCAGAAAACAGTCGAAGCAGACGAAAACTGGGCTGCAGGGCCGGAAACCATTGTGACCAATGGCGCTTATACACTCGGCAAATGGGAACATAATAATCTTCTTACTCTGAAAAAGAACAGCCAATACTGGAACAGTAAAGATATTACTATTGAATCCGTAAACTTTAAAATGGTGGCTGATGCCAACACCGAATATCAGATGTATAAATCAGGCGATATTGATTTGATCAAGAATCTTGCCGCCGATGCGATAGATATCGAAAAGGGGGGCAAGGAATTTATCAACTCTCCGCAATTCAGTGTCTATACATATACATTCAATGTAAATGAAGAGCCTTTCAATAACAGTAAAATCCGCAAAGCTTTCAGCCTGGCAATCGACCGTGAAGCTATCACAAAAAACATTTCTAAAGGCGGCGAAGAGCCAGCCTACGGCTATGTGGGCTACGGTGTGGAAGGGCCGTCAGGGAAGGACTTCCGGGATGAGAAGAAACCTTACTACTCTTTTGATGCGGACGAAGCAAAAGAATTGCTTGCAGAAGGAATGAAGGAAGAAGGCTGGAAGGAGCTTCCTTCTGTAACCCTGAAATATAATTCAGAAGGAAACCACAAGAAGATTGCCGAAGCTCTGCAGGAAATGTTCAAGGTGAACCTTGGGGTTGAAGTGAAGCTGGAGAACCAGGAATGGAAAACATTCATAGATACTTTCAAGCAGAAAAACTTCCAGGCGGCGCGCATGGGCTGGGTAGGGGACTTCCTGGATCCGTACCCTGTTCTGGATCTGTACAGCTCAGGCAGTTCCAGCAACTTTACAAACTGGTCCAATCCTGAATTTGACAAGCTGCTTGACCAGTCACTGACAGAGCAGGACGAAGCAAAGCGATTTGAACTGCTGCATCAGGCTGAATCTGTCCTGATGGATGAGATGCCGATCATCCCAATCTACTTTTCTTCTCAGAATGCGGTTGTAAAAGAAAATATTAAGGGAATCCGGTTCAGCCCGCTCAATAATCCGGATTTCAGATATGCTGAAAAGGTTTCTGAATAAGTCTGCACAAAAGGAGCCGGTATACCGGCTCCTTTTACAAGGTGAAAATTCCTATGTGAGTATAAAAAACAGCCTTCATCAGGCTGCAGGTTAAGAGGAAGCGGCGGGCATATTGGAAGCTGGCAGAGCAATGATTTTGCCGCCGATCTGGATATGAACGGTATCTTTGTAAATAGCCTTTACAATCCCTTTTAGCAAAACAGGTGAATCTACCGCTAATTTCTTTGAGTCTTTGCTGATTTCCATGCCAGAATCCTCCCAGGGTATGAATTTTGATCAATTGGCAGAATGATTAAACATATAAATCAATTCTACCTTTATAGCTTAAATCCTGCGTATTTTTTCATGTAAAAGCAAATAAACTCAGCAGCTTTTTTTCTATTAATATCTTCGGCCGCCATTATACATATCACGCTTTCAGACAATCTTGTAATTTTTATGCGATACAACCGTTATTGGTGTATCAATTTTTAACAGCAGTGCATCCTCATCGCTTATTTGGACAAGAACGCTTTCTTCTTTAACCTTCACAACCGTTCCGGTAATGGTAAGGTCATGCCTTTTAAATCTGATTGTATCTCCCTCTTTTGCCATATGTGCAACCCCTTATCGTTAAATTTTCAATCAGTAAAAAACTATGACGTAAGGACTATCCTAGTGAAATTAAGTTCATTATTGCACCATAAAAAACCCCTGTCAAACAATAAGGTGAACTTCGGTTCATGTTTTTTCGCTGCCTGATTTTAAGCTCTCTGCTATGTTCTTTATATGATATGATGAGTTTGGAGGTGAGCCTATGGCGGATAAAAATGCCGGCCCGTTTCCGGGCGAATTCCCATCACTGCCCAAACAGGAAAGAGCACTTCAAAAACGAAAGGCACTCCTGGAAAGCGGGCGGAGGCTATTCATAGAAAAAGGCTACGAAATGACAACAGCAAAAGAAATAGCAGCCGCAGCCGATGTGGCCACAGGCACCTTTTACCGCTATTTCTCTGATAAGCGCCAGCTGCTGATGGCACTGCTGCAGGACAAAATCGACTTTCTAATAATTCCTGAGCCCGACTGGCTAAATGGAGACCCGGTTCTCCTCCTTGCCCGGCTGCTGGATGAGCACTACAAAAGGCTTGAAGCCGTCGGCATCCATCGTGTGCTGCCTGAATTGCTGCCCAAGGATTCCGAATTGGCCGGCATTTTGCAGGAGGCTCGGAGAAATATACATATGCAGATTGTGCAGGGTTTAGAACAGGCGAGGCAAAAAGGATTGACCTGGAAGGACATAGATCTTGACACTGCCGCATGGTCTGCCCTCATTTTGGCCGAAAATGGACCTCATAAAGAGGAGCAAAGTTCTTCGCCGCTCAATACACTGGAAGCAGCCCGAATCATCTGCAGGATGATTTTCCCTCCTGAGGCAATCAGTCGCAATGGGAAGAATGAGGCTGAAGAAATGAAATAGAAGGCCCTGGCATTATGCCGGGCCTTATTTTTGTAGAGCCAAGGAATATTTTACATTAAAGCGAACAGTGTCTTTTTAGACCTATCCAAGTACACTTCAAACTGTATGAACTTTTTACCTCTCGAGCTGTTTCAGACCTTTTTTTAAAGCCTCCACTGCCAAAATGCTAGTACATATTGAAGTAATCTCATTGGCGAAAATAAACTTTGCCCCATAATAGAAAGCTGTCCCAAAACCCATCTCCAAAGTAAGGAATTTTTTGATGGAAGACGTTTCAATTACGAAGAAGATAAACTGCCCGTCTTTTCTCATTTCTTTCACCTTCCCGACTTATCTTAGATCATATGTCCGCAAAGATATGTCCAATTACTCTGCTATCTGTAAAAAAATTCCTTTTATTGTGCTTATTAACTCGAGGTTTCATTTTTAGCCCAATCAGGGAAAAGCTAATATCAGCATCTTGTTTTTTATCAGCGAGAAAGGGGACCGCATACATGTCAGGAATTTTATTGGCTGTCATAACAGCAGCATGCTGGGGCAGCATTATATTGGTCAGCAATAAACTCGGAGGGGATGATAATAGCCAGACCTTTGGGACAACCATCGGCGCACTGATTTTTGCAGGAGCGGTATTTCTCTTTGTCAGACCGGAACTGTCACCGCTTGTATGGGGTGCAGGACTTGCTTCAGGGGCGCTTTGGTCCCTGGGACAAAAAAATCAGTTTGGGGCAGTGAAGTACCTTGGAGTCGCTAAGACTACTCCGCTATCGACCGGACTCCAGCTTATCGGGACAAGCTTTTTCGGGATTGTCGTTTTCAATGAATGGTCGACAGGGGTTCAGATTACGCTCGGCATCATTGCCCTTGTCCTGATCATCGCCGGAGCAGTCATGACTTCCTGGGGCCAGAAGGAGGGGAATGATGAGTCTAAGAATCTGAAAAAAGGGCTGGTCACCCTGCTTATTTCAACTGTTGGTTTTGTCGGATATGTTGTCATCATTAACTGGCTCGAAATCGACGGATGGTCTGCGCTGCTTCCGCAGGCGCTTGGAATGGTGATTGGCGGTACGGCACTCACAATCAAAAATAAGCCGTTCAATAAATATGCTGTCAGGAATCTTCTGACAGGGCTGATCTGGGCAGCCGGAAATCTGACGCTTCTGCTGTCGCTCCCGAAAATCGGCGTGGCAACAAGCTTCTCGCTTTCTCAGACAGGAATCGTCATCTCTACCCTGGGAGGGATTTTCCTTCTCGGCGAGAAAACATCCAAAAAGCAAACAATCCTTATCATCACAGGGTGCCTGCTCATCATAGCAGGCGGAGTGCTGATTGGATTTACAAAAGGATAAGAAAAGGAGAATGGATATGTACAAAGACCTTGAAGGAAAAACAGTCGTGATAACAGGTGGAAACTCAGGGCTTGGGCGGGCAATGGCCGAAAGATTCGGAGCAGAAAAATCGAATGTCGTCATTAATTATCACAGCAATGATGATAATATCGACGAAATCATTGAGAAGATTGAAAACGCAGGAGGAAAGGCTAGCAGCATCCAGGGGGATGTCGGCAGCGAGGAAGATGTCAAGCGGATCATTGAACATGCTGTGCATACCTTTGGTTCCCTTGACGTTATGGTCAATAATGCCGGGATTGAAAATGAAGTTCCATCAGAGCAACTCTCACTGGATGATTGGAATAAAGTCATCAACACAAACCTGACAGGTCAGTTCCTTGGCTCCCGAGAAGCAATCAACTATATGCTGGAGAACGACATAAAAGGCTCTATCATCAATATGTCATCCGTCCACCAGCGTATCCCCTGGCCTCACTTCGTCCATTATGCTGCCAGCAAGGGGGGCGTGAAGCTGATGACCGAAACACTCGCACTAGAATTTGCCCCTAAAGGAATACGTGTCAATTGCATTGCACCCGGCGCCATCGACACACCGATCAACGCAGAAAAATTCTCGGATCCGGAACTGGAAAAAGGCGTCCTGGAGCTCATTCCGATGGGCTATATCGGAAAGCCCGAAGAAATCGCAGCCTGCGCCGTCTGGCTGGCATCAAAAGAAGCAAGCTATGTCACCGGGCTCACACTCTTCGCTGACGGAGGTATGACGCAGTATCCCGGATTCCAGGCAGGGAAGGGATAAAAAGATTATTAAATAACATGGAAAAAGAGGGCATGGAGAAAATTTCCGTGCTCTTTTTAATGTAGTATTTACTTAGTGATATCTGATTTTATGGAGACCTTGTTGATTGAGAGGAATAAGCAGACTCCAGCGAAAATAGCAGAAAGCTAAAGACCCCGTATGTGCTTTGCGGGGAAGAAACTACTTGAAGTTCTAAACCCCACCCATGACATTTATCATGTCCACCCTATGACATGTATGCCTTACATCATGCCTCCATGTATTACATAATGAAATAAGCAAGTACGAGGAGGATTAACTATATGGATAAAAAAACGTCAAAACCTGGCAAATTATCAAGGAAAAATATCTCTCCTTACGAAAAAGCCGATACAAAGAGCAGTATCTTCCAGCTAATGAACACGCTGGTGCCCTTCTTTCTCATTTGGTATCTGGCCTATGAAACCATGCAAATATCTTATCTGATCACGTTTATATTGACTGTTGTGAATGCAGGATTTCTGGTGAGGATCTTCATCATTTTCCATGACTGCTGCCACAACTCTTTTTTCAAAAGCAAAAAGGCGAATGAAGTGCTTGGCATGATCACAGGAGTGATGACACTATTCCCTTTCCATCAATGGAGGCACAGCCATTCTGTCCACCATGCAACAAGCGGCAACCTGAATAAAAGGGGCACCGGTGACATCTGGGTCATGACGGTTGATGAATACCTGGACGCAAGCTTCTGGCAGCGCATGCAGTACCGCGCTTACCGCAATCCGCTTGTGATGTTCGGCCTCGGACCGATTTATGAGTTCCTCATTGCCCAGCGCTTCAACCGCAAGGGAGCACGGCCTAAGGAAAAAATGAACACTTATCTCACAAACATCCTGATTGTCCTTGTGATTGCATTTATGTGCTGGCTGGTAGGCTGGAAGGCCTTCCTTCTTATCCAGGGACCGATTTTCTATATTTCCGGTGCGCTTGGCATCTGGCTGTTTTATGTACAGCATCAGTTCGAAGATTCTTATTTCGAATACGACGAAGAATGGGAATTTGTCAGGGCAGCTGTTGATGGAAGCTCCTTTTATAAGCTTCCGAAACTCCTGCAGTGGCTGACTGGCAATATCGGCTTCCACCATGTCCATCATCTCAGCCCCAGGGTTCCGAACTATTTTCTGGAGGATGCCCATAATAAGGAACCGCTGCTCAATAATGTCCAGACGATCACACTGTCAACTAGTCTGAAGTCGCTGAAATACCGATTATGGAATGAACAGAGCCGCAGCTTTGTTTCTTTCAGGGAAATCCATCACCTGCTGAAAGCACAGAAGAAGAAAAGCGTTTCAGTTTAAAAAGCCAGTTCAAAGGACGGAGCCCGAATATCATGGCTCTGTCCTTTTTTGAAAAGACATTTTTATGTAAAATAAGGATACAAAAGATATTGGAGATGTATAATGAAGAAAAAATTGCTTGTCTTTAACAGCAGCACCGGGATTTCCCCTTATATATGGGCGATTCTAACGATACTGCCTTTCTATTTCATCTTTCAGTCTTCATCAACAGCGGAAATCGTTGCCGGCATCATTTTAACTGTCATCTTTTATTTATTCTTCCGGCTGGCCTTCCTTTCGAGGGGATGGACTGTTTATATCTGGGCCATCGTGCTGATCGGGATCTCAACAGCGATGACAACACTTTTCGGTTATGTGTATTTTTCATTTTTCATTGCTTATTTCATCGGCAATATCACAGGGAAGGCCGCTTTCGCCATTCTTTATATCCTTCACCTGACAGCAGCTTCTGCGGCAATCAACTATCAGTTTGTCCTGCAGGATCCATTATTCGTGAAGCAGATCCCATTTATAATCATCAGCTGGCTCAGCGTCATCCTCCTGCCATTCAGCATCAAAAACCGGAATATGCGGGGCAAGCTGGAGTCGCAGCTGGAAGATGCCAATAAACGGATTTCAGAGCTGGTTAAGATGGAAGAGAGGCAGCGGATAGCCAGGGACCTGCATGATACGCTCGGCCAGAAGCTTTCACTGATCGGGCTTAAGAGCGATCTGGCGGGGAAATTAGTCTATAAAGATCCAGAGCAGGCCCGTTCCGAGCTGAAAGATGTGCAGCAGACAGCCAGGACCGCCCTGAATGAGGTCAGGAAGATGGTCTCGCAGATGAGGGGGATCCGGCTGAAGGAGGAGGTAGTCCTGATTGAACAAATACTCGGGGCTGCAGGGATTTCGTTTGTGCTTAAACAGGAGCGGCAGCTTGTCAATGTTTCACTGTTTGTGGAAAACATCCTCAGCATGTGCCTGAAGGAGGCAGTGAATAATGTGGTGAAGCACTCCAATGCTACCGAGGTTATCGTGGAAATCAGGCAGGCCGATGACGAAACTGCAGTCACAGTCAGTGACAATGGCGTTGGCATTGATCCTGACCGGGACATTGGCAAAGGAAGCGGACTGCTCGGTATCAGGGAGCGTGCTGAATTTGTCAATGGCACTATGGAGGTGTACCAGGACGGGGGAACTACACTGATTGTCCGGGTGCCGAATGTTGTGAAGATCAGACAAAAGGAGGAGCTGCAATGATTCGTATTGTCATAGCAGAAGATCAGCGTATGATGCTTGGTGCACTTGGTTCGCTGCTGAGCCTTGAAGATGATATGGAAGTTGTCGGCAAGGCAGGAAATGGCGAGGAAGCCGTCGCCCTTGTCCATCAGCACCAGCCGGATATCTGCATCATGGATATTGAGATGCCGCTGAAAACGGGACTTGAGGCAGCGGAAGAACTGAAAGGCATCTGCAAGGTCATTATCCTGACTACCTTTGCCAGAACAGGCTATTTTCAATCGGCGATCAAAGCCGGCGTGAGCGGCTACCTGCTCAAAGACAGCCCGAGCGAAGAGCTGGCAGGCAGCATCCGCAGTGTCATGGCTGGCCGCCGCATTTACGCCCCGGAGCTGATGGATGATATGTATGCCGAAGAAAATCCGCTGACCGAAAGAGAAAAAGCAGTACTGGAACTGGTCGCGGACGGAAAGAACACAAATGAAATTGCAGCAGAGCTGTCCATTAAAAGCGGGACTGTCCGCAATTATGTGTCTGCCATTCTGGAAAAGCTTGAAGTACAAAACCGGATAGAAGCGATTACACGGTCCCGTGAAAAGGGATGGTTCAAATAATGAGAAGAGCTGGATGGATTCCAGCTCTTTTTAAGTTTTGAAAAAATTGTAAGCTGGAAAAATTATTGCCGATTCCGGGTAGAAAGAAAGGAGTTTTAGGTAGAATCCTTCAAAGTGCTGGCAAAACTCCTCCATATTCAGGCAGAAAAACTGCAAATATATGCAGAATCATCCTGAATCAGCTGAAGTATATATTCCCACACTGCTAAACTCAGACTGTATATCCTCAATCCAGACAGAGCTTCCCTATTTTTTAAGATTTCTGAGCGTCCTCCTATATTCCCCAGAAAAAATTCCCTATTTTTTGACCCTTTTTACAGTTGTGTTGCGTCTATATTACAAACGGCTTTTTTGGCAGCAAGGAGGGAGCCTTTGAACCCTGACATCGATAGAGATTGGCTGAAGCTTACAAAAGACCAAGCCATAGAATTTGCCATGGACTTGTATGGCGAGAAATTGAAGCGATTTATTTATACATATACGAAAAGCTGGCCGCAGACTGAGGATGTTCTTCAGGATGTATTCCTGAGCGTTTATATGAATCTGGAAAATTTTAAGGGTGAATCGTCCTTTAAGACGTGGATTTTCCGAATTGCCGCAAATAAATGCAAAGATCATCTGCGAAGCTGGCATTACCTCCATCTCCAGTTTACTGACAAACTATTCTGGTTTGACAAAAGGGAGAGATCGGCTGAGGATGAACTGATTGAAAAAGATGGGCAGGACCGCCTGATGGAAAATATCTTAAAATTGCCGGTCAAATACAGGGAGAGCATCCTCCTTTACTATGTAAAGGAATTTTCAATGCTGGAAATTGCGGAGATCCTGAATCTTCATATTGAAACGGTTAAAACAAGGATCAGGAGGGGCCGGGATAAGTTGAAAGTCTTTTATTCTGAAGAAGAAGGGAATGAATTCAGTGGATGACAGGCTGAGAGATTTGAAGCAGCATTTTGATCCCTATATCTCTAAGGACCCGGTTTTTACAGAGAAAGATAAAAGGCTGGTCAGGCAAAAGATTGCCACAGCAAAGAGAAAAAAAGAGGCACCTTATCCAGCTCTTTTCCCCAAAGCTGCCGCATGGCTCACTGCATGTGTATTCTTTCTGTCTATAGGCGGATTTGCAGGCTATCAGCTGGGACTCCTGCAGACAGAAGGACAGAGTTCAACGCCGCAGGACGCTGTTATAGAAGAGGTCCCCATCGACGCCGGACGGAATATATTTGACCCTGATGAAGCTGAGGCGGGCGATTCTGTAGCGGCAATGATTTTATCGGACCTTAAAAGTGAAGGCAGGCACGGGGCTTTCCAGACAGTATATGCAGAATTCAAGGGAGAGAAGCTTTTAAGCGGCACAGTCCAAAGTTTCGGCAGCTCCTCCGGTTTTCTTGAAGGCCAATTCTATTTTAAGCCTGATGCAGGTACTGACGCTCTCCTGCCGCGTTTTAAGGGAGATACCAGGGAAAGCTGGATTACTTTTGAAAATCAGGAAGAATTCTCAGATAAAATTAAAATGGCCGCGGAAGAAGGCGGGAGAATTCAAGTCGTCATAGACGCCTATACCATCCGCTTTGCCCCTTCGGATTCAAACAATACTGCGAGGATCAAATCAATCGTAAAGAATACACCTGTGATCTCCATAAAACAGGAAGGGGAAACGGTCGTTCCTATGGAAAAAGGTAAAGGTAAGGCTTTCATTTCAATGGACAGTACACAGAAGTTCACTGGCGGAATTTCGCTTGAAAGTCTCACTCCCGGCCGCCGGTATACGGTTACACTGAAGTCCTCCGCAAACGCTGGCGTTGTGTTCGGACCGGCTGAAAATATTGATATAGCGGAAGGTTCGATTGAGGACGATATTTATTTCATACCAGATGATGACGGCAGGCTCGAGGTGTCGATGGAAAATCCTGTCCGCATTATTGAAGGCGGGGGCGAATACTTTTTGATTGTACAGGCAGAGGGCGAGATGGCTGATATGTCTGTCTCAAGGCTATTTGAGTTCAAAAAATAAAAGGGGGCCTTAAAAGTGGAAGTGGAAAAAGAGAAAAAAAAGATAAAAAACAAACTGCCATTCCGGCTCAATCTGCTTTTCTTCTTTGTTTTCGTATGCTTCAGCCTTCTGATCGTCCGGCTTGGCGTCGTCCAGATCGTTAAAGGGGAGGATTTCGTTAACGAGCTGAACAGGACCGAGAATCATGTCATCAAAGAATCTGTCCCAAGGGGAAAAATCTTTGACAGGGATGGGCGGCTAATTGTCGGCAATGTCGGGCAGAATGCCATTTCCTATATAAAAGATCAAAATACGAAGCAAGAGGACATCAAAAATGTTGCGGAAGAGCTTGCCAAATATATTGAAATGAGCACAGAAAAACTGACGGAAAGGGATCTGAAGGATTTTTGGATCCTGACACATGAAGAAGAGGCAAAGGCGCTGCTGAAAAAGAAAGAGCTGGAAAATGAGAAGCTGACAGACAAAGACCTTTATAAGCTTCAGCTCAAAAGAATTTCTCCGGAAAATCATCTGGCTAAAATGACGCCTCAGGATAAAAAGGTAGCCGCCATCTTCAGGGAAATGGCAAAAGGCTATGCGCTCACACCGCAGATCGTCAAAAATGAAAATGTAACCAGTAAAGAAGCCGCCCTTGTGAGTGAGCATCTTCAGGATATGCCGGGTGTCGATGTTTTCACGGACTGGAAGCGGGAATATCCAAACGGCGATACATTCCGCTCGATACTTGGGAATATCAGTTCAAGCGAAGAAGGCCTTCCTCAGGACCGGCTGGAATATTTCACTTCACGCGGCTATAGTCTGAATGACCGGGTCGGTAAAAGCCAGATCGAATATCAATATGAAGATGTGCTTGCTGGAGAAAAAACGAAAACAGAATACAAAGTGGATAAAAGCGGGAAAGTGAAAGAAGCAGTAGAGATATCAACAGGAAAAAGCGGCAAGGATTTGATCCTGACCATTGATCTTGAGCTGCAGGAGAAGGTGGAGGAAGTCATCGAGCGTGAGCTGAAAGCTGCTAAAGCAAGCGGCGGAGGCAGATTCCTCGACAGTGCCTTCGTTGTCATGACCAATCCTAGGACAGGCGAAGTCCTGGCTATATCAGGCAAGAAGCTTAAATACGAAAACGGCGGCTATAAGGTGGATGACTATGCACTGGGCGCTTTCACTTCATCGTATGAAGTCGGGTCAGCCGTCAAGGGGGCGACTGTCCTTGCCGGCTATGAAATGGGCGTACTTCAGCTCGGCACCAGATTCAAAGATGAGCCCCTTAATTTGTATCAGACACCAGTGAAAAAATCATACAGCCTTGCGCTGGGATCACCTAATGATATTGAAGCACTGAAGAAATCATCGAACGTTTATATGTTTAAAACGGCAATCAGGGCGCTCGGCAAGGAATATACCCCAGGAATGAAGCTGCCGTACGATCCAGGAGCGTTTGAGGAGTTCCGCTATTATTTCAATCAGTTCGGCCTTGGAGTCAAGACAGGGATCGACCTTCCGAACGAATCCAGCGGACTTCCAGGCACCGATTACAGGCCCGGGCTTCTGCTCGACTTATCAATCGGACAATATGATACTTATACAGCTCTTCAGCTGGCACAATATATATCGACGATAGCCAATGACGGGAACCGCATGAAGCTGCAGCTTGTCAGGGAAATCAGGGAACCATCACCTGCAAAAGAGCTTGGCCCTGTCTATAAGGGCTTCGAGCCTGTCACGCTTAACCGCATCGACATGAGCGAGAGGGAAATCCAGCAGGTTCAGGCCGGCTTCAAGAAGGTTTTCCAGGAACAGGGCGGGACTGCAGCAAGCTATTTTAGCGGAAGCCCTTACCGGGAATATGACCTGGCAGGAAAGACCGGCACAGCGCAATCATTTTATTATAGTATGGAAGAGAAAAAGCTGTACAAAGATACTCCAACCTATAATCTCACACTGGCGGGCTATTCGCCTTCACGTGATCCGGAAGTTGCTTTCTCGATCGTTGTGCCTTATGTGTCTTCTGATAAAAACTCTATCAATAAAAAAATCGGCCAGGGCATCATGAAGGCCTATTATGACCTGAAAAAAGGAAAAATAGCTGAGGACAGCGAATAAAATGGAAAAGGCGAAGGAAAGGGGCCATGTATGGGCCCCTTTTTCCATGGCTGAACAATCAAATGAATCTGGAAAAGAAAATAAAGGAGGATTTAAAAATGAAAGTCAGAGAGCTTAAGAGCTTGGGTGAAAAAGAACTGAAACAGCTGTCCGTGCTGCTGGCTGATGCAGTCAACAGCGGAGCGTCGATTGGATTTCTGCCTCCGATGGATGAAGCAGCCGCCCTTTCCTACTGGAAGGAACTCCAGCTGAAAGAGACTGCCCTATTGATAGCAGAAGAAGAAGGAATGATAGCAGGGTCTGTCCAGCTACAATTTTGCACAAAGGAAAATGGCACCCACCGTGCTGAAATAGGCAAGCTGATGACCCATACAAACTTCCGCCGCAAAGGAATTGGCCGCAGGCTGATGGAAGCTGCAGAGAAAAGGGCAATGGATGACGGAGTTTCGCTGATTGTACTCGATACGAGGGAAGGAGATCCTTCCAACCTTCTTTACCGTTCCCTGGGTTATACAGAATCAGGCATGATTCCCTGCTATGCCCGCTCGGAAGACGGCAGCCTCCATACAACCGTCTTTTATTACAAACTTCTATCATAGTATCCTGCTATATTGGGAAACTGCCAGGTTTTACGGTTTTACTCCCCGCTGCTGGAAGAAAAATGTTAGAATATCCAATAGATTGACAAATTTTTCATCCAGGAGAGGCATCACCGCAATCCGGATATTTATCTGGGGTCCTCTCCATTCATTTAGGAGGCTGAAATATGAATTCACAATTAAACAAGCCAAAAGGCATCGGCCAGATCCTTGATCTTACCTTCAGCCTGGCCAGGAATAAATTTGGTTCCTTTACAGCCATCTTTCTCATTCTGGTAGGGCCGGTCTATCTTCTCCAGGCACTGTTCAGCCTGGCAGCGGGACAGAGTTTTTTCAGGGACATAAATGCCGGGGGAAGCTGGTTTGAACAGATTGCCGCAAGCTTTGAAACTGATACCGCAGGTACAGATATTTACGCACCGGGTTCGCTTTTTGCCGATCTGGGCCTGGTTTTTGCCGGCCTGCTGTCAGCTTTGATGATCCCTTTGGCAGGGGCGGCGGTCCTTATAGCGGTAGATCAGGTGAGAAAAGGAATGGAATTCACCCCGGGAATGGTGATCAAGAAGGCTTTCAGGCGGTTTTGGCCGATTCTGGGAACAAGCATCCTTTTTAGCATCATCACATTCGCCATCATCATTCTGCCAATTGTATTTATATCCATCACGGGTATATTCGGGTCAATGGTCCATCCTGTGATAGGCATTATTTTTGCCGGGCTGTTTTTACTCGCTTTTGCCGTTGGAGTAGGCTACCTTCTGACAAGGTGGAGCTTTTATTTTGGATATACCGTTCTGGAAAAAAAAGCACCGGGTTTCTCCGAAAGCTGGACATTGACCCAGGGGCGCTCCTGGCATATGCTCCTTATTTATGCCCTGCTGTTTTTGATCATCGGAATCGTATCTTTTGCGATCGAGATGACGGCCGGCCTTCTCCTTGGAGGCAGTGTACTGTTTGATATCATCTTGAATCTGGCAACCCTTGTCACAACATGTTTGTATTATATCGGATTTTCTGTGATGTATTTCGACCTGAAAGGAAGGCAGGGCGGCGATGATCTTAACAGCATGATAGAGGACTACAGCAGGGTGCAGTAGGATGAAGGCTGAGAATACCGGCAAGAGGTGGAGACAATGAAGGATGCTGAACAAGCAAGAAAAGAACTGTCTGAGATATTCGAAGACAGGGAATATACTGTCTATCAGAATCAAGGGGAGAGCTTTCTTGAGAAGCTGAGGGAAAAATTCTTCACGTGGCTTGAAGAGCTGTTCCCGCAGATAGAGTTTTCCAGCGGCTCTTCAGGCGCCTTTCCGTTCATCATGATTCTGGCGGGAGTCCTATTCATTGGAATAGTCGTGTTTGCGGCAGCAAGGGCTGCCAAAAGGCAAAAGATCCTGCAGGAGCAACAGCCTCTTGACAGGGCCGCTGAAATCAGCTGGTCCTATAAGAAGCATCTTGAAGAAGCCGGAAAGCATGAGGAATCCGGGGACTTGACAAAAGGAGCACGCCATATTTTCCTGGCCCTTCTGCTCTGGTTCAATGAATACGGGTGGCTGAATGCGAAAATATGGAAAACGAACTGGGATTATTATGAGGAGCTTAAAAGAACCGACACTAAAACGGCTGAGGTTTTCTACTCACTTTCAGCACTTTTCGACAGGGCTGCCTATGGGGGTCAAAGCATAAAAGCCAGTGAGTTTCAGCAATTCAAGAGAGAAGCATTGAGACTTATGGATTATAGTGCAAACCTGCAGGAAGGGAGGGATCCGGAAGTTGCGGAATCAGCTGATTAAGAAGGCTTTTTACTGGATAGTTCCGCTGCTGCTGTTTATTATGGCCAGCTTTTTCCTGGCCGGCGATGCCCCAGCCAGCTATCCTCCCTATCTTGCCAAATCCCCTTCGCCGACAGGCATTAAGGGACTGTATACATATTTGGAGCAAAACCGCTCCAGCATCAGAAAATGGAGCAGGGAGCCCGGTCTGCTCCCGAACTCTGAAGAACCCATCCTCCTGGTCATGGCAGAGCCCAGCTTTGTCCCTGACCGGGAGGAGATGGCAGCTTATACGGAATTTTTGGAGAATGGCCATACAATTCTGCTATTCAAGGAAAATCCGGCACCGATGTTCGGGATAAAAACAGAGCAATTGGCAGCTGAAGGGGATAACGCCGTGAAGGTTGCTGATAAAGACGGGAAGGTGCACAGTGCAGCCATACACTCTGCATTCCGGATCACAGAAGAACGTGGAGATGAAATTCTGCTTTCAGATGAACTGGGTGCGGTAGCGGTCAAAAGGCCCGTCGGCAAAGGCAGCCTGATTGCCGTCAATTCCCCTTCCTGGCTCACTAATGGAATGGTCCTGGATGAAAACCATTTAGAGCTCATCCTGGCATTATTGGACGAATCAGCCTCACAGGATATATTCATAGATGAATTTTTGCATGGGCAGGAATCTTCTTCCGGGGCCGGGGCTTATCCGCAATGGTTCCTCGTGATTCTTGTACAGGGAGCCCTGCTTGCTATATTATGGGCCTTCTATAAAGGCAAAAGGTTTGGCCCTGTCGACTGGCCGAGGGAGGAAACGGTCCGTTTTACAGATGAAAAGATTTCAGCCTTGTCTGCATGGCATTTAAGGGGAAGGCGCTACCAGGATTCGCTTAGAATCCAGTCGGAATATACAAAAGAGCTGCTCCAGGAAAAATGGGGCATCCCGTTCAGCCGCGACTGGGAAGAAGCCGGGGTTTCCATCCTGGCAAAAGCATCTTCTTTGACTCAAGAAGAGGTAGAGTCACTCACTAAGGGGATATCTTCTGTATTGAAAGAAGAGAATTTGCATAAAAAAGATTATTTGCTCTGGTCTGCAAAACTGGATCATTTAAGGAAAGAGGTGGAGAACAGATGAAACAAGATACATCTTCACTGCTCCAGCAGTATGAAGAACGAATAAAAGGACAGGGGCTGAACCTGAGGCTGCTGCTTGCCGCAATCCTCTCAGGGGGCCATGTATTGATAGAAGGGGTGCCTGGCACCGGAAAGACCCAGATGGTCAAGACACTGGCCGGGCTTCTCGGCGGTGAGTTCAGCCGGATCCAGTTCACACCCGACCTCCTCCCGAGCGATATAACCGGAAGTATGATTTATAACATGAAGGAAAGCTCCTTCCAAACCCTGAAAGGGCCGGTTTTTACAAATGTCCTGCTCGCTGATGAAATCAACAGGACACCTGCGAAAACACAGGCTGCGCTTTTGGAAGCAATGGAAGAGAAGCAGGTGACGATTCAGGGGGAAACTTATCAGCTCCCGGAAGCATTTTTTGTTGCGGCAACCCAGAACCCGATAGAATTTGAAGGGACGTATCCTTTGCCTGAGGCCCAGCAGGACCGCTTCCTTTTCAAACTGATCATTGGTTTTCCTGAATTTGATGAGGAAAAGCTTGTGCTTCAGTCTGTGCTGGAAGGACGGATGGAAGCCGGGTCGATCATGCAGGCACTTTCACTCGAGGACTTTCTGTCCATACGGAAAAATATCGAGAGGGTGGCTTTAAGCCAGGATATTCTGGATTATGTCATAAGGATTGTCAGAAAGACGAGGGAAGCAGAGTCCATCCGGTTCGGCGCCAGTACAAGGGCGGCCATTTCCATCGGAAAAGCAGGTAGGGCATGGGCTTATCTTGCTGGCCGCGATTATGTTACCCCTGATGACATCAAGATGGTTTCCAAGCCTGCTTTAAGGCATAGGATCCAATTATCCCCAAATGCAGAATTGGAGGGAAGGACTGTTGACCAGACAATCGATGAGCTTGTGGGATCGGTTCCTGTTCCGAGATAGAGGCATACTTCCCGGAAAGCGGCTCCTCATCGGCATGTTTATTCTTTCACTGGCCCTGGCTGCTGCGGCAGCAATCTGGGGAGTGCCGTGGAAACTGGCAGCAGGACTCAATATCGGCTTTCTGCTGCTTTCCTTTGCCGACCTGGCTTTTTTGCCTAAGAGTTCTCAGATCAAGCTGAAACGGAGAGTCCCGGAAGAGATGGAAAGAGGGCTTCCTGCCGATGTTGGCATTGAAATAGAAAACCATTCCCAGCTGCCTTTAACGTTGCGGATCATTGATGATCTCTCCGACTCCTTTGCCAGGCCATTTCCGCTTAAAAGAAAGCTCGCAGGAAACACGAGGGGGACAGTCCAATATGAAACCGCAGCCAGTATAAGGGGGCATTATACGCTGAACAGGATCTATATCCGCTGCAGCAGCTTCCTTGGCCTATGGGAAAAGCAGATGGTGAAAGAAGCCGAAAGCCAGGTCAAAGTGATTCCTGATTTGACCGAAACCCGGCGCTATCTTGAGAATGCTCAGTCCTATTTGCTTTATGAAGGAGAAAAAATCCGGAGGCAGCAGAGCGGAGCCGGGGAATTTTCAAAAATACGGGCATACGCGCCAGGAGATGATCCCCGTAAAATCAATTGGAGGCAGACAGCCAAGCTTCAGGAGGTCATGGCCAATGTCCATGAGCCGGAGCACGGAAAATATGTCACCATTATGATTGACTGCGGCAGGATCATGGGGGCGGAACTGGAAACGGGCAACAGGCTTGAAAAGGCGCTGGAAGCGGCAATGACTACCGCAGCCGCGGCGCTCAAAAACGGTGATTATGTTTCCGTCCTTGCTTTTTCAAAAGACATTCAATCGTATGTACCGCCTTCAAAAGGGATGCAGCACTTAAACTTCATCCTGAAAGCTTTGTATTCGATACAGGCGGATGCTGCAGAATCCAATTATAGCGGTGCCTTTCAATATTTGCAGTCTGTCCAGAACAAAAGGAGCTTATTGCTTCTCTTTTCTGATGTAAGGACTTTCACCCTGGAGGAAGGTGCGCTTGTTTATCTAAAAAGGATCCGGCAGCGGCACCTGTTCTTTATGCTCGGAATCGAAGACAATATCCTGTCAGCCCGGGCCAAAGATCGGCCGGACAATATAAAAAGCGCCATGCTAAAAAGCATGGCGCAGCAGCAGATCCTTATTGCAAAGCGGGAAAAGCTGAGATGGGAAAAACAAGGCCTGCAAATGGCGGAAGCGCCTGAAGGAAGTCTCGCAGCAGCTGCTGTGTCCCATTATATCAATGTGTTGAATCGGGGGCTTCTTTAATTTCCGCCATTTACATGGAGAGATTTTGTTTATCTCACCGGCACTCAGTGAGCTGTCGGGAGCGCGAAACTGTTTTTTAGAGCATCCATAGCATATACCCCTGCAAATATTTATGGAGCTTGCAGGGGATGAACCAGGCGTTTTCGCTTTTGATCCAGGAGCCAGCCTGACCAGGCATAAAACAGCAGTCCAAGGACCGTCAGGAAGGCAGCCATATACTTCATTTCCAGCGGGAGCGGGGAAGGGGTGATAAACCCCTCGATCAATCCGGCGATGATGAAGAGCGGAATAGTTCCCAGTAGCAGCTGAACCGACCTTTTTGCCTTGGTTTTCAGCTGATAGCCCCGGGAGTATTTGCCCGGGACCAGAAGCTTATATCCCATAAGCAGGCCGGCTCCGCCCGCGATGAATATCGCGGTAAGCTCTATCATCCCATGGGGGACAATATAGGCCCAGAATTCATAAGATTTTCCGTGAGACCAAAACAGGCCGGCAATGGCGCCTACAATGATGCCATTATAAATCATAAGATAAACGGTCAAAATCCCAAAGGTGATACCGCCGGCAAATGCGAGGATTGCGACACGGATATTATTGGTCATGATGCTTGCTGACATGACCGCAGAATCGACCGCACCTTCATTCTCGCCGAGCCTCTGGGGATCAATTGCCCCGGACATCTCGGCCGGGAGAATCGAATGGATTGAAAGCGGATCATGGATCACAGCAAAGAAACTCCCCAAACCGCCCAATGTGAAAAGGAGCATGCTGGCAACGACAAATTTCCATTGCTCGAACAATAGCCGCACAAACTTGATCTGGAAGAAATCTTTCAGCTGGGCCATACTGGAGGATTGGCTTTTATATAAAAGATTATGCGCCTTTGCGACAAGATCATTTAAATAAAAAGTCACTTCTTCGTCTGGAAAGAAAGTCCGGGAGAATGAAAGATTCTGTGCTGCTTTCTGATACAGCCTGTCAAACCGGGCCAAATCAGTTCCTGCGGCTTTTCGTCTTTTCATCCTGGCGAGCAGCTCCTCGAGCTCCTGCCAGTTTTCCCGATGCTGCTTGATGAACTGTTTACTATTCAATCTAATCACCTGCCTGTAACCATAAAAGTTGTATCTCCATTATAAATCATAGGGAGAGTGAGATACAGGCAAAACTTCCAGGAAATGGGGTGCATCATGCAAACAGAAACAATTCTTATCAAAACACCTGAATTTGTATCGCTTCAATTCCAGCCTGCCGGACTTGGCAGCAGGGCCGGGGCCCTCATCATCGATCAGCTGATCCTTATGGTATTCAATCTGGCGAGCATTCTTTTATTTGCTTTTTATGCTTCCAGTGCCGCAGCATTCTTTCTTGATGATACTTTTCTTTCATGGCCGTTCGCCATTATGCTAATTTGCCTTTTTCTGGTCAACTGGGGATATTTTTTTGTATTGGAATATTTTTGGGCAGGAAGGACACTGGGGAAAAAGATCATGGGAATAAGGGTCATTCAGGATAACGGCCAGAGCATCACATTGCTCTCAAGCTTTATCCGAAATCTCCTCCGCATCATAGACTCCCTGCCGGTGTACTATCTGCTTGGCATTCTGATGGTATTTTTTCATTCCAGGCATAAACGGGTCGGCGATCTGGCTGCCGGGACAGTGGTCGTGCATGAACGGAAAAAGAAGAAGCCGGGTAAAATGACCGGGATTGAAAAAGAAATCCAGGAAAGAGGCCTGAAAAAGGAAGATATATATATGGACGAGTGGACTGTCAGGAAGATTGGCGCCGAGGAGTGGAAGCTTTTAAAGACCTATAGTGAGAGGCTGCTCCAGCTCCCTATAGGCAAAAGAGAAGAGCTCACAAAAAAACTTTCTTATTCACTCCTGCCAAAGCTCGATATCGATCCGGAACGAAAGTCATTCAGGCAGCTGGAAGACATCCTGCTGGTTCTTTATTTAATCGGGAAAGAGGAGTGGGAATTTGAGAATCAGATAAAATGAGCATATTTTCCTAATTAAAAAAATTATTAGAAAACTTTTCGTTAACTCGTTGACAAATCATATGGGTATGGTAGGATTAATTTCAATAAAATAAATCAGAGCAAACGCTCCTGATTATATCACTTATCTAGAGTGGCTGAGGGACTGGCCCATCGAAGCCCGGCAACCTGCTAAAAGCAAGGTGCCAATTCCAGCAAAATGTCCAGCATTTTGGGAGATAAGGTGCAAGTATGCGAAATGCGCCTTTTCCTGTTGGAAAAGGCGTTTTCTTTTTCCTCCTTGTCCCCATCCCAGCCATTCAAAAAGGAGGCGAGCCGATCTGAAGCATGCTGATTGGGAGGAAGTGGCCGCACATCTGCAAAGGATGCTGCAGTCTGTAAAGTTTGGAAGCATCACACTTGTGGTGCAGGATGGCAAGGTCATTCAAATTGAGAAGAATGAAAAGGTTCGCCTTCAATCTAATAAAGCGCGCTGACTAGACAAACTAGAGGCGGTCTTTTTCCCAAAAGCGGGAGGAAGGCTGCCTTTTTTCTTGTTAAAAATCAGTCAAAAAACAGAAGGCACCATGAAAGGAGCACTGAAATGAGCACCACCGTAACATACACCAGCTGGGAACCGCCATCATTCCCTGAAAACGATGGATTCAAAGGAGCACAAAAAGTGCTGGAATGGGCCTATAGCCATTACAGCGCGCAAGATATCAGCTACGCCTCAAGCTTCGGGGCTGAGGCGATTGTACTGATTGATCTTATCACAGGGATAAAGCCTGATGCCCATATTATTTTCCTGGATACCGGGCTCCATTTTCCGGAAACCTATGAGGTCATTGAAAGGGTGCAGGAGCGTTTTCCGGAGCTGAATATTGAAAGGAAGCTTCCTTCCCTTTCTTTGGATGACCAGCGGGAAGCCTATGGACCGGCACTGTGGAAAAGAGAGCCGGACCGCTGCTGCAGCATCCGGAAGATCATTCCGCTCCAGGAAGCCATGAAAGACAAAATCGCCTGGATTTCCGGGCTGAGGAGGGATCAGTCTGCATCCAGGGCTGGGGCGCAATTTTTAAACAAGGACAGCAAATTTCAAAATGTAAAAATCTGCCCTCTTATTCACTGGACTTGGGAGGAAGTTTGGGAGCATATCCGTAAAAAAGATCTCCCATATAATAACCTCCATGACAATGGGTATCCAAGCATTGGATGCTTTCCCTGTACAAGGGCTGCAGGAGTTGGCGGGGACAGCAGGGCAGGCAGGTGGGCTGGGACCGGCAAGACGGAATGCGGCCTGCATTCCGGGTGAAAGGGGGGCATGACCATGCTTGCAGCAATAGCAATGACCATTGGACTATTCTTTGCCATGAATATAGGAGCAAGCGGGGCAGCTGCCTCGATGGGGATTGCATACGGATCAGGATCCATCAAAAGCCGAAAGACTGCTCTCCTGCTGTGCGGAGCCGCCGTATTCCTTGGCGCCTGGCTCGGAGGGGGTGAGGTTGTCAAAACGATGGGAAGCGGGATTGTGCCGAAAAGCACTTTCACCGTGAGCATAGCCCTGATTGTCCTTGCCTCTGCAGCACTGTCGCTTTTCCTGGCCAATATTTTCGGAATTCCGCTGTCGACCAGTGAGGTGACAGTCGGATCAGTTGTAGGGGCAGGGATTGCTTATCAATCTTTATTTGCTTCCAAGCTCTTGTGGATCATTTCTTTTTGGCTGATTACGCCGCTGGCCGCTTTTATCATTGCTGTCATTGCAGCGAAGCTGATCAGGATACTCCGCTCAACCAAGAAGACCAAAAAGCCGGGCACCATCCGCTTCCTTGGCTTCCTGGTCACACTCATGGGATTGTTTGAAGCCTTTTCGGCCGGCATGAATAATGTTGCCAATGCGGTTGGCCCCCTTGTTGGTGCTGACATCCTCCCGCCAGGGGCAGGGATTTTCTGGGGCGGTATATTCGTCGCCGCAGGCGCTGTTTTTCTCGGCAGTAAAGTGCTGGAGACAAACGGAAAGAAAATCACTGATATCAGGCTCGAAGAAGGATGCATCATTTCTGGTACCGGGGCAGGCATTGTCACTGCTGCATCCTTATTCGGGATTCCCGTCCCCTTGACCCAGATCACGACAAGCTCCATCATCGGAATCGGCTTTGCCGGCCAGGGGCGCTCTGTTTTCCAGAAAGAAATTGTCATCAGGCTCCTCGGTGTATGGCTTGTGTCGCCAGTACTGTCGATGGTACTGAGCTATACCTTGATCCAAATCATCATTAAGCATGACTTTTACCCGATTGTTGCCATGGCTGGAGTCCTTATTTCTGTATTCGGTGTCCGTTTCCTGATGGGAAGGCAGAATACGGCCCTGCCGGAAAATGAAACTTATAAACTAGCAAGGAAAGGCTGATGAAAATGTCACTACCTATGCCTCATGGAGGCAAACTCATAGAAGCATTCAATCCGGATTATCCGATCCAGAACACGAATCAGGAGATAGAGATAGACTCAGTTGCATTAAGTGACCTGGAGCTGATCGCCTGTGGACTTTTCAGCCCGCTGACAGGTTTTCTGGGAAAGGAGGACTACGAATCTGTGGTTGAAAGTATGCGCCTTGCAGATGGTACAGTATGGCCGATACCGGTCACGCTGCCGATCATTCCGGATATAGCAGCTGACCTTCATAAAGGTGATATCTGCAGGCTGAATCATAAGGGAGAAACCTACGGGATCCTTGAACTTTCCGAGCTTTACCAGCCAGATCTGGAAAAAGAGGCACTTTCAGTCTACCGGACCTCTGACCGGGCACATCCAGGAGTTAATAAGCTTTTTGAAAGAGGCCGCACCTATGCTGCAGGAAAAATTACACTGATTAAGCGTCCTGATAAAGGAGATTTCACAGATATCTGGCTGACACCGAAGGAGACGCGGTCCTTATTTGCTGAAAAAGGCTGGAACACGGTTGTCGGCTTCCAGACGCGGAACCCGGTGCACCGGGCCCATGAATATATCCAGAAAGCTGCCCTTGAAACAGTCGATGGCCTTTTCCTTAACCCGCTCGTCGGGGATACGAAGGAGGATGATATACCGGCAGATGTCCGCCTGAAAAGCTACCGGGTGCTGCTGGAGCATTATTATCCTGAAACCCGTGTCCAGCTCGCAGTCTATCCAGCAGCCATGAGGTACGCGGGGCCGAGGGAAGCTATTTTTCACAGCATCGCCAGAAAGAACTTCGGATGCACCCATTTCATCGTAGGGCGCGATCATGCCGGAGTAGGCAATTATTACGGAACCTATGATGCCCAGCATATATTCAGGGAGTTTACCGAAGAAGAGCTGGGGATCAAGCCTTTATTTTTCGAGCACAGCTTCTATTGCAATGTGTGTGAAGGCATGGCTTCCGACAAGACCTGCCCGCATACAGCGGATGACCGGGTAATCCTTTCAGGCACAAAGGTCAGGGAAATGCTCCGTGCCGGAGAAATCCCGCCATCCTCTTTCAGCAGGAAAGAAGTAATTGAGGTGCTGATTCAGGGCTTGCGGGAAAAAGAAACGGTTTAAGGAGGAAGAATGCATGGCACATTCACTGAATCTTACATGGCATGAAGCAGCAGTAACAAAAGAAGAGAGGAGGGCGCAAAACGGGCATGCCAGCTGTGTGCTCTGGCTGACAGGGCTGTCCGGATCAGGTAAATCGACCATAGCCAATATCGTCAGCCACCGGCTTTTCAAGGATGGCATTGATGAATATGTCCTGGATGGCGATAATATCCGCCATGGACTGAACCGCGACCTCGGATTCTCAGAAGAAGACAGGAATGAAAATATCCGCCGGATCGGTGAAGTGGCTAAGCTGTTTACTGACAGCGGCCAGATTGTCTGTACAGCATTCATCTCGCCTTACCGGAAGGACAGGGAACTGGTGCGAAGCCTTTTTCCGGAAAAAGGGGAGTTCATTGAAGTATTCATTGACTGCCCTTTGGAAGAATGTGAAAAGCGGGATCCCAAGCAGCTGTACCAAAAAGCACGGCGCGGGGAGATTAAAGGATTCACGGGGATCGATGCTCCTTACGAAGAGCCGGAAGACCCGGAAATCATCATTCGGACTGACCAGCTTTCTCCAGAAGAGGCAGCTGAAAAGATATTAATCTACTTAAAAGAGCAGGGAATCATTTAAGGAGGGGCAAGAATGGCATATGTAAAGCATTGGGCTGATAATGAAAAGCTGAACAAAACGGAGAAAGCAAAGCTGGAAAAAGACGGACTCGAAATTCTTAATGATATTCCCTATTATGCAGCAAACGGCTTTGAATCCATTCCAAAGGATCAGTGGGACCTGTTCAAATGGGCAGGCTTGTACCTGCAGCGCCCGAAGGAGGACGGCTATTTCATGATGAGGGTGAACGTCCCCTCCGGCATCCTGACGAAGCCGCAGGTAGATGCTTTGGCCGGAATTGCCCGGGACTACGGGCGCGGCGTCTTTGATATAACAACAAGGCAGGCCATCCAATTCCATTGGCTTGAAATCAGCCAGATCCCTGATATTTTCAACAGGCTGGAGGCTGTAGGCCTTTCGAGTGCAGGGGCATGCGGTGACATCACAAGGACAATCGTCGGCAATCCGATTGCCGGGCTTGATCCGCATGAATTGTTTGATACCACTGAGATTGTTAATGAAGTATATACCTATTTTCAGAAAAATGAAGATTTCTCCAATCTGCCCAGAAAATATAAAATGTCAATTTCAGCTAATCTGCATAATGCTTCTAATGCGGAAATCAACTGTGTATCCTTCACCCCGGCGGTCAAGGTGATTGATGGCGATGAGAGAAAAGGGTTCCACCTGAAGGTTGGCGGCGGACTTTCTTCCCGGCCTTATCTGGCAGAAACGCTGGACGTATTTATTGAGCCTGAACGCACACTGGAAACAGCCATTGCCGTAACAACAATATTCAGGGACTACGGCTACCGGGAAAAAAGGCATCTGGCCAGACTGAAATTCCTTATGGCTGACTGGGGTCCGGAGAAATTCAAGGAAAAGCTGCTGGAGTACACAGGGCCTCTTCCTGAAAAAGGAACAGAGCCTGCAGGAGGCTGGAATGCCGGCTATTTTTACGGTATCCATGACCAGAAACAGCCCGGCCTGAAGTTCCTTGGGTTCAATGTACCGGTGGGGCGTTTGTCGGCTGATGAAGTATTCGAGCTTTCCCGCATTTCTGCCCATTATGGGAATGGAGAAATCAGGACGTGCAATTCGCAGAACCTGATCATTCCCAATATACCTGAGGAAAACGTTGAAGCACTGCTCCAGGAGCCGATTTTCAGCCGCATCACCATCAATCCCAATTCCTTTATCGGCCACGCGGTTTCCTGCACCGGGATTGAATATTGCAATCTGGCACTTGTAGAAACTAAAGAAAGGATGCGCGTGATAGCTGAAGAGCTGGATAACCGGATCACCCTGGATGTGCCGGTCAGAATCCATATGGTTGGCTGCCCGAACTCCTGCGGCCAAAGGCAGATTGCCGATATCGGCCTGCAGGGAATGAAGGTGCGGAATGAGAACAAGGAAATGGTGGAGGCTTACGAAATCTATGTAGGAGGAACGCTTAATGCCGGCGGCAAATTCAACGAAAAGCTGAAAGGGAAAGTAGAAGCGGAAAAGCTGGCCGATGTGCTTGAGGAATTGCTGCACTTTTTCAAGAATGAAAAGTCAGCAGGGGAATCCTTCTTCGATTTTGTCGGCAGGGCCGGTCTGGAGCTTTTCCAGCAGCAGCTTGATATTATTTTGGGAAGAGAAGCCCATGGCCTACCTTTATAGATTCAGTGTACAGCTGGAAGAAAAAGAGATATCCGCTGTCATCCTCGCTGAAAATGACGAGGCGGCCTTCCGCCAATTGGATGTTGAGCTCGAGAAATTTTATTTAAAAGAACCGGGCGTACAGGAAGTGGCCCTCCGCGAAAAAAAGCGGGCTGCAAAAACGGCAGGCTATATTTTTGATGAAGATGAGAAAGGGTGGTAGTGATGCCAGGAAAAGTATATTTGGTCGGAGCAGGACCGGGGGATGCCGAGCTGATAACGGTAAAAGGGCTGCGCTGTATCCGGCAGGCAGATGTTATTTTATACGACCGGCTCGTTAATCCTGAGCTGCTGGAGTACGCAAAAGAAGGCGCCCAGCTGATTTACTGCGGCAAGCTGCCTCATTATCATACAATGAAACAGGAAACAATCAGCCGGTTCCTTGTTAAATTCGCCAAAAAAGGCCAGAATGTTGTGAGATTAAAAGGCGGAGATCCCTTCGTGTTCGGCCGCGGAGGGGAAGAGGCCGAGGAATGCGCCATTAATGATATCCCTTTTGAAGTAGTTCCAGGCATAACAGCCGGCATCGGAGCTGCTGCCTACGCAGGAATTCCTGTCACCCACCGAACCCTCAGCAAAAGCTTCGCCTTTGTGACCGGACACCAGGCTGGTGACAGGGAAGCAGAGCATCAATGGGCCCATCTTGCAAGGGCGGTTGATACAATTTGTGTCTATATGGGGGTTTCCCATCTACCTAATATTGTCGACAAGCTCCTTGAAAACGGCAAGGAAAAGGAAACGCCGATAGCACTTGTGCACTGGGGCACGCTTTCTGGCCAGCAGACTGTCGCAGGGACGCTTGAGACAATCTTGCCTCTGGTTGAACGGGCCGGCATAAGCAATCCAAGCATGATTGTTATCGGGGAAGTCGTAAAGCTGCACAAAAAACTCCATTGGTTTGAGGAAGAAATTGCGCCCAGGCTGCCGGTCATCCAGGGAATATAGGAGGAGGAACATGGAATCGATCCTTTATATAGGCCACGGCACCCGCTCGAAAAAAGGGGCACAGGAAGCAAGGGACTTTTTGAATAGGATCATTGGGAAATCTGCCGCACCGATCCAGGAAATCAGTTTTTTGGAGCTTGCAGAACCATCAATCGGCGAGGCTTACGAAAATTGTATTCGCCGGGGGGCCACCTCTATCAGGGTGGTCCCGATCTTTCTATTATCAGCGGGGCATATAAAAGAAGATATCCCGGATATTCTTGAAAAGTTAAAAAATAATTTTCCGGATATACCGGTTGAAATGGCAGATCCCTTTGGTGTCCAGCAGGCGATCATTCAGGCAGTTTGTGAAATGATATTTCAGGAGGCATTGGTGCTTTCCAAAGACGATTCTGTTTTGCTGGTTGGGAGGGGGAGCAGCGATCCTTCTGTTCTTGAAGCGTTTGAAGAGATTAAAAAGGGCGTCGCTGATAAGATTGGCGCCTCGGTGAAGGTCTGCTTTCTGGCTGCGGCTTCCCCATCCTTCGGTGAAGGCCTTGAGGAAGCATGTGCTGATAGCCCTGGACGGGTCATAGTCGTTCCTTATCTATTGTTCGGCGGGCTCCTTCTCAGTGAAATTGAGAATGCGGTGAGGAAAAGGAAAAAGCAAGGCATCCAGATTGTACATACCGGCGCATTGAGCAGGCATTCTGCGATAGAGGAAATCGTCATTGCCCGTGCAGCAGGGAAGGAGGAGAAGGATGCAGCCCCTGTTCATTGATCTAAGAGGGAAAAAAGTAGTCATTGCAGGAGGCGGCAGGATTGCAGCCAGGAAGGCGCGTGTACTTGAAGAGGAGGGAGCTGACATCACTTTCATTGCCCCCGCATTTTCGGAGGAAGCTCTTTTGATAGCCGAGAGTAAAGGTTATGGGCTCATTGAACGTAAGGCAGCGGCTGCAGATTTTACGGATGCCTTCCTTGCCATTCTGGCCACAAACGACCGGAGTGCCAATGATGAGCTGCAGAAGGCTCTCCCGGCCAATCAGCTCGTCTGTGTAGTTGACGAATTTGAAACCGGCAATGTCACTTTCCCGGCAAGAGTGCGGCGGGGCGGCCTCCAGATTGCTGTGACTTCAGGCGGAACCAGCCCTAAGCTGACACGGAAGCTGAAAAAAGAATTAGAGGTGCTCTTTGACGAGACATGGTCAGTGTATACAGAATTCCTCGGGAACTGCCGGTTGGTCATAAAGAGGCTGGATCTTCCCGCCGAAAAAAAAGACCGGCTGCTTTGGAGCCTGCTGGAGGACGAATACCGATTGAGCGAGAGTAAGCAGGAGGAAAAGGCGGAGGAAATAAGGAGGATGGCGGAGAGTGTGAGGGAAGATAGTGAGGCGGTATGGTGATGCTGTCCCAAGGTTGGCGAAATCATTTGAGGCAACTGGGTTTGTGCAAGGGAGTTATTGGAACCGCTGAATGTGCCCTGATTTTGTTGAAATGGTAGAATAATTGGCAGTTTGATTGAATTATCGGGAAAATTGATTGAAATAATCCTGCAAATGATTAAAATAATCCGAACTTCGATTAAAAAACGGAAATTGGCTGCTGCTCAGGAAAGGTCAGCTGTGCCGGGGATCCATCGAAACCGCCGAATGAGCCCTGGTGGTAGAATAATTGGCAGTTTGATTGAATTATCGGGCGAATTGATTAAAATAATCCTGCAAATGATTGAAATGATCCGAACTTCGATTAAAAAACGGAAATTGGCTGCTGCTCCTAAGGGTCAGCCAACCAGGCAGCCAGCACTTACGGCTGTCAACTCAATAAAATTACAATATTGTAAGACTGCTTACAATAACAGCCGGAATTTCCCTGAAAATCACCAAAATAGCCGCATTTTCTCCTTTTCACACGGAGAGTACCCAAGCTCCGCCGCTAGATCTGCTCTCAAACCGCAAAAAAAAGAAGCTGATGAGCCCATCAAGGGACGCCGGCTTCTTTCTTTTCAAATATTCCTATACTTCCAGATTCAATGACGGACCAAAGAATTCAAAGTGAATCTTCGATTCTTCAACATGCAGCTCTTTTAATCCTTTGACAATTGCACGGAGGAATGGCACCGGCCCGCATACATAATAGTCTGCGCCATCAATCAGGATTTCGCGGAGGAAGTCTGCATCGATATAGCCTTCTTTAGCAAAGCGGGCATCCTGGCGGTCAGTTTCCTTAGCTTTTTCGTATACATACAGAAGCTTGCTGTTTTCAAGTTCAGCTTCAAGTGAGGAAAGTTCCTCTTTGAAGGGCTGGTGGCTGC
The DNA here is from genome assembly GCF_040492155.1 of Cytobacillus sp. T106. Lineage (NCBI taxonomy): Bacteria > Bacillati > Bacillota > Bacilli > Caryophanales > Bacillaceae > Cytobacillus > Cytobacillus sp. T106. The sequence goes on along the minus strand of NZ_JBEUMK010000026.1, from coordinate 10,630 downwards.
TGCTTCTGGAGGCATTTATAAACTCTACCTTGCGTCCCGGGTTTTGTTCAGCAATAGAATTGATCATGCTCATGAAAGGAGTGATGCCGACACCGCCGCTAAGGAACACAACCGGTTCATCAGCATCTGCTGCAAGTACAAAGTCACCGGCTGGGACCGTCACTTCTATAATGCTGCCTGCTTCAACGGCATCATGAAGGTAATTGGAGACCTTGCCTTCAGGTGTATTTTCTTCTGATTCCCGTTTGACAGAAATCCGGAAATAGTCTTTGCCAGGTGCTGCTGAAAGACTGTACTGCCTGTTCATCAGATATTCTTCACCGGGGATGCCAATGCGAACTGTAATATACTGGCCAGGCAAGAAGGCTGGTACAGTTGAACCGTCAGAAGGCTTTAAGTAGAAGCTGGTAATAACATCGCTTTCTTTTACTTTATCTGTAACTGTAAACTCTTTAAAGTCTTCCCAGCCTGCAGGCTGGCTGGCTGCTTCTTCATACATTTCCTTCTCGATTCCGATAAAGGCGTCGGCGATTACGCCATAGGCATCTGCCCATGCTCCGATGATCTCATCAGTTGCCGCATTGCCCAGCACTTCTTTGATTGCTCCCAGAAGATGTTCTCCTACAATCGGATAATGTTCCGGCTTGACTCCAAGGCTTCTATGCTTGTGGGCAATTTGTTTCACTGCAGGGATGATTGCTTCCAGGTTATCAATATAAACGGCGGCTGCCAGGATTGTATTGGCAAGAGCGGTCTGCTGCCTGCCTTTCTGCTGGTTGGCATGATTGAAGATATTCAATAACTCAGGATGGCTTGAAAATAAGTTGCGGTAAAAAACGGTTGTTATTTCCGTCCCCTTCACTTCCAATACAGGAACGGTTGATACGATAGTGTCAATTGTTTTTCGAGATAACATTGCTGAATCCCTTCTTTGCTTAAGTAGTATATTGAATACATCTTTATTTTAGTGGCCAAATAACTAAAAAGCAATATTGCAAATACATCTTTTGGAGGGCAGGACAGCAAAGTTTATGATTTGTTCACAATTATGATAAGATGGGGGGGAGAACAGAATGTGAGGGAAAATCATGAGGCTTACAACCTATTCGGATTATTCAATAAGAGTATTAATATATCTCGCATCACATCAAAATGATAAGCTCGTCAACATAAAAGAAATCGCTGAAGCTTACGATATTTCAAAGAACCATCTAATGAAAATCATCTATAATCTTGGAAAGATGGGCTATATAAGGACAGTGCGCGGCCGCAACGGCGGATTTAAGCTCGCTAAGCTCCCGGCGGAAATCAATATTGGGGAGATCGTCAGGAAGACAGAAGAGGATTTTTATCTTGTTGAGTGCTTTGACCATAAAAATAAATGTGTGATCACTCCGGTATGTTCTCTGAAGCACATCTTAAACCATGCGCTTGAAAGTTTTTTAAAGGTGCTGGATCAGTATACACTAGAAGATATTGTTGAAAACAAAGCCATGCTGAAAGAATACTTTGCCCGTAAAGCTGAAGAAGGACAAGATGAAGTCCATGATCAAAGGCTGCCTTGAATGGCAGCCTTTTTTCATGTCAGCTCAGGCGATTTCTTCCGTACTGTCCGGTTAAGGGCCTTCATTGCTGCCAGTGATAGCCAGAGCCAGATGCTGCTGTAGGCAAGGCCAAACAGGAATATTGGTCCGACGGTCAGCAATGCGGAATAACCTGACAGGGAAGGGCCAAGAATCGGAAAACCCACTACATACAAAAGGAATAAGATACCGGCTGTCAGGGAGGCAGCCCCTAATAAGACGGCAGTAAAAGTATGTTTCAGCTTATTGAGGGCAATGCCGATGCTGATGCCCAGCAAGCCGGTGGTAAATGGGAATACGAAAAGCTCAGAAGGCTGGAGGACAGCAAGCATCATAATTGTGAGCAAATATGTAAGCAGGCCGATCCGCACCGATAGAAAGCAGGCTATAATGATTGGCCATGTGGTCAGGATGCTGAGCGCATAGCCTGCACCCCCGAAAAGCCCTGCTGACTGGAATATTGCCGCCAAGCCTCCAAGGATCGCGCCCATCACCATTTTGACCGTACTCGAATGGTAGGACATCTCTTCTGCCGCTGATATTCCCGGAAACCATTTTCTGCTCATTTTTCCACCCCCTTATAGGCAATGCGCTTCTGTGCGGGATTATACCTGTTCTTTATATAAAATTGAGATAGGAGCCATCTCCAGCATATATTCCTGCAAAAGCAGCTGGTGCATCGTTTTATCATGGACGATCAGAAAGCATGCGTCGGCAACTTCTCTGCTCCCGACAGAAAGACCGAGCTGTTCACCAACAGCAAAAGCGCCCATTGCCTGCTGGTTTAACAGGAGAAGGTGATGCAGGGATTGCCAGGAACCTTTTGCACCTGCGAGGAAGTCCTGAAAAGATAATAAAGCTTCCTCCACTTTGCCGATCACCGTGCCGAGAATCCGGTCTTTACGGTCATCTGCTGTTCGGCCGATAAAGCGAAAAAGATTATCCGCACTTTCCGCATGATGCTGCTGTGATTCCTGGATTTTTTCAATGGCTTCCCTGATATGGGGCTCCCTGATTGCGGGCACAGCTTTTACCAGCATAACCTCAAGAGCGGTTTGGGCTGTGAGGATATGTTCAAACCATTTTTCCATTTCATTTTTCTGCATTTCAATATAATCCTCACCCAGTTCAATAAGAATGGCCTTTTGTTCCTGCATATTCATACCCTCCAATCATTCTTTTGTTATTTTCCATAACACTCCCGTATGGCCATATGCCTGAATATATCCTTTTGTCACAGGGGAGTATCCGAAATCAAGTACATACAAGCTTTTTCCGTCCGGATGAAATTTGCAGTCAACCGGCCTTTCTATTCCGCCTGTGCCTGAATAGGAAGCGGCACCAGGGGCACGGTTGCGGAGGAATACCTCGGAAGTTCCTGTTTTAACATCAACCATCGCCACCCTGAATCCGTTATTAAGGTCTTTCTCGTGCGGGGTGTTGAGGGGAGCGTAGGTACCCCATTCTGTTACAAACAGCTTCCCGCGGTGACCAAAGAAATCGGATGTGCAAAACTCCATTTTCGTCATGGCCGAATGAGGCTTCTCCAGGTAAACCGGAGGGCCGGCCCATTCAGGCGGATTCTCAATCAGCTGCTCGGCAGCCTTGCCTTTTGCCGGCTTACAGCGTTCATCCCATACAGGCACGCCATCTGCCCGGTAATCGGGAAAACCGTACCAGTCAGGTGTTTTTACTGTTCCATGCTTTGTTTTGGCATTGCGGATATGCCAGATTCTATCAGGGTCGCCGGCGATCGACCGTTCGCCTTTTTCCTCCAGGCAGTTGTCTGAAGCATATAATTCGCCCTCTTCACTGAAAGCCAATCCATATGGGTTTCTGAGTCCCCAGGCCAATAGTTCAGGTTCGCTTCCATCCGGATTAGATCTCCAGAGGCCCGTTGAGCACCATAATTCCCCTTTGACTTTTTCCCCTTTCTGCGCTGGTGTCCCGAATGGCTTGAAAGCGCCTGTCTCTGTTAAGAAAGGGAAGGGCATGAGAGGGTTTCGGGATGTAACATTATGCCCTGTCAAGGTAATATCCGCTCCGGGGACATCATGGGCTTCGGGGTGTTTCGCCAAATCTACTGTAAAGCCTGCAGGGAGGCAGACGCCGTTTTGGGAAACCGATCCATTGGCAAAATACAATAATCCGTCATGCGGCCCAAAAACGGGTCCTCCGGGTTCATGCCAGCCGCCGCTTGGTATTTTTTCATGAAGGACGGTGCGCTCCTTCGTTTTTCTGTCATATGCCACAATGCGTGCAAGATAGCCGCCTTTGCAGGATACATAGAGTTTCCCGTCCCTGCAGACGACTCCGCGCGGTCCGCCAAGTGTCTCCACCGCAAAAACATCGAGCATTCCACCAGGATCCAGGCTTAAAATCCTTGGCGGGAGAGCAGGCCTTGTCGGCCATGTGCTTACGCCTTCTAATATGTAAAGTGTGCCGTCCTCCGCAAATCCCATCCCGGTCGGAAAGGACAGGCCGGCAGCGGCCACCTCCACTTTGTACCCTTCTGGAACCCACACATCATCAGGATTCACCAATGGCCGTGCACTTGTAGGGAGCTTCAAAACTTTTTCGGCAGATTGGGTGTAAGCGATATGTTCCATTATGATCTCCTTGGTTTAAGTTAGTAAAAAACCTTATCAGTATTGTCCAACTGTGAAACGGGTATTCAATTTTCCGCTGTATAAGCCCGGTTTTCCGCTGTACAAACCCATTTACGGCCCATCCTGAATAAGATGAAAAAGCAAACAGGAGGCAGGGATGATCATGCAATTAATCAGCGACATATCCGGCTTAAAAAAAACAGACTGCTGGGAAGAAGATGCACTGAGGGCATTCCAGGCAAAGCTGGGCAATAAAAAAGACCGATTCCCCTGTATCCCGGCTACCCAGGGTCATGCCCTTCAGCAGCTGCGCTATGGATTTGCCGGAGATCCGCGGAATATTTCTTCAGCAGGCGAATTGGCAGAAATGATGAGGGAGTTTACAGTACTTTCAAGGAGCTTTGGCAGTTATACTTCGCTCATTGTCTTTTTTGAAACAAATGAACAGCTGGCTGAGCAGGGGACGGTGGAGGAGTTTGAAACCCTTTTTTGGCAGCAGATGAACCTTTTGGCAGAAAGGGACAGGGAAAAATGGCCGGACCATATTCCAGAGGACCCTCACGATCCGCTTTGGGAGTTCTGCAGCCATGGAGAACAGTATTTCATGTATTGCGCCACACCTGCGCACGTAAAAAGGCAAAGCAGATATTTTCCCTATTTCATGCTTGCAATCACACCCCGCTGGGTGCTGGATGAGTTCAATTCGGCCCCGGAGCGTGCTTCTAAAGTAAAAAGCAAAATTCGCGATCGGCTGGCAGCTTACGACAGTATCGGAGCCCATCCTCATTTAAACAGTTATGGAAGCGATAATAATTATGAGTGGCAGCAATATTTCTTAAGGGATGATGACAGTGCACTTAGCAAATGCCCGTTCCACCGGATGCTTGCAGGGGATAAAAGCAATGATTTTTCAATAACAGAAAAAGGACGAGACAATTGAAATGTCTCGTCCTTTGGGTTTTCAAGCCTGTTTTTTAACAGGTGAAGCAGGAATTGCCAGAGAGGGCTTAGCCTTAGATTGCGAGAACCGGCTGTGCAGCACCATTCCGATTACAATGACCAGCAGTCCTGCTGAAGAAAGGGTGTCAGGAGACTGTGCAGAAAACAGGAGAACTTCACCTGCCATCACAAACAGCACCTGTGTCGACTGTGTCGCTTCCACTGCTGCAAGCCTTGATTGATCATGGCGCGCCCGGTCAGTTGCAATGAAAAACAAGGTTGTCGCAATAACGCCTGATGAAATGGCGACAATGAAGGTCTGCAAAAGCTGGCTTGAGGAAGGAAGTCCGGCACTTGCGTAGCCGGCACCTGCGATGATGAGCCAGAAAGGGAGGCTCGCCATTGTCATGCCCAGCACTCTTTGGAAGGTATCAAGCCTTCCTCCGCAAAGCTCCATCATTTTCCGGTTTCCGAGCGGGTAGGCAAAGGCTGCCACTACGACCGGCAGGATTCCTGCGGCCATTTCAGCGGGAGACAAAGTGTCTGCTTTCTGAAGCTGGATCAGGATGACACCAGCCAGTATGATAAGCGAAAAGCAAAGGGCCCTAAAGGGAATTTTATTTCTTTTTCCTTCAATGCTGCCTGAAGTAAATAAGGGGGCAAGCAGGGTGCCAGCGACGATCGTCAGCTGCCAGGAACCGGCAACAAGCCAGCCTGGCCCATAGCTTGCCGCATAGGTGATGGGGGCATAAAAAAGGACGAATCCAAAAAAGCTCCACAACAGCCACCTGAAAGGATGTTTCCTCATTTCTGCCCATAGCTGCTTTCCATTACCGCGCAAAGCTACAATGATGACAAGAAAAGGAACCATAAACATAAATCTTAGGGAGGAGCTCCAAAGCCAGCTCCCGCCTGCAAGCTCCATCGTTCTGTTCAGAATGAATGTGACCGCAAAAAACACGGAAGCAAGAATGCCGATCATTATTTCTTTCATAGCCAGCTCCTTTCTGGTCTAATTATCCCAATATACTGAATTTTATTCCCTATTATACTCTCCCCCAAAAAATATGGCTATAAGAAATAATAGCTTAAACTTAACAGAAAGCTGACCAGCTGAGCAGCTCTTGAATATACTGGTGAAAGGGCGGACATCTGCCCCCTGGTAAGCCAGCAGCAGAACAGGCGGGAATCTGTTATGAAAAATCAAAAAAAGGAGATTGCCGGTGCCTGGACACAGGCTGCCGGGACGATCATAGCCGCGATTGGTACGTCTGAATGGCTTGTTCTGGATGACAGCGCCGCCGAGGCACTGATTATTATAGGCAATGAATTGCAGGCTGCAGGAAGCGCTTTGGAGGCGGACGGACAAGACCGTCCTTCCTTGGAGAAAATAGGCAATGAACTGCAGGCGGCCGGCAATTTATCCGTAATTGCCGGACTAGTCTTAGATCCCGGAGAAGAAAGCGAGTTAAAGCTGGTCATTACAGGAAATCTGATTCAGGCACTCGGATCTCTCACTGTGCTTGGGGACGAACTGAATGATCCGACAGCAGAAGGGAGAACCTTTCAAATCATCGGCAGTTTCCTGCAGGCTATCGGCAATTCCCTTCAGGCCTTCGGCACATTGCTTTTCCTCAGCACCTTTCTAACACATCCGGACGCAGCAGTGAGGAATGACGGCAAATCGCTCGATATATCAGGAAGCTGGATTCAGGCTGCCGGTTCTGTTCTTTCAGCATTGGGGCAGACGCAGGAAGAGCTGTCTGAAATCTCATCAAAAGGCGAACAGGAATTTAAGGGTTTTGCATTACTAAATAAACAGCATAAGTATAACTGAGGGCCTGGTGTAAAAGGCAATAAAAAAAGCCGACGGATAATCCGTTCAGCTTCGCTTACAGCACATAAAGGTAAACACTGAGAAAGTGGGCCATGCTGCCCATCATAATGAAGACATGGAAAATTTCGTGAAAGCCCATATGTTTGAATTCCAGGAACTTTGGCTTGACTGCATAGATGATGCCTCCGACCGTGTAGAAGATCCCACCAAGCAATAGAAGGAATACGCCATGAAAGGACATGGCTTCTGAAAGCGGCGAGAAAGCCAATACAATGATCCAGCCCATTGCGATATACAGGACAGTTGAAAGCCATCTTGGGCAATTGAACCACACCATTTTGAAAATGACGCCGCAGACGGCTACAAGGGTGACAATGGAAAAAATGACCCAGCCTGTCGTCCCGTTCAGGCTCACAAGGCAGAAGGGAGTATAAGACCCGGCAATCAGAACAAAGATCATTGAGTGGTCAAGCCTGCGCAGGAAAGCGATTACCTTGTCCTTCGCAATCACCATATGATACGTGGCTGAAGCAGAATACAAAAGGATCATGCTGACGCCAAAGGCGATAGAGGATGCGATTGCAACGGCAGATGATGTGACCATCGAGGCTTTGATGACCATTGCCAGCAGACCGATGAACGACAGGATTGCGCCTGCAAGATGTGTGAGCCCGTTGATTGGCTCGCGGATATAAGAATTCATGACAATTCCCCCTTACATAACGATACGTAGTATTGATAACTACTTATCATAATATAACGATTATCCCTTCCCGTCAACAAATAGTTCTCACTTATGGTAAAATAAAGGAAGCGTACTACATAGAAAGCTAGAGGGTAAACAATATGGATAAAAACAATATGACAGAACTGATCGAATCCCTTGGCTTTGAAAGGCAGCTTTTGCCTGAAGAGCTTCCAAGCATTGATCTGTATATGGATCAGGTGATCCAGCTTTTTGAGAACACATTTGGTTCAGCCACCCGCAATGAAGGGGAAAAGGTCCTCACCAAAACGATGATCAACAATTATGCCAAAGGAAAGCTGTTTACCCCGGTCAAAAATAAAAAATACTCCCGTGAACAGCTTATGATGATCAGCCTCATCTATCAGCTTAAAGGCTCCCTGTCCATCCAGGATATCAAACAGACCCTGGATGGGGCGAATAATAAAGCATTGAAAGGGAATCTCCGGATCGAGGAATTTTACAGCAGCTATCTCCAGCTGGCAGAACAGAATCTGGCCGGCTTTAAAGAAGATGTCCCGCTCCGCTGCCGCTTGGCCCGCGAACAGGCAGAAGAGCTGGAAGCAGGAAGCAGCGAGCTTGAACAAATCCTCCTGATCCTCTCGCTCGTCCATATGGGTAATATGTATAGAAGGACAGCTGAAAGGCTGATCGATGAACTAGGCGGAAATCCTCCAGCCCCAAAAGGGTAATACCCGTTCACCCTCTTTTTAAACCACAAAGGCCGGAGGAGAAATTATGCTGGATAAGCTAAACCGATTTTTACAAAAATTCATGCCGTTCATGACGCCTCTGGCCGTCCTTTTCGGCATTACATTTGCAGATCAGCTTCATCATCTTGTCTTTATCGTGCCATGGCTATTTGCTTTCATGACATTTTCCGGAAGTCTCGGCTCAAGCTTCAGCGATTTGAAGAAGGTCATTTTGCATCCGCTTCCGATCATCATCTGCCTGCTGCTCCTTCACCTGGTGATGCCGGCAGCAGCATTTGGCGCTGGAGCCCTGTTTTTCCCGGATGATGACTACACTAAGACAGGTTTGATCCTTTCCTTTGTCATTCCAACCGGCATCACCAGCCTCGTCTGGGTGACTCTTTATAGAGGCAAGACCTTCTTGACTTTATGCATCATTCTTGTCGACACTATGATTGCCCCGTTTGCAGTGCCATTCATTCTGCATCTCTTTGCAGGTGCATCGGTAGAAATGAATGCGGCCGATATGATGGGAGGGCTGATTTGGATGATTGTGCTCCCGTCCATTGCGGGGATGGCAGCCAACCAGCTGTCTAAAGGCACAGCCCCAAAAAAATTGAATCCATTCCTATCACCGTTTTCCAAAATAGGCATCGGGGTGGTGGTCGCCATCAACAGTTCAGCGATTGCCCCGTATCTTGAGACTCTGTCCAGCAAACTGGGGGGGATAGCAGCTGCTGTCCTTATGCTTTCTATCACTGCTTACCTCCTTGGTTTTCTTGCAGGGAGGGTCATGAAAGAAGAAACAGCAGGAATTATCTCGCTTACCTATAACAGCGGCATGAGAAACATCAGTGCAGGTGCCGTTCTGGCCATTGCCTATTTTCCGGCCCCGGTCGCAGTTCCGGTTATCATGGGCATGCTGTTTCAGCAGATTCTGGCTGCTTCGGCCGGCAGCCTCCTTAACCGCATGAATCATCAACAGAGGGAGATGCCGGTTACTAAAGCCGTTTAGTATAAAGGAGGCAAATAATAATGATCAATCGCCTTTCAAAAACAGGCAAGACACTCTATTTCCTTGGCATGGCCCTTTTTGCAGCTGGTTTTGCCGTCAATCCGCTGCTTGATATCGGGGATGTGCCGGAAGCTGTAAGCAATCTGTCCATACCTGTCATTATAGTAGGAATCCTCCTTATAGCGGCCTCGAACTTCTTTAAGAGAAACCATTAGACAGAAAGGCAGCAGCAATGAAAAACACAAATTTGAAAAGATATGAAGCAGATTTATACAGACCCATACAAAAGCATTTTTCTGCACTCGGCTACGAGGTTTATGGAGAAGTTCATGATTGTGATGTTGTGGCTGTGAAAGAAGAGGAGCTCATTATTGTTGAGCTGAAGCTCAATCTGACAGTCGAGCTGCTGGTGCAGGCGGCCAAAAGGCAAAAGCTGTCCGACCAGGTGTATATCGCGATCCCAAAGCCAAAGTACAGGATGCGCTCGAAAAAGTGGAATGATATCAGCCACCTCATCCGGCGGCTTGAGCTCGGCCTTATCTTAGTTTCTTTCCAGGCGGGCTCCGCCAAAATGGAGATTCAGATTGAACCGGGAGCATTCGACCGCAAAAAAAGCTCCCGCCTCAACAAGAAAAGGAAGGATAAATTGCTTTCTGAAATCAGCGGGCGGAACGGATTCTATAATGTTGGAGGAGTCACCCAGACAAAGATCATGACCGCCTATAAAGAAAATTGCATCCACATCGCGTGCTGCCTGAAGCGCTTTGGCCCCTTGTCGCCAAAGAAGCTCCGCGAAATGGGCACCGGTGATAAAACCCAATCAATCCTTCATAAAAACTACTACAGCTGGTTTGAAAGGATCAGCCGCGGAACCTATTCCCTGACAGAAAAAGGGAGGAAGGAGCTTGAAAGTCATCCTGATGTAGCAGGGTATTATTCCGGGGGACTGAGTTTTGTAAGTGAAGATAGCGATTAGTCATGGCCTTGATGGCTGTGGCTTTTTTGTTTGAACTGATAGTATTATTGGCTATGGCGGTTCTATGAGAAGGGAGGGGAAGTCAGGGCTGGTACATGACTCCCCATTCTAACGGGTTGTACTGTATTACATTGGGCTTCTGAGGTACATGAGCCGGCAGTGCAAGGGAAGTCATGTACTTCAACAGGCTCCTGGGATACATGACCCGGCCTTGCAAAGGGGAGTCATGTACTT
>NZ_JBEUMK010000025.1:0-45966 GCF_040492155.1 Cytobacillus sp. T106 | reverse complement strand
GAAATGACTTCTTTTTGGAATAACACTGGTTTGAATGCTTTTGCGATGAACAAGGATGACGAAGAATCTTCTGCCAATCTTGATGCAATGAACAAGCTTGGTTTTTTTTCTGAAGACGAAGATGAAATGACTTCTTTTTGGAATAACACTGGTTTGAACGCTTTTGCAATGAACAAGGATGACGAAGAATCTTTTGCTAATCTTAATGCAATGAACAAGCTTGGTTTTGTTTCTGAAGACGAAGACGAAATGACTTCTTTTTGGAATAACACTGGGTTGAACGCTTTTGCGATGAACAAGGATGATGAAGAATCTTCTGCCAGCTTGAATTTTTTAAATGATTTAGGTTTTGTTTCTGAAGACGATGAGGAAAAAACTTCATTTTGGAACAAAACAGGCTTGAATGCTTCTGCTATGAACAATGACGAAAATGATGAGTCTTCTGCCCGTTTTGATCTGATGAACAATCTTGGTTTATTTTCACAAGACGATGAAGATTATTCAGGTCTTTGGAGCAGGCTTGGACTTTCAGCTTCTGCTATGAATAATGATGACGAAGATTATTCTGCTTCCCGCCTGGATGCAATGACTGATTTGGGACTTGCCTCTTTAAGCGATGAAGAAGAAGCTATTTTATGGGCAAAGCTTGGCCTTCACCTTGCAGGCATGTCCAGCGAATATGAAGAGGAAGACTTCTCTTCATTAGGTTTAGATCTTGACCTTGGTCTTGAACTCGAAAACCTGATGTAAGCTTACAAACTTCCAGCGCTGTACCTGCTGAAACTCGCGACTTCAGAAGAGACTGGTGCAGGAATCCGGTTAACTTACGAAAAGAAAGGAGCTCTGCGACGGCAGGGCTCCTTTTGATTTGCTGTTTGAGGGGCGAGTTGCTAATAAAATGGGAAAGTTGCTAGTATATTGCGAAAGTTGCTAGTAAAATTGAAAACTTGCTAATAAACTCAAAAAGTTGCTAATAAAATCCAAAAGTTGCTAATAACCGGTTTGCCGCATAAACCTGCGCTTGGGAGGAGTCGCAAATATAATTTAAAAGTCGCAAATAAACTCCGAAACTCGCAAATATATTCAAATTCCCGCAAATAAAATCCAGAACTCGCAAATATCCTCCCCTGAACTACCCCAGCTAACCCCATCCTCATAGAAAAAGCAGCCAAATCAGCCCCCAAACTACCCCAAATACCGATGATAAACCCGCTTCGCCTCCTGGATATCCTTCGTTCCGTGAACCAGCGCCCGTCCGTCTTTAAAAAGAACAAGCCGCTGACCGTCTTTTTCAAAAGAAAGCAGGAATGGATTTCTTTCTACTATCCCGCCTGCAAGCCGAAGCTGCTCTGCTGCAGCATCCAGGCTAATCACCATTCCAGCACCCGGACGGATTTGTACGGTATTCCTCCCGCACAAAACCGCTGTCTTCATCCTATTTTCATAAGCAAGATATGGATACACAGCATTCACCCCGCAGGAAGGGCAGTCTTCTTTTTTCAAGGTGCTTGTAGACACCGCTGAGAACTGGTTTTCCCACAAATCAAAGGTAACTAGCTTCCGCCTCACCGACTTAAAATCTCCAACCAATATTTTCAGTGCTTCGGCCGTCTGATAGGCGACGGTCATCCCGACTGCGGGAGCAATGATCCCCGCTGTATCACAGGTCGCCCCGCCGACCGGCACCTGCTCGAGCAGGCAGCTGAGGCACGGTGTCTCGCCGCCGGGCAGGAAGGCTGTGCTGATGCCATAGCTTCCTACACAGGCTCCGTAGATCCATGGGACTGAGTGCTTGGCCGCAATGTCATTGATGACCATCCTCGTGTCAAAATTATCGGTGCTGTCCATGATCAGATCGATGCTGCCAGCGAGAGCCTCAAGCTCTTCAGGCCCGGCATCACCTACGATACTCTCAATCTGAACCGATGAATTGACCGACTGAAGACGGCGGCCTGCAGCTATTGCCTTCGGGACCCTCCCCGCCGCATCCTCCTCTGTATAAAGCTGCTGCCTCTGCAGATTGCTCCACTCTACATAATCGCGGTCAATGATGGTAATTTTACCAACTCCAGCCCTCACAAGCACTTCGGCATTGCCGCTCCCGAGTGCCCCGGCACCGATGATCAGAACATGCTTCCGGCTTAAGTTCTCTTGCCCCTCGGCGCCGATCGGGGCAAAGAGCTCCTGCCTGGAGTATCTGCCGTTCAAACAGTGCTCAATCCTTCCATCGGACTGCTTGCAGAAGCATACTTTTTCTTTGGCATGCGTCCGGCTTCATAGCCAAGCCTCCCCGCCTCCACGGCAAGCTTCATTGCTTCGGCCATCTTGACCGGATCCTTGGCGGCCGAAACAGCCGTGTTCAGCAGGACCCCGTCCGCTCCGAGCTCCATCGCCAGGGCCGCGTCTGCAGGGGAGCCGATCCCGGCATCGACTATGACAGGGACTTCAGCTTGTTCAATGATAAAGCTGAGATTGAGGGGATTGATGATTCCCTGGCCTGAGCCGATTGGCGATGCTCCCGGCATGATGGCATGCACGCCCATTTCCTGCAGCCTTTTCGCCAGCATCACATCATCCGAAATATACGGAAGGACAATGAAGCCTTCCTTTAAGAGCTCCTCGGACGCCTTCAAGGTTTCAATCGGATCCGGCAGCAGTGTTTTCATATCGCCGATCACCTCGACTTTGATCATGTCGCAAAGGCCTGAAGCCCTTGCCAGTTTTGCCGTACGGACTGCTTCCTCTGCTGTCTTTGCACCCGCCGTATTGGGGAGCAGCCTGTAGTTTTCCACATCCAGCTCCTCCAGCAGATTCGGCTGTTCCGGGTCAAAAATATCCATGCGGCGTACTGAAAAAGTCAGCACCTCTGTATGTGATGCTTTGACCGCCATTTTCTGCGTTTCATAATCCGGATACTTCCCTGTTCCGAGCAATAGCCTTGAGTTAAATTCATATGTTCCGATTTTCAGCATTTCATCCGCCTCCTACAAAATGTACGATTTCTATGCGATCACCTTCTGCAAGCTCTGTTTCAGCATGCTGGCTTTTTTCCAAAATAGCGGCGTTCAATTCTACAATCGCCGCCTTTTGATTCAGTTTCAAATGTTCCAGTAAATCCCCTACCGACTTGACGGTGCCAGGCACCAGGATATCACTGCTATTCACATGAAGCTTCAACGAATCCACCCCTCCTGCACTTTTTTCAAACCTCTCTCAATCTCAAATTCTCTGTAAAGCTCCTTATCCTCTGCGGCTGCGGTTCCTTCAATAGAATCAGAAACCATTTTTCCCGTGATTGGGCTGAGCAGGATGCCGTTCCGGTAATGGCCGGCTGCAATGAACAGGCCCTTATAGGCCGGGTGCCAGCCGATATAGGGAAGGCCGTCACCTGTCTGCGGCCGGATTCCTGCCCATGCCTTTTCCCACCGTGCCGATGCGAGCTGGGGCAGCAGCTTATAGGCCCGTTCGGCCAGCATCCTGACTCCGCCAAACGAAACGGAAGGATTGAACTCATTTTCATAGCTTGTTGCACCTATGATCAGGCGGCCATCCTTCTTGGGCACAAGATACCCGCCAGAATCGGAAAAGATCGTCGACCGTATCAAAGGCCCTTCAGGAATGACCGAGAGGCACTCCCCTTTCACAGGAAAAATAGGAAGCTCAAGATCTGCCTTTTTCAGCAGCTCTCCCGTCCAGGCACCTGCGGCAGCAATCACGGTTTCTCCATAAAAACTTCCTTTGCTGGTCATCACACCCTCGACGGATTCTTTATCAAATATGAAGTCTTCGATCTCCGTCCCTTCCAGCACAACTGCACCTCGGGCCATTGCCCCCACCGCAAATGCACGCGCCAGGTTCGGTGCATTCAGCTGGCCGTCATTCGGAATCAGCATGCCGCCTGCGAGCCCCCGGGAGAGATGAGGTTCCCTTTCGCAGATTTCTGCCTGAGCCATCCATCTTACCTGTCCGTCCCATTCTTTATGGAATCTGACCTGCTTCTTAAGGACCTCTGCCTCTACATCATCCCAAGCAATTTTTATCATTCCTTCATTAACAAGGCCGATGCTGATTCCTGTCAGATCCTCAAGCTCCTGGATGATGTCAGGGAACATGGCCCTGCTTTTCAGGGCCAGCTTCAGCATTGATAGATTCTCATCTATTTCTGCCTGGGCACCGAGCATTCCGGCTGCGGCAGAAGAAGCTTCAGAACACAGCTCCCTTTTTTCCAGAATGAGCACCTGCTTGCCAAGCTTCGCCTGCTGATAGGCGATAGAGCACCCTATAATGCCGCCCCCGGCAATGATCACATCATAAACTTTCTTCATATCTGCCTCCTCCCCGGTTCAGTGCAACCCTATATGCGCCGGCTGCCTCCTCCGGACTGACGGCTTTAAAAATTCCCGAGAGTACAGCAGCACCTGAAGCTCCGGCCCTTATCACCTGTTCCATATTGTCAGGAGAAATTCCCCCGAGCGCTATCACCGGAATAGAAAGCCTTCCTGTCATTTCCTCAAGGCTGGAGAGGCCCCTTGGCTCCATACCTGGCTTGGAACTGGTCGGAAAACAGTGGCCATACATGACATAATCTGCGCCATCCTCTTCTGCCTGAACAGCTTCTTCAATTGAGTGGACGGATTTTCCGATGAGCAGGCCAGGGAATGTTATCCGCACTTCCCGTACCGGAAGACTGTGATAGCCGAGCTGGACTCCCTTCACTCCCAATGCGGCCGCTGCATCCACTCTGTTATTAATGATGATCTGCTCCCCCGGGACTCCCTTTTCCAGCAGAATTCTCCCCATCTCGTAGATGTCAGCCGCTGTCAGGTGATGCTCCCTGATATGAATATAGTCCACATTCCGCGAGATGCTTGAAGCTATCCTGATAAATTCCTCCGCCGGCTGTCCTGCAGAAATGGCGTGGAGCTGCAGTTTATCCCTGCTGGGCCAACCTTGTAAACGACGCAAAAAAACCACTCCCCATTGCGCAGGAAAGTGGCTGATTAATGATCTATGGCTAAAAAAATATGTACTTTTTATAACCGTTCGGCACACTTCCCTACGCTAGTATGAACTAGATCAGGTTCAAAGGGTCTCAAATGCTTGATCTCAGCCTCTTGCAGGCTCCCCTAGTGATAATTCTATTATTCAATTGTTCTCTTTTATTTTAGCATACACGATCAGCAGGGAGAACCCGAAATCTGAATCAGACTGTTTTTTCTCCGTCAGGCAGAATCGGCAGTACCGTTGAATATTTGACTTCCCTCAAGGAGAGGCTTGTCTGTATCTTCGTGATCCCGAGCTGATTCAGCTTTCGGATGAACCGTTCCAGCCCTTTCCGGTCTTTGATGGCCACTTTTAAGATATAATCATATTCTCCTGTCAGGCAGTGGCATTCCAGCACCTCAGCCATATCCACCAGCGTGCCCTCCAGTGCTTCCAGCTTTTCCGCCTGATGGATGTTAGTGCTGATGAAAATAAAGCAGAGCAGATCAAAGCCCAGTTTTTCCTGGCTTAAAATTGCCACCTGCTTCTCAATATAGCCTTCATTTTCGAGCCGCTTGACCCTCCCATGAATGGCGGGGGCAGACAGGCTGACCCTCCTGGCAAGCTCAGCGTTGCTTATTTGGCTATCCTTCTGGAGCAGATCAAGGATTTTTAAGTCCACGTCATCCAGCACCTTGTTCACAATCGATTCCATCTTACAGCCTCCTTATGATTATTCCGCCAACTCCGTTTAAGTCTATCCTTAATTTAATTTCATTCACAAAAAACACAATTGCTCTTAATAAAATTTCAAATTTACTCTATTGTACGAAATAATCATTAAAACACAAAGAGAAAATGTTAAAATTAATTCAATAACTATCGAAGGAGCTGCTCCTATGCCAGCTTTATATGTATGCCTGATGCTTCTCACCTCCCTGCTGTGGGGCGGGAATTTTGTTGTAGGCAAGTCGCTTGTGGAGCATGCTTCCCCTGTGGCCTTGACCGCATTTAGATGGATCATTGCTGTGATCTTCCTGTTGCCTATCGTGCTGCGGAAGGAAAAAAAGCTTCTGCCTCCTGCAAAATCGCTTGTCCCGCTGATTCTGATGGGCATCACAGGTGTAGTGCTGTTCAATATCTTTCAATTTTGGGCGCTGGAAGAAACAACGGCCACAAATGTCGGACTGATTTCAACGCTTAACGCTATTTCAATCGCCGTTTTTTCAGCACTCTTTCTAAAAGACAGGATTAACCTGCCGCAGATTCTGACCATGATGTTTTCACTCTTCGGCGTCCTGCTTGTCCTTACCAAAGGCCATCTGGAAATGCTGCTGTCTTTGACGTTTAATAAAGGGGATTTATGGATGATGGCAGCGGTGTGCATTTGGGGAATCTATTCAGTCCTCGGCAAGTGGGCCGGCAAATATACTACTCCGATCATGTCGACCTTTTATTCAGGGGTCTTCGGATTGGCCATCCTGCTTCCATTCAGCTATTCTGATCTCCAAATCAAAAATCCTGATCTGTCCTTTGCAGGATCCATGCTTTATACCGGGCTCATTTCAACCGTTGTATGCATGGTGCTCTGGAATAAAGGGGTCCAGAAAATCGGGGCTGTCACCGCAGGAGTGTTCCTGAATTTCAACCCTGTTTTCACTGCGATCCTGGCTTTTCTGCTGCTCGGAGAAAAGCTTGAAGCAATCCAGTTTCTCGGAGGCATGATCGTCATCCTTGGCTGCTATCTGTTTACCCGCCTTCAGGCACAGCGGCAAAGAAAAAGCCTACGCGGCAAACCGGAAGCTTCCCTTACAGCTATAGACTAGAAAAGGGATGAACAAAAAGGTAAATAGTTACTCCACTGTTAGAAAAGGTAAAATATACACTAAGATGCACTTTGTTCAGCACTATAAATAACAATGCAAGAGCATAGAAAAACGCTTGGATTATGGATATTCCAAGCGTTCTTTTTTACCCGTTAGTCATACATAAAGACTTACATAATAAGTCATTATTTCTTACGTTTTCGTTCTAAGAATATAGGTGCTATATTTAGCAAGATAGAAACAATTGTCAGAAACCAAAATGCCCTTGCCATACCAGGTATTACATCCGATAAAGCCGCCCAATCTTCCGCATTTACCCACCGAGTTAAATAACTGTAATCTGCGCAAATTGTTAATGCTGTAAATGATAATGCCATCGCCATAGCAAGCTTATAATCCTTTCCTGCTGCATACAAAGAAAGATTTATAACAGTTAATACTATTGCAAAAACCCCTAATATTAACCACATACCTATACCCCCATTTATTTTTATTTTTGTCATGTAATAATACAATCTGCATCATCTCAATTTTTTTGCATTACTTTTTATTAGACATCTTATTTCGAAGTAAAGTTCCAACTTTAATAAATTTTTCCATATTGAATTATAAAAAAAACATTTTTTCTTATTCAACAAACCTGCCCCGTTAGCTCAATAAGGACTTCAACAAAAAAGGCGGTTAATCCTTCCTGGATTAACCCACCCTTTCGTTAAACTTATTGTTCTTCAACATTAACAACAACATTCCCAAACAATTTATCATCGAAATAGGCTTCTAATCTCCATAATCCTTGGCTTGGCAGCATCATTGACGATGGAAGATGATGATCTGCTCCAGTATTAGGTACAAGATTATTACTGGCTGGTAATTGGAAGACTGTTATTTCCTCACCTGTTTCTTTGCTGATTCCCATTACTTTAAATGGTTTAGTTAGAACTTTCTCATCTCCCCAAAAATGCCACATATATTTTTGTGCCTGACCTGCAATAAAAGACCCATACTCTCCAAATCCTAGTTTACCGTTATCTCCGATACGAAAAACAAATTCCCCTTTTTGTCCATCGTCTGTAACAACAACTTCTCTAACTAATGTTGCACTTTCTTCCCAGTTATCTTCTTTGATTGTTTGTTTTGTATTTGAGCATCCGATTAGCAACAAACCCAGAAATAAAACGATTAATTTTTTCAAACAGACCTCCTCCAATTAGTTATCTTTATTAATATATTTATGCAAAGTACCCTAAATTCCTTCTTGAGCTAACCTGCCCCGTTGTTATATAAGAAAAGCTGCCTGGTTTGGCAGCTGATCTATAACATAAGCACCTGTTAGTTCAAGAAGAAATTATAACAATGGAAGAATATCAGACAAATCGATAAATTCTAGTTCAGTTTCTGCTTCTGCTTTCGAACGATAAACGGTAATTTTATCATAGGGTTTCATGTTGTCTTGCCATGTTCCTATATTACTCAGAAAATCTTCTACGTTTTCAGAAATTATAAAACACTCTAATTCCCTATTGATATAACAAATTGGTGTGTCACTTTCCGAATCACACTGCTGATAAACAGTTCCGATAAATCCTCCTTTACTATCTTTTGCCATAATATCTACATGTGGAACCGTAAAAAACTCTAAATGCGGAATTTCATCGTCAAAGATAAATTGAATAGCATAATCGTTAGCGTATCTTTGATACTCCTCATTTCTATCATGAACATCCATTGAATAAATGGATGTTCCTGCTGATATAATCTCAGTATCTTCTAAATTAACACCTATGGCTCCAGAGAATGCTGTTCTATCTAGATAAATTTTTCGCATATAGCCCCCCCATTTAATCTTATTTTAAAGTAAAATGCTCATTACTTTTGTGATTGCTTATTAAAAACTAACGCCCCGTTTGTTTAATAAGGAATTCAATAAAAAGGTGCTCCAATCCTTCCTGGATCAAGGCACCCTACAGTTGAATATGCAGAAAAACATTTTATTCCAGTATCATTTCAGAGGAAGAATGCTTTAGGTATTAATATCAGATATATGAAATGGTATTAATTTTTTGTCTCCGTTAACTTTCAAAGTGATATCATCATTTGATACATTTTCATTAATTAAAACAGACTGATCAACTTGAACAGTTCTCTGTGTATCAAAAATGTTAAAAAGGCTAAACGACCAATTTGTTTGTAATGCTAAATTTCCATTATTATTGAATACTAATAAATCCCCCGATACAGGTTTAAAGAACACATTTTTTGATTTCAAATCTAAATTAATTGTTGTATTCCAATCTCTGTCTGGATTTTCTCCGTTGTAACTTAAATCCCGAATTACACTTACGTTACTAATCTCCAAACTCTTTGGACTAGCTTGAAACGATGTAGAGCTTACTACTGTATTAGTTAACAATACTGTAAAAATAACTACTAACCCTATCAACAGTCTTTTTTGCTTGATTCCAAAATTTAATTTCTTCACCATTTTCTCATCCTCTCTTAGTAGGAAATCTAAAGAAACATTAAAACAGTCGCAAATTCCGATAACCATTTCTAAGTCAGGGTAACTTCTCCCAGTTTCCCAACTTGATATAGTTGATCGTGATACTTGCAATTTTTCAGCTAATTGTTCTTGTGTTAAATTATTTTCTGCTCTTAGCTTTTTGATTTTTACCGATAAATCCATAATTTGTCCCCTTTCTAAAGTAAGAATATGTTAGTTTCCTTTAAATGACTAGATAAGCTTTTTCACATCTTAATTTTCTAGTGACAAGAATCTTGTCATTGCTGATATATCAACGTTTCCTTAGCTTTTTAAAAATAAAATTAATGATTTCCAGGAAATTAAATTTAATCTATCTTCATTATGTTCGTTATAATATTTAAAAACAAAATTAAAGAGCACCATCCTTAAATATGAATAGTGCTCTTCTAAAAACCCAATTGTAAGTTCACTTTGATTATTATAAACCTGTTTTAAGAACGAAAATAAGCCTAATTCTATATCATTTTTGCTCAATCTTATTCAATTAACCTCCCCCTAATCCTTTTTGAATTAGTGCTCATTATAGTTTAAGAAGTATTTTGTTTTGAACAATATCCTTAATAACATTTATAATAATTTCAGGCTGTTCTAAGTGTATGTAATGTGGTGAGTCTTCAATCACTTGATGATATTTACCTCCATTAGTAGTAGTAAGAATATCTTCATGAAGTTGTTTCCATATTGGAAATACTTCTTTTATTGGCTGAATACCCGCAGTAAATATGTATATAGGAAAAGAGTAATTATCTCCTTCAAACCTTACTTTTTTCATTATTTCATCACTAAGTAAACAATCATCGTAAGAACCCTCTATTTCATACCAAGTTTCCATTATCTCTCTACCTGGCAAGAAATCTTTCATTTTATCTTCTTGTTCTTCGTGGGAGGGGTCTATTAGTATTAAACCTCTCACCATGCTCGGATGAAGATAAGCAAATAATCTTGCAATATGAGACCCAAATGAGTGAGCCACTATATAAATTGGTTCTTTTAATGACATACTTGCTATCAATTCTGTAAGTTCTCTTGCTTGATTATCAATGGTTCTTCTTGCTTTTGTCTGTGAACTCTTACCCAATCCCGCTCTGTCGTAAGCTATTGCACGTGAAAATAAACTTACTTGTTCATATATTGAATTCCAAACATTTGAATCATTCCCGTACCCTGATTCAAAGAGTATTATTGAACCGTTTCCATTGTCCTTAACAAAAAATTCAATTCCTCCAATATCCTTTATGCATTCCAACTATAATCATCCTCCTAAAAGCATAACTTCTTCTACTTCTTGAAAATTCCATATCCTTGTTTTTCCGAAACCGTAATGAGCACAATCCAATAGCAATTGTCACTATGAAGCTGTAATTCCGTATGTGGATTCAAGTGTTACTATTCAAAAACATCAATATACAAGGAAAAACAACAGACCAAATCATATGAGATTTGGCCTGTTCATTAGTGTGCTATTTCAAATGTTTCTCCATAAGACGGGACTACTCACCATCCAGGGCATCCTTTTTCCAATTATGAAACTCTTTCATCCTGCTGCACATATTCCTCTTCCCAATACTCAGCATTTTTGATGCCAAGCTTCTTCGAGTTGAAGACCGGATCAAGACCCTGCTTCTTCTGTGCTTCGTAATCCTTGAGGGCAATGAGTGCCGGTTTGGCAAGGATCAGGATGGCAATGAGATTGAGCCATACCATCAGGCCGAGCCCGACATCCCCAAGCGCCCAGGCAAGATCTGCTGCATTGACGGCCCCGTAAAAAGTCGCCCCCAGCAATACGATTTTCAGAATAAAAGTCAAAAGTCTGCCGTCCTTATTGCGCATCAGATAAGCCATATTGGTTTCGGCGATATAGTAGTAAGCCATGATCGTTGTAAAGGCAAAGAAGAATAGAGATACTGCCACAAATCCTGCACCGAAGCCAGGAAGTGCAGAGTCAACTGCAGCCTGGGTGAATGCCGGGCCTGCTTCCACTCCCGGAAGGCCGTTTACAATCATTGTCGTGCCGTCCTCACCGACTGTATTGTACATGCCGGTGAAAAGAATCATAAAGGCTGTTGCTGAACATACGAAAAGCGTATCGATATAAACAGAGAAGGCCTGGACAAGCCCCTGCTTTGCCGGGTGTGATACCTCTGCAGCCGCAGCAGCATGCGCACCTGTACCCTGGCCGGCTTCGTTCGAATAGATTCCCCTTTTCACACCCCAGGCGATCGCACTGCCGACAATTCCGCCAAACATGGAATCTGCGGCAAACGCACTCCTGAAGATGAGGGAGAATACGCCTGGAAGCTCGCCGATATTCATGGCAATGATAATTAAGGCCACCAGGATATACCCTACCGCCATAAATGGAACAGCATATTGAGCAACCGTTGCAATCCTTTTTACCCCGCCAAAGATAATCAGGCCAAGAAGGACGACAATGATGCCTCCAGTGATATATACATTAACACCAAATGCATTTTCTATGCCCAGAGCAATGGAATTTGACTGGATGCCAGGCATTAGCACTGACATAGCCAGCAGGGCAGCCACCGCAAATAAAACTGCAAACCATTTGATGCCGATGCCCTTTTCAATATAATAAGCAGGGCCCCCGCGGTATAAGCCATCCTGTTTTACTTTGTAGATTTGTGCAAGAGTCGATTCCACAAAGGCGCTTCCTGCACCGATGAATGCAATTGCCCACATCCAAAAGACGGCACCAGGTCCGCCCATAGCGATTGCTGTAGCGGTACCAGCGATGTTACCAGTTCCCACGCGGCCGGAAAGAGCAATAGATAAGGCCTGGAAAGAAGAAACGCCCGCATCGGAACTTTTGCCTTTGAACATGAGTAGCACCATGTCTTTAATGTGCCTGACCTGCAGAAAACGGGTTAACACGGAAAACAGGAGTCCGACGGCAAGACAGATATAAATGACCGGTGTACTCCAAAGAATGCCGTTTAATTGGCTAACAAAACCTTCCAAACAAATTCCCCCTTTTATTCTGAATCTTTTTCCTATTAAGAATTATATGTGAAATGGTAATGGAGTACAATCTTTTTTTGCTCTGCCTTCAACAGACATTAATGAAGGAACAGAACTCTCCTGCCCCGAAATACAAAAAAGGTGCACAGCCCAAATGGCCGTGCACCTTTTTCCTATATGGCCTCTTCCTTCAGCTGGCTGTGGTAAAGCCCATGGTAGAATCCTTCCTGTTCAAGAAGTTCTTCATGGGAGCCTTTCTCGATGATGCTGCCCTCATCAAGGACAAGAATCTGGTCGGCCTGCTGGATGGTGTTCAGCCTGTGGGCCACCACAAAGCTTGTTCTTCCTTCCATCAAGGTCTGGAGGGCTTCCTGGATTTTCATTTCTGTAATTGTATCGATGCTGCTTGTTGCTTCATCCAAAATCAATATCGAAGGATCGGCAAGGAAAGCTCTGGCAATGGATAAAAGCTGGCGCTGCCCCTGGCTGATTCCGCTGGCGTCCCCCTTCAGGATGGTATCATACTGCTGCGGCAGCTTCATGATGAACGAATGTGCATTCGCCATTTTTGCAGCTTTTTCCACTTCGTCATCTGTCGCATCCAGCTTTCCGTAGCGGATATTTTCCCTGACAGTTCCCTGAAAAAGCAACGAGTCCTGGAGTACGAATGCCATATGCTGCCTTAGGCTTTCACGCTTGATTTTTTTCAGTTCACGGCCATCGATCGTGATGCTGCCGCTGTCATAATTATAGAACCGGGAGATCAGGTTGATGATCGTAGATTTTCCGGCGCCGGTCGGGCCGACAAGGGCCACAGTCTGCCCGGTATTTGCCTTGAAATTGATGCCTGTTACTGTATTTTCACCCTTTTCATAAGAAAAAGAAACATCCTTGAACACGACTTCCCCTTTGATAAAGCTGATTTCTTCTGCATCCTCTTCATCCTCGAATTCTTCTTTCTGGTCCATGATTTCAAACACCCGTTCAGCACCGGCGATAGCCGACAAGAGGGTATTGAACTGGTTGGCCAGGTCATTCAGGGGGCGGGTGAACTGGCGGGCATACTCGGCAAAAATGACGATGACGCCGATCGATATCATCCCTTTTAGGACAAAAATGCCGCCCACTCCTGCAATGATGGCAAAGCTCATATTATTCAGCATGTTCATCAGCTTGGGGATGAAGCCTGAATACGTCTGGGCCCAGAAGCCTGCGGCCCGCAGCTTTTCGCCTTTGCCGATGAATTCTTCAATCACTCTGTCTTCCTGGGAAAAAGTCTTGACGATCCGCTGGCCGGAAATCGTCTCCTGGACAAAGCCATTCAGCTCTCCCAAGTTGCGCTGCTGCTCCTTGAAAAGCCGGCCCGTCCGGTTGGTTATCCACTTCATCCCATAAAACATGACCGGAACAATGATCATGGTGATCAGGGTAAGCAGCGGACTCAGCCACAGCATGACCCCTACGGTCCCAACAAGGGTGAGCACACTGGAAAAAACCTGTATGACCGAGCTGTTCA
Organism: Cytobacillus sp. T106; assembly: GCF_040492155.1. Lineage (NCBI taxonomy): Bacteria > Bacillati > Bacillota > Bacilli > Caryophanales > Bacillaceae > Cytobacillus > Cytobacillus sp. T106. The sequence goes on along the minus strand of NZ_JBEUMK010000025.1, from coordinate 32,120 downwards.
GCGTGGAGCTGACATTTTCGATATCATTTGTCACCCGGCTCATCAGCTCTCCATGCTGCCTTTTATCAAAGAACGGAATCGGCAGTTTATGAAGGTGGCGGAAAAGCTGGGTCCTCATTTTAAAGACTGTGTTCTGGGCAATCCCGATCATCCAATAGTTCTGGAACCAAAGGGACGCAGAATAGACAATATATATAGCAGCAAGCCCGGCTAGCAGGGCAGCAAAGCCGCTGTTGCTTCTTTCTACGATATACTGGTCAATCCCTCTCCCAAGGAGGAACGGACCTAGCAGCCCCAGTACACTGCTGAGAATGACCATGAGCAGGACGAGGAAGAGGAGCCCTTTTTCCTCGGCGAGATAGTTCCAGATCCTGCGGAGAGTCCCTGCCCAGTTCTTCGATTTTACTTTTGGTTTCTTTGCATCATCGGCTGTCTTTTTGAGATTCTCTTTCTCCAAGACAGCAATCTTCTTGTAGCGGAATGGATCAGTCAGCTCCCTGAACATGCTCCAGCGCCTCCTCCCCGAACTGTGACCTGAAGATCTTTTGATACAGCTCCGATTCCCTCAGAAGTGTTTCGTGGTCTCCCTCGGCAATCAGCCTGCCGTCTTCAAGCAGCAGTATATGGTCCGATTCTATCGCAGTACTGATTTTTTGCGTAATGATCAGCGTAGTCGCGGTATACGTCCGCAATGCCTGCAGCAGCTTTGCCTCTGTTTTCAAATCCAAAGCACTTGTGCTGTCATCCAGCAGAAGTATCTTCGGCTTGCGGACAAGGGCCCGGGCGATGGAAAGGCGCTGCTTCTGCCCTCCTGAAAGGTTGACGCCCTTTTGCCCGATCTTCGTGTCATATTTAGCGGAGAGCCTTTCAATGGAAGAATGAATCTGGGCCTTCTTTGCCGCTTCCTCCACCTCTGCAGGGGTCGCATCTTCTTTTCCCCAGCGGATATTTTCCTGGACGCTTCCTGTAAAGAGCAGCGCCTCCTGCGGGACGAAGCCGATCTGCTTGCGCAAATCATCCAGTTTGACCCGGCCGATATCCTGGCCGTCAATCCGGACGGTTCCGCCAGTCACGTCATACAGCCGGGGAATCAGCTGAAACAGAGATGATTTGCCGGCACCTGTTGCACCGAGGATGGCTGCCGTCTCGCCGGCCTTTATTTTGAAGGATACACCGTTAAGCACCACTGTGTCTGTGCCTGGATAACGGAAGCTCACAGAATCAAACTCGATTTCTCCTCCCTCAATTTCAAATCCAGCCAGGGCCTGCTCAGAATCCTTCAGATCCACTTCTGTATTCAGGACATCGGCAATCCTGCCGGCCGAGGCTTTCGCCCTTGAAAAGGCCATGATGATAAAAGAAAGCATTGAAAGAGCACCCGTAATTCTTGTGGCATAGTTGATGACAGCAACCACTTCCCCGACTTTGGCGCTTCCGTCATCCACCTGGATGCTTCCAAACCAGAGGACACCGATAATGCTTATATTCATGATCAAAAGAAGCATCGGCATCGTCACTTCCATCAGCCGCAGAGCAAAAACAGTCTGATCCTTCAGGTCCCCTGTTACCTCTGTGAACCTTTCGCTTTCATGATTCCTGCGCAAAAACGCTTTAATGAGCCTGATGCCAGCCAGATTTTCCTGCATGACATTATTGACGTCATCCAGTTTTTCCTGAACTTTTTTAAACAAGGCTCCGCCTTTATTCATAATAAAAATGAGGAAAATAAATAAAAATGGAACAACCGCACTCAGAATCAAAGCGAGCTTCACATTGACAACAAACGCCATGATCAGGCCTCCAATAACCAGGAGCGGGGCACGCATCATGATGCGCAGGCTCATGAAGACGATATTCTGGAGCAATGTGACATCATTGGTCATCCTCGTGATAAGAGAGGAGCCCGGAAACATAGCAAAGTTGGCGAACGAGAAGGATTGCACTTTCCTGAATACACTCTTCCTGATATCAAAGCCGAAGCTCTGGCTGACATGCGCAGCATAAAAGGAATTGATGATGCCGGCCGCGAAGGCAATCAGCGAGATGCCAACCATGACCCCTCCCCAAATCAGGACCTCATCCATATCCTTCTTCATGATTCCTTCATCAATGATTTTGGCCATCAAAAGCGGCTGAAGCAGCTCAACCGCAAGCTCCGTCAGCATCAATGAAAGAGCGACAATGACGGCAACCCTGTATATTTTTAAAAATCCAAACACCTTTCCCATAAATCGTCCTCCAAGTCTGATTCCTGCTGAATTGCTTTTCCTTTACCCGCCTTTCGAGGAAAAAGTTCAGAATCTTAATCTTTCGTTTAACTAAATATATACACTATCATACGACTTTTTACGGAATTTTGAAATTATTTATCTGCTAATTCTTTTTACTGTATGCAAAAAGGCATGCAGATACATGCCTTCCCTTGTTTTATCTACTGGAAATCCTTCAGCTCTGAACCCTTCTCGCATTCTTGATAATCTGGTTGATGACCTCTGAGAATACAAGCCCGATGGCGATTGCCCCGGAGATCATGAAGGCCCGCGCAGCAAGGCTGATGGCTGTGTTATAGTCGTTCTCAACAAAATTCCTCATTGCATCATACGCAAGCCCTCCCGGTACAAGCGGAATGATCCCGGCTACGCTGAAAATGATGATCGGCGTCTTATAGGCCCTTGCAAAAAACTGGCTTGTGAATGCCACGAAAAAAGCAGCGCTAATGGTGGCACCAACCGCATCCACACCTGATGATTCCATCCAGAAGTAGACGAGCCAGCCGATTGTTCCGACCGTGCCGCACTTGATCAAAGACTTTTTCGGAGCATTGAATAGAATCCCGAATGCTGCCGATGCTACAAAGCTTGTTGCAAGCTGTTCAATCGTTTCCATGCAATGCCTCCTTAAAATGAGATGAAAGATAGTACCACCGCGATGCCTGATCCGATGGCAAAGGCAGTCAGAAATGCTTCAGCGCCTTTTGACAGTCCTGATACCAAATGCCCAGCGATCAAATCCCTGACCGCATTTGTAATCAATAGGCCGGGCACAAGCGGCATCACCGATCCGATGATGATTTTATCCAGCTCATTGCCGGCCCCTGAAAAAACAAACGCATAAGATGCAAGGCCAATGACAAATGCCGCCACAAATTCAGCAAAGAACTTGATCGGCACCCATTTATGAAAATAGATAAAAGAAATGAAACCAAGTCCGCCGCATACTACCGCGGGCAGAAAGTCCTCCCAGCTCCCCTTGAACATGATCAGGAAACAGCCGCTGGAAATGGCAGCCGCCAGTATCTGAAGAAGCAGCGAATACGCCATTGGGGCAGCCTCTACTTCCCGCAATGACTGCAGAGCCTCCTTCACTGTCAGCTCCCCGCTGCTGATATTGCGGGAAATGCTGTTGACGATGGTGACTTTATCAAGATCAGTTCCCCGTTCGGAAATCCTGATCAGTTTCGTTTTGGTCGGTTCATGGCCTTCAATGGAAAAAATGATGCCAGTCGGCGTGACATAGCTGTGTGACTGGTCAACCCCGAAGGAAGCAGCGATCCGCATCATCGTATCCTCAACCCGGTATGTTTCAGCACCGCTTTGGAGCATGATTTTTCCGGCAAGAAGGCAAACCTCCATGATTTCATATGTATCGTTCTTGAATTCCTCCACTGGCTCTCCCTCCATGCACAAATCACTTGGCTGAGGTCCCGGTCAAACAAAGCAGGAGCGATCCCGCCTTTGTTTTCTTCCGGAATTTTGCCCTGCTGGGATATATATTCCCCCATGCACTTTTTACAGTGTAAAGCATGAAGGATGGCAGAGGCAATTTTAATTTCCTTTCCTTATAAAAGAAAGATAAATCGCATAACTTCAAGCCCTTTTAAAGATCACCCGGTCTCTCCTTCCCCAGCCAAAAATCCATCCAGCATGCTGAATGGATTTCAGTTCATATTTTATCATCATCAGGGACAGGTTTTATCCCGAGCTTCTGAATAATCGGCTTGATTGTGAGCCCCTGGACGATCAGAGAGAACAGAACCACGCTGAAAGCAAGGAGCAGGACTGTATCCCTGCCTGCAAAAGAAGGCGGAAGGCTCAAAGCCAGGGCAATTGACAGACTTCCCTTTAAGCCTCCCCAGTTCAGCAGGATTTTGTATTGGCCGGAAAAGTCTTTGACAAATGCAAGGCTGCTGTAAAGGGCAATGGTTCGGCCTGCCAGCACAATGACAATGGCCAGGACAATCGTCCACCAATTATTGATAAAGCTGATGTTTTTGATTTCCAGGCCGATCATCAGGAAAATCAGAGAATTGGCGATCAGGGTGATCACATCCCAGAAAGAGCTGATATTGGTCTTCGTTGTCTCGGACATGCCGATCCTTGCGCCATAATTCCCGAAAATGACCCCTCCGACCACTACCGCGATAACACCTGATACCTCCAGATGCTCTGCGATAAAATAGCTGCCGAAGAACAGCAGGATCGAGAACGCAATTTCGAGCGGGTAGTCATCATAAATGCGGATGATCTGTGAAAAAATATAGCCCAGCAAGGCTCCAAGCAGGGCTCCTCCTACACTGAATTTGATGAACAGCCAAACACCGCTCGCAATCCCGGTCCAGCCCATTTCTATGTACGTAAGCAGGTAGATGGAGGATATCTGGAACAATACAACGGCCACACCATCATTGAGGAGGGATTCCCCTTCTATAATTGTGACCAGTTTTTTTGGCACGCCCAATGTTTTGAATATTGATATGACACTGATTGGGTCTGTTGCGCTCATAAGGGAAGCAAACGTGAAGGAAAGCACCAGCGGAAGATCCAGCAGATAATAGGAGCCCAAGCCTATAATAAGGAATGACAGAAAGGTCCCCCCAAAGGCAAGCGCCAGGATCGGCCTCCTTACCTGTTTCACATGGGAAAATGGCATTTTAATGGAAGCATCGCCCAGCAGGATGGGAAGAAATAAAGAAATGATGATCGCCTGAAAAATATGCGATTGTGTAATAAACTGCTCAGCTTCTTCAAGAAGCGGTATATGGGTAAGCCCCAGAATCAGCCCCACCAGTACAAGGGCGATGGAATAAGGCTGTTTTGCCAGTTTGGCAATAGCGATGACTGTTACTGAAATAGCAAGCAAGAATAAAATTTGTATAAATACCTCGTCAAAATGATGCACTGAAAAATTCCCCTTTCTGACCTTGCAGCGGCAAGCATTTGGCAGATGCCCTGCCATTAGCCTTTACCTCAATATGGCAGCAGAAAACCACCTATTGAAAAAGGATGCCGCTATAGCCCAAGTATCCCTTCTGGGAGTATTTTTCATGCATAGGAAGAATGCTTTAGTGCTGACTATATGACTTAAAGACCGGTGGGTTTCACAAAGCTTTTGCGGCCCGCACAATTAAAAAATGAGGCGCCTTCATGAGCTTTTCATACTGTTCAGGCCTTCGCTCTTTAAAGACCTGTGTCGGGCGGGGCTCAATCAGCTCCTGCATTGAAAAGCGGGCAATTGTCTTATTGATGATATCCTGGAGCGGCCTTCGGTAAAAAGGGACATCAAAGGTTTGCCCTGCTTTTGTCCATCGATCCACAATCATTTCTGCAGCCAGGTAGTCCGGTTCATCCAGCAGCTTCATATCCATGAACGGGTGGTGGACGGAAAAAAGGATCGTTCCGCCCGGCCTTAGAATCCGGTGGAATTCTGCAAAGGTTTGATTCCAGTCCTTCAGATAATGAAGAGTAAGAGAGCTGATGATCCAGTCGAAAGAATGGCTGTCAAAGGGCAGCTCTCCCTCCAGGTCACAGCAGACAAGTCTCGCTTTATTGCCAATGCGCCTCTTCGCAGAGCTGATCATTTCAGGGCTCAGGTCTGCACCCGTTACATTTGCACCCCTCCTGGCCAGTTCAGCCGTATACCAACCGGCCGCACATCCTGCGTCCAGAATATCCTTACCCTCCAGGCTGTCCGGGAGCTGCTCAAGCATCGCCGGCCTTTCAAACTCGCTGTTAAACAAACTCCCATCATCCACCTGATGCTCATAAATGCCCGCCAGACTGTTAAATGTTTGTTTGACCTTTGCCTTCATTTTGGATGTCACCTCGTTTTTCAGGAATAGGTATTGTGTTTGTTTTATAAAAATGCCGCCTAGTCAGTCTTTTCCTGCTTAAATAGAAAAACCCGCCATCAAAGCGGGTATTCCCATAAGCCCAGACGGCCTTTGGCAGGAATTGGCTCTTTCAGGATTTCCATGCCGCTGACCTGCCAGGCATAGCAGCCAATCCGGTAGTCGCCCAGATAGAGCTCCTGACCGGATATAATCACCCCATTTTCAAGCACCGCCCCTGACTCGGAGTGATCTATGACTTTAAAGCAATCCACCAGGGTGCAGACTGCTATGATCTGCCCGGCAGGAAGATTTTCTTCTGAGTACCCGTGCCTGCCCAAAAGCTCCGACACATTCTTTCGCCGGCAGGCTTTCACATCGATTTTCTGGCTGGTATGGATGGCTAAAGCACCTCTGTAGGCGGTTTTCCATGTTCTCGTTTCATATTCTGCCTCCCGCAGGGCAAACAGGCTGGCCCATGGCTGCTTCATCGTTAATACCTTCAATCTTGATCCTCCCCTCCTGCTATCTAGCTATAGTCTGCTATCTCAGGGAGAATTTATGTTTTGAGGAGCAGACCGGTCTGCTACATCAAATCAAGCCGCTGCGAAATGCCTTTAATGACTTCCTGGTAGTAGGAGCGGTCATGCGGTACGAAATCTCCGATGTCAGCTTCTTTTTCCAGATAGATTTTCTCGCCGGCACTGCCAATCTCAAAGCCTTCCATCTGCACCTTGCCGTCCCCGCCTTCCCAAAGCTTCTTGAAGCTGTCCCATTCGATCCGGTAAATCCCGGCTACTTCCTCCTGCTGCAGCTCATACTCGCTGAACGGCTGGGAGCATTTGTAGAGAAACACATTTGCCATTTCTTTATCAATGAAGTTCTCCTTCTCAATGCAATATCTAATGATGCCCAGCGGTGACAGCTCTTCGATATCGACATCGATCCCGATTTCCTCCTTGATCTCCCTCACGCCATCTTCAACGGTTTCTTCGGCCAGCAGATGACCGGCCGCCGTAATATCCAGAAGGTCAGGATAATCTTTTTTCTCTTTGCTTCTGAGCTGTACATATATATAAACCTTGTCCTCTTCCCGCTGAATGAACCAGCAGTGGAAAGCTTCATGCCAAAAGCCCTGCCGGTGCACATCCTTCCTGGTGGCCGTTCCGATCTGATTTCCTTCATCATCGAATATTTTCAAAAGCTCCTGCTCCATATGATCTCTCCTCTGCTTGTTGTTAATTGCAGTCCTTTAGAGTTATTCTCCCATAACCAGGAAAATCCTGCATGGCAAAAAGACCCGGAAGGCATAAGTTCCAGGTCTTTCCGTCATTGCGCTTCTGCAAGAAGGTCGCCTGCTTCCTTGGCTTTCTTCGCCTTAGGTCTTCCTGATAAGGAGAAATAGGTCCACATCCGCATGATTTTTTCAAACGGGCCGGTACGGAGCAGCTTCAGATAGAAATAGCTTCCGGCCAGCTGGATGCTGTAGATCGCCACCGTCAGCAGGATGCCTGCCAGTACGCCAAGTTTGCCGAACATTCCCAGGCCATAGCCATAAAACACAGTGGTGCAGATAACAGACTGCAATAGATAATTACTCAGCGAAAGCCGTCCAACACTTTCAAAGGTCCTGAATAGGACGAATCTTCCTTTCACCGCGTACAGCCAGGCAAAAAGGAAGATGTAGCCCAGTGATAAGATATTTCCTCCAAACATATACAGAACACCCGTCCAGCCTGTTTCCTGCACCATGAGCGGCGAAGCTTTCAGCAGTATTCCCGCTCCGGCGAGGATACCTCCCCACAGCAGATATCTGCTTTTATTCCTGCCGATTTCATGGAAGGCGCGGCGCCTGGCAGCATACATGCCAAACAGGAATAATGGCGCTGTGATGAATGGCATGGCCAGCATCATGAACAGGTAAAAAGAGTCCGGCATGCCGAAAGGATCGGCATTGCTTCGATGAAGAGAAATCTCACTGTATGTGCCTGTGCCGAATATTTTATTTGTATCGGCCACATACTCTTCCATCCTCTTTGCTTCTTCGGCTGGGACCTCTGTATGCATGCCATATCCCATGAAGGAAGCAAGAATCAACAGCACTATGCCCCATACTAGCAGGGTTTTCTTTTTCCTGTTCAGGAAGAAGAGCAGAAAGAAGCCCATGATTCCATAAGAAAAAAGAATATCGCCTTCCCACAGAAGACCGCCGTGCAATCCGCCCAGCACAAGGAGCAGGAAAAACCTCCGCACCAGATGCCTTCTATATTTCAAACCTTTATCTTCAAGCCCCTCTTTCAGCTTGATCAAAGAATAGCCGAATAAAAAAGTGAAGATCGGCATGAAGCTGCTCTCAACAAAAACCTTCAAAAACTCATGCAGGAAGTGATCCAGCCCTGAAGGTGAAAAAGCCTCCATCTCATCTTTCCCAAACAGTCCGTATTGAAAAATCAGCATATTAGCTGCCAGGATACCCAGCAGGCTAAAGCCCCTCATTCCATCGATTACGTGAATCCGCCTATTTTCCCCGTCCATTTTCATACTCCTTTATCTGCTTTCCTAATTAGGAAGCTTAAAATCTATCACTTAGTATAGTCCGCTTCTATTTCCCTTGAAGAAACAGAAGTTTACTTTCTGATAAACTTTTGAAAAAGTTGTTAATATGCTCGTAAGGTTTCTGTGCTACGATAGTGACCGAGGTGGGCAAAAGTGGAAAATGCAGAAATTTTATTAGTAGATGATGAGAAATCAATTGTTAAATTAATGGAGACTGTTCTGAGAAAAGAAGGATTCAGCTCTATACATACAGCTTATACAGCAGAAGAGGCGCTTGAGTGTGTTTCCCGGCACCCCATTGATATCGTGGTGCTTGATGTCATGCTTCCCGGACAGAGCGGCTTTGATATCTGCCCGAAAATCAGGGAGATCTCAGACGCTTATATTCTATTTTTAACAGCGCGCGTCTCTGACCTTGATGTGCTGACTGGATTTGCGATCGGCGGGGACGATTATATTACCAAGCCCTTCAACCCGCTTGAAATCGCAGCGAGGATCAAGGCAAGGCTCCGGCGGAATCAGGCTCCTTCCCCTGCTTTAAAAGAGGCTGGCAGAAAGCATGATTTCGGGCGTTTTATCCTGGACGAAGAGGCAGGGGACCTGATTGTTGAGGGCAAGGCCGTACAGACGCCTGCCCAGGTATTTCTCCTTCTGCAGTATTTGTGCCAGCATCCGAACACCGTCATCTCAAAAACGCAGATGCTGGAAGCCGTATGGGGCTTTGACAGCTTTGTGGATGACAATACCGTTACGGTACATATTCGGAGGATTAGGGAAAGAATCGAAAAAGACCCGAGCCATCCGGAACTGCTCGTGACCGTGCGCGGGCTGGGCTACAAGCTGGTGAAGGGGAAAAAAGGATGAAGTCGCTCAGGCGCAGGCTTGCCCTTCACTTCTCTCTTCAGTTCATTTCCATTATCGTGTTTGTCGCGATTTTTTCTCTGGTGCTTCTATTTGTGCTGCTGATGCATTTAAACAGAGAAGAAATGAAGCAAAATTGGCCCGCCGGTGCTCTGGAAGGCATTACGATCGATACGCTGATTGAGGAGAACAAGGCCACCATCAGTGATGCCTGGAAGCATCAGCTTGAAGAACGGAATCTCTGGGTGCAGGTTGTAGATATGGAAGGAAAGGTCATCGGGTCTGAAAATACGCCTGAACTCCTGCCTGACTCATACTCTGTCAGCGAGATCCTCCAGATTGAAAAAACGAATCAATATGAAGGCTTCTATGTTTACTCCGAGGTCGACACCACTTTTAAAGACCCTTATTTTTATATGCTCGGCTATGAAAACAATGAGCTGGAGAGCCTCCAGCGCTGGTTTTCACAGTATTCCAGCAGCGGCAGGCTCCCTGATGAAAACCTGAAGAAGCTTGAACGGGAATTAGAGCCATTGGAAGGCTCCATCCATGTGGTAAACCAGGAAGGGAAAATTGTCCAATCCGCCGGGTCTGAAATAATGAAGGAAGACTACAAGCCGCTCGATGTGCTTGTCAGGACAAAATCACCGGGAAAATTCGAAACCCATACAACGATCTTCAATGATCCGGAATCGGGTTTCACTTGGATTATGCACACACCCAGGCAAGAGGCAGAGCCTGAAGGATTTGCGTTTCTCTCCGAGGTAATGAGGGTCATCGTCATCCTCGCAGCTGTCCTGCTCGCCTTGACCATAGGCATTTCCTTCTGGCATGGCTTCCGGTACGGCCAGCCTCTCCTTCTCTTCACCGGCTGGCTGGAAAGGATGGGCTACGGAAATTACGAGGAAGTGCTGACAGAGAAAGAACGCAAAAAGGTCTTCCGTAATAACGGAAAGGTGCGCCTGAGATACAAGCTTTATAAAGAAGTGATCGGTGCCTTTTACGAAATGGCTGAAAAGCTTTCTGCCTCAGACAAGGAAAGGGACCGGCTGGACAAAACGCGTGAAGAGTGGATGACCGGCATTTCCCACGATCTCCGGACACCCCTTTCAACGATCCAGGGCTATGCCCATCTGCTTGAAAGCGGGCAGTACCGCTGGACAGAAGAAGAGCTTCTGGACATGGGCAAAATGATCCGGGAAAAAGGAGATTATATGACCGCCCTCATTGAGGACTTCTCCCTTGCCTTCCAGCTCAAAAATCAGTCGCTCCCCCATCAGCTGAAGCCTGCCGATCTGAATGAACTTGTGCGAGGCATCATGCTGAAATTTGTCAACGATCGCACCCTTGAGGATGTTCCCTTTAACTTTGAAGGTGCAAATACAGCTCTTTTTATACAAGCAGATATACGCTGGTTTGAGCGGATGCTCGATAACCTTATCTATAACTGCATCAAGCATAACCCAAAGGGCACTAGCATTACCGCCTCAGTCAGCAGTCAGGGGGGAACCGCCATTGTCTCCATCTCTGACAACGGTACAGGAATGGACGAAGAAACAGTCAGGCACCTCTTCGACCGCTATTTCCGCGGCACAAGCACAGACGAACAAACAGAAGGCGCCGGCCTCGGCATGAGCATTGCCCGCGCCATCGCCGAGCTGCATGGCGGGAGCATTCATGTCTCTTCTGTCAAACATAGGGGGACTGTTTTCAGGCTGGAATTTCCTTTGGGAGAGGGGCTGGAGAAAGAAGGCTGGCTGGAGGGGTTGGCATAGCCAATGAAATGCTGGTAATTAGCTTAGGCAGTCCGTTAAAATGAGGAAAAGTGTAAGAAACGAAAGAAATAACTTCCTAAAAACATACAAAAACGCTTGGGCTCTTCGGCCGAGCGTTTTGTTGCTGTCATTGTCTTGTTTAATTAAAAGACCCGGTGGGAAAATTTCAGGTAAGTACCTTATATCAATCGCTGCCATTCAATTATAAATCAATCTTAAGACCTGCAACCAAGACATACAGGCAAAAAATAAACCCAGTACTCGAAGTACCAGGTTTATGAAAAGTATTATTCTTTTCCTTTACCGCGGTCTTTATTATTTTCTGCGCCTGTGTTTTGGCCATTTTGTTTCTTTTCGTTTGCTTGCTGCCTTTCAACTTTCTTTTCTTGAACCTGCTGCTGTTTATCTGCTTTCTTTTCTTGAACCTGCAGTTGTTTATCTGCTTTCTTTTCTTGAACTTGCTGTTGCTTATCAGTTTTCTTTTCTTGAGCTTCTTGCTTTTTAACAGCAGCAGTTGCCTGGCCTTCAGCACGCTTTTCAGCTGCTTTAGCCTTTGCTTCCTCTTTCTTAGTTAATTCAGGGGCAACAGCAGCTGTTTTTTTAGGTTCTTCCGCAGCTTCAGTCTCAGCTTGTTCATCAATTACTGTTTCTTCTGTTACGGCTTCCTCAACAGTCTTTTCCTTTGTTGCTTCTGAGGCTGCTTCTGTTGCAGTTTCAGTATCTGCTGCGGCTTCTTCCTCAGCGGCTTTATCATCATCAGTTGTCTCAACCTTAAATTTTTCTGCTTTTGCTTCAAGCATTGCAAGTTTTTTGTCTAATTTTGAGAAAGACTTTTGAATATTCTTCATTAATGCCTTCTGAGCTGTAGGGTTTTTAACATGTGACAATGCGGCAGCTAATGCATCGATGTTTTGAGCAAGCTTTACTTCAACTTCATCTTCTGTCCCTTCATCTTCTGCTCCAGGTTCTTCGCCTTCCGTTATTTCTGTTGTTCCTTCAGTGTCTTCAGCCGGCTGACCCTCAGCTGCTTCAGTTTCCTCAGCAGTCTCTTCTGTCGCTTCTGTATCATCACCGGCACTATCTTCTGAATCTGTTAAACTCTCAGCTGCTTCCTGTTGAGTAGCGATTGCCTCTTCTAAAAGTGCTGTAGCCTCATCCGTTTTTCCCTCTGCAATCAGTGTATTTGCTTCGGCAATACGCTCAGCTGCAAAGTCAGCTAAAAGACGCGCTTCCTTGTAATCATCCATTGTGACAGCAAGTCTTACTTTTTCCATCATTAACTTTACAAAGTAGAAGAAATCCCCAGGAACTAAAGCCGGTGCCTCTTCTAGCTCTTGATCCTTGTCTGCTGTCCCATTGTCATCTGCTTCTTCTTCAGTTACTTCTTCCTCGGCTGCAGCTTCAGTATCAGCTGAGTTTTCTTCTGCGGCTGACGTTTCATCGTTTACATCAACTTCCGCTGCTTCTTCCGTATCTGCATTTTGTTCAACCGCACTCTCATCCGCATACACAGCGCTTGTCCCCAATGAAGAAAGAAGAAGTGCTGATGCTGCGACACCGCTTAATAATGATTTCTTATTTTTCAAGTCTGTTTCCTCCTGATCTGTTTTTCGGTATACCTTTCGACAAAAACAGACAGGTTTGTGACGGTCTTTTGAAAAAAATAAAATAACTTTTCTAAATCATAAGAAAAGCTTCCTGGAATGGGAAGCTGGTTTTGAAAAAAAGCCCCCTTCCCCTACCAGCCATAAAAGAGCGGACCTTCCCTGACCTGAATGAAAGAATCAGTGACAGATTGAAAAATAGCGGAGAATTTCTGACTATTGACTCAAAACAAAGGGAAATGGACAACTTCGCTCTGCTTGACAGGAAATTCTTCGCTTATTTACACCCACTTCCTCAAAAAGAGCCAAGGGACCTGTCCCCTTGGCTTACTCATCAAGCTGATAACATAGTTGAACTACTCCAGATGAAAACTTTTTTGTTTCAGCAAGTTTTAGATTTACCCGTTGCTTAATGTCAGTAAAAAGGGGTTTTCCTTCTCCTAGAACAACAGGATGAACAGACAATCTAAATTCATCTACAAGCTTTAAGTTTATAAAGGTTGTAATTAGACTTGCCCCGCCATAGAGCCAAATATCTTTTCCAGGCTCGTTCTTTAATTTGATTATTTCTTCCTTAATGTCTTCATTTATAAATAAAACGTTATTTTCGGACTTATTTTGTGCTCTTGAAAACACGTATTTCTTTTTACTGTGGATCAATTCCCAAGCTTCTTTTTCAGTATCAGACACTTCAGTACCGGGTATATACTGACCCCATAAATCATAACTTTTTCTTCCATATAAGATAGTATCGATTTCATTTAAGAAGTTATTGAAGTTCATATCAGGATCCATTATGCACCAGTCTACTTCCCCTTTCGGTCCTTCAATAAATCCATCTAAAGTAACTGCCAAATCTAATATTATTTTCCTTGGCCTTTGGTATAAAACCATCATTCATCCTCCTTTTGATAGCCAACGTAAAAACTATCATTCTTCAACAAATCCTTTGGCGATTATTTACCTTTATTTAGGATTCCTCAATTCGATTAAGACTGCTTACACCCCTGTATCAGTACCTGCCATGCTTATTTTTCCATTACCAGCCCTCACGATTACACAAAGACGTAATATGTGCAAGATGGTGCCGTCCGTGCCAAGCGTAGATTCCTATATTTTTGCCTACTGTAACTTCACCAGAATCCGGGTGGATAAATGTCTTTTCCATATCAGCTGGGATTAGACTCCGTAAAAGGCCAGTCCAACGTTTGTGTAATGCTTCAAGCAAAGATAGTGAGATATCAATTGGCAGTTTATAATCAGAGAGTTCCGCCCAATTCGTTTCATCGTATGGTTTAATGACAGGTGTTTTTTCTGTAAGAGCCAATTTAAATCGAACGTAGGCATTCATATGACTATCTGCAAGGTGATGTATTACTTGTCGAACTGTCCACCCACCTGAACGATAAGGTGTGTCAAGCTGTTCATCATCTAAGTCCTTTACAGCATCCCGCAGCAATCTTGGTAAAATTTCAATCTCATATATCCAATCCCTTGTAACGCTGTTAGTAATCTCACCATCGTATTGAAAATTGCCAATTGGATATCTCAAATCCATCAGCTATTCCCTCCTCATAGTCCCTTGATTTTTAGACTAACTAAATAGTTCAGTTTAAAATCCATTTGTTATTTAACTAACCAGCTCTATAGTCAAATAAGAAAAGCTGCCTGGTTTGGCACCCAGCCAAGCTCTGGTGATTTTTTTTGTTAGCAACTATGCGAGAAAGTCGAGAACCCTCTTGATCACAAGTTTCGTCGCGACAGCATCGTAAGACGGTAAGCTGCTGTCGGTGAATAGATGTTCCCTGCCTTCGTACAGAAAAAGTTCAGCATGATCAGCCGAAGCCACAAGCTCACGGGCCGCGTCGATGTCACCGTCTTCAACGAAGAAAGGATCTGTGTCCATGGCGTGAATTTGCACAGGCAAGTCGGCCGGCCACTCAGATTTGAACACTGAGGGCGGGAGGCATGCATGAAAAAACAGTGCCCCTCTCGCACCCTCACGAGTTTGAGCGAGCTGCTGTGCTGCCGGGACACCGAGTGAAAAACCGGCATAGACGACATCGCGTGAAAGCTCGGTGGCTGCCCGAACGCCGCGCGCCGTCACTTCTTCAAATCCAATTTCCTTCACAAATGCCAAGCCTTCCTCCAGCGAGGTAAATACACGGCCTTTAAATAAATCTGGCACGTGAACAGTATGCCCCGCATCTCTCAGTTGATCGGCAATTGCTTCAATCCCTTTCGTTCGGCCCAGAACATGGTGTAACAACAAAACCTCTGCCATCGTTTCCACCCCTAATTAAATGAATTTCATATGTCTAGCTTCGACAAGAACACCTGTTTGACCTGCAAGAACTTTACTTTATTTAGATATATTCACCTTAATAAAGCTCAGCCTTTATGCCGCCCCAAGAATAAAGTTATTCCCAAATGCTTTTTTTACTTTTATTTCTAAATAAAAACATGAGAATGCCACCTATTGTGAAATATTTGAAAGCCAAAAATCCGTTAACTATTTCGTATCCAATTAAAAGAACTGTACTTGTAGTCATAAGCACACCAATCCATCTAATTATAAATCTAATCATTTCTTACCCCGCCTCCATTTCCTCCACCAAATTCCCGATCTCTTTATTTTAATTAAATGTAGAAAATATCTATATTCAAAACTTCATCTGTGGCATTCGTTTACTTGAATGCAAGGAGTTAGAAGTCACCTCCTGCTTATTGCTTTTTTAAAATTGAAATAATAAAAAGGAATTTGTATAGTTAACACCAACATTAATACTTCTGTTTGGCAGCTGATTTAAACAAGCTATTTATAGTTTGAGTGACACGTTCCACAGGCCCCCGGGACAGACCCCATGGCCTACAGCCTAAAAACGAGCCAAGGGACCTGTCCCCTTGGCTCATTCCAAAAGCTCTTTTTGCTTAAAGATTTGTATGGATGAGATAAGAATGACGATGATAATAGCAATAGTTGTTATTAAGGCTGGCAAGAAACTGGAATCCAGTTCCCCTGACAGCAAGACCTGTCCTGTGTGCTCAGTCATTGCAGCCGGACTCCATTTCATATACTTTTCCAGAAAGCTTGTAACCGTCGAAAGCCCAAAGGCCACAAGGATTGTAAGAAAAGCGGCACTGGCATTTCCTTTCATGACCGTGCTAAAAAACAGCGTTAGTGTAACAATAAAAATTAACCATATGCTGTAGATCGCTGCACTTTGAAATACCTGCCCAACAGCGACTGTTTCAATGAGTATCGTCGTATAATACCAGGAAGCTGCATATCCGATAAACAATGAAAGAAGTGTGATGGTCAGTAACCCGGCCCATTTCGATAATATATACGAGGAATAAGGAACTGGTTTAATCATCACCATACCCGCTGCCCCACTCTGTCTTTCTGCAGATACGACACCCATTGCACTCAATACAAGAATAAGTACACCCAGCATTCCATAATTGGATAGAACCGCCATTAATACTTCCCCGCCAGTTGGAACAGGCATTTCCAGGATTGTACCTTCTGGAAGACCGCCAAAAGTATCTAAAATTTCCGGCATATAGTATGAACTGACCGGCTGCATCACACCCAGCAAAATAAAGACAATGGGAATCCATAAGATTTTATAATTCCGTGCCATTTCCAGCATTTCTTTTTGATAAAGAACAGTCCATTGTGTCATGATTTCACCACTTTCATAAATAAATCCTCTAATGTCGTCTGGGAAACCTCGAACTTACGGATCGGGAGTTCGAGGTCCACGATATCTTTTAACAATTTTTGCTTTGCTTCTACCATATCTTTTAATACAATGCTCGCCTTATTGCCCTGGGTGTTTACTTCAGATACAAAGCCGTAATCTGCTATGCTCTTAAGCCAATCGGCTGCCGGCGATTCGAATTCAACTTGAATAATAGGCTGCTGATACTCTGCCATTACACTTCCCAGGCTGCCTGATACCGCAATTTCCCCTGCATGCATGATAAGAATGTCGTCACTTATTTCTTCTGCATCGTGAAGGACATGCGTTGAGAAGAGAATGGTGGTTTCCTCTTTAATCTCCCTCATCATGTCCAATACTTCCCGTCTCCCAAGCGGGTCGAGTGCTGAAACAGGCTCATCTAAAATAAGCAGGCTTGGACGGTGAATGAGTGCCTGTGCCAATCCAAGCCGCTGCTTCATTCCGCCTGAATACCCCCTTATTCTTCTTTTCTTCGCATCCGCCAGACCCACCCGTTCAAGTAATTCTTCACTTCTTATCTCCGCTTCTTTCCGACTCAGCTTTGCTAATTGGCCGGCGAAAACAAGAAACTCCTTTCCGCTCATCCAATTAAAGAAAGCAGGATATTGAGGTAAATACCCAATGAACTGCCTTAAATCCTTTGCTTTTTTCCCTTTAAAATCAATGCTTCCTGAAGTTGGCTCCAGCAATCCGGATAGCATTTTTAATGTCGTTGTTTTTCCTGCTCCATTTGGTCCAAGTAAAGAAACGCATCTGCCTTCTTCAATATAAAAATTGATTCCTTTAACAGCATTCATATTTCCAAATCTTTTTACTAGATCATCTGCCTTTAATAACGCCATTAATCATTTCTCCTTCCAACCACAAAATAAAGCACTGGTCCTATAATGTTGATCATGAGAATAATAAGAATCCAAAGCCATTTGGGTCCGTTCGTTTTTTCTTCTCTAACGCAGGAAACTAATGCGGCAGTCATCAGTATTAGCTGTAAGACAAGAATGGGCGCAACCGCTTCCCATGGGATTGCATTTAACAGTTCATTCATTTTCTTCTCCACCCCAATTGTTTTTTTACTTTTAATACGATTACGATCGTCGAAACGTTCACTCTCGAAAAAATAAAAAAATCTCAGGAATTTAATCCTGAGATGCTCCGTGTATCGAAACAAACTGATTTATTACATCCATCACTTTAATTAGACTGAAATACCATAACCGGACCTTTCCAAAGATTACTCTCCAATATTTCCTCTTGATATGAAGAGTCTATAGTAAACTCAGCAATCACCTTTTTCCAAAAAGCATATGCCGGTTTATTTTCAGAGGTTTGCCTCACTTCCCAAACACCTTTAAACTGTTCGAATATAGAAAAAGCAACATGCCTGCCAATGCCTCTGCCTCTAAACTTTCGCATGATGAAAAAATCGCTTATTACGTTTGTTTTTTTCTCGTTGCTCAGTTTTGTAAATTCTCTTGGTACATCAAGAATGACTAATTCGAACCCTGCTATTTCCCCATCAACTTTAACTATAAACGGACGGCGGTACTCTTCTGTCCATTGATGATCCAGGTATTTATATGAATATAAACCATGCTGACTTAAAACGTGGCCATCAACCTCACTGCTGTCATAACGATATAACTGAATCAAATTAGATAGTACCGTTTTATCTTCATAAGGACAAAGTAATAAGGTTACGTTCATTTGGTATCCTCCCATAATAAGCCAAGGGGACAGGTCCCTTGGCCCAGCTTAAAAAGAGCCAAGGGACCTGTCCCCTTGGTTTTTTTACTCAATGACCTGTCACCCGAAGAATTCATCTTTAAGAATGCTCATCCTCAGACGGTCAACAAATTCTCCATTTCTCAATCTATCCTGCCTCAGGATACCTTCTTCTTTATATCCTGCTCGACTATATGACTTAATTGCTTTTTCATTATCCACTTCTACCCTAAGCCAAATCTTATTTAAGCCTAATTCATTAAAGCCAACCTTCAGCATTTCTTGCATAGCTGCTAAACCAAACCCCTTATGCCAGTAATCTTTATCACCGATGGCTATTCCCAGTTCAGCATGTTTATTCAATTGATCTATATTCTTCAAATCTACCCAGCCAATATGCCTTCCTTCTTCCGTCATAATCGCTCTTTGTTCATAGCCATTCGTTCGGTTCATACACATTTCAACCCACGTCTTTGTCTCTTCCCTGCTAAACGGCGGATATTTATTTGGCATATTCAGATATTTTGTCACCTCTCTATCCAGACACCATTTATAACGGTCCTCAACATCATCAAGAGATAATTCCCTAAGTATTACTCTGGGTAACTGATGGCTTTCCAAACTTTCCAACTCCCACTAAAGATTTTATGTATATTTCTCTCTTCTTAAAAGCTTTTCCTAGTCTAAAATCTGACCCTTTTATTAGCCACCTAAACTGGCAGCTGTAGTTGAGCAACATTCTACCGATTCCAAATTCTATTAACCTCTTTCAGATCCCTTTTATCAAAAGTTAACTTGTAGACATCTGGCATATTAAGATCTTTCCAAAAACTAAAACCATATTTTTCATCAAAGTAATTCATAATCAGTACCATTATATTGCCATGTGTTCCTACTGCAATATTTTTACCCTCATATGTTTCTAATACCTTTAGTGTTGCCTCAATCCCCCGTTTCTGGGCATCGATATTAGATTCTCCGCCTTCCCAAGAAAAAGAAGGTTCCTCCCATACCTTTGTAATAGCTAGATTAAAGTCCTCAACAGGTTTTGCAGATAAGTTCCGTTCTTTAAAACCATCTTCAATTATTACCTCTTGACCTATCACTTTAGCGACTCCCTCAACCGTTTGAACAGCCCTCCTGTATGGACTGGAAATGACAATATCGATGTTTTCTTTCTCAAGAATGCCATTGATCCTTTCTGCATCAGCAAAGCCTCTGCTAGATAAAGGCCTTGCTAATTCGTCAGGTGTATATGTGGAATGTGCATGACGTACGAAGTATAAATTCGTTGGCAAAATTGTTCATCCTCTCCTCTGCCAAGGGGACAGACCCCTTGGTTCTAAAGCGTATTGGTCTGCAAATGGTATCGAGAAAAAGGAGGTGGCAGCTTTTCAGGCAATCCCCAAATATTTTCACCTGGAAATTTTATTGACTTGTTTTGTTATATCATCTAAAACCTTTTCAGAATCGGCCAGTGTAAAGTTCTCGTTGATAAGAAAATCTATGAAATAGGTTCCTTCATTCAACTTAAAGCTTACCATCACAAGTTCATTGTCTCTTTGGATATGTTCATACTGCATGGAGATTCCATTGAGTTCTCTTTCCTTTACGTTATCCCCTTCAAAGAATAAATGGTTAGGGCGGTATTGAAGGCTAAATGCCCTTTTTCCTTGATAGGGTCCGTACAAAAGGTCTGCACTTTGCTCCTTTTCCCATCTTTCCCGGTTCGTTTCATTAGCGAAAGGTTGATCCCATTTTCCTGTGTTTGTACCATAATCAATCGTCAAATCCACGGCCTCTTTATTAAGCGGATATGATATTGCTGCAAAGTTAATGGAATAGCCTTCTATTTCCGGGATGAACACCGAATGACCAAATTCTTCTGTTGCCTGCTCTTGAATATTTGCTGATACATTATTTATATCTTCTACAAAAGGCTTAACCAGGAGAAAGGAGAACAACAGTACAAAACCTACGGCTAGAGCAGGGAAAATAAATGCTATTCGCTTGGATGGCTTTTCCTCTGGTTTCTTTTTAATACTGGCAAAATGGGCAGCTTCTGTTTCTGATAAGGTAAGCTGGTCAAAGAAATGTTTATCCAGTGCCTGTTTGATCTGCTTTTGGTATTGATCCATTAAAAGTCAAACCTCCTTTTAAGCAAGTCCCTTCCGCGGATTAATCTGGTTTTTACTGTATTCTGCTTTAGGCCAAGGATGATACTTATTTCGGCTGTATCGTAATCTTCATAATAGTATAGGAGGATGACTTCACGATATTTGATTGGAAGATCCATAATGGTCCTGGCGAGCTCCATGTCCCTATCATGATCAAGCACCATTTGTTCTGTATCTCGTTTGGCGGTATCCTCCTTTATTAGATTGGTAAATTGCATTGTCCTGAAATGCCAGCTTTTTAAATAATCCTTTGCTTTATTAACAGCTATTTTAATCAGCCACGTTTTTACTGAGCTTTCTCCTCGAAACTGCTCAAAATTCCGATAGGCAGACCAAAACACTTCCTGAGTAATATCTTCCATTGTGTGATGGTTTCTAACATATGTGTAAACAACTTTCCGAATATCATTTACATATTCTTTAACGATCTCATCGAACTCAACGCTTCCCCCATCTTTAAATGGTTCCACAGCTCAGCCCCCTTTCTTTGGCTTTCAACATAAATGACGAGGCACTATGGGGTTGCGGTTCATAAATGTTCATAAAAAATGCTGTCAGAGACATCTAGTGTGAAATACGACACTCTTAACATCTTCTTCTCATAAAAATGCCCTTTTTACGGAATAAGAAAAGCCGCCTGGTTTGGCAGCTAAACTTTAATAAAATTTTTTAAAATGATCTTTTTCTTCCCAGTCCCTAATAATTTTCAAGCCATCTTCAGATGAAACGGTTAATTGTCCATTGTTTTTAATGACTTCTGCATTAGAACCTTCGCCGAGCTGGATTTCTATAGTATAAGCATAATCAACCGTACCATCTTCATTCTTCTCCGACTCTTTAATCTGAACATTGTTCACCTTAATGGGTTTGTTTGTGCTGGACGCAATTTCCGGTGCAATGCTAAAGACACGATTTGCACTCAATTTCTCCATTGTATCTGTACTTAAATACGGCTTAACGCGTTGAACTATTTCATCATTTGCGGGTGGATCAGATGGCTCCTCAATTGTATACTGTTCCTTTTTATACATTTTCAGCATTTCTAAGACATCATTGTCATTTATGTGATTTTTCGAGCAGCCAAACAGACCTAAAATAAAAACAAGCATAAAGAACTGAACTGATTTCCTAATAAAAATCGCCCTCCTCTTGGAGCCAGGGGGACAGGTCCCCTGGCCCAGTTCCAAAAAGAGCCAAGGTACCTGTCCCCCTGGCTCACCCTAATCCCCAAAAATCAGTCTGGTATAGTGTAAAAAACAATATAAGTATAAATATTAACTCACTGAGTGTTACTTTATAGGCATTGGGATTCTGGGCATACTTCTTTTCCATGACTGCTGTGACTGCTTGAGAAATGACGATAAAAACTGGCAGGAAAAACCACGGCTGTAAAAACCAATACCAGTCTGATGGGTCTCTTGTGATGTTTATCGCATATCCCACCAAGATGCTGGCCATTGATGTAAGCCTGATTGTCCAATCAATCTTCATATGTTTATCATTCACATGGTTATAAGAAAAGGATTTCTTCTTCTCTACTTTAAACCATTTTCTTACTAATATATTGAAGCTAAACAACAATAACAGGACTATAGCTAAAAATAAGGCTAATTTCGCCCCAACAGCAGGTTCAACACCATATCCGTACATAACAAAACCGCCTATCTGAATATTCAATATGCGTTTATAATATCCTTATATAATATACGGTTCATCTGGTGAATAGTTTCAAATTTTCCCTTTTTTATGAATCTGTCCCACTTATGAAAGAAGACAGCTGCATGGCTCTGTCAGCTGCCCCTTCAAGAAACTATATAGAAAAGCCGGATCGCTCAACGACAAATCCTCTGATACGCAATAATTGATGGAATCGTACTGTTAGGGAGTGATTAAATGAGGAAATTATTTATGAGCTTTTTATTGCTATTTTTTCTTTCAGGCTGTGGCGAATATTCTCCTTCTAAGCATGATGTAGTTAATATACATGGAAGCATTGTGAATATTAGTTTACTTGAAAAATTCATAGCAGATGTTTCTTTGAATAAGGACAGTGAAGTCCGGGTAGTAAATTACACAGACGAAGGCGATCCGATTATTCATGACTTAAACTATTCCAATGGTCAATTAACATCGATAAAGGATACAAGAGAAGATGAATTTGGGGATCAATTAGTAAAAGAAGATGTGTGTGAAAGCATAAAGAAATTAGACAAAAATAAACAAACGATTTATCAGTTAGAAGGATGTAAAGACAAGGAAGACGTCATACATGTGACCTACATTATTAATAATTAGAGGCTACACTCTATGGAGCCAGGGGGACAGGTCCCCTGGCCCAATTTCATAAAAAAGAGCCAAGGGGCCTGTCCCCTTGGCTCTAAATTTCGATTCTTTCACTTTTTTTAAGTACAGCCATAAACAAAACGGCCAGTGTAAGGCACCCAATTGAATATTGCAGAGGGGAGAGCGGATTTGATCCGACCATGATAGGATAGAAGTACCCGGGAAAGTTCTCAATGATTTTTGAAAGAAACCCGTTATGGGTCATTCCTTGGATACTGGCCAGGGCATTGGGGAAAAACAACAGTATGGCTGTTAAAATTCCATATACCGCACCACTGCGAAAGTTATATAAGAATAGCAGATAGCCAATTAAAAAATAGGTCACAACGAGGAGAAAGACATTCACTGAGAAGCCAGCCAGGAAAGAGAGTTCTAAGTCACCGGACACACCCATCATTTTTGCCGCTTGAAACAGCACTATTCCTATCACTGCATAAAGGAAACTTACCGAAATGGCGATAATACCATTAGCGAAAACATAGTTTCTTCTATTCTTCACTGAGTTATTAATCAGAGAAATTGTTCTGGCCGAGTAGTCTCTATTGATAAAGTAAAGCGGCATTAAGACTGCCGCGAGCATGCCCAGCATACAGTAAAAATTTGAAACATGTTTGATGTTGAACGGAGTGCCCCCCTTAAGAATCACGAAACCCATAATCAATGCAGGTACACACGCCCCCAGCAAACCAGCAGCCAGATAGCCATTTTTAAGCAGCTCTTTCAGGTTATAAGCCACATATCTTTTAATACTGATGGTCATGATTTTCACCTCTGAATTTGTTCATATACACACTGCGCAGGGTTTTCTTCTCCGCAGTAAAATCAGTCAGCCGGATGCCCAGGCGATTTAGCATGTGAAAAATCTCAGCGTTTTCCGCAGCTGTTTCAAACTGAATATCTTTGTCGCCCGAATAGATTACCCTGCCGAAATGCTGTTCCGAAGTGAATTTGGCTAAATCATCTGGATTATGAAAGACTAGCCTGATCATACGCTGCTCTTCCTGTAAAAAGTTCTGCTCAGCAGCAATTGCGCCATCCTCTATGAATAAAACCCGGTCACAGACCGCTTCAATATCCTCAAGCTTGTGGCTGGAAATCAAAATACCGACATTCCGCTCATCAGCCATTTTTCTCAGTTCCTGCAAAACCTCAAAAGAAGTTTCCACATCCATGCCGTTAGTAGGTTCATCTAAAACAATATAGCTCGGATTATTAAGCAGGCTTATGACGATTCCCAGCTTCTGCCGCATTCCAAGCGAGTATTCTTTTACCTTTTTATTCAGCACCTCGAATAAGTGCAGGTTTCTCAAAAGCTCCTCATAATCAGATAGCTTAAAAGTATTTCCGTAAATCCCCGAAAAATAGGTTAAGTGAAACAGTCCCGTTTTATTGCTGAATAGCTTTGGTTCTTCTATTAAGTATCCTACCTGAAGATTGTCAGCAACTGACCCCTTATAGGTTTGAACAGTTTGCGCAATAATCCTCATCAGCGTACTTTTTCCAGCGCCATTTCTGCCAACCAGACCAACGATTTCTCCTGGATGTAACTCTAAAGAGAGATCGTGTAAGACTGTTGAACTTCCGTATTGCTTAGTCAGATTACTTATCAACATCGTTTAACCCTCCATCCTAAGCTGGAATTCCTTACGTGAAATCCTTTTTATATTGAGCTGCCAAATAAATGCCGCAAGCCAGAATTGCCAAAGCATATTTAAATAAGAAAAATATATTCCACATATAGTCCCTCGGAAAAATGGTGTCACATATAATAATGGCCAGCAGCATAAAGTAACTGCTTTTCAAAAAGATCTTATTTGTCCGTTCATCATCCTGCCCAATCTTCTTGTAAAAAATGTAAGCAAACATGGCACTGCCTATAAGCAGTAAAAAACCGATTCCCACAAGGATATTCCAATTCCCGGAGGATTGTTCTGCCCATGTCTTCAAAGGGTAAAAAAGAGCGTTAGGGATATCTGATATAGACTTAATTTCCATTAGAATCATTCCCTTTCTCATAAGTGAAAATATCGTTTACATCAACCTTAAAAAATTCAGCAATACGAAAAGCCAGCAGCAGCGTGGGAACATAATTGCCTTTTTCCATTACGAAGATGGTTTGTTTAGAGACCCCGACTTGCTCAGCCAATTCTTGCTGAGACATCCTGGCAAGTACCCGGTATTCATAAACCTTATTTGATATTGAGTCACCAAAATCTTTCTTCATGACCATCACCTCTTGAATAAAATATAAATCATTCATATATAAAAGTAAAGTAAACTTATACTTAATTTAATTTAATTTTAATTTAAGTATTAAATACTTTTAGAAAGCCAAGGGGTCTGGCCCCCTGGCCCAGTCTCAAAAAAGAGCCAAGGGGTCTGGTCCCCTGGCCCAGTCTCAAAAAAGAGCCAAGGGGTCTGGCCCCCTGGCCCAATCTCAAAAAAAGCCAAGGGGTCTGTCCCCTTGGCTTCTATTTCGCTGAAATCTCGTCTCCTGTAACCCACTGGTGATTTTCCACTTTTTCTCCACCTGTTGTCGGCGTGAAATCAACCATATAAACAGTCGTACTTTCTGCTGAATCAATTACAGCTTTAGCACCCTTCATTCCTTCCATATGCTCCACGTCCAAAGTGACTTCATCTCCCGCTTTATATGGAGAATCTCCAGCATCTTTTATATCCTCTTGGATGATCCACTTATGATTTTCCACCTTCTCCCCACCAGTTGTTGGCGTATAAGAAACGGCATATACTGTTGTGTCATAGGCACCGGAAACTTCTGCTTCAGCACCTTCCATTCCATCCATATGGCCGGTTTCTAAAATAACTGTGCTTCCGACTGGATATGTGGGATTATCTGCTTCTTTTAGCCCTTCAGGCACTTCCCCGGAACTAGAATGGTTCATTTCCGAATGCTCTGAATGATCCGTCTGCCCCTCTTCAGCTTCATTATTGTGATTCTCTGTGCTTGAATCATTTCCGCAGCCGCTTAGGCCAATAACTGCAGCAAGGCTAAGAACACTAATTAGTTTTTTCTTCATTCCAATTCACTCCTCAATATCAGTTGTTATATATTATACCCCCATACGGTATAAAATAAATATAAGAATTATGAATTATTTTTGAACTGCATTGTCCTGTTTGTCATATAAAAAAAGCCGCCTGAACTGGCAGCTGAATACAAAATACCTATTCACAATTCATCTCAAACCCTTAAACCCATGCTTTTCAAAAATCTTGATTGACGTTTCATTTTGTAGATAATCGTAAAATAAATGGGCTTCTTCACGATGGGCACTATCCTTAATCACACCAACAGGATAAATGATAGGAGCATGGGCATCCTCTTCCGCAGTTGCTGCAATCTTTACCTTTTGCGAAACCATGGCATCTGTTTTATAGACGATGCCTGCGTCAACATTGTTTGTTTCTACATATGTAAGGACCTGCCTGACATCCTTCGCATAAACAACTTGGCCTTCGATAGATTTCCATACATTTAAATATTCCAGTGTATCTTTGGCATATTGTCCTGCTGGCACAGCCTCCGGGGTGCCAATTGAGATTTTATCAGCATTGGCGAGGTCTTCAAATGATTGAATGTTTTTATTAGAATTCTTTGGCACGATCAGCACAAGGTCATTTCCGACCAGATTTAATCCGTCGGCACTATCAATTACCCCATCCTCTACCAGTTTATCGAATTTATCTTCTGCCGCTGAGAAAAAAAGATCAACCGGTGCTCCTTGGGATATTTGCTGCTGGAGTGCCCCTGAACCCCCAAAGTTAAAGTTGACTGTCACATTAGGATGTTCTTTTTCAAAAGAGGCTTTAATATCATCTAGAGCATCTTGAAGGCTTGCCGCCGCAGAAACTGTCAATTCCTCTTTCTTCTCCCTCCCGCCCTCTTGTCCATCCTCAGCTTCATTACCCGAACACCCTGCCATCACTGCAAAAAGCAGCAGGACATAAAACAAAATAACAAATTGCTTTTTCATATATTTCTTCCTTTCCAACTAAACAAAACTATTCATACATAATCATAACTATTTATGGCCTGAAAGGCCAAGGGGAGAAAGGCCAAGGGGACAGGTCCCACGGCCCAAAAGAGCCAAGGGACCTGTCCCCTTGGTTCTTCCTTGGCAAAATTTGTGCTGAATTGAGAAATAAATAAGTATAATTATGATGCAGCAAGGTAGTAACGGAGGATCATAACATGCAGAAGAGGTGGTCTTTTGGTAAACGCAATAATAAGTATAACGTCTCTTATATTAATCAGTATTGGTATATTACACGTTTTTTGGGCATTTGGGGGTAAGTGGGGAGTAAATTTGGTGCTTCCAACTAAGGATGATGGTCAATTGCCAGTTTTACAGCCAAGAATGGCAGGCACACTTTTTATCGGGCTGCTTTGCTTTTTTGCATCTGTACTTTTATTAGTTCAAGCAGATCTGCTCACCATCATCAAATCCTCCACTCTTTCAAAATGGCTTTGTATAGCTGGTGGAACTGTGTTCCTGCTTCGCGCTATTGGAGATGGCAGATATGAAAAAGGCCAGGGGGACAGACCCCTTGGTTCAAGAATATACTTTGACATAAAAAACAAATTCATAAAGCTTTCGCTGGAGGAGCTGTTCACCAGCCGTATTAATATCCATAACAAAAGTGTATGTTCCGGGAGACAGGTTTGGAAGCAAGTAACTGGCTGAAGGGCTTATTATTGTACTTTTTGAGGTAAGATCCCTTTTAAAAACCTCATTAGAAAAAACGGCTTCTGTTCCCATGCCTCCTATACCAGTCCCGCCTAAGTCAAGAATAGCTTCATACGTATAATAATTTGCTGTAGCGTTAGAAATAAACTCCATTCTAAAAGATCCTGTAAGTTCTAAAGTTGTATTTGTTGTAAGAGTTATAGCAGGCAAAAGGGGAATTGTAATAATTTCCCGCTCTCCTCCAGGTAAAGTTATATTTGCATTACGGAAAATTTGGCTTCTTATATCCATTAAAGTTACAGGTCCCTGTGGCCCTTGGTTTCCTTGTAGTCCTTGAACTCCTTGTGTGCCTTGCTCTCCCTGCGGTCCTTGAACCCCTTGTGGACCTTGATCTCCCTGCGGTCCCTGAACTCCTTGTGTGCCCTGATCTCCTTGCGGTCCTTGAATTCCTTGCTGGCCCTGCTCTCCCTGCGGTCCTTGAACCCCTTGTGTGCCTTGGTCTCCTTGTGGTCCTTGAACCCCTTGTAGTCCCTGATCTCCTTGCGGTCCTTGATTTCCTTGTGTGCCTTGGGCTCCTTGCGGTCCTTGAATTCCTTGTGTGCCTTGAGCTCCTTGCGGCCCCGATGCTCCTTGGGGACCTTGCTGGCCTGTTTCAGATCCCAGAAGCTCTGAAGAAACAAGGCGGTGAATGTCAATTAATTCCCCGGCATTATTTTTCCCCCAAACTGAGATTTCCGTGTCCTCTTCCCCTGGGCCGTTTGCAGTGAATATAAATTCAAATGCGTTAAGGTTGGCATAGTAATCCTTAGTAATCACCTGGTTTGGCGATAAAGAAAACAATTCCAGAACGTATATACTTCTGGCCCCATCTAATCTGTATCCCTGGACTTCTACTGTTGCTGGATTAACAGTATTCCTGTTCACAAATCGGATTGTCAGTTTCTGCGTGGCCCGGATACCGTTCACAAGATTATTTTCTATAGGGCCAGTTGATAATATCCGCACTGTACAAACCACCCCTTCTGCTGTATCGTCCTATTCCTGATTTCCGCTTCTAAATACTTGTTGTTATCATATGCAGAATTTTAGAGGTGGACTGGACAAAGAGAGGCAGTTCACCTAATTTCCCTATACAAAAAAGAAACCCGGGAAACATTCCTGCGCTTCTTTAATAAACATTTTTTCACCCAATCAGAATTAGCGATTGCTTACAGAGGCCGCAGGGACAGCTCCCCCGTCCCCGCCTCAAAAAGAGCCAAGGGACCTGTCCCCCTGGCTCATCTTGCACAAAGTATAAAACTATCAAGTGACTTTTCATTAACATTGCTGTGATTCATCAGTTCATAATAGCTGTTCACTAAAGTCTGGATCATTTCAGGTGCTTTTGAGAATTCAGGCCGGATACTGTTCGCATAATCTTTTTCCCATTTGGCATCCTGCAGATAAGACGCATCTACAGTCAATTGTCCCTCAACTGTAAATCCTGCCTCCTTCAGCAGCTCCTGGATACGAGATTTATGAAACAAGTTCTGGATGTTCCCCTCGTTGTCTACAAAATTAGAATATAAAGCGAGAATGGAAGCAGCACAAAAATGGGCACGCTGGTCCATTCTTGTAAAATCCAGGTCCCACTCTGCAAAACAGATCCTTTTTGCCAGCTGTCGCAGCCTTGTAAAAGTGCGGAGCAAGTCCTCCGGATGCTTAAAGTACCAGGAGCAATGAGACAGAACTGCCACATCAAAAGGAGCTTCCCCTGTAAAGTCTTGAAGATCGGCTTCAAAGTGAAAAGATACCCGGCTCCCTAAGGAGGATTTCTTAATTCTTTCTGCAGCTTCCCCCAAAGTGAACGGCGCCCCATATTCCGGACTGGCTACATCCATCGCCACCACAAATCCGTCATTCCCTACTGCATCTGCAAGAGCCGCCGTTGTATCTCCTTGCCCGCATCCTACCTCAAGCACACGCATGCCTTCCTTGGTCTCAAAGGCCGCAGCCAGGTCCAGCCGGTGCTGCAGCTGAATCTGCTGTACAGTATCTTCTTCAAAGAGTTTATATTTCTTGATAAAGGCTTGAGTCATTTCATTGATCTCGAATTTTATCATTCATCTGCCTCCTAGAGGCCATGGGGACAGACCCCCCGGCCCAATTTCAAAAAAGAGCCACGGGGTCTGTCCCCTTGGTTCTTCTAATAAATAGTTGGCACCATTCCTCCGTCCATACGGATAGGGGACCCTTTAAACGCATTTGCATAGGGACTGCAAACAAATGCAGCCAGTCGTCCTATTTCTATTGGTCTGATAAATCGCTGTAACTCGGATTGAGGTAAGTTTAAATTCATAAATTTTTTCTCTTTTTCCGGAAAGCTCATATCCTCATCCGGGTAAATCCCCTCAATTATATGATGCACATTTTCAGAGAGTGTCGGTCCTGGCATAATCGTATTGACTGTGACTTCCGTACCTGCTGTTAATTTAGATAAACTCTTAGATAATGATAAGACCATTGATTTTGTCATACAATATTGCGGCATCTGTCCTGAAGGCATAACTGCTTCCTCGCTTGCAATAAAGATAACACGGCCAAAGCCATTATTCAGCATTTGCGGTAAATAAAATTTAGATAATCCATTTGAGGCAAGAACATTTGTCCGGAAGTACTTCTCCCAAACCTCGTCGTCAACGTCCTCATATTCCATGACTTCGTAAATACCCATATTGTTAACTAAAATATCAATATTGGGGTGCTTTCTAAACAAGGCTTCTCTTTGATTGCGATCCACTATGTCTGCCGTTGCATTCCCGGGAGCCGTATTCGGGAAATCCAACTTCATTTCATTCACAATTCGCTCTACCTCT
Organism: Cytobacillus sp. T106; assembly: GCF_040492155.1. Lineage (NCBI taxonomy): Bacteria > Bacillati > Bacillota > Bacilli > Caryophanales > Bacillaceae > Cytobacillus > Cytobacillus sp. T106. The sequence goes on along the minus strand of NZ_JBEUMK010000025.1, from coordinate 1,660 downwards.
TCGCCGTTTCGTCCATTGATCAGTACATTCACACCTTCTTTGGCAAGTTCAATAGCAATTGCTCTCCCAATGCCTCGGGTGGAACCTGTAACTAGAGCTGTTTTATTTTTTAGACCCATGTCCATAAATTTTCCCCCTGCTCGTAATATCGCAATAAAAAGACAAGGTTAATGTATTGAGTTTGCCTCCATATGTTCATTACGCCAATTTGAAGGAGTATCTCCTTCCCAGAGGCGAAAGGCTCGGAAAAATGCATTTTGATCTTCGTAGCCAACCAGGAATGCCACTTCTTTAATATCTATAGAAGGGTTTGATAAATATTTTCGCGCCTGGCTATGCCGAACTTCTGCGAGCAGATGATTGAACCCTGTACCTTCTTCCGTTAGCCGGCGCTGTAAGGTGCGATCACTCATTCCCAGTTCGCCCGCGACTGTATGAATGTTGGGGCGCCCATCTGCTAAGCTGCGTTCAATGATCCACTTAACCACTTCGGTGTTTGAGCGGCTGCGCTGCTGTTCGTTCAATGATTGATCCAATACAGGGGTCAAAGCTTCCAGCAATTCTAAGTTATACGAGATAAAAGGGAGGCCCAGGTCTTTTTGGTGCAGAGTTAAGCGGTTTCTATCTGCTCCAATTCGGATACTGCAGCCGAAATAAGCTTCAAGCGCGTTTACATTGCCCATTGGGTGCGAAAATTCAACGAATCTCGCAATCAAAGGTTTACCTGTGCCTCTTCTCCCTAACTCTATAAGAAATGATAATGTAATGCCTGCCAGCAATGGAGGACCAGATTCACCGGTATGCTGCCATTCCAGATCAATATGGCAATACTCGCCTTCCGTAGTGACAAGTAAGCTTTCGGGAGGACAGAGCTCTTTATATCTGACCATCCGGTTTAGTGCATCGCGATAATCACGCGCATGGTAAGCCGCTAAAACCGCCGGTGGATAATGCGCCGTTTCAAAAACTGTTGTAAGTTTAATGATTCCTTCCGCAATGTCGTCAACCAGGTCTGAATATGCCTGCCAGATTGCAAAATACTGAGCAGCAGTAACAACTGGTTCATTCAAGATAGTGAGGGGCACTCGTGCTTTTCGAACCACGTCTTGTGCCGAGATCCCTAATTGCTGTAACCCAGTCCAAAATCCTGCTGGCATCTTAATCCGGGTAAGAGAAGTCATGATCGTCCCTCCTTTGGCCATCTGCACACTTGCAAATTTAATTACCGTTTCAGCTTGTTTAACAGAACAGATATTATATTATCATCCCTAACCTGCCCTGTGACTAGCCAATGGCGACTTTCCACTTGCAAACTGCGTCAAATTTAAAAGACCACAGGAACAGGCCCTCGGCCCAGGCTAAAAAATGAGCCAAGCGGTCTGTCCCCCTGGGCCTGCTCCAAAAAATGAGCCATGGGGTCTGTCCCCCCGGCCCTGCTCCAAAAAATGAGCCATGGGGTCTGTCCCCCTGGCCCTGCTCCAAAAAATGAGCCATGGGGTCCCTCCGGCCCTGCTCCAAAAAAGAGCCATGGGGTCTGTCCCTCCGGCTCTGCTCCAAAAAATGAGCCATGGGGTCTGTCCCCCCGGCCCTGCTCCAAAAAAATGAGCCATGGGGTCTGTCCCCCCGGCCCTGTTCCAAAAAAAGAGCCATGGGGTCTGTC
>NZ_JBEUMK010000024.1:0-56569 GCF_040492155.1 Cytobacillus sp. T106 | reverse complement strand
CAAGCGCCCTCCGCATTTCGATTAATCAGCGTCAGTTTTGCTTTTTTGGTCTTTGTTGTGTTTATTCCCTTTGCTGTTGTCGCCGCTTATTGGGTCGGACAGGCCAGCGCGCGGGGAGTTTTGGTTGCTGCTGCCTTTATTATACTTTTTTGTCATCGCTTTTCCCCTCCTTATCCTAAGTACATCATTATCTTCCCATCAAGGAATCTTTTATATGCAGCGGCTGAAAGGATGGGTGGAACACCCGCTTTTGGCTGGGTTGCTCTGACTGGCTATGCTATAATGTAGGCAAAATTCTAAACGAGGTGAATGATTTGCTGGAAACGATACTGGTATGTGTAAGCAGCCCTCAGCATGCTGAAACGCTCATTCAAAGGGGGAAGCTCCTTGCTGATGCATTTAAGGGGAAGTGCTATGTATTGTCAGTGCTCCCGGGGCAGGAAAAGGATCTTGAGTTCAACCAGATCCAGACGAAAATGCTGTTCGAATCATTGGCTGAAAAATACGGCCTTCCAGCCATCCAAAAGTATAAGAACGGACAGAAGGTTTCTGATTTAATCGCCGAAACAGTCCGGGAGAAGTCCGCCACTCAAATCGTCATGGCCCACGCCGTTCAGAGCAAATGGGAAATGGTCGTCAAGCATTCCCTCGTCAATCATCTGTTCGAGCTTCTTGAAGGCGTTGACCTCCATCTTGTTGAAGTGAACCGCGATGTATACGATCCGGCAGGAGAATGGGATAAGGGGATAGAAGCTTCTTTGGTAAAAGAAGAAGGCGGCTATAAAATCTCGTTTGATGATAACGGGAAAGAAGGAACTCTTGGCACCTTTTTCAGGGAATTGTCCACCGATTTCTCCAATGGCTTTTTTGTAAAAGGGGATGGACAAAATCCAAAAGTCATTAAGATCCATAATGGGACCGCTGCAGCAGAAGCAGTGGAAAAGGACTGAAGAGTGTTGAAGCATTAAAAATCCGAGTACAAGATGCAGCGGGCGGCAAATAGTGCCGCCTGCTTCTTTATTGCTGTAAAAGGGCCCCTGCATAGGGCCCTTTTTTTGCTTTTGGGGGATGAGCCCGAACTAAATGGATGAAATCCCATATACAAGTAGTATAAGGGCCAAGCGCCTTGAGTGGCGCACCATCAGCCGATACAAACGCCCTTTTAAGCCGGGATAGGGATTAGCCCTCACTTGCCGGCTTAAAAATCATATTAAATAGTATAAGCGCTCGGAGGGGGTGAACTGTGTTGGATGAACTAAATAACAAGATGGCTGAGCTATCGAATCAGCTTGTAAGCCTTAAAGTCAGAGACCTTTTAAAGCGGAATCAAAGCGACGAAAGCGGATTGAAAACGAAAAACCTGTCAGATGAGGAAAAAACGCGTATCCGCAATCTTGTGAAAGATCTGGAACAGCAGGTTAAAGATTTTGTTGAAGCACAAAAAAAGAAAAATGATTCTGCCGAAGAAGAGCCTAAGAAAGAAGCCAAACGCACGTTTAGGAAAAAAAGCCGATAAGGCAAAAAATTAAAGGGAGAGATTACATTGTTAAGTGGAAACTATCGTCCAAAGGTAGAAGATGTTTATTGTGAAAGCAATGCTGCCGGTTCATCATGCCACCACAGCGGATGGAATGCCCTTGATCCTTCATCAAGCCATCCTATGAGCATTTTTGACAGCAGCGACAGAGATGTAAAAGATGTTGTGCAAGGCACGAATATGGGCCAATATTCTAAAGAGTCCATTGTCCTTAAAAACTGTCTCAATGTTGAAGTAAACTCAAGTGAAACCCAAGTTGCCGCTTCATTGCAGGCAGCCCTCGTTGTAGCAATCGTCATTGTCATCAATATCTCAATTGCTGACGGAGGCCAAGCTGAAAGGATCACTGAAGATTTGCTTCAATTCACACAAATCAACCAATCTAACCGCCAGAGCGTTTATATTGAAAATGCGAAAGACTGTACTGTAAACCTTGAAGATACTCAAGTAGCGCTGACACTCAACCTGCTGATCCAGGTACTTCTTGCACTGGTTATTGAACTGGAAATCCTGTAATAGGCAGTCTTAAAAAACGCAGACTTATCCAACCCTACCTCCTTTCATATAATAAATATGCGGCATAAGGAACCTCCTTGTGCCGCTTTTTTTATAGAATTTGGACCCGGGGGGAAGGAAAGCTATAATGTACATAAAGGCACAGCTTCCGTTATCAAATGTTTGATGTAATTTCTTACTTATTTCACAATTAAGAGATATAGTATCCTTTATAAAGGGAATCTGTATGAAAGAGGGACAAAGAATGAAGAAATATCTATATGTTTTTATCCTCGCCGTGATGGTTCTTGCAGCTTGCGGAAAGGGTTCTGATGACAGCGGCCAGGGGAACGGGGGACAAGTGCCGGAAATCCTTGAAGCCAAGCTTGATGTTCCTGAAAAAGTGGAGCTGAATGAAGAAATAACCCTTTCTGTCGAAGTAGTGCAGGGGGAAGAAGCTGTCGAGGATGCAGATGAAGTAAAGTTTGAAATCTGGCAGGAAGGAAATCAAGAGGAGAGTGAGATGCTTCCTGCAGAACATACAGGCAAAGGAATTTACCAGGCTGCCAAGACCTTCGGCAAGGATGGCGATTATATAGTCCAGGTCCATGTGACAGCGAGGGATATGCATACAATGCCAAAAGCTGAGGTACAAGCCGGTGAGGGCGGAGACGCTGGCAATAGTGCGGACGGAGAAGCCGCTCATGAGCATGGGGAAGATGAAGGCCATGACCATGAGTCAGGCGGAGAAGAATCATCCCACCATCATGGTGAGGCTGCAATCAGTTTCATCAAGCCGGATCATATCCATATGAAACAGGCGGCGGGCCTTGAGGTCCAGGTGGACAAGAAAGATGGGGCTCCCCTGGAAAAAGCGCTTGTTAAGCTTGAAATCATGAAAGAAGGCAAGGACACCCCTGAGTGGGTGAACCTGACAGAGTCCGGAGAAGGAAAATATTCTGCAGAACATAGCTTTGCAGAGGCGGGCAGCTATACAGTGACTGTTCATGTGGAAAACTCGGAAGGGCTGCATGAACACTCGGATTTTCCTCTGACAGTCAGCGAATAGGAAAGAGAAACGGCAGCTCCGGGGCTGCCGTTTTTTCCTGCGCAAGGTCAAAAAGGCGCCAGGTTCAGGAGGTAAGTGATATGATTTATAGGAGAAAAACCTGCAGGATGGTGGAAATATGACAAAAACACATTTGAACTTCAACACTTCAATCGGAGTGAAAAAGCCAAACAGTATCCGTGACAAAGAGCAGGGCTGCCCTTTCTGTGAGAGAGAAAAGCTGACCGATATCCTTGCAGTCGAGGACAATATCATTTTGCTGAAAAATAAATTCCCTGTCCTTGAAAATACACTGCAGACTGTTTTGATTGAATCAGACGAATGCAGCGGGGATATCTCAACCTATTCTTTAGAGCATCTGGAAAAGCTGCTAAGTTTCGGATTGAAGCATTGGATTGAAATGGAAAACAGCGGACGCTTCACATCTGTCCTGCTTTTTAAAAACCACGGGCCGCTCTCAGGGGGGACCATTGCGCATCCCCATATGCAGATTGTCGGGCTTAATGAAGTGGATTACACAGAAAATATCAGGGAAGAAGAATTTGAGGGACTGGCCATCAGCCAAAAAGGCAGATCACTGCTCAATATTTCAACAGCCCCGAAAATCGGCTTCTATGAATTTAATGCAAAGCTTGGAGACATGGAGGAAATCGGTGCCTTTGCTGCTTATATTCAGGCAGCTGTCCGCTATATCCTTCACAGCTTTCCGTTCAAATGCTCCAGCTATAATTTATTTTTCTATAAACTCGGAGAGGACATCTATGCCAAAATAGTCCCGCGGTTCGTAACAACACCTATTTACATCGGCTATTCGATCCCGCAGGTCCCCAATAATCTGGAATGGATGAAAGAGGACATCCGTGCAAAGTACTTTGACAGCTTCCCTGCCGAAGACTGATCCGGCAACTGAAAAAGAAAAGTGAAAAATGAAATAATATCCAACAGCATGAAACAAGTTGTGATTTGTCTCTTAAAAAAATATAATGAAGAATTGTAGTAGATTTTTTGTTTGGGCAGCCTGCGCATCAAAGCAAGCGCCCTCCGCTTTTCTATTTGTCCAGCTCCGGCGGCTAGGTGCTCGAGTCATAAGCCAATCAGGCCAGAAGGTTAAAGAACAACCTTCAGTCCTGCTTGTCTTATGCTTGTCGCACCTGAACAAGCCGCCTCCGCTTTTCTATAAAAGGAGACGATTATGACTTCTAAAAATAATTCTAGTTATCGTATAGATTTTGGGTTGATATTGATTTTGATGCTGCTGTGCCTGGTTAGCTGCATATCGATTTACAGCGCGCAGACCACGGGCCAGTATAAAGATAATTTCCTTCTGAAGCAGATTGTCTGGTGGGTGGTCGGGGCCGGCATTGTTGGAACGGTTATGACGCTTGATTCTGATCAGCTGAAGAAGATTTCCTGGTATGCCTATGGGCTGGGTATTGCGCTGCTTGGGTTTTTGATCGTGGCTCCTTCGGGGATTGCACCTGTCATAAATGGGGCAAAGAGCTGGTATACCTTCCCTGCGGTAGGGTCCCTTCAGCCTTCTGAGGTTGTTAAAGTTTTTATCATCCTCGCTCTGGCAAGGGTGATAACAGACCATCATCCGAAGTATCGGATCAAGACGATCCAAACCGATCTCTGGCTGCTGGTGAAAATCGGTGCAGTGACGTTCCTGCCGCTCATGCTTGTGATGCAGCAGCCTGACCTCGGCACAAGCCTTGTATTCATAGCAATCATGATTGGCATGATCTTCATCTCAGGAATCACATGGAAACTTCTGCTCCCAATATTCGGCGGCGGAATCACCTTAATCGCAGGCATTTTCTACCTCGTGCTCTGGCACCCCGATCTGCTGGAAAAATATCTGGGCGTCAAACAGTACCAGTTCGGCCGCATCTATTCCTGGATCGATCCCTATAATTATCAGGGGACGACCGGATTCCAGCTGACACGCTCCCTGCTTGCCATCGGTTCTGGGGAAACAAGCGGAAAGGGCTATGGCACAAGGGAAGTCTATCTTCCTGAAAGCCATACTGATTTTATTTTCAGCATTGTTGGGGAAGAGTTCGGGTTCATTGGAGCGAGTGTTTTGATCAGCCTGTTTTTCCTGCTGATTTACCATATTACGAAAGTTGGCATGGAAACTAAGAACGACTTTTACACCTATATTTGTGTCGGTGTCATCAGCATGATCACATTCCATGTATTCCAGAATATCGGCATGACAATCGGGCTCCTGCCGATCACTGGTATCCCGCTTCCATTTGTCAGCTATGGAGGAAGCTCGCTCATGGGCAGCATGCTTGCCATCAGCCTGATCTTCTCCATCCGCTACCATTATAAAAAGTATATGTTCTCCAATAGTGACTAAGGACAGGGAAGCCCCTGTCCTTTTTTCATTCTATTACCCCTGATTCAAGTATCTCTACATTGCTTGTAACCTTTACGCTCATGCGCTTGTATTCGTCTTCCCATTTCTTAAAATCAAAGCCCCTTGTTTTGCTTTTCACAAAAGCGCCAAATCCTACCGGATCAATGCCCTCTTTTTGAAAGCGGGTAATGAGCGCTTCCGTTTCCTTGTCTATAAGATTCTCGAAGTTCTTCTCCACACCCTTGATTTCTTTTATGGTCAGCTGTTCTCCGGAGTATTCCCGGATAATTCCTTTTATGCTTATTTCGACTTTAAATTCATAAGGCTCGCTTTTGATGATTTTAATTTTATGCTTGGATTTAATGCTCTTGATGGCTGCCTGATCGTTCCCGATATTTATCTTATAGGAACCCTCGCTGTACTTGTCTACCAGCAGTTTAAAAAAGAACATTTTCTCTGCATCAATTTCGTCTACCACTTTATCAAATTTAAATAAGGACATTCCTGAAATCTCTACTTTGTCCTTGCCCATATCTTTCAGCTTAGGCAAATAAGCTGTCTTGCCCTGCTGATAGAAAGATGCCAGGAAAATTTGGAGATTGCTTTTGGGGACATCGCGCTGTTCCATATTGTGCTTGAGCAAATTGGAGATATAAATGGCATTGCCCCTTGTCCCATACTCGCCTTTCATGATATCGCCTGCCTTATTATCTGCAACAGCGAGAAATACCCTGGCACCGATGCTTGCATCCCTCTGGAATGAGTCAAGGACATCAATGATACCCCTTTGGGTGAGTTCCTTGCCGAACACGCCTACCTCCAAGCTTCCAGTCACCAGAGGCTCGGACGACTGGCGCTGCATTTCCAGCAGCAGATCCCTGCTCAATGTGGAGGTGCTGGTAAACGTGACATTTTTTACAGGCTGGTCGGGCAGGTAGACAGGGATAAGGGCAGTGCCCTTCAATTTATCATCCTCCCAATCATAAGCAATCCCGCTCTCAATATTTAAATCATCAATAATTTCTTTTTCCAGGCACCCGGTCAGCAGTATACAGACCGCAAGGAGGGATAAATAACTGGATAATTTCATTTTTTCCTCACCTTCTTTGCAACGAGGCTGCCGGCAAACAACAAAGGAACATAGCCGTAATTAAAATAGAAGCCAAATTGGGAAGAGATATTATTGAGGAGATCAATCTGCTCCCTGGTCTCAAATATATTGGCAACAGCAAGGCAAATAAGGACGATGCCAATGACGTTCTTGCGCTGCTGGATGCCCGCGACCCGTTTGACGATCCTGCTTGCCCCCCAAATCGCCAGGCAGGCATTTGGTAGAATGATTAAATTCCAGTTGGCAATCCCGATATATTCAAACCGCTCAACAAAAGGCATTTCAACAATTTTCCACATCGTCAATGTTGCCCAGACAGTTTTCTGCAGCTGCTTTTCAGAAAAATAGCCGAAGGTAATGATTGTCAGGATGACATATAGTGAGGTTGTGGTGAAAATGGCCAGGTGTGCCCATTTTTTTGATTTGCCCGGATCCTTTAAAAATGGATAGACAAGCAATAAGATTTCATAGCCAAGATACGTCAGCGACATATCTCTTGCTGCAAGTGCAATATCCTTAATGGAATGGTCCAATACAGGAAAAAGATTGCGATAATCGCTGAATGGAATTGCAAAGGCGAAGGTAAGCATCAGATAGCTGGGAAGAATGGCGCCAAGAAAGGCGACGCCTGTGACTGTACGCAGGCCCCCGCTGACTACATATGCTGCCAGGGCCAAGAAGCCGAAAGAAAACCAGAAGGTGCTCAATTCCGGGAACAGCCAGACTTGGATGACTTCGATATATGTTCTTATGATTGTAGTAGTCAGCAGGATATAATAGGCAGAAAAAGCAAGGCTGACTATTTTTCCGATTTTCTTTCCAAAGACGTATGAGTTGATGGATACTAAATCTCCTCCTGCATTTTCGGCTGTCTTATACATCATCCAGAGAATGATATGGATAGAGGCGCCGGCCGCAATGACTGACATCCATGCATCATAGCCGGCTGTTTTGGCAATGATCCGCTGATACCCAAGAACGCCGATGCCTATCTGTATGGATACAATAATATAAAATATCAGGAAGGGAGATATTTTCACATTTTCAGGCAAGGACTGCTTCATAGCCATAACCCTCCGTTTTACTCATCAATGTCTTTCTTTTGCTGAGCCTTCTTTTTTGAAAAACGCCTTGGCTGCTCTGGCCGGACATATACCGGCCTTTTTGACTGCTTTGAAAATGGCAGGCGGATGAGCGCATCCTTTAAATCAGGTACTCTGAGGGGATAGATCGGCTCAAGGAATGGCCGGCCCAGCGATGTCAGCCTGATCAGATGCGTCATAAGGATGCAGAAGCAAAATACAATCCCGAGGAGCCCCCATAACTCGGCCAGGAAAAGGAAGGGGAACCGCAAAAGGCGGATCGTGTTGCCCATCCGGTAGACAGGTGTAGTAAAAGACGCCAGGGCAGAGAGAGCTACGATGATGAGAAGGACGTTGCTCGTCAGGCCGGCTTCTACAGAAGCTGTCCCGATAACGATTCCTCCTACGATACCGATGGTCTGGCCTACCTTGGTAGGAAGCCGTGCACCGGCCTCACGCAGCAATTCTATAGTCAATTCAAGGAATAGTGCCTCCAGGATTGGCGGCAGCGGAATCTCTCTCCTGGAAGTGATCAGCGTGCTCATCAGATCCTTTGGTATCAGTTCATAATGATAAGACAGTGTAGCAACATATATGGGTGTGATTAAAATGGAAAAGGCAACCGCAAACAGGCGGACAAGCCTGAAAAAGGAAGATAAATACCAATTCAGATAATAATCTTCAAAAGAACTGAAATATTCCACAAGCGTCGTCGGGCATATCAGCACTTGCGGGGAGCCGTCCACCACAATGGCGATCTTTCCTTCTGCAAGGATGCCGGAAACCCGGTCCGGCCTTTCCGAATCCAGGATTTGCGGAAATATTGTATTCTGATTGTCGGCTATGATTTCGACAATATAAGAACTGTCCATGATATGGTCAATCTCAATATCCTTCAGGCGCTGCCGCACCGTGTTAACATTCTCATTGTCGGCAATTCCTTCGATATACAGGACGGCGACCTTCGTTTTAGACAGCTTTCCGATTGTATACTGCTCGATGATCAGTTCTTTAATGGACAGTCTTTTCCGGATCAGGTTCAAGTTCTGGTCAATAGCTTCTACAAAGGCCTCCTTCGGGCCGATGACACTGAACTCCACCTCAGGCTGGGTCAGGCTTCTGACAACTTCCTTCTGGGCTGCAACAAATGCAAAATGCTTTACTTCTGTTTCAATCGTCACCATTACATAGCCATTGAATAGCTTCTGTTCAATATCTGAAGGGTCCTCGGAAACACTTACATCTGGAATAGGAATAATCTTTTTGACATCCTCGATCCGGGTAAATTCCTCTCCCTGAAGATAAGGAAGGACCCCTTCTTGGAGGATGCTCTCATCCACAAGTGTAGACATAAAGGAAAAGCCGAATCTCAGTCCCGTTTTCTGGTTATAATAGAAAGTCTTTTTATAGTCCTCAGATTTAACAAGTGACTCTTCCCAGTCTTTATACTCGACATCCTTTTGGATGCGTGGCTTTTTCATCCAGCTTTTCTTTTTCACTCATATCACCGCATCTTTTTAGCGTTACCGATATTGTTGCCAAAGTTGGAATAGTTATGAACGAATGCAAATAAAAAAAGGATCCGTTTCCGGATCCTTTTGGCTGCTATATAGAAGAGGGGGCTTCTGTTAAGCAGAAATTCCTTATTTAATCATGAATTTTTCAATATCATCAAGCATGAGATTGGCTGCAAGGACACCGCCTGCTGTATTCCAGATGGTATCATCCACTTTGTATACATTTCCTGCCTTAGCAACTTCAAGATTTTTGAAGAGCGGGTCTTCAATCCATTCTTTTTCCACATCTGTTGCTTCGCCGTCCCCTTCTTCATAGGTGAAGTAGAAGAGAGCGTCTCCGTCCATGGCCGGAATTCGTTCTTTAGTGGCATTCTTCTCGGCAAAATCATCTACATCCTGGCTTTCAGGGCGGGCAAAACCGATCTGATCAAGAATGACACCCGAGAAAGAATCTTTATGATAGATGCGGACATCTCCGGCCATGAAGCGGACCATGGAGATTTCCTTGTTCACATCATCGCCGAGTTTTTCCTTTATATCAGCGATGCGCTGATCATAATCGGCAATGACCTGCTTGCCTTCTTCCTCTTTATTGATGGCTTTGGCGTAAAGCTCGAAGTTTTCCTTCCAATTGCCGCGCAATGTTTCCGCAAAAACGGTCGGGGCGATTGACTTCAGCTGATCGTAAATCTTTTCCTGGCGCATCTTGTTTCCGATGATCAAGTCCGGCTCAAGAGCTGCGATGGCTTCCACATTCACTTCACTCTCTAGTCCGACAACCTGGACATCTTTCATCTGGTCTGAAATATGGTCATACCAGGGATCACCAGTCCAGGACTGGACAGCCCCAACCGGAGTGACGCCCATAGCAAGAAGTGCCTCAGTTCCTTCGTTTGTCAGAATGACAATTTTTTCAGGTGTTTTTTCTAAAGTTTCAGTTCCCATTGCATGTTCTACTGTGTAGCTTGTATCTTCGCCGCTTCCGGATGATGAATCTTTGCTGTCTGCCGCTTCATCCTCGGCAGCGCCTCCGCAGGCAGCCAGCATCAGGATGGCTATAAGTGAAAACAGCCCAAGATAAATTTTGCTCAACTTCATATATGTATCCTCCTATATGTAATTAATTGATAATCATTTTCAATGACTTTCTTATCATAAAATGAAAGCGTTCAAACTGTCAACAGGTTAATGAAAATGATTCTCAAACTCATTGACAGAGTATGCCGATTCCCCTAGACTTATTAATAGAGAAAAACTGTTATTTGTTTATAAAAGAGTGCAGAAAGGTTTACGCAGGATGCTATTAAAAAAAACAGGGCATAAATGGCTCGGGCTGTTTATTTCAATACTGATACTTCTATTACTAATGTGTGCCAGCATAGTGTATGGCTATACAGATACTACCTGGAAAATGGCCTTCGAAGCTTTTTCGGCATTCGATGGATCTAATGAACATATTATCCTCCAATCAGTCCGCCTTCCGCGGGCGCTGATTGGTGCTGCTACAGGAGCAAGCCTGGCGATTGCCGGGGCGCTCATGCAGACGCTGACAAAGAATCCGCTCGCATCGCCGAGCGTATTTGGAGTAAATGCAGGCGCCGGCTTTGCAGTTGTGCTGGCCGTATCTGTGTTCTCCGTTTCCAGCCTCCAGGCGTACACCTGGATCTCTTTTGCAGGCGCAGCCGCAGCCGCTGCAGCTGTGTATGGAATCGGTTCTGTCGGGCGTGAGGGGCTCACCCCTATGAAGCTGACACTGGCAGGCGCTGCAATGAGCGCCATGTTTTCAGCTTTCACACAAGGTTTGCTTGTGGTCAACGAAGCGGCGCTGGAACAGGTGCTCTTTTGGCTTGCGGGTTCAGTGTCAGGAAGGAAGCTGGAGTCTCTCACAGCTGTACTGCCATACTTTGCTGCAGGCTGGATTGGATCCCTGCTCCTTGCGAAAAAGCTGAATGTCATATCAATGGGAGAAGATGTTGCCAAAGGGCTGGGCCTTCGCACAGGCTGGACGAAGCTATTCGCTGGTGCCGCGATCATCCTTTTGGCTGGCGGCGCTGTTGCTGTAGCGGGCCCGATTGTTTTTGTCGGCATTGTGATCCCTCACCTGGCAAGAGCAGTGGTGGGGATCGACCATAGATGGGTGATCCCATTTTCCGCCGTTATGGGGGGAATCCTCCTTGTTGCGGCAGATATTTCTGCCAGATATATTATCATGCCGCAGGAAGTCCCTGTCGGTGTCATGACCGCCATCATCGGCACCCCGTTCTTTGTTTATATCGCCAGAAGGGGGTTTGGCAGCTGATGTCCAAGTATATGAATTTCAGGATATTCAAAGGCAGGATTTCCTTCCTGGCTGACCGTAAATCACTTTTTACCATAATCATTCTCGCTGCTGCTGCTTTCCTTGTCTTTCTTTTCAGCACAGGCACGGGGGAGATGAAAATAAATCCGCTCAAAGTGCTGCAGGTCCTTTTTGGCGGAGGGACGAATATGGAGCAGCTGGTCATCAAGAACTTCCGCCTGCCAAGAATTATTGTTGCCCTTATGGTGGGAATAGGGCTTGCTGTTGCCGGGGGCATTCTTCAGGGGATGATCAGGAACCCGCTTGCTTCACCTGACATCATCGGGATCACCGGAGGCGCATCTGTCGCCGTTGTGGCTTTCCTGGCGATATTCAGTGATGATAATAATGCCTTGACCGTAAGTATAGAATGGATGCCTGTTGCCGCTTTCGCAGGCGCTGCAGCCATTGCTTTCCTTGTCTATCTTCTGGCATGGAAAAATGGATCATCACCAATCAGGCTTGTGCTGATCGGAATAGGGATATCCACCCTCACCCAGGCGCTTACTAATCTGATGATGATCCTTGGCCCCATCCACCAGGCTTCACAGGCCAATATATGGATCACGGGTACTGTCCACGGATCGAATTGGGATAATGTTAAAATTATTGTCCCATGGATCATCCTATTATCGGCACTGGCTATGATATTTGCCCGCAACCTGAACATCCAGGAGCTTGGGGATGATGTGGCCACCGGGATCGGCGGAGCAGTGCAGCGCCACAGATTCATCATGCTGATGCTCAGCACAGGCCTGATCGGCGGATCTGTTGCATTCGCCGGAGGGATTGGATTTGTCGGGCTCATGGCTCCCCATATCGCAAGGAGGCTCGTCGGATCATCATTCGGTGCCCTGCTGCCGACTGCCGGCCTGATTGGCGGCATACTTGTAATGGCAGCCGATCTGATAGGCAGGACACTGTTCTCGCCCCTTGAAATTCCGGCAGGTGTGTTTACTGCCAGCATCGGGGCGCCGTATTTTATTTACTTATTATTTAAAACCCGAAATGGATAGCATATAAGAATATCAGCCATTGGATGAAAAGATAAAAAAGGAGAGAGCGCTATGACCGCCGGGCAGGCTATTTCAACAAAAGAGCTGACACTTTCATATGGGGACACCATTATCATAAATGAACTGGAGCTGGAAATCCCAAAGGGGGAAATCACAGTATTCATCGGAGGGAACGGCTGCGGGAAATCAACCCTGCTGCGTTCGATTGCAAGGCTTTTGAAGCCGAAATCAGGTTCAGTCCTGCTTGAAGGAAAAGCCATCTCCAAGCTGTCCACAAAGGATGTAGCAAGAAGGATGGCCATACTGCCGCAATCGCCATCTGCACCAGAAGGGCTGACTGTCCTGCAGCTTGTGAAACAGGGGAGATATCCGCATCAGACATGGCTGAAGCAATGGACCGAAGATGATGAAGCAAAGGTGAATGATGCGCTTGCTGCAACCGGGATCGAGCACCTGAAGGACCGCACAGTCGATTCCCTGTCCGGCGGCCAGAGGCAGAGGGCATGGATTGCCATGACACTTGCGCAGGATACCGATATCATCCTTCTGGATGAGCCCACGACTTACCTGGATATGACCCATCAGATTGAAATCCTTGACCTTCTGTTTGAACTTAACGAGAGGGAGAACAGGACAATCCTGATGGTGCTGCATGACTTAAATCTTGCCTGCCGCTATGCCCATAATATAGTAGCAATCAAGGATAAAGAGATTTTTGCCCAGGGCAAGCCCGAGTTCGTCATCAATTGCAGCCTTGTCCGCAATGTATTCGGAATGGAATGCGAAGTGACGATGGATCCGCTTTTCGGCACGCCATTGTGCATCCCGTACGGAAAAGGCAGATGCATTCTGAAGAAGCCTGAGGCAGCCAGTGTCTGAACCGGCCCCGGCTTTACACAGGCTTGAAGATTTCCGTCTTGTCCAGGAGGAAAACGATGCCCCTCTCTCTGTAAACACAGGGCATCTTCTGCAGCCAGGGGAAATGGAAATATATCTGAACAGGCTTGCGAAAGAGCTTGATGCCCCTCTCCCAGCCGCAGGTTCACTTTTTATGAAAAGATACAGCTTTCTGGCAGTAATCTATTTATATAGCTTCACAGCCGGAAATTGCAGGCTTGATGTATCATTTTCCAATATCACTGTGGTATCAGGCTATAAAAATGGAATGTGGCTCCCAGGCTTTTATTTGAATGATACAAGTTCCGTTCAAACAGAGTCTGAACCCCGTGAAGAGCGGAGGGAAGAATGTTTTGAAGCTTTATTTTCAGAACATATGCAAATTCTGCTGGAAAGAGTATCTAAAGCCGCTGGAGTCTCCAGATACATTTTGTGGGAAAACATAGCCGTTTACATCTATTGGCTCTACGAATCAGTCCTCGCTGGTGAACATGATGAGGTGAAAGCAAGAGGTGCGGATGATTTTGCCTGTCTCCTGGGATTGCCCGGAAAACTATTCGGCATAAAGGACAATCCTTTAAAAAAGTACCATTCGCCTGAGAAGGAAGCAAAGATGAGGAAGACATGCTGCCTTTCAAATCTCATAAATGATTCAATGCGGTGCACCACCTGCCCAAAGTCATGGGGGCTGAGTGAAAGGGGAGTTTAATATGGATCCAAAATTCAAAGAAGAAATAGAAGGCCTTTATAGTAAATATACAGAACTTCTTGTTGGCGAAGCTAATGAGGAAATGACTGAAAAGGTGAAGGTATGGATTCTTTATAATCATATCGCGAAGTCCATGCCAGCACTTGCCCGCCATTGGAATGGATCCTGCCCGGAGTCGAAGGATTCGGTCAAGAAGCTGATCATGGAAATCAAGGAGCTTAATGAAGCAAAGCGTAAAGAAGAGAATAACAGAAGCGACTAATGAAGGATCTTCCAGGGCGGAAGGTCCTTTTATTATGCAGCTTTGCTATACAAGAAAAAGCTGGAAGAGCAGAATGAAAGGCAGGGAGCAGCATTTAATAGAGGCCGGAAAAAGCGAGATTACAGTAAATAGAAGAGTTTGGCCATCAGCCGACAAATCTCGCTAAATTTCTCGGAAAATTATATTCAAATAAAGAGAAAGATGATAGAATTATGGTTATCAAAGGCACATTTCAGAAAATTGACCATATACAAAATTGAATGTGATCCATGAATCATGATCCTTTGCCACTGCCCGGATTTCGCTGAAAGACAGGGCTTAATTATCCAAAATGTATGCGTTTTCAAGGGGGAGCCATTATGGAACAAGTAATGAGGGACTTTTTTCTCTTTTTATCCAAAAATAAATCGCTGACAAAGCTTGCGAAGAAGTACGGCCTTCGTTTTGGGGCCAGCCGCTTCGTTGCGGGGGAAATGATCAGCCAGGCAGTCAACGTAATTAAAGATCTTAACAGCAAGGGTCTTGTGGTGACCATTGATTATTTGGGCGAATTCGTGGACAATGAGGCAGAAGCAAGGGAAATGGCGGATAACTCAATTTTGGCAATCGAAGCAATCGGCCGTGAAGGAATCAATTCACAGCTGTCGCTCAAAATGACGAGCATGGGCCTTGATATTTCCGATGATGTGGTAATGGGGAATATGAGGCGCATCCTGGAGGCAGCCAAGAAAAACGGCGTGTTTGTCACGATCGATATGGAAGACTATTCACGCTGCCAGAAGACACTTGATATCTTCAAGCAGCTTAAATCGGAATACGATAATATCGGGACAGTCATCCAGGCCTATTTGTACAGGACAGAGGGCGATATGGACGACCTAAACCAATATTCGCCCAATCTGAGGCTTGTAAAGGGTGCTTATAAAGAATCCCCGGAGGTTGCATTCCCGGAAAAGAAAGACGTGGATGAAAACTTCAAGAAAATCATCAAAATGCATCTCCTGAACGGCAACTACACAGCCGTTGCCACCCATGATGATGCAATTATCGACTATACAAAGCAGCTGGTCAGGGAACATAACATCCCGAACAGTCAATTTGAATTCCAAATGCTCTACGGCATCCGCAATGAGCGGCAGCTGGAGCTGGCCAATGAAGGCTACAAAATGAGGGTATACGTCCCTTATGGAACAGACTGGTACGGCTATTTCATGCGCAGGCTCGCAGAACGCCCGGCCAATGTGGCATTCGTGTTGAAGGGTATGGTTAAGAAATAGGTATGTAAGGCCCAGCGGGGATCTGCTGGGCTTTTTTGATGTTTTGATGTGGAGCTGGCTGGTGGTGTGGACGGGGGAGTCGCAAATAAAATGGAGAAGTCGCAAATAAAAATTGTGAGTCGCAAATATAATCAGAAAGTCGCAAATAAAAGCTGAAACACGCAAATAAATCGGAAATCTCGCAAATAAAGGAGGCCGGATGCGTCGGTTGGCTACCCTTGTGCAAGGAGAGAGTCCCTAAAAACGGGCAGGCGTTTAGTGATAGTGGCGGAAAGCGGCCAGTTGCTAATAAAGGCTGAAAGTTGCTAATAAAATCCAGAAGTTGCTAATAAAACAAAAAAGTTGCTAATAAATCACCAAACTTGCTAATAAACCCCAAAAGTTGCTAATATCCTCAAATACAACCCACTAAAGCTCCCGCCAACCCTCCACAAACCCCCTGATCACCCAAATCTCCCCTTTAATTTCCATCTCATCCACCTCGCCACCCCTCATAAATCATAAAAAAAGAGAGCGGCCTCCCGCTCCCCTGCAGCAATTCTTACTTCTTATACTGATTGTTCTGGCTGTTTCTTTTTCCTCCGCCGTCACGTTCAACTGTCGGGCCTGCGTCACCTTTTACGCTGGCGGCGCTCACGCCTGCTTTTGAAGGATTTTTCTTATGCTTCATCCTGTTCACCTCCTGCCTGCCAATCTCGGCTATCGGGGAATGCCCACCCGAAGAACGGCAATTGCCAGATATCAGCGCCGTTCCTTATTGGGTGAGCTTCCATACTAGGTTGTCCATTCAAAGATAATTCACTATAAGCCAGAGATTGTAAATTTTAATAAATTTCACTGCTAAATATTGCGAAAATTTCAGAAATATCTTATAGTATTAACTAACAGAACTCATTCTCTGCCATTTTTTTTATCAGGAAAATGAATGAGTGTTCATTCAAAAGTGTCAAAGGGGGAAACAAAATTGATCCAACAAATTAAGAAGGCAGCAGTATTAGGTTCCGGTGTAATGGGTTCGGGCATTGCTGCACACTTGGCGAACATTGGCATCCCGACATTGCTGCTGGATATCGTGCCTCGTGAATTAAATGAGGCAGAGCAGAAGAAAGGCCTGACTTTGGAGGATAAAGCTATCAGAAACAGGATCAGCCAGGGAGCGCTGCAAAAGCTTCTTAAGCAGAAGCCGGCTCCGCTCACATCCAAAAAAAGCCTTGCGCTGCTTGAAGCCGGCAATTTTGAAGATGATATGGAACGTTTAAAAGATGTTGACTGGATTATCGAAGTAGTCGTCGAAAATCTGGATATAAAAAAGCAGGTATTTGCGAAAGTTGACCAGTTCAGGAAGCCTGGCAGCATTGTCAGCTCCAACACTTCCGGAATATCCGTCAACAGCATGGCTGAAGGAAGATCTGATGATTTCCAGAAGCACTTTATCGGCACCCACTTCTTCAATCCGCCGCGCTATCTAAAACTGCTGGAAGTAATTCCTGCAAAAACGACAGCACCTGAAGTCCTTTCTTTTATGAAGAAGTTTGGTGAAGATGTACTGGGCAAAGGCGTGGTTGAAGCAAAGGATACACCGAATTTCATCGGAAACCGCATCGGGACATACGGCCTTCTGATCACAGTCCAGGAAATGCTCAAGGGCGGCTATAGTGTAGGAGAGGTAGACTCTGTGACAGGTCCCCTGATCGGCAGGCCGAAAAGCGCTACATTCCGGACTCTGGATGTGGTTGGGCTTGATACGTTCATCCATGTGGCGAACAACGTATATGAACAGGTGGACGGCAAGGAAAAAGAGGCCTTTGAAGTGCCGGCATTCATGAAGCAGATGCTTGAGAATGGCTGGCTTGGAAGCAAATCAGGACAGGGGTTCTTTAAGAAAGAAGGAAAAGAAATCCTTGAACTCAATCCGGACACACTTGAGTACGGGCCGCGCCAAAAGCTGAAAGCTGCTTCGGTTGAAATGAGCAAACAGGAAAAAGGGCTGGCCAATAAATTGAAAGCGCTTGTATATACGGATGACAAAGCCGGACAGCTTCTCTGGAGCATCCTCAGCCCGGCGCTTCTGTACTCTGCCGAGCTGCTTGGCGAAATTGCAGATGATGTTACAAGCATCGATAAAGCCATGAAATGGGGCTTCGGCTGGCAAATGGGCCCATTTGAAACTTGGGATGCTATCGGACTCGAGAAATCAGTCGGCAAAATGGAGGCAGAAGGCAAGGAAGTCCCTGCCTGGATCAAGGAAATGCTCTCCAATGGGCATACATCCTTCTATAAGGAAGAAAACGGAGATATCTCCTTCTATAAAAACGGCGAGTATGTGCCGGAAGAAGAAAATCCAAAGAATATTAATTTAAAGAAGCTTAAAAAACAAAAGGGAGTCATCAAGAAAAATACAGGTGCGAGCCTGTTGGACCTTGGAGACGGGGTTGCCCTTCTTGAATTCCATTCACAAAGCAATGCGATCGGACTCGATATCATCCAGATGATCAATTTTGCGGTTGATGAGGTTGAAAAGAACTACAAGGGTCTTGTCATCGGCAACCAGGGCAAAAACTTCTCCGTCGGCGCCAATCTGGCCATGATTCTGATGGAGGCGCAGGATGATAATGTTTTTGAACTGGATATGGTTGTCCGTCATTTCCAGCAGGCGATGATGAAAATCAAGTACAGCACCAAGCCGGTAGTGGCTGCGCCATTTGCCATGACACTTGGCGGAGGTGCGGAAATATGCCTGCCGGCAGCACACATCCAGGCTTCGATGGAAACGTATATGGGCCTTGTGGAAGCCGGGGTCGGCCTCATCCCTGGCGGAGGCGGCAACAAGGAGCTGTATATCAAGCATCTTGAAGGCATGCCAAACGGAGTGGAGTTTGACCTGCAAAAAGTGGCCAACAAAGTATTTGAAAGCATTGCTATGGCCAAGGTATCAACTTCAGGGGAGGAAGCAAGGGAAAATAACTTCCTGGGAGCTGCAGACGGAATCAGCGTGAATGGAGACCATCAGCTGTATGATGCAAAGCAGGCTGTACTTGCTCTCCATGAACAAGGCTATACGCCGCCGGTAAGGAAGAAGATTCCTGTAGTCGGTGAAACGGGATATGCGACGCTTCTCCTTGGAGCACAGGCGATGCTGTATTCCGGCTTTATTTCTGAACATGATTTAAAAATTGCCCAAAAACTGGCGTATGTCATTGCCGGCGGCAAGGTGCCATACGGGACGGAAGTTGATGAACAGTATCTTCTGGATCTGGAAAGAGAAGCTTTCCTCAGCCTGGTAGCGCAGCCGAAATCCCAGCAGCGCATGCAGCATATGCTTGTAAAAGGAAAGCCATTGCGCAACTGACATATTAACAGATTGATAGATTAAATCTCGAACATCCATAGAAAGAGAGGGAATGAACGATGAGAGAAGCAGTTATTGTTGCTGGTGCCAGGACGCCCGTCGGCAAAGCGAAAAAAGGAACGCTCGCCCATGTCCGTCCAGATGATTTGGGGGCACTGGCTGTAAAAGAAACCTTAAGGCGTGCCGGAGGCTATGAAGGCAACATTGATGACTTGATTATCGGCTGTGCCATGCCGGAGGCTGAGCAGGGGCTGAATATGGCCCGCAATATCGGGGCGCTTGCCGGGCTGCCTCATACAGTGCCGGCAGTAACAGTAAACCGTTATTGTTCTTCCGGCCTGCAGACCATTGCTTATGCTGCAGAAAAAATCATGGTAGGCAGTGCGGACACTGTCATCGCAGGCGGGGCTGAATCAATGAGCCTTGTGCCGATGATGGGCCATGTGGTCCGTCCGAATGCAAAGCTCGCGGAAAGTGCACCTGAATATTATATGGGCATGGGGCATACGGCAGAAGAAGTGGCCAAAAAATACGGCATCAGCCGTGAAGACCAGGATGCTTTCGCGGTCCGGAGCCATCAGCGAGCGGCAAAAGCGATCCAGGAAGGCAAGTTCCAGGATGAAATTGTGCCGGTGGATGTGACCTTCCGTTCAGTCGGAAAGGACAATAAGCTTGTTGAGAAAAACGTTCAATTCACTACAGATGAGGGAGTGCGCCCTGATTCAACGGTCGATACGCTCGGCAAGCTCCGTCCAGCTTTTTCTGTCACAGGTTCAGTTACAGCAGGAAACTCATCACAGACAAGCGACGGCGCTGCCGCGGTCATGGTGATGGACCGCGAGAAAGCAGATTCCCTCAGCCTGAAGCCGATGGCCAAGTTCAGAAGCTTTGCCGTTGGCGGTGTGCCTCCAGAAGTAATGGGAATCGGGCCGATTGTGGCCATTCCTAAAGCACTGAAACTTGCCGGCCTGGAGCTGTCTGATATCGGCCTGTTCGAACTGAATGAGGCATTTGCATCTCAATCCATCCAGATCATCAGGGAGCTTGGCCTTGATGAGGATAAGGTGAATGTAAACGGCGGAGCAATTGCACTTGGTCACCCGCTCGGCTGTACAGGTGCAAAATTGACGCTAACGCTTCTGCACGAAATGAAGCGCCGCAATCAGCAGTTCGGGGTTGTCACAATGTGCATCGGCGGTGGCATGGGTGCAGCGGGCGTATTCGAGCTTCTCTAAAAGACAGCAATTATAGTGAAAAATATGGTATTCAATAAAAAACCGGAGCCAGCGCTCCTTCAATTGAATGGAGGAATAAAGATGTCTAACCAGACAGAAAACGTAATCAAAGGCGGAAGCTTCCTGATTGAAGATGTATCTTATGACCGTGTGTTTACACCGGAGGATTATACTGATGAGCAGAAAATGATTGCCAAGACAACTGAAGATTATGTGGTAAATGAAGTGGTCCCGCAGGTTGAACACCTGGAGAACCATGAGTTCGACCGCTCTGTTAAGCTGCTGAAGCAGGCAGGGGACCTTGGGCTCCTTGGTGCAGATGTGCCGGAAGAGTACGGCGGGCTTGGCCTTGATAAGGTAAGCTCAGCTCTTATCGCTGAAAAAATGTCCCGTGCAGGCGGATTCTCAATCACCCATGGTGCCCATGTGGGAATCGGGTCGCTTCCAATCGTGCTGTTCGGAGATGAAGAACAAAAGCAAAAATATCTGCCTCTTTTGGCGACAGGCGAAAAGATCGCTGCCTATGCACTCACTGAGCCGGGTTCAGGTTCCGATGCACTCGGGGCAAAAACAACTGCAAAATTAAATGCTGAAGGCACTCACTATGTCCTGAACGGTGAGAAGCAATGGATTACCAATGCCGGCTTTGCCGATGTGTTTGTCGTCTATGCGAAAGTGGACGGAGAGCATTTCTCCGCCTTCATCGTTGAGAGGGAATACCCTGGCGTTTCCACGGGCCCTGAGGAAAAGAAAATGGGCATCAAGAGCTCTTCCACAAGGACGCTGATCCTGGAAGATGCACAAGTGCCGAAGGAAAATCTGCTGGGTGAACTTGGCAAGGGGCATATCATCGCTTTCAATATCCTGAATATCGGCCGCTACAAGCTTGGAGTAGGAGCAGTAGGAGCTTCCAAGCGCGCGTACGAGGTTACTGTACAATATACAAATCAGCGCCAGCAGTTCAAAACGCCGATTTCCCAATTCAACCTTACGAAAGAGAAGCTTGCCAATATGGCTGCAAAGCTGTATGCGGCTGAGAGCTCTGTCTACCGTACAGTCGGTTTGTTCGAGGACCGGATGAGCAGGCTTACAGAGGAAGAAGTAAAGAACGGCAAGGAAGTTGCCAACTCGATTGCAGAGTACGCAATCGAATGCTCCCTGAACAAGTTTTTTGCCACAGAAGTCCTTGACTATATTGCCGATGAAGGCGTGCAGCTGCATGGCGGCTATGGTTTCATGGCTGAATATGAAATTGAAAGGATCTACCGCGATTCCCGCATCAACAGGATTTTTGAAGGTACAAACGAAATCAACCGCCTTCTTGTGCCTGGCACTTACCTGCGCAAGGCTTTCAAAGGAGAGCTGCCATTATTCCAGAAAGCTCAGGCGCTCCAGGAAGAGCTGATGATGCTGATGCCTGAGGAGCCTGGAGATGAGCCTTTGGCACAGGAAAAATATTTGGTGAAGAATGCCAAGAAAATCGGCTTGCTTGCAGCAGGGCTTGCAGCACAGAAGTTTGGCAAAGCGATTGAAAAAGAGCAGGAAATCCTGGTCAATATTGCAGACATCGTTTCCAATGCCTATGCAATGGAATCAGCGGTTCTCCGTACAGAAAAGGCTATCAGCAAGGACGGCGCTGAAAAGAGCAAGCAAAAGCTTCTCTACACACAGATTTTCTGCCAGGAGGCATTCAATAAGATCGAACAGGATGCGAAAGAGACTTTGGTTGCTGCAGAGGATGGGGACGCACTGCGCATGATGCTTTCCGCTCTCCGTAAATTTACCCGCCACACACCGATCAATCTGATCGCCAAAAAGCGCGAGGCTTCAGAGAAGCTGATCGACGCTGAGCGTTATGTACTGTAATCAGAAATAAATAGGAGTTATCCTTAACTGAAAATGCAAAGACGCATTGCTCCTCTATCCGGAGGGGCAATTGCTGTTTTTGGACACTTCAATCTGACGAAATTTTTAAAACTCAAGGTTATGAATTTTGCCGAAAATATGATAGTATGCAATTAAATGGGTGATCAGCCTGTGAGTTTGGATAGAAACGATTGGGTGGTGCAGAATTTGCTGCTGAATTTTTACTGGTATCCGAAATGCGGGACATGCCGCAAGGCCAAAAAATGGCTTGAAGAAAACGGCGTTCCTTACCATGAAGTACATATTGTCGAAAATCCTCCTTCACGCACTGAGCTTGAAGATGCTTATAGAAAAAGCGGCCTCGATATTAAAAAATTCTTTAATACGAGCGGCCAGAAGTACAGGGAGCTAGGTTTGAAGGACAAGGTGAAAACCATGTCCGACACAGAGCTGCTGGACTTGCTTGCATCTGACGGAATGCTGATAAAGCGGCCTTTGGCATTCGACGGCCAAAAAGCGACAGTCGGTTTCAAAGAAGAGGATTTTGCTAAAACATGGCTTTAAGGCATCATCTGCTATTTCCTTTATAGCGAAGGCTTAAGCCCGGTAAAGAACTAGAATCTTGGAGGGATTATTGTGAGCAGCATACCTAAGGAATTGCGTTACTCAGAAGAACATGAATGGGTAAAAGTTGAAGGAGAAAAAGTACGGGTCGGCATTACCGATTTTGCTCAATCAGAGCTCGGGGACATCGTTTTCGTTGAGCTTCCTGAAGTCGGGGACAGCATCACGGTAAATGAGCCTTTTGGAAGCGTTGAGTCTGTAAAGACTGTATCTGAATTATATGCTCCAATCAGCGGCAAGGTGGTTGAAATCAACGAAGAGCTGAATGACAGCCCTGAATTTGTAAATGAATCTCCTTATGAAAAGGCCTGGATGGTTGTTGTTGAGCCTGCAGACAGCAGCGAAGTGGACAAGCTGATGACTGCTGAACAATATGAAGAGATGACCAACGAAGATTAAAAGAGATAAGCGCCTGCTGCAGGCGCTTTTTATGCTTTCTCTTTCCGTTATTTTCTTACTTCACTCAATGTAATTAATTTCCCATAGTTTCTTTCCATTAGAAGGGCATTCTATTGTTAAGAAAGTAAAAAAGGTGGGATTCTAATGACACTGAAACAGCAAAAGATCGATATTACCGATCGGGTCACAGGAAGGCTGAAGGACGGTAAGCTGGAGCTTTATCTTGGAAATGAGATGATCGGGGAAGCGCCGATGCCTGAAGGTGCTTCATTTACCCTTGATCATCACTTTGAGCAGAATGAACAGAAAATCTACCAGCATATTACTTCAACAGAGCAGCCGGAAGCCCGTTATACGGACTGCGATGAAGGCGGCTGGTGCTAAAGAAAGCAGCGGGCATTGCCGCTGTTTTTTTTGCAGAAAAAAGGGTAAATAAGGATCTGCCGGCTCTTTTATGGGCGGATTTTGATCAGGCGGAATGCGGGGATGGTGTTTTTCAGCAAGTGACCGCCTGCCCGTTTTCCGAAAGCAAGGCAGGAGTTCAACACCATTTTGCCGAACATAGAATAAGGTAAAGTAAAAATATCAACTCCCGTCAGGTGATGAATATGCATGCAGAAAACATAGAAAAGGTAATTATTGTCGAAGGCACTTCTGATAAGCGCAAGGTTAAGAATATTATTAAGGAGCCTGTTGAAATCATTTGTACGAACGGGACAATCAGCATAACCCGCCTGGATGAATTGATTGACGAATTATTTGACCGTGATGTTTATATTCTGGTGGATGCAGATGAATCCGGCGAAAAGCTGAGAAAGCAGTTCAAACGGGAATTCCCGGAAGCAGCACATCTTTATATTGATAAAATGTACCGGGAAGTGGCCACTGCACCGGAGCAGCATCTTGCAACGGTTCTGCTTGGCGCAAATATAGACGTTTATGCTGAGTTTTTAGATAGAGGATGATGGGGTTGCAAGAACTGATGCTTGGGGATTTGGAACGGTATGAAAAAGACAGGGAGACATGGATGCTCTATCTTTACACACCGATGTGCGGAACATGCCAGATGGCTGGACGGATGCTGGAAGTGACCCTTGAGGTACTCCCGGGAATTGAATGCAGAAAGGCAAACTTGAACTATTTTCCTGACCTGGCCGGCAAGTGGTCAGTAGAAAGTGTCCCCTGCCTGCTATTTTTCCGGGAGGGACAGCTGGCAGAAAAAATATACGCATTCCACTCTGTTCCATACCTGCTGGAAAAAACAAAAGAATATCTGCTGTAAATAATAAAGCCTGTACTAGAGGGTAGGACACCCGGCTGGTACAGGCTTTTTACTGTTTGCGCATCTGTCCGCGGCCAGTGTCCAGGGATTATCATGGTCAATGGATAAAATGTTCCGGATTATTTAGCAGAAAAACCAGAAGATTCAAAGGAAAAGGATGGATTTTTTCTCTAAACGATATTATGATTATTTAGGGAAACGAAATAAATGCGAGGGGCATATAAAATGGCTTTTTATCAGGAATGGGCTGAACAGATCCGCGGATATAACAGTAATATACGCCGGGCTTTTGCAGCCAATATTTTCACGCAGATCGGAATGGGCATTTTTATGGTCATTTATAATTTTTATATACGGGAGCTTGGCTATTCAGAGCAGGTGAATGGCCAGATCATAGCGATGACTGCATTGGCGACAGCCCTTGTGCTGATCCCCGCAGGCATTATGAGCGACAGGATCGGCCGGAAGAAGGCTATGCAGTTCGGGGCTGCTGCAACCGGTGTGATTCTGCTTGCCAGGAGCATGGTTGACATGCAGAGCCTGCTTATCGTGTTTGCCTTTGGCACAGGGCTGGGGACGGCCTTCATTCAGGTATCCTCCATTCCCTGGCTGACAGAGAATTCCAAGCCAGAGCAGAGGGTTCATTTGTTCAGCATCCATTTCGCTGTTATGACAGGAGCCAATGTCATCGGCAATTTAAGCGGCGGACTGCTGACTGACTTGTTTGCTTTTTATTTCTCGGAGCTGGCGAGCATACGGTTTACTTTACTGCTGGGAGGAGCCATCTATCTGGCGGGAATATTTCCGATACTCCGCTTTCAGGAAAACCGAAGCGATAAAATCCCGCAAATCGGCGGAGCTAAAGGAAGCACACGGTTTTCTCTGAAGGATGATGGTTTCAAGATCATCATCCTGTTCGCTGCAGCACAGCTGTTTATCGGATTTGGGGCAGGGCTTGTCATACCTTACCTAAATCTATATTTTGCAGACCGTTTCCATGCGTCGAATTCTGCAATCGGGCTGATTATTTCCCTCGGTCAGGCAGCTACGGCAGCGGCCATGATCATTGGTCCCCAGGTGGTAAGGAGGATCGGGGAGGTAAAGGCAGTCGTTTTCCTGCAGCTTTCCTCCCTGCCTTTCCTTCTACTGACTGCTTACACAGAGAATTTATGGCTGGCCGCCATTGGCTTTCTATTCAGGCAGGCTTTAATGAATGCGGGAAATCCGATCCAGATGTCTTTGATGATGTCGAAGGTGGATGATTCCAAAAGAGGCCTGGCCAGCTCGGTGAATCAGATGGTGTTCAATCTGGGCTGGGCAGTGATGGGCCCTGTCTCTACAGGCCTTGTCATCAAATACGGAGACTATTGGGGATATTCTATTGTCTTCACCATAACTGCAGTCTTATATTTAATAGGCTCTACATACTTTTTTGTCGTATTCAGAAGGCTTTCAGAGCCTTCTGGAAGAACAAATACAGCAAAGATTGTATGATAAGCGGATATTTCTCGGGAAATTGTCATAAGCCTTTCTATTTGTCGAACATTCATAGAAATATAAAACTGAACTTTCTAAAAAATCAGTTGACTCTTTTTTGCTGGTTATGATACTATCATTTTAACTTCAAGCACGCTAAAAATTTCATATTTCTTATCAAGAGAGGTGGAGGGACTGGCCCGATGAAACCCGGCAACCGGCAATAGAACGGTGCTAATTCCAGCAGAGCATGATCTCTGGCAGATAAGTTGAGCGAAAAAGCCCCTCTTCTGCAGAGGGGCTTTTATTGTTACCAGCAGTGATCCGGCATAATGAAAATATCTGATAACCCGAAGGAGAGAGAACAATGGCAGAGAAGCAAAAGAACTATCGATTTGAAACACTTGGTGTACATGGAGGACTGCAGCCTGACCCTGCAACAGGGGCAAGGGCAGTGCCGATCTATCAGAATAATGCTTATCAGTTCCAGAATACAGAGCACGCCGCCAATCTGTTCGGCTTAAAGGAGCCGGGCTATATCTATACAAGAATCCATAATCCGACAGTTACTGTATTTGAGGAAAGGGTCTCACTGCTTGAAGGCGGCGTAGGGGCACTTGCTGTTGCAAGCGGCCAGGCTGCCATCACTCTTGCCATCCTGAACATTGCCCAGGCCGGAGATGAAATTGTAGCAGCTTCAAATCTTTATGGAGGGACATATAATTTATTTGCCGTCACTCTTCCTAAATACGGAATCAATGTAAAGCTGGTCAATCCCGAGGACCCGGAAAATTTCAGGGAGGCCATCAATGAAAAAACAAAAGCTGTATTCGCTGAAACAATCGGCAATCCAAGCTTAAAGGTCCTCGATATTGAGAAAGTGGCGGAAATTGCCCATGAAGCAGGTATTCCGCTGATAGTTGATAATACCTTTGCCACTCCATATCTCTGCAGGCCGATTGATTTTGGGGCAGACATCGTGATCCATTCAGCGACAAAATGGCTACTGGGAAATGGGACGACAATGGGGGGCGTCATAGTAGACGCAGGTCGTTTTGACTGGAATTCAGTCAAATTCCCTGGCTTCACCAATCCGGACCCAAGCTACAATAACCTGGTGTACAGTGAAGCAATCGGCGCGGCAGCTTTTATCGTCAAAGCCAGAGTCCAGCTGCTGAGGGACCTGGGGCCGGCACTCAGCCCGCAGAACGCATTCCAGTTCACTCTCGGTCTTGAAACACTGCATGTGAGGATGAAGGAGCATATCAGCAATACAAAGAAAGTGACAGAGTATTTAAAGAATCACCCTGCTGTGACCTGGGTGCTTTATCCGGGGGATGAAGGCCATCCTGATAAGGCACTTGCTGATAAGTATTTGCCTAAAGGAGCCGGAGCTGTGGCTGTATTTGGCATTGAGGGAGGCAGGGAGGCCGGTGCCAAGCTGATCAACAGCCTGGAACTGTGGGCGCATGTAGCCAATGTCGGCGATGCCAAAAGCCTCATCATCCATCCTGCCAGCACCACTCACCAGCAGCTTGATTCAGAAGGCCTGAAGTCAGCAGGGGTGCCGGAGGATCTAATCCGCATTTCTGTTGGCATAGAAAATGCCGAAGATCTGATCGAGGACCTGGAGCAGGCAATTGAAGCCGCAACCGGAAGCCATTCACTGGCAGGGAAGGTATGAACTTCAGGAATCAGCCGGTAATTTTTAGCATTAAACTTTGTTGTTGACACCCTTTTTCATCCATGATACGATAGCACTCGTAATTCAAAAATGGCTAATGAATGAAAATGAACTTCATATATGATAGCTCTTATCAAGAGAGGTGGAGGGATGTGCCCGATGAAGCCCGGCAACCGTCAATGTTTATTGAAATGGTGCCAATTCACACAAAGCTTTTAGCTTTGGCAGATGAGAGAAAGGTTTTTCCATCATGCCTTTCTGCTCACATGCAGAAAGGCATTTTTATTTTTACAGAAAAGTCTCCTGTCTTGAAGCCATGGAATAATCTTGCCCTGGTTTCAGGAAACTACTCTTATGGGGATTGGCAGGATGATATATCTCTGTAAAGCCATTTGTCTAATTGGATATAAAAGAGGTGAATACGGCAATTGATTTCAATAAAAGATGTTAAAAAGATATATTCGTCAAAAAAAGGCCCGGTCAAAGCAGTTGATGATGTCAACCTTGAAATCAAGGAAGGTGAAATCTTCGGAGTGATCGGCTACAGCGGTGCAGGGAAAAGCACCTTGATACGGATGCTGAACGGGCTTGAGCTTCCCTCAGAGGGAACGGTTACGGTAGCCGGCAGGGAGATCTCAAAAATCAGGGGTGCGGAGCTGCGCAAAGCGCGCCAGGAAATCAGCATGATTTTCCAGCACTTTAACCTTCTCTGGTCAAGGACCGTAAGAGACAATATTGCATTCCCGCTGGAAATTGCGGGGGTTGCGCGCCAGGAAAGAGAAAAAAGAGTCAATGAGCTCATCAACCTTGTCGGCCTTGACGGCCGTGAGGATGCTTACCCTTCCCAGCTGAGCGGCGGGCAGAAGCAGCGCGTCGGGATTGCCAGGGCGCTTGCAAATAACCCGAAGGTGCTTCTGTGCGATGAGGCAACCTCGGCGCTTGACCCGCAGACAACGGATTCCATTCTGGATCTGCTAGTGGACATCAACAGCCGCCTGGGACTGACCATTGTACTTATTACCCATGAAATGCATGTAATCAGGAAGATCTGCCATCGGGTAGCTGTCATGGAAGGCGGAAAGGCCGTGGAAATCGGCCCTGTCCTGGAAGTGTTTAAAAATCCGCGCGAGCAGATCACAAAGAGATTCGTCCAGCAGGTCACAGAACCTGAGGAAACAAAAGAGACAGCAGAGGCCTTGCTTGGATTGTATCCGCATGGAAAAGTCGTACAGCTGTCCTTCGTCGGGGAATCGGCTGAACAGCCGCTCATCACGAATCTGATCCGTTCCTTTGAGTTGACAGTTAATATCCTTCAAGGGAAAATCTCGCAGACTCAAAACGGCTCTTATGGAACATTGTTCATCCATCTAGATGGGCAGGCTGACGAAATTGCCAAAGCGATTGAATATATCCATGCACAGCAGGTTGGCGTGGAGGTGATTTCGAATGCTTAATGAATTTTTCCCAAATGTTAACTGGGATAAGATGTGGGAAGCAACGAATGAAACGCTTTATATGACTGGCATTTCTGTACTGGTTACATTCGTATTGGGGATTGTGCTCGGCCTGCTGCTTTTCCTTACTTCCAGGGGGAACATCTGGCAAAATGCACTCATCAATAAAATTATAGCGGCGTTTGTCAATGTATTCAGGTCCATCCCGTTCATCATTTTAATCGTATTGCTGATCCCGTTCACGAAATTCCTTGTGGGCAGCATGATCGGAGAAAATGCTGCCTTGCCTGCACTGATCATCGGTGCGGCACCATTTTATGCCCGTATGGTTGAAATTGCTTTGCGGGAAATTGATAAAGGCGTCATTGAAGCAGCCAAGTCAATGGGTGCAAGAACGAGCACAATCATCTTTAAGGTGCTCCTCCCTGAATCTATGCCGGCTCTTGTATCGGGCATTACTGTTACAGCCATCTCGCTTGTGGGCTTTACCGCAATGGCAGGAGTCATCGGTGCAGGAGGACTTGGGAACCTTGCTTATCTGGAAGGCTTCCAGCGGAACCGCTTTGATGTAACCTTGATGGCGACCATCGTCATCCTGCTGATTGTGTTTATCCTCCAAGTAATTGGAGATATCATAACTTCTAAACTAGACAAACGATAAAAGGAGACTTAACTAATGAAAAAATGGTTATCACTTGTATTGGCACTTGCCGTAGCGCTCGTCATTTCAGCATGCGGAACATCTGAAGATAATGCTGACGGCGGAAATGCGGACAGCGGGAAAGAAGAAACATCCAAACTGGTTGTGGGAGCTTCCAATGTCCCGCACGCTGAAATTCTTGAAGAAGCTAAGCCGCTTTTGGAAGAAAAGGGCATTGAACTTGAAGTCGTAACATTCCAGGACTATATCCTGCCTAACCAAGCATTGAATTCCGGAGAGCTTGATGCAAACTATTTCCAGCATATCCCGTACCTTGAAGCGCAAATTGAAGAAAATGACTATGATTTCGTCAATGCAGGCGGAATCCACATTGAGCCGATCGGTGTGTATTCAAAGAAATACAAGAGCCTTGATGAACTTCCAGACGGTGCGAAAGTCCTGATGAGCAATTCAGTTGCTGATCACGGCCGTATCCTGACTATGCTTGAAAAAGAAGGCCTTATCACACTTAAAGAAGGCGTAGATAAAATCAAGGCAACAATTGACGATATTGAAACGAACGAGAAAAACCTTGAGTTTGATACAGAATATGAAGCTTCCCTCCTTCCGCAGATTTACAACAACGATGAAGGCGATGCAGTTCTGATCAACTCTAACTATGCTATTGATGCAGGCTTAAACCCAATTGAAGATTCAATTGCAATCGAAGACAAGGAATCTCCATATGTGAACGTCATCGCTGTTAAGAGCGGCGACGAAGATAAAGAAGCGGTTAAGGCACTTGTCGAAGTGCTCCACTCTAAAGAAATCCAGGATTTCATCCTTGAAAAATACGAAGGTGCAGTCGTTCCTGTATCTGAGTAATAATAGAAAAAGGCAGCCGCTGAGAATGCAGGCTGCCTTTTCTTATGTAAAAAAACAGCCATGTCGAGCCCGCATAGCATTTCTGAAAATAAAACATACTAATGATGTTAAAGATTTCAGGAATGGAGTGGACACGAATGGAGCATTCATACGAACCGTCAAATTCAATCGAAGCAGCTCTTCATGACTATAAAATGGGCCTTGGCACATTTACACAAAAAATGCCGGACCTTGCCCAGCATTATAATGCATTCACTGAGGCATGCTTTAAAGAAGGCAGCCTCTCCCAAAAGCAAAAGCAGCTGATTGCCCTTGGAATCAGCCTGTATTCACAGGATGAATACTGCATTATTTATCATGTGAAAGGCTGTCTTGACCAGGGGGCTAGTGAGGAAGAGGTGCTCGAAGCAGTCGGCGTCACAGCGGCTTTTGGCGGCGGCGCAGCGATGAGCCAGGCAGTCACCCTTGTGCAGGAAGCAATGGATGAATTGAATCAGGGGCAGATGAAGCAGTAAAAGCCAATCTATATGATAAAGCAGCCCTGTCTGAAGCAGGGCTGTTTCCTTTTTTGCATGCGTTATGGACTCTTGGGGGAGGGACAACCTTTATTTGGAAGAATTCAGCCGGAATTGTAAGGATGGCGGAGATGAGGTCCCTTCAAGAGGGGATACCTTAATGAATTATACAAAATGAGGTTTTTTCCTGTTTGAGCGTGGTATAGAAGGAGTGTTACGATATTCCATGAGT
This sequence comes from Cytobacillus sp. T106, assembly GCF_040492155.1. Lineage (NCBI taxonomy): Bacteria > Bacillati > Bacillota > Bacilli > Caryophanales > Bacillaceae > Cytobacillus > Cytobacillus sp. T106. The sequence continues at coordinate 25,253 of NZ_JBEUMK010000024.1, read as the reverse complement.
AAAATAAATCGCGGAAGCGACAAAATTGAAAGGATTGATTTACTATCAGTCAGCTGGACTTGAATTACACAAGTGAAATGGAAAAAGCGATGCACAGTGCCCACGGTGTCGGCTATGAGGTATACAGCCGGAAACATGATGTAAGGATGAGCGTAGAAAAACGGCGCGAGCAGGACTATCTGAAAAGCCAGCGTATGGTAGCGGATCTGGAAAGAAAAGTACATTCTTAAGAATTATATATAATAAGGAAGAAAAACAGTTGAAACCAGTGTGATGCCGCACTGGTTTTTCTTTTAGTATAAAGCAGTAACAATATAGCCCGTTTTTTCCGGAACAGTAGGAGCCCGGTCCATACTTATGTTAAACTGAAGGGGCTGCAACTGAATTCATGTACATTGAAAGCCGCTCTGCAGGGAAAAATAGTTTGGACATGCCTGGATTTCCAGTTTTGGATCCAGGGAAGCGGAAAGGGTTTAGCCAATAAAAGTTCTTACCAGATAATTAATACTATCTGCGTGTTGTTAAAGAGTTGCTAACACTTTCTATTTGTTATAAGATTGTAATGAGAATAAAATGAGAATAGAGATTTGCGGCTCTTGCCGGTATATACAAATCTTTTTTATTGACGGAGGTATAATGATGGCTGGATCTACACTTAAAATTAATGATCTTCATGTTTCTATTGAGGACAAAGAAATTCTTAAAGGGGTCAACCTTGAAGTGAAAGGCGGAGAAATCCATGCGATTATGGGTCCTAACGGAACTGGTAAATCAACCCTTTCTTCTGCAATCATGGGACATCCTAAATATGAGGTAACCTCAGGAAGCATTGAATTGGATAACGAAGATGTACTTGAGATGGAAGTGGATGAGCGTGCGCGTGCAGGCCTGTTTCTTGCCATGCAGTATCCAAGTGAAATCAGCGGAGTTACAAATGCGGACTTCCTGCGTTCTGCAATCAACAGCCGCATGGAAGAAGGCAATGAAATTTCATTGATGAAATTCATCCGCAAGATGGACAGCAAGATGGACTTCCTTGAAATGGACCAGGATATGGCACAGCGCTATCTGAACGAAGGCTTCTCCGGAGGCGAGAAAAAGCGGAACGAAATCCTTCAGCTGATGATGATCGAACCTAAAATCGCCATTCTTGATGAGATCGACTCCGGATTGGATATCGATGCCCTGAAGGTTGTTTCCAAAGGGATCAATGAAATGCGCGGAGAAGACTTCGGCTGCCTGATCATCACTCACTATCAGCGCCTTCTTAACTACATCACTCCTGACCATGTGCATGTCATGATGCAGGGCCGCATCGTTAAATCTGGCGGGCCTGAGCTGGCACAGCGCCTTGAGGCTGAAGGTTATGACTGGATCAAAAAAGAACTTGGCATTGAAGACGAAACTGTAGGGCAAGAAGCGTAAGCGTTAGGGGGATCACGATGACTATTGAAACGAAATTGCCGTTTGACAAAGAGTATATCAGCTCTTTTTCAAAAGAAATGGGTGAACCGGCCTGGCTGACAGAACTGCGTGTGAAAGCTCTTGCTGACGCTGAGACGCTGCCAATGCCGCGGCCTGATAAAACAAAGATCGATAAATGGAACTTTACACAGTTTGAAAAGCATATAGTGGAAAGCGAAGATTTTGGCTCACTTGATAACCTTCCGGAAGAAGCCAAATCTTTGATTGACCTGGATAAAGAAAGCAAGAACCTTTATATCCAGAGAAATAACCGTCCGACACATCTTTCCCTTTCGAAAGAACTGCAGGACCAGGGAGTCATTTTTGCGGATATCTTCACAGCTGCCCGCGAATACGGCGACCTTTTGCAGAAGTATTTCATGAAGGATGGCGTTAAGGTGGATGAACACCGCCTGACAGCACTTCATGCAGCACTCCTGAACGGCGGGGCATTCTTATATGTGCCGCGCAATGTTGAGGTGTCTGAGCCGATCCAGGCGATCTATCTGCATGATGACAAAGAAGCGAATGTCTTCAACCACGTACTGATCGTAACTGAAGATAACAGCAGTGTTACTTATGTTGAAACATACCTTTCAACGATCGATTCAGCAGAAGGTGTTTTCAATATCGTCACTGAAGTGCTTGCAGGCACTAACAGCAGGGTGCAGTACGGAACAGTTGATAACCTTGCAAAAGGAATCACTACGTATGTTAACCGCCGCGGCAGGGCGGAACGGGATTCCCGCATTGAATGGGCTCTCGGGCTCATGAATGATGGAAACACGATTTCCGAAAACGTAACGAACCTGATTGGCGACGGTTCTGTCGGCGATACGAAGACTGTTGTCGTCGGACGCGGTGAGCAGAAGCAGAACTTCACGACAAGTGTTGTCCATTTCGGTAAAAATACAGAAGGCTATATCCTGAAGCATGGCGTTATGAAAGAAAGTGCCTCCTCTATCTTCAATGGCATCGGCAAAATCGAACACGGTGCAACGAAGTCGAATGCAGAGCAGGAGTCCCGCGTTCTGATGCTGAGCGAAAAGGCACGCGGAGACGCAAACCCGATCCTTCTCATCGATGAGGATGATGTAACGGCAGGCCACGCAGCATCTGTCGGCCGTGTGGATCCGACCCAGCTGTACTACCTGATGAGCCGGGGAATTCCGCAGACAGAGGCAGAGCGCCTTGTCATCCACGGATTCCTTGCTCCGGTCGTGAAAGAGCTTCCGATCGAAGGAGTCAAAAAGCAGCTTGTTGATGTGATTGAAAGGAAAGTTAAGTAATGGATTTCAAGAATATCCGTGAACATTTCCCTATTCTGAACCAGGAAGTCAACGGAAGGCCTTTGGTTTACCTTGACAGCGCCGCAACTTCCCAGAAGCCCGTACAGGTCATCGAGGCATTGAACGAGTATTACCGCGGGTATAACTCCAATGTTCACCGCGGGGTGCATACCCTCGGTACAAAAGCGACGGATGCGTATGAAGGTGCAAGGGAAAAGGCCAGGAAATTCATTAATGCCCGTTCGATTGAGGAAGTGATCTTCACGAGCGGGACAACAAGCGCATTGAATATGGTTGCTTCAAGCTATGGAGGAGACAATCTCTCCGAAGGGGATGAAATTGTCATTACCTATATGGAGCACCACAGCAATATCATTCCGTGGCAGCAGGCAGCCAAAAGAGCCGGAGCGGTGCTGAAATATGTCCCTCTTCAGGAGGACGGCACCATTTCACTGGAGGATGTCCGCAAGACGGTTACAAGCAATACGAAAATTGTCAGCATTATGATGGTGTCCAATGTCCTTGGCGTTATGAACCCGATCAAGGACATCGCAAGGATTGCCCATGAGAATGGCGCGATCATGGTAGTGGACGGCGCACAGGCTGCACCTCATATGAAGGTGGATGTCCAGGATCTTGACTGCGACTTCCTTGCTTTTTCAGGACATAAGATGTGCGGCCCTACCGGTATCGGCGTCTTGTACGGCAAAAAGCAGCTTCTTGAAAACATGGAGCCTGTCCTTTTCGGAGGAGAGATGATCGATTTTGTTGATCTCTATGACTCTACCTGGAAAGAGCTTCCCTGGAAGTTCGAGGCCGGCACCCCGATTATTGCAGGAGCCATCGGCCTTGGTGCAGCAATCGATTTCCTACAGGAAGTCGGCCTTGAAAACATTGAAGCACATGAGCATAGGCTTGCCGCATACGCAATGGAAAAAATGTCATCAGTTGAAGGCATGACCATCTATGGACCGAAGAATGCCGGCGAAAGAGCCGGACTTGTAACCTTCAATCTTGATGATGTCCATCCGCATGATGTGGCGACTGTCCTTGATGCTGAAGGAATAGCGGTAAGGGCAGGCCATCACTGTGCACAGCCGCTGATGAAATGGCTGAAGGCTTCCGCAACGGCACGGGCCAGTTTTTACCTGTACAACACGGAAGAAGATATTGATAAGCTTGTTGAAGGACTTGTTAAAACAAAGGAGTATTTCAGCGATGTCTTTTAATAATTTAGATACCCTGTACAGGCAAGTCATTATGGATCATTACAAAAACCCCCGCAATAAAGGGGTTCTTGAAGAAGATAACAGCTTGACGATCAATATGAACAATCCAACCTGCGGAGACAGGATCCAGCTGACGCTTAAGGTTGAGGATGGGAAGGTGGCGGACGCCAGATTTGACGGTGAAGGCTGCTCCATCTCCATGTCTTCGGCATCGATGATGACCCAGGCAATCAAGGGCCAGAAAGTGGAAGATGCCTTAAAGCTCTCAAAGATCTTTTCAGATATGATGCAGGGCAAAGAGTATGATGAAGATTTGGATTTGGGTGATATTGAAGCACTGCAGGGCGTTTCAAAGTTTCCGGCACGCATCAAATGTGCGACTCTTTCATGGAAGGCCATGGAAAAGGGCCTGAAGGAAGAAGAACAACAATAAACGGCAATACAGGGTCCAAGGCCCTGTCTGCCCTGAATGGAGGAAAACGACGATGGCAAAAAAGATGCCTGAAATCGGTGATTATAAATACGGATTTGCCGATAAAGACGTTTCCATTTTCCGCTCAAAACGTGGTTTGACGAAGGAAATCGTAGAGGAAATTTCAAAGCTGAAAGAAGAGCCTCAGTGGATGCTTGACTTCCGTTTAAAATCTCTTGAACATTTCTACAACATGCCAATGCCTCAATGGGGCGGAGATCTAGCGTCATTAAACTTTGATGAAATCACTTATTATGTAAAGCCTTCTGAAAAGACAGAACGCTCATGGGACGAAGTGCCTGAAGAGATCAAGCAGACGTTTGACAAGCTTGGCATCCCGGAAGCAGAGCAAAAATACCTTGCAGGTGTTTCTGCGCAGTACGAGTCAGAGGTTGTTTACCATAATATGCAGGAAGACCTTGAAGCAAAAGGAATCGTATTCAAGGATACAGATTCTGCTTTGAGGGAAAACGAAGATCTTTTCCGCGAGCACTGGGCGAAGGTAATCCCTCCGACCGACAATAAGTTTGCGGCTCTGAACTCTGCGGTATGGTCAGGCGGTTCTTTCATCTACGTGCCAAAAGGCGTAAAGGTAGACACTCCGCTTCAGGCTTACTTCCGCATCAACTCAGAAAATATGGGGCAGTTCGAGCGCACGCTCATCATCGTGGATGAAGGCGCCCATGTCCACTATGTTGAAGGATGTACAGCTCCAGTCTACACAACGAACTCTCTTCATAGTGCCGTTGTAGAAATCATCATCAAAAAGGATGCGTACTGCCGCTATACGACAATCCAGAACTGGGCAAACAACGTATACAACCTTGTAACAAAAAGGGCTGTATGTGAAGCCAATGCTACAATGGAATGGATTGACGGAAATATCGGCTCCAAGCTGACAATGAAATATCCGGCAGTTATCCTTAAAGGAGAAGGCGCCCGCGGAATGACCCTTTCCATTGCACTTGCAGGGAAAGGCCAGCATCAGGATGCCGGGGCAAAAATGATCCACCTTGCTCCAAATACTTCTTCTACAATCGTATCAAAATCAATCTCCAAGCAGGGCGGTAAAGTAACATACCGCGGGATCGTGCACTTCGGCCGCAAAGCGGAAGGCGCTCGTGCAAACATTGAGTGCGATACGTTGATCATGGATAATCAGTCTACTTCTGATACAATCCCTTACAATGAAATCCTGAATGATAACATCTCGCTTGAACACGAAGCGAAGGTATCAAAGGTTTCGGAAGAGCAGCTGTTCTATCTGATGAGCCGCGGCATCTCCGAAGAAGAAGCAACTGAAATGATCGTAATGGGCTTCATCGAGCCATTTACAAAAGAGCTTCCAATGGAATATGCAGTTGAAATGAACCGCCTGATCAAGTTCGAGATGGAAGGTTCCATCGGCTGATCAAGCTTGGTCCCATCCGGTTATTGCCGGATGGGTTTTTTTCTCTTTTAAAGGCACCTTAAAAGCGGCCTGGCGGTTGTTCTTGTATAATGAAGGCAGGAGTGCTTCGTGGTTTTTCCAGACGTGAAAGAGGGAAAATAGAACGTTACATAGAGAACAGAAAGGAGGCGGCAGCATGATTAATATTGGACTCACAGGCTGGGGGGATCATGACAGTCTTTATAAGAAGGGCATTTCCCCGCGTGATAAGCTGAAGGAATATGCAGCATATTTCCCCATTGTAGAGGTGGATGCTTCTTTTTATGCTGTCCAGCCTCTGAGGAATGCACATAAATGGACGGAAGAAACGCCCGACGGCTTTGAATTCATCGTTAAAGCCTATCAGGGTATGACTGGGCATCAGCGCGGAGAAATCCCCTTTGACAGCAAGGAAGAGATGTTTACAGCTTTTAAGGAGTCCTTGCAGCCTTATATCGCTAAGGATAAGCTCGGCATGGCGCTGTTTCAATTTCCTCCATGGTTTGACTGCCGCAGGGAAAATGTTGATTATCTGCGCTGGTGCAAGGATCAGATGGATGATATCCCTTGTGCCCTGGAATTCCGCAATCAGACTTGGTTCTATCCGGAAATGAAGGACAAGACCTTAAGGTTCATGGAGCAGGAAGAATGGATTCACAGTATCTGCGATGAACCACAGTCCGGCGAGGGGTCTGTCCCGACAGTCATGGAGAGTACCCATCCGGGAAAGGTGCTGGTCCGCTTCCATGGAAGGAATGTGCACGGCTGGCAGAAAAAGAATGCGGAGAACTGGAGGGAAGTGAGATATCTCTACCGCTATAATGAGGAGGAGCTTTCCGGCTGGGCCCCGGCCCTCAGGGAACTGGAAAAAAGCACAAAGAAGGTATATGCTGTCTTTAATAATAATTCAGGCGGGGATGCGGCAGACAATGCACTCCAGCTGGTCGATATGATGGGGATTGAGTATACAGGCCTGGCTCCCCGGCAGCTTGATTTGTTCTAAAATGAGGAGAGGCTTGCACCTCCGTGATGTTCGGCCTGCATTGGCCTGATGGGAAAAGGAAAGAAGGTTTCATCTTTGAAAGAAGTTATCCATATATACCATACAAATGATTTGCACAGCCATTTTAGCCGCTGGCCGAGGATTCACAGCCTTTTAACAGAAAGACGCAAATGGCATGAAGAGGCAGGAGAAGATGTCTTCTTTTTCGATATCGGCGACCATGTGGACCGCTGGCATCCGCTGACAGAGGCTACTGGGGGGAAGTGCAACACAGACCTGCTCAATCAGGCAGGCTGCACTGCTGCTGCCATCGGCAATAATGAAGGAATTACCCTTCCTTTTGACTCTCTTGACACTCTCTATGAGAAAGCGGGTTTTGATGTTATCACCGCCAACCTTTTTTACAAAGATGGAAGGCGGCCGGACTGGGCTAAACCTTATGCAATTTATGAGACTGTAAGCGGACTTAAGGTGGCTGCTGCCGGTGCAACAGCAAACTATGAACATTTCTATGATTTGCTCGGCTGGAAGCTGACAGACCCCTTTGAAGAGCTTCGAAAGGTACTTGCAGAGGTAAGGGGACAGGCCGATATTATCGTCATCCTGTCACATCTGGGCATTCATGATGATGAAAGGCTGGCGGCGGAATTTCCGGAAGCCGATGTGATTCTTGGCGGCCATACCCATCATATTCTGCATGAAGGGAAAATGGCGGAAGGCTGCCTGCTGGCAGCCGCCGGCAAGCACGGGTTTTATGCCGGGCATGTTATGCTCGAAATAGACACGGAAACGAAAACAGTCATCGGCAAAAAGGCGCAGCTGTATGATACAAATGAGCTGCCACCTGCTGATGATGAAGAGCATATCATTGAAAATCTTTATCGGAAGGGAAAAAGCCTCCTTGATGTACCGGCAGCACCTCTGCCAAACGGCGGCATGAGCAAAAAGCAGCTTGCCATTCTTTTGTGTAAAGCACTCCAGGAGAAGTGCGGGGCGGATGCAGCCCTTCTTAATGAAGGCTTGATCCTTGAGGGGCTGGAAAAGAATGAGGCAACTCTGTATGACCTCCATAGAATCTGTCCGCATCCGATCAATCCAAGCAAAGTTGTGCTGACAGGGTCTGAGCTGAAGGAAGTGCTCCGGCATGCACAAAGTGATGAGTGGGAGCAGTTACAGGTCAAGGGACTTGGTTTCCGCGGGACCCTCATGGGAAGAATGATCAGTACCGGTGCAGAAATGGATACTTCGGGAAATATGCAGATTGGCGGTCAGGTGCTCGACAATGAAAAAAGCTATTCCCTTGCCATCCCGGACATGTTTACATTCGGTCCCTTTTTCCCTGAAATCCGCAGGGCTGCCGAAAAGGAATATTTCTTTCCCGATTTCCTGCGGCATCTGCTGGAATGGAAACTGCAGCAGCTTCAGTAATATGCCGGCACCCTTTTTCTTTTGCTGACATAATCTGTTATGAAGCGAAAGGAGTGGATACTTATGATGGAACTGTCACCTGTCATCATCGACGGCCATACCTTTTTAAGCGTATCCGTTCAGCTGCCGAAAACGACCCTGCTCGCTGTCTCGAGCGAAAAGGGCTATATTATGTGCGGAGCGCTGGACATCGCCCTGCTCAATGAAAAGCTGAAGGACCGGAAAGTGATTGCTGGAAGGGCTGTTGGTGTCCGCACGATCGAGCAGCTCCTGGAGGCACCGCTGGAATCGGTGACCTTTGAGGCTGAAGAACTTGGAATCCATAAAGGCATGATCGGCAAGGACGCCCTGCTGAAAATGCTGTAGAGAGCCAGCCGCAGCAGGCGGCTCTTTTTTTTCTTTAACGGATCATTCCACTCCAAATAGAAGCCGAAGATACTTACTTATGCAAAGATTACCATTATCAGTCGTATTTTGTAGAATTTTCTACTATAATGTGGATAGGATGAAGGACGTAAATTGAGACAGAAATGATTGGAGCTTTTATATGAGATTAGTAGCTACCTCATCAGTACATCCGGGGGCCATTCTTGCAAAAGCGGTTTTAAGCGATAAGGGTGTTGTGCTTGTCAGCGACGGAGTGGAGCTTTCGGAGAAGCTGCTTGCAAGGCTCGGGGATCTTGGCGTCACCTATATATATGTAAAAGACCCGAGGACAGATGATATAGAATCCGGCAGCTCGATCGATTCGGCGATGAAAAGGAAAGCGGTATCTTCCATTGAGGAAACTTTTACCCAGATAAAGAAAGGGAACAAGCTGTCAGACTCGATCATTATTGAAAAATCGTCGAAAAGCTTTAAACAGATCATCAGGGATCTGGTGCAGCAGATTAATGATAATAAAGATCTGTTTGGCATATTGGCGGACGTGTGTACATATGACAGTTATATTTTCTCCCATTCGCTGAATGTGACGCTCTATTCCCTGGCGATCGGCATAGAGCTGAAGCTGAAGCCGCAGGAGCTGGATATGCTGGGGATCGGGGCTATTCTCCATGATGTCGGCAAAATGAAGGTGCCCTCTGAAATTCTCTTTAAGACGGGAAAGCTGACAGAAGATGAATTTGCAGAAATCCAAAAGCATGCAGAAGCAGGCTTTGAAATTTTGCGCAGGGTACATACATTGCCTCTCCTTGCTGCCCATTGCGCCTTTCAGCATCATGAACGGCTGAACGGCAGCGGCTACCCAAGGAGGCTGGTGGAAGATGAAATCCATCTGTTTGCCAAAATCATTGCCGTCGCTGATGTATTCGATGCCGTCACCTCCAACCGTGTATACAGGGGGGCCATGCTGCCGCATGAGGGGCTCGAGATATTGTATGCAGGCTCAGGGAAGCAATTTGATACGGCTGTGGTAGAAGCTTTCCGGCGGTCTGTTGCTGTCTATCCTTCCGGGATGATGGTCCATTTGAATGATGGCAGGTCAGGAGTGGTGGTCCGCCAGAATAAAGGGGTGTCAGACAGGCCAGTCGTCCGCATCCTTGAAAAAGAGGGCCTTCCGGTTGAACCATTCGATCTCGACTTGTCAGAAGAGCTTACCGTGATTGTCACCGGCTGTGAAATGCGGATGCCGGAAACAGCAAATAAAATCTAAGTTTTTCTGCTAGTTCCTCCCTTTGCAGCATACATATAGCTTGTAAAGGGGGGATTTGCTTTGGCTAAATTCGGCGGCCGGCTCCCAAGGAAAGGCCCGCTTCCTTTCCGGTATGTTTTTCTGCTGACTTTTGTGTTTTTTATGTTCTCGACCGCAGCCGGAATATGGATCATCAATAAGGGGCTTGAACCTACCCTGATGAGTTACGCTGACTCTCAGACGAGGAAAATCGCATCGCTGGTCATTAACAATGCCATCAACAAAAAAATCACGAATGTAATGGACCTTGAGGAGATGTTTGTTAAAAGCGGCGATGGTTCTGTCATCACCATCAATACCGAGAAGCTAAACCGTGTGAAGGCAGAGGTTACGGAAATGGTCCAGGATAATATCAAAAAAGCTGAACAGGGCGATCTATCAGCCCTGGAATCATTCACAGAAATAGAAATTGAAACAGAAGGCTCCAAAAAGCAGGATGGGATCATCTACTATGTGCCATTGGGCCAGGCAACTAACAACGCCCTTTTAGGGAATCTCGGACCCCGGATACCTGTGAAATTCAATTCCGTGGGATCTGTTACATCAAATGTGATCAGAAAAAGTGAAGACCATGGAATCAATAATGTACTGGTGGAAGTGTTTGTCCGCCTGGATGTCCAGGTCCAGATCATCATACCATTTGCTACAAAAGTTATACATGTGCGGGAGGATGTGCCGGTGGCCATGGGAGTCATCCCGGGAGATGTGCCTCAATTCTATAACGGGGGCGGCGGTGATTCTGCCCCTTCCATTGAGCTGCCTGCTAATTAATGGATTTGCTAAAAAGAAGGGTGCCTGTTATAGTATTATAGAAATTAATATGACCTTATCATATCCGGTGGGGTAGAGGTGCAAAATTCAAGAGTAAGATGTGCGAGGATGACAACGTTGACCGCATCAGAAAGGGAATTTTTGCCGAAGCAATTGACATGTGTCCGCATTCCATTGCTGGGGCTGCTTTGAAGAAGGGCAGCACTGTCATTATAAAGGCAAAGCAGGTATATGCTTAGAAAAGCCTTATAATGGGGAGCTACAGATCGTGATGGAGAAACCTATTACTTAGAAAGAGTAATGATGGATTTTCTATCATTGCTCTTTTTTATTATCTGCAGCTGCACAGCAGCTGAAACTGCATCTTCGTCTGGAAGTTCCCCCCTGTCATCATACAAGGAGGAGGAGAGAAATTGGCAAACACGATATTTTCACTTTTGCCGCCGCTTGTGGCCATTTTAATGGTCGTTCTGACAAGAAGAGTATTGTTATCTTTAGGTGTCGGGATTATAACCGCTGCCTTCCTGCTTGCCGACTTTGGCATCGGGAAAACCCTGAGCATCATCTGGGAGGCCGTCAAAGGCATTTTTGTGGCTGATGGAGCCCTGAATACCTGGAATGTATATATTATTTTATTTTTGCTGGTTCTTGGCATCATTACCGCTTTTATCAACATTTCCGGAGGAAGCCGCGCATTCGGGGAATGGGCGATGAAACGGGTGAAAACCCGGGCTGGAGCCCAGCTTGTCGGTGCAGTGCTTGGCATCATTATTTTCATAGATGATTATTTCAATGCACTGGCGGTCGGCCAGATCTCACGGCCGATAACGGACCGGCATAAAGTTTCAAGGGCAAAGCTTGCGTATCTGATTGATTCTACATCTGCTCCGGTATGTGTCGTTTCCCCTGTTTCGAGCTGGGGCGCCTATATCATTGCCCTAATCGGGACGATCCTAGCCGGTCATGGGGTGACAGAATACTCGGCATTCTCAGCTTTCATGCAGATGGTGCCGATGAACCTTTATGTATGGACTGCTCTTGCCATGGTATTCATTGTGGCATTCAGGAATATCCAAATCGGGCCGATGAAAGCCCATGAAGAGCGGGCTGTAAAAGAAGGACTGGTTCTGGATCCTGATAAGCCTGCTCCTGGAGAGCTGAAGGATGATCTTCCAACAAGCACAACCGGGTCAGTCGGAGATCTTGTCTGGCCGATCATTGCGTTGATTCTCGGAACAGTCGGCAGCATGGTCTGGACTGGATACACAGCAACAGAGGGAAGCGCAACGATCCTGAAGATCTTCGAAAATACCGATGTAGCGAAATCCCTGATCATCGGAAGCCTGATCGGGCTTGCTCTCACACTGCTGCTGTTCCTTCGCCAGGCTGTCGTATTGAAGGGAGTAAGTGCAGGCGTTTTCGGAAAAGGGATCTGGGAAGGAGTTAAATCCATGCTCCCTGCGGTCTATATTTTGATCTTTGCCTGGGCGATTGTTGATCTGATCGGCCAGCTGGAAACCGGGACCTATCTTGCAGGTGTCGTGGAAAACAGCAATATAAGCCTTTCACTGCTGCCAATCATATTGTTTGTAATTGCAGGGATCATGGCATTCAGTACAGGAACATCATGGGGCTCCTTTGGCATCCTGCTTCCTATTGCCGGCGACGTTGTAGCAGCGACCGATATTTCGCTTCTTCTGCCTGCAATGGCAGCCGTTTTGGCTGGAGCGGTATTTGGAGACCACTGTTCTCCTATTTCAGATACAACCATCCTTTCATCCACAGGGGCCGGGTGCAACCATATCGACCATGTGCTGACTCAGCTGCCGTATGCACTCATATCAGCGCTGATCGCAGCTGTGGGATACCTGGTGATCGGATTTACCGGCAGCACCATTTTTGCTTTATTTTCAGTGGCAGTCCTTTTAGCTGCCTTTGCCTTCATTGCGGGGCGCGGGCAGGGAACATCTGCTGAATTTACAGATTGATATTGAGAGGCATCCCGCATAGGGTGCCTCTTTTTTAATTGCCATTGGAAAGTGCATTCTGAAAAACGATTTATATGAAAATGCCAGAATTTCATGGATAGTCTATCCGGCGGGGGAATATTAGTATATTAAGGAGGTGGATGGGCATTAAGGGGCTTGGGAGTTATTATTTAAAAATAATAATTTTCAAAAAATAAAGCTTTGACACCGTAGGGAAATGTGGCTATACTATGTTTAGATTATACTAAAAAATCAGAAAATATAAAAGTTTCCAACTCTTGAGACGTGCATTTCAAAAGAACTGGAAATGAAATGGGGGTAAATTGAATTATGGATAATCGTCCTCAATGGGGAACGAGAGCAGGTTTCATTATGGCAGCTGTCGGATCAGCGATCGGGCTGGGGAATATATGGAGATTCCCTGCCGTGGCGTATGATAATGGAGGAGGAGCTTTCTTCTTTCCTTATCTGTTTGCACTTCTGACAGCAGGGATCCCAATTCTCATCCTTGAATTTACACTGGGCCATAAGTACCGCGGCTCCGCTCCGCTTACGTATGCAAGGCTGAACAAAAAATTTGAATGGCTCGGCTGGTGGCAGGTAGCTGTTTCCTTTGTCATCTCCACATATTATGCGGTCATCATTGCGTGGGCCATGTCATTTGCAGGGTTTTCCTTTAACCAGAATTGGGGAGATGACCCGAACGGTTTCTTTTTCGGAGAATATCTTAAGCTTTCAGATGCACCGGGATCAATCAGCACGATCGTCCCAGGCGTATTCTTCCCATTGATCCTTGTATGGCTCATTACTCTTGGCGTATTGTTTAAAGGCGTGAAAAAAGGGATAGAAGTAGCGAACAAAATCTTTATTCCAGCCCTTGTTATCTTATTTTTAATCATTGTTGTTCGCGCGCTGACACTTGATGGAGCTGTCCAGGGGCTTGATGCCTTCTTCAAGCCGGATTGGAGCAAGATTGCAGATCCTGGAGTATGGGTGGCCGCATATGGCCAGATCTTCTTCAGCTTATCAATCGGATTTGCGATCATGATCACGTACTCCAGCTATCTTCCAAAGAAGACGGATCTGACAAACAGTGCATTCATCACTGGATTTGCAAATTCCGGGTTTGAGCTTCTCGCCGGGATCGGCGTCTTTGCTGCACTGGGCTTCATGGCTGCACAGCAAGGCGTGCCAATCAATGAGGTTGTTAGTTCAGGTGTGGGCCTTGCTTTCGTGGTATTCCCGCAGATCATTAGTGAATTCCCTGCTTTAAACGGACTGTTTGGCTTCTTCTTCTTCCTATGCCTGGTCCTTGCAGGTCTTACATCACTCATCTCAATCGTGGAAACTTTTGTTGCTGGTGTACAGGATAAGTTCAAAGTGTCCCGTACAAAAGCAGTATTATTTGGAGGCGGGGCTTCTGCCATCATTTCCGTATTGTTTGCGACAGACAGCGGCCTCTATTTCCTTGATGCAGCTGATTATTTCATCAACCAGTTTGGAGTAGCGCTTGCAGGGCTTGTGGAAGTAGTCGTAATTGCATGGGTATTGAGGGAGCTGAAAAGCATCCAGTCGCATGCGGACAGCGTCTCAGATATCCTTCTAGGCGCGTGGTGGAGGATCTGTCTGACTGTTATTACACCGCTGATCCTTGGCTATATGATGATCCAGAACATCTACACTAATATCAAGGACAATTACGAGGGCTACCCGACAGGCTTTATCATCTATTCAGGATGGGCAGTCGCGGTCGGCGCCATTGTACTCGGATTCATCTTCATGGCATTCAAGTGGGATAAAGGCACCATTTCTGTCCCGGATAAGAAGGGGGTTTCTCAATAATGTCTGCTAGTGCAATAACAATGATGATCGTTGGGATGCTTATCATTTGGGGAGGACTTGCTGCAAGCATTTCCTTTGCAGTTTCAAAAGCAAAAAAGTCATGAAAGCAAAGGCTGCCGAATCTTTTCGGCAGCCTTTATTTATTATCCGGGGACAATGGTTCCGGCCCTTATTTCTTTTTCCGGGACTGAATCTTATCCTGCCTCTCCCACAGCCTTAGGTGCGGATAAGGATCGTAGGACCATTCCGTATACCCATTGTCTTTGTACATTCCATAGTGAAGATGAGGCGGGAACTTCCCGGATGTTCCCGGCGGGCCATAGCCGGAGCTGCCTACACCCCCGATCAGCATGCCCGGTTCAACAATCTGCCCTGCTTTCAAATCCTTAGCAAAGCCGCTCAAATGCGCAAAATAATGATAGTTATTATTGATATCCCGGATGCCGATTCTCCAGCCGCCATACTTGTTCCAGCCTTTCATTTCTATAATGCCGTAGCTGGTGGCCCTCACGGGGACGCCGTAGTCGGCAAAAATATCTGTTCCTTCATGAATCCTTCTGCCTCCCCAGCCCCTTGCATCCCCCCAGGTATTTTTGTAGCTGTGATTGCTTCTGAAAGGAACGGGAAAGGCATGGCCGTCAAGGTCCAGCCGGCCGAAGTGTTTATAGATCTCAGCATGCCCTATGATGATCCCGACGGTTTTATCCCGTTTATAATAATCCCATAACCCAATTTTTATATTATCATGGTCAACTCCATAAGAAAGAAGAAAGTGGGCAAAAGCATAAATGACATCCTGGTCATCCTTCAATGAAGCTTTGCCATCACCATTGCCATCGACTCCCATGCCTCCGAAAAATTGGATGGAAGCAGGATGATCGTCCTCCATATCAGGGTTTAACAGGCCGGCCCATTCTTCCGGCTTAAAATAAATTCCTGTCAGTCCCTCTGCTTTCGGGAGGTCCCGGCGCGCCTTGCGGATGCTGCGCTCATACTGGTCGACAGCCGCCAAATAATACCAGGGTATATTGGTGATGGCCTCAGTATTCTTGTATAATTGCATTCTTTTGCTGTAAATCTCCGCCAGATCCGTGCTCTCAGCCGCATCTGTCCTGGCCGGATAAAGGGAGAACAGCAGCAGAAGGGTCAAAAGTATGCGCATGGAAACCTTCCTTTCGGTCTTGTTTGCAGTTTAGTTTGTGAAAGAGCGCGCCTTTTCATCTATATCAATTAATGGTAATGATGAGAGGAATGGCTTGTTCTGCCTTCTTCATTATGTTAAAGTGACATCATGAAGTCTAAATCAGTCCGGTTTTCTGGGGACAAGATTGAATGGATGGAGTGGGAATAGTGAGCCAAAAAGAAGAATATATCCGCAAGCCTGAATGGCTGAAAATAAAATTAAATACGAATGAAAATTACAATGGCCTCAAAAAAATGATGAGGGAAAAAAACCTTCATACCGTCTGTGAGGAAGCAAAGTGTCCGAATATTCATGAATGCTGGGCAGTCAGAAGAACGGCAACTTTCATGATCCTGGGTGGCGTATGCACACGTGCATGCCGTTTTTGTGCGGTTAAAACAGGCCTTCCAAATGAGCTGGACTTACAGGAGCCGGAAAGAGTGGCAGACTCTGTTGCCCTGATGAACCTTAAGCATGCAGTTGTTACAGCTGTAGCAAGGGATGACCTTAAGGACGGAGGCGCAGCTGTATTTGCTGAAACCGTAAGGGCGATCCGCCGCAAGAGCCCATTCACAAGCATTGAGGTGCTGCCTTCAGATATGGGCGGTGTTTATGAAAACCTTAAAATGCTGATGGATGCCCGCCCTGATATCCTGAACCATAATATAGAAACGGTTGAAAGGCTGACTCCAAGAGTCCGTGCACGTGCTACATATAAGCGCTCATTGGAATTCCTGAAGCGCGCAAAAGAAATGCAGCCTGATATCCCTACAAAATCCAGCCTGATGATCGGCCTTGGCGAAACAAAAGAAGAAATCATCGCAACGATGGATGACCTTCGCGCCCATGATGTAGATATCATGACAATCGGCCAGTATCTGCAGCCTACCAAGAAGCACATAAAGGTCCAGAAATACTACCATCCGGATGAATTCCAGGAGCTGAAGGAAATTGCCATGAGCAAAGGTTTCAGCCATTGCGAGGCAGGCCCTCTGGTGCGCTCTTCCTACCATGCCGATGAGCAGGTCAACGCTGCAGCGAAGCAAAAGCAGCTGATGGGCGAGGAGCAAAGCGTCCAGCAGGCTTAAAGCGGGAAAATGGGTAAAAATAGTAAAAGAGTTCAGCGCTTGCTGAACTCTTTTTCAGTCATATCATTATTTCATTTGAGGGCTGCTGCCCTTTTTTGCTTTCGTTTTGTCCAAAGCTTCGCTAATATCGTCATGATCAGTATCGTCATTCATTTCACCCTGTGCTTCACCGTTTTCATTTTCGCCTGAGGACATTTTTCTGCCCTGTGGCGACTGAAGCATTTCTTTAATCGTTTCATTGATGGCATATTCCATGTTGCGGCTGTCTGAATCCATGGTCGCATAATTTTCCACATTTTTGCGTAAGTTGGTGTTGTCGGAAACGTATACATGGTACCAGCGCGGTATGACTGACATGGCCATTTTTTTCACCTGGTCTGCTGTTTCAGCACGGTCCTTTGAATCTGTATCATATACAAGCAGGACCTCTTCATCCGTTACAAGAGCTGATACATCATCGACATTAGGGACATCTGTGCAATATTTGGCGATGATATCGGCAACCTGCTCCCGGTTGATGGCAGCATAATGGTCATTGGAAGAGTTGTCTCCCGGGATCGGGCTTCTTTGGTGGCGGACATAACCATAGCTTTCGCTCATATTATTGCCGCGCCTGTAATTCTGGTTGTACAATTCAGGACGCTGATCATTCACGTTGATCGTATTGCCGCTTTCCTCATACATTTCATCCTTGGAGGAAAAGTTCTGGCAGGCAGCAAGAGCTGAAAGGCTGCAAATACCTATTATGATGATGGACTTCTTCAATTGAAACACCCCCTCATTACTATCATGACCATGTGTATACTTTTTTTTCTTAGTAATTGATGGGGAATCAGTTATAATTTAAGTAGCAGGAAGGGAAAAGGCAAAGAGACATGAGAGGTGATAGACATGGTTTGCATCAATAATATCTGTTATGAGCTGATTGAAGAGAGAACAGATGGGTTTAATGAAGAGGCCTTCCGAGGAAGGTACAGCGAGATCCTGACAAAGTATGATTATATTGTGGGGGACTGGGGCTATGGGCAGCTGAGGCTCAGGGGCTTTTTTGACGACCAGAACCAGAAAGCCACTTTTGATACGAAGATAAGCACGCTGACTGAATATCTTTATGAGTATTGCAATTTTGGGTGCCCATACTTTGTTGTAAAAAAGATAAAAGCCTGACAAGAGCCGATGAACGGCTCTTGTTTTGTCTTATTTTGAGGTATATGGCGGCTCTTCATTCTTATCTGGATCATCATGGGTCGGGTGGGCCCCCTCCATCTGCCTCGGGAGGTTTTGATGGAGGGATTTGAACTCATAATTAAAGGCGCTGTAATAGCGCTGGCCCTCCCGCCAAGGGGTACTTTTATTCTCGACAGGCTGATCCTTCCCTCTCGGAGAGCCATAAGGACCTTCCGGAAGCGTTTCAGGTACAAGGAAATTGCGCTGGGTCTCCACGTTTGAAAAGTCAGTATAAGTTTCTTTTTCTTTATCATCGCTCATTCTATCACCTCCTGCCTAGTATCTGCATTCCTTCACAAGATATAAGGGGCAAGATGGCGCAAAAAGGCATTAAATCATTTCATATAAGAATGACCGCAGCTCTTCCGCATCTTCTTCAGATAGCTTAAAGGCAAATTCAAGGTATCCTTCTTCTTTCAGGTCATCGGGACCGATGATGGCAAACCGGCTGCCCTGGATATCAAGGACAAGCTGCTTCCCATAATAGCGGGACGACTGGATAATGGCGAGGTCGAAGCGCTGGTTTTCACCCATAAAACTGACGAATCTTGTTTTCGTTTCTTCTAAATCATCATATAAAAAAAATCTTTCGGACATCCTGCCGATTCCTCCTTGAGCTTCTTATTATCCTTATCTTATCAGAAGCTGCCCACTTGAAGCACTGTGATTTTATTCTATTTTACCGTAATGAAAAAAACGGTTTCTTGAAAATTATGGTACAATAGATTCATGAAAAATGCCGACTCCTGAGAGGAATGAGACAAATGGTCCATAAAAGCAGACAAAAGCTCCGCAATTTTTTCAACTGGGGAAAGATTGTATTCCCGCTATCCAGCATCCGTTATTATCCTCCCCAGTTCATCCTTAGGGACCCGATCATCCAGGGTGTCAAACGGGCATTCCGTAAAGGATCTGAGGTAGCTGTCGCGGTCTTTACTATCAAGAATCTGAGAGAGATTTCAGACCAGCTTGGCCAAACCGGCTATTTTGCTTACATATCCAGCATTAAAAGGGAGTTCTGCCATACAATCCAGGGGGAATTGAAGGAAGAGGAGGTTATTCTCCTTCATGATCATTACAGCGACGGGCTTACTCTTTTCATTGAGGTAGGGCATGAACGCTATTGCATCTCGGAGATTGAGGGAATTATGAAGAAAATCCTCAGGGAATCAGAACGGAATCTCCTGCTGAGCCATCCGGCAGTCAATCCTCAGATTGAAACCGGATACATGTTTATTGAGAAAAAGCATTATTCTATAGAAGAAGCCGTACTGAAGGCCCATCAGCAGGCACTTGCGATGGCGGAAAAAAGGGTGCAGTCCGATTTCAATGAAATGCTGTACAGCATGAGCAAAATCGTCGCAAAGAAAGAGATCCGCCTTCTCGCCCAGCCTATTCTTGATGTGGCTACAAAGGAAGTGAAGGCATGGGAGATGCTGACCCGCGGTCCGGAGGGGACCCCGCTTGAAAATCCGCTTCAGCTCTTTTCAGTCGCAAGGCAGACAGGCATGCTTTATGACCTTGAAATGATCGTGATGGAAAAGATACTCGAACAGATTGAAACGACCGGCTGCCAGCAGGATATTTTCATTAACTTCACACCGATCACCCTGGGCAACCAGCTTTTTGTCAGGGACATTAAAAAACTGCTTGCCAGGCATAAAGGGATCAGCCCTCGCCAGATGACAATCGAGGTGACTGAAAGGGATTCAATTGAAGGAATGGAGTATTTTATTTACAATATAAAGGTACTCAGGACTTTAGGATTCCGGATTGCCATCGATGATACAGGAGCAGGATATGCCAGCTTGAACTCTATTACGGAAATCATGCCGGACATCATCAAGATCGACCGTTCCGTCATTCAGAATATCGACAAAAATACGGTAAAGGAATCCATGCTTAAAGGCCTGCTCCTGGTGGCAAAAGAAACCGGCTCCCTGGTGGTGGCAGAAGGTATTGAAAGCGAAGAGGAGGCGATTGTCCTCTTCCGCAATAAAGTGGACCTGGCACAGGGTTATTTTTATGCCCGGCCTGATCTGCTTCAAAAAGGCCTGTTGTCATCATAGGGGTCAATTGAAAGGATGAACCTTTATGTATTTTGTGGACAGGGAAAAGATTGAAGAGATACTCGTATTTTTTGAAAAGCAAACTGCCCTTTTCGAGGGAAAGGACAATTGGGACAGTGAGATTGAAAGGGCAGCACTGGAACGGGTTTCCCATCTGCTGATCGAAGCGATCCTTGATGTCGGCAACAGCATAATAGACGGCTTTATTATGAGGGACCCGGGCAGCTATGAAGATATCGTGGATATCCTTGAAGATGAAAAAGTGATCTCAAGTGATATGGCAGGCAGCTATAAAGCGATCATCCAATACCGCAAGGAACTGGTCCAAAACTATACAAGCATCAGCCACACGGAGCTGCAGAAAGCTTTTGCTGATCATCTGGATGATATTAAAAGATTCGCACCCGCTGTAAGGTCATATATCCTCAATGAACTTGGACCGGTATCGGCATTCAAGAACTGACCGGAGAAAGCTGAATCCTTTGGAGGGAAAAGCCTTTTCCTTTATACTAAAGCCAAGACCTTATGGTTTTGGCCTTGGCAGAATAAGACGCTAGTCAAAAAAGGCTCTTGGAAAAGAGCTTTTTTTGCATTTTAATTTTAAACAGGGGCAAAACAAAATAGAATGAGGCAATTACAGGCAGGAGTTGGATATTTTGAAGGATTATAAAGGCTATTTAATTGATTTGGATGGGACTATGTACCGTGGAACAGAATTGATCCAGGAAGCCGCTGATTTCGTCAAAAAGCTCAAAGAGAGAGGCATTCCTTATTTGTTCGTGACCAATAACTCTTCACGCACTCCCCAGCAGGTTGCTGCGAAGCTGAGGGATTTTGATATACCTGCAGAAGAAGAGCAGGTCTTTACGACAAGCATGGCAACAGCAAGCTTTATTGCGGAAGAAAAGAAGGATGCCTCTGTATATGTCATTGGGGAAGAAGGGATCCGCACGGCGATTGAAGATGAAGGCCTTTCATTTGCAAATGAAGATGCAGATTATGTTGTTGTGGGAATCGACCGTTCAATCAACTATGAAAAGCTTGCCATCGGCTGTCTGGCCGTGCGCAGGGGCGCAAAATTCATTTCCACAAATGGAGATATCGCGCTGCCGACTGAAAGGGGCTTTCTTCCGGGCAATGGATCCATCACCTCTGTAATCACTGTTTCAACTCAAACCGAACCGCTGTTCATCGGCAAGCCGGAGTCAATCATCATGGAGCAGGCATTAAAGGTAATCGGCACCAGCAAGGACGAGACATTGATGGTAGGCGACAACTATGATACCGACATTCTGGCAGGGATGAATGCGGGAATGGATACCCTTCTTGTCCATACCGGCGTGACAACAAAGGAACTGCTCGAAGGTTATGAAAAGAAGCCGACATATGTCATGGATTCGCTCGACCAATGGAAGTTTTGATAAAGGCACGAAAGAATGGCTGCAGAAATTCTGCGGTCTTTTTTTGTGCATGATTTCTTCCCATATTCTTCTGCATCCCTTCCCAATTTGGTAACAGTTTGGTCATATTTGCCCGGTAATATAAAAATCAGGCAAAGTATTAAATAATCTATTAGGAGGATTCAGAATGATGGATTCCAATGATAAATATAACCAGGAAGAAACTAAATCAAAGCTAAGGAAGGGCAAAGGCTTACTGTCAGTTGTTGCAGCCGGGGTGATCGGTTCTGCGCTGACATTGTATGCCGCGCCTTACACTGATTATATTAGGGACCAATTCCCTCAGGCAGCCGCAAGCCAGGATGTTTCAGGAGGACAGGCATCCAGCACCGCTGATGCCAATAAAACGGGCATCATTCCTGAGCAGACTAGTGCTCATACAGAAGGCTCTCTTGCTGATATAGTCGAAGGTGCATCAAAAGCGATTGTGGGAATCGTGAAATCGGAGAATCGAGCCAATCAATTTTCAAACACCAGCCAAACGGTGGAAAGCGGTTCAGGCTCAGGTGTGATATTTAAAAAAGAGAATGGAAGCGCCTATATCCTGACAAACAACCATGTTGTCGAGGGGGCCAGCAAGATTGATATTTCCCTTCATGACGGCCAGAAAACAACTGCAGAGCTAGTCGGAGCAGATGCACTGACAGATTTGGCAGTGTTGAGGATGGATGAAAAGTATGCCGATACTCTGCTGGGCTTTGGTGATTCATCCAAGCTGAGGCCTGGAGACCAGGTGCTCGCGATAGGAAACCCGCTCGGTCTTGACCTTTCAAGAACAGTCACACAGGGGATTGTCAGTGCGGTGGACCGCTCAATCTCTGTTGATACTTCTGCCGGCAGCTGGGATATGAATGTCATCCAGACAGATGCAGCAATCAATCCGGGGAACAGCGGCGGGGCATTGATAAATACTGCAGGGGAAGTAATCGGCATCAACAGCCTGAAAATTTCCGAAAGCGGGGTAGAAGGCCTTGGTTTTGCCATCCCTTCCAATGATCTTCAGCCGATCGTGGAGGAAATCATGGCAAATGGCAAGGTAGAGCGCCCTTATGCAGGGGTCGGTCTTGCCGGTCTTCAGGAAGTCCCTCAAGGGTATCTGCAAAACCTGCCGCAGAATGTCACCAAAGGAGCATTTATTGCCAATATTGATCCTGAATCTGCTGCAGCAAAGGCAGGCCTGAAAACGGGAGACGTGATTATTGCCATTAATGATACAGAGATTGGCAGTCCGGATGACTTTAGGAAGTATCTGTATACCAAGCTGAAAACAGGCGATAAAGCGGAGCTGTCACTTTACCGAAATGGTGAAAAAATGAATATCACTATGGAATTGGGGACAAAAACAATTACAGATTAAAAGTCCGCCGCCGGACTGTATGCCGACATTTTAAATAATAGAATGGAAAGGAAGTTATGATGGGGTTTTTAACAAAGAAAATCGGATTAGGGATATTGGTGCTTATTTTGGCAGCTGCAGGTACTGCTGCCTTCTTTCTTTCAAAGGAGCCGGCTGTAGCAAGTGTGGGCAGCGAAAGTATAAAAAAAGAAGAGCTCTACAGCCTGCTGGTCAAGCAATATGGAGATGAGGCTCTGGAAGCGCTTGTAACGGACAAGATCATTGAAATGGAGGCAAAGAAGGAAAAAGTAACAATAAGCGACAAGGAAAAAGAAGAAGAGCTGAAAAATCTGAAAGAATCATATGGCGGGGAGGAGGGCTTCAAAGCTGCACTTGAACAGAGTGGTGTTACAGAAGCCGGAATAGCAGAGGATATTGAAAAATACTTAAAAACAGAAAAGCTCCTCGAGCCGCGAATTGATTTAAAAGAAGATGAAATCAAAGCTTATTTTGATGAAAATAAAGATCAGTTTGCCCAGCAGGAGCAGGTGAAGGCAAGCCATATCCTAGTTGAAGATGAAGCGACAGCAAAAGAAGTCAAATCCAAGCTGGACAAAGGAGAAGAATTTGCCGATCTGGCAAAAGAATACTCCACCGATGCTTCCAATGCCGAATCAGGCGGCGAGCTCGGCTATTTCGGAAAGGGAGAAATGGAAGCCGCGTTTGAGGAAGCTGCCTTTGCGTTGAAAGCTAATGAAATAAGCGGGCCAGTCAAAACCGATTACGGCTACCATATCATTAAAGTGGAAGATAAAAAGGAAGCAAAAGAAGCTGTGTACGAAGACAGCAAAGAAACAGCGAAAAAGGCACTTTTTGACGAAAGGATGCAGACTGAGTACTATAACTGGCTTGAAGAGAAAAAGGAAGAATATAAAATCGAGAAAAATATGAATGCCTAAGATTGGGAGCAGCCTTCCCTCTTATTCCTGGATAATAGACAATTAGCAAAACGAAAGAGCTTGGGTTCCAATATGGGGAAGTGGCTCCCGATTTAATTAGAGAAATCTTGTTGGACAAAGCCTGATAGACAGTCTATCAGGCTTTTTCATGTAAGTTTAAACAGGCTGCACCGGCTGGCTGACGACCAAGTCTGCCCCTTCCAGCGGCCGGACAGTTTCTAAGTAATGATCTTCCGCCTTCCAGTATCTGTTTTCAAACTTGTCCACTTTTTGTCTGGTGGCTTCTTTTTCGCGTTTGAATCTTGTCTCTCTCGGACAGTCCAGGTAAACGATATAATCAAGATGGTTTTTCCATTCGGGACGCTGCAGGAAGACGCCTTCGATGATGATGAGGCATTTCCGGGGAATGGTGGTATTTTTAAGAAAATGGCTGTCATTTTGTTCGACATAGAACCTTAAGGTAAGTTCTTTTCCGGTATGTACTTTTGAAAACAGCTCCTGCTTTAAGTGTTCTGCATCCCATTGAAGGGAGTAGTATTCGTACCATTCTTCGTTTCCTGTGTTGTATCTTTTATTCCGGTCTTCTATATAATCATCGAGATGAAAGATGATTGCAGGGTGACCTTCTGCCTGCAGCCATTGTTTGAGCCTATTGACGAGTGTGGTTTTTCCTGAGCGGCTGAGTCCATCTATTCCGAGGATGAACCGGTCGTTTTGGAGACCTTGTTTGAGAGCTTGTTTCAGAGGTTTAATATCCATTTTTGCTCCTCCAGTTTCTTAATTATCTATCTAAAATCGTAGCATGGAATTTTTATTGTGTACAATTTTTCCAGGGTTGTAAAAACACTGCCTAAATGGGGGCTGTTGATTTGCGTTGCAGGCACTTCGCTTTCCGCGGGGCGAAGTTGAGCGTCCTCGCGCTGTTGCGCTGTGGGGTCTCAACATTTCCGCTATTTCCCGCAGGAGTCTTCGTGCCTTCCACTCCAATCAACAGGGTTTTTTATTTTTTGGGTATATTCTCTTTAGGGAAACAGGACGTTTTTTTGATGAGTTTTTGTTTTTAAAGGGGGCTGCTGATTTGCGTTGCAGGCACTTCGTTTTCCGCGGGGCGAAGTTGAGCGTCCTCGCGCTGTCGCGCTGCGGGGTCTCAGCCCTGCCGCTATTTCCCGCAGGAGTCTTCGTACCTTCCACTCTAATCAACAGGTTTTTTATTTTTTCGGTAAATTCTCTTTAGGGAAACAGGACGTTATTTTGATGAGTTTTTGTTTTTAAAGGGGGCTGCTGATTTGCGTTGCAGGCACTTCGCTTTCCGCGGGGCGAAGT
>NZ_JBEUMK010000023.1:0-57046 GCF_040492155.1 Cytobacillus sp. T106 | reverse complement strand
CTTCTCAGCGCCGATGGTAGTTGGGGGCTCTCCCCCTGTGAGAGTAGGACGCCGCCGGGCGAAACGAAGAACAGTCTGTGGGACTGTTCTTTTTTTGTGCTGTTTTTAGTGAAATGGAGAAGGTTTTAATAAGAAAAGCGTTCTTGGGCGGAAATTAGTGACGGCGTGGGGGAAATGAGCAGGTTTTCGTCGAGAATATTGGGGAGAGCAGCTGCTTTGTTTTTGAATTTAATCATTTGGCTCGATAATCTACCGACTCAGCAATTTATTTAATCAAATGGCCAATTAATTTACCGAAATCCCCAACTAATTTACCATTTGGCCTTAAATCCAACTATAGCCGGCAGCTGTTTTCATAAATATTGCTGGAAAAAGCATTATTGATGGGCATTAGAGCTGAGTATTTGATCAGAATAACCAGGTGAGCAGCTGCTTAAACTGTGAATTTAATCATTTGGCTCGATAATCTACCGACTCAGCGATTTATTTAATCAAATGGCCAATTAATTTACCGAAATCTCCATTTAATTTACCATTTGCCTTAAATCCAACTACAGCCGGCAGCTGCTTTCATAAATATTGCTGGAAAAAGCATTATTGATGGGCATTAAAGCTGAGTATTTGATCAGAATAACCAGGTGAGCAGCTGCTTAAACTGTGAATTTAATCATTTGGCTCGGTAATCTACCGACTCAGCAATTTATTTAATCAAATGGCCAATTAATTTACCGAAATCCCCAATTAATTTACCATTTGCCTTAAATCTAACTATAAGCCGGCAGCTGCTTTCTTAAATGCATGCCGGACGGGCGAATTGCTCTGCGTCCTTGCTTAACATATCGTTGAAATACAGCAGCTTTAACCATGAAAAATCAATTCGCAAGATAATCCACCAACACCCCAACTAGACTAACAAATATAACCCTGCTGTCCAACCCCACACTCTGCCTTCAAATGTGATTGCCTGCTGCGGCCGCCATGGACACAATGTCAAAATGGCTGCTTTCGTTCAAAAAACCACAAAAAAAAGAAGCATCAGCTTCTACGAGAATATTTCCGGTGTATTTACTTTCCGCAGTTTCTTTAGATAATATTTATATTTTGGATTGTCCGTGTCGGTGTTAATCAGATCAGATTCACAATCTGTGCAGATGAAAGAAGTATATAAATGTATGCCCCTTGTTTTATCCTCTTCGCAAATGACACAGGTTTTCTTCATCTGATTGTTTGCCAATAAAGAATCCATATCTCCACCTCCACCTCTTATTCTGTCCATTGTGCAAAAAATAATACAATTTTTTGAAAAGTCTCGAGGGTATTTACATGTTTTCTATTGTATGTTCTGCTTCGCTTCCGGGTGTATGTCTATAGGCAATTCTTTTGGCAACAGCTTATTTTTATTTAGGGGACGTATTATCTTTTTAAGATGTGGTCTGATAAAATAGGTGAAGAATCTAACAATCTGGTGATAACAATGAATGACTATAATAATATTCCCCTTTACGGCAGGCTGCTGGATCATATAGGTAAGGACAGCATTTCCCTGCATGTCCCGGGACATAAGAATGGCCTTTTATATAAAGGCAGCCAAGAGGCCTACGCAGAGGCACTGAAGCTGGATGTGACGGAATTGTCCGGTCTGGATGATCTCCATGCTGCTTCAGGTGTCATCAAAGAAGCAGAACTTTTAGCAAGCAAGCTGTATGGAGCTAAAGAGAGCTCTTTTTTAATAAATGGGTCGACTGTTGGAAACCTTGCCATGATCCTTGGGACTGTGAAGGAAGGCGAGACGGTCCTTGTGCAGCGGAATTGCCATAAGTCCGTTTTGAATGGGATACGTCTTGCCAAGGCATCTCCTGTTTTCCTGGGGCCGGAGTATAATGGTGACTGGGGGGTGGCCGGCGGCATTGCTCCAGAGACGGTGGAAAAAGCTATCAGCCTTCACCCTGATGCCAAAGCAATCATCCTGACTTATCCGAACTATTATGGCATGGTATTTGATTTGCAGGCAATCATCCATAAAGCCCATCAGCATGGGATACCTGTATTGGTGGATGAGGCGCATGGGGCTCATCTGATTAAAATGTCCCGGCTGAAGTCAGCAGTGGAGCTGGGGGCTGATTTCGTAGTGCAGTCAGCCCATAAGACGCTCCCTGCCATGACGATGGGTGCTTATCTCCATTATAATAGCCGGCTCATCGGTTATGAGGGAGCAAGGGAATATTTGAAGATGCTGCAGTCCAGCAGCCCTTCTTATCCGATCATGGCATCATTGGATGGTGCCAGGCATTATTTAGAAACATTTACAGAAGAGGATGATAAAATCCTCCTTGAGCGTATAGAATCATTCAGGCGCGGGCTGGCCGGCATAAGCGGCCTGCTGGTGCTGGAATATGAAGAAGGTGCAGGAGACCCGCTGAAAGTTGTGATCCAGCCTGAAGGGTTGTCCGGCTTTGAGCTGCAGAGCCTGCTGGAGGATGAGGGGATTTATCCTGAAATGGCGGATCCCTATAATGTCGTGTTTGTCCTCCCGCTCTTAAAGAAGGATATGGATTTTCCTTTTAAAGAGATTATTTTTAAAACGGAGAAGGCCATGTCCGGAAAAAGGAAGGGCCAGACTGCAAAAGTGAATTATTTTCAAAAGCCATCTGTTTCGACCCTTGCCGTGAATGCCCAGGACCTGATGGGGATGAGCAGAAAAGCAGTATCCATGGAGGAGGCGGCAGGAAAGATATGCGCAGAGCTGATCATTCCGTATCCTCCAGGTATTCCGCTCCTTTTTCCCGGTGAAGTGATATCAGAAGAGGATGTGAAGAGCATCCGGCTTTTACAGGCAAGCGGTGCAAGGTTCCAGGGCGGCAGCCATTTAGATAAAAATCAAATCAGCATATATGCTTTACAAGCAGAATGTAAGCAGGAGGAACATGATGGATAAAGGTTTATTTATAACAGCGGAAGGTCCTGAGGGAGCCGGCAAGACGACTATTATCAATATGCTGGCGAGCGGGCTCGCTGATGAAGGATATAAAGTGATGCAGACGAGGGAGCCGGGCGGCATTGAAATCGCTGAGCAGATCAGGGCTGTTATCCTGGATACAAAGAATACGGCAATGGATCCTCGGACAGAGGCGCTTCTTTATGCAGCAGCGAGAAGGCAGCACTTGGCAGAGAAGGTGCAGCCTGCTCTTGATGAAGGCTATATCGTCCTGTGCGACCGTTTTATTGACAGCTCGCTTGCCTATCAGGGATATGCCCGGGGGCTTGGGATTGATGAGGTCTATTCGATCAATCATTTTGCCATTGAAGGCATGATGCCTGAGCTGACCTTATATTTTGATATCGATCCGGCTTCCGGCCTCCAGAGGATCGGCCGGAATCAAGGCCGGGAAGTGAACCGGCTGGATTTGGAGAGCCTGGAATTTCATACGAAGGTACGGGAAGGCTATGAGATCCTGCTTGCAAAATTCCCGGATAGGATTAGCCGCATAGATGCTTCTCTTCCTGTGGAAGAGGTTTACCAGCTCGCATCTGCCAGGCTGAAATCGCTGTTTGCAGATAAATAGATTCTGAACGAAAGGGCCTCATGGGGCCTTTTCTCCTTTTCAGGAAAATTTTTTTGTTCTTTAGAGAACGGATTTATTTCATTGCTCCTGAATAGACGCTGTTTATAGACAGAATTCTTGCTATAATATAGATAGATACACGCGGAAAAACACTTTTTAAAGGACGTGACAATAGATGAAGCTAATATTAGCCGTTATTCAGGATCAGGACAGCAATAAGCTGATGAGTGCGTTAGTGGAGCATAATTTCAGGGCAACAAAGATGGCGAGCACCGGCGGTTTTTTAAAAGCGGGCAACACGACCTTTATGATTGGTACAGATGATATCCGGGTGGACAAGGCCCTGCAGGTCATAAAGGACAGCTGCAGTGCGCGCGACCAGCTGGTGGCGCCAGTATCGCCGATGGGCGGGAATGCCGATTCTTATGTGCCGTATCCGGTTGAGGTCGAAGTGGGCGGTGCGACAGTATTTGTTCTGCCGGTTGAAAGCTTCCATCAGTTTTAATAAGGGATAACAGGAGACGATCGCTTTGAAAATAAATCAGGATTTGCGCCTTAACCTTGATAAGGTTAAGCAGGATCAAAAGCTTCAGCCAGGCGATGGGGCAAAGTTCCAGCAGCTTGTCCAGAAGCAGGACCAAAAAATGCAGATGGCCCAGCTTCAGGGGCTTTTGAAGGATATCGACTCTGCCGGGGAACGCCTGGGGAGATCGCGCAATTTCAAGGATCTTGCCAAGTTTAAAACACTTGTCAAACGTTTTGTGAAGGAAACAGTGGATTATGGGATGGAGCTGAACCAGTCCCACAGCTGGAACCAGTATGGACAGGGCCGGTCTTTAAAGATTGTGGAGACCATTGATCAGAAGCTGGCCGATCTGACGGAGGAAGTCATGAAGAAGGAAAAGCAGTCCATCGGTATTCTCGGGAAAATCGGGGAAATCAAAGGACTGCTCATTAATATATATATGTAGGTGAGTGATCAGTTTGGCAAAAACGTGGGAGCAGCTGGAGAGGCTTCAGCCTGCCGTATTGAAATTATTCAAAAACAGCATACAGAAGGACCGGCTTGCCCACGCTTATTTATTTGAAGGGATGAGGGGGACCGGCAAGAAGGATGCCGGGCTTCTTTTGGCAAAAAGCCTGTTCTGCGAAAGGCCGGAGGGCGGCTATATCCCCTGTGAAGACTGCACGAACTGCAGGAGGATCAACAGCGGCAACCATCCGGACATACATCTGCTGGAGCCTGATGGGCTTTCAATTAAAAAGCATCAGATACAGGCGCTTCAGGAGGAGTTCTCGAAAACAGGAGTGGAGTCGAAGCGCAAGCTTTATATGATCAATCATGCCGATAAAATGACGGTAAATGCGGCGAACAGCCTTCTCAAGTTTCTGGAGGAGCCGAACTCTGACTCTGTCGCCATCCTGATGACCGAACAGGGACAAAGGATGCTGCCGACCATTTTGTCCCGCTGCCAGACCATTTCATTCATTCCGCTCACGCCCCAAAATATGGAAGCGCAGCTTGCGGAAAACGGTGTAAGCCCGCAAATGGCGCCATTATTGGCCCAATTAACCAATAATTTGGATGAAGCAATCGCTCTCTCCAGTGATGATTGGTTTGCACAAGCACAAAAAATAGTGTTAAAATTATATGAAGTGCTGAAAAAGAATCCTTTAGAGGCGATGGTTGCACTGCAGGAAGAATGGTTTTTGCACTTTAAAGAGAAAGAGCAGTTTGATCGCGGTTTGGATTTGCTGATACTTATCTTTAAGGATTTACTATATATACAGCTTGGGAAAAAGGGACAGGCTGTTTATCTAAACGAGATGAACCGTTTAGAGCAATATGCATTACAAACGTCCGGACGTCGTCTGACCGAGCAGATGACAGCCATTTTGGAGGCAAAAAGAAAGCTGCACGCAAATATGAATCCGCAGCTGTTGATGGAACAGCTTGTGTTAAAATTGCAGGAGGGATCTTCATTTGTATGATGTAGTGGGAGTACGGTTTAAGAAAGCCGGGAAGATTTATTACTTCGATCCCGGAGATCTCTCAATTCAAAAGGACGACTTTGTAATCGTGGAAACAGTCCGGGGCGTAGAGTACGGAAAAGTAGTAATTGCCCGGAAGCAAGTGGATGAGAACGATGTTGTCCTTCCATTGAAAAAAGTTCTGAGAATTGCAGATCAAAAGGATCGGATGATTGTTGAGGAAAACAAGGAAGCTGCACATGAAGCCTATGAGGTGTGCTGTGAAAAAGTCAGCACTCATCAGCTTGATATGAAGCTTGTTGATGTTGAATATACATTTGATCGAAATAAAGTGATTTTTTACTTTACAGCAGACGGAAGAGTAGATTTCCGGGAGCTTGTAAAGGACTTGGCAGCGATCTTTCGGACAAGGATCGAATTGCGCCAAATTGGTGTTCGGGACGAAGCTAAGATGCTCGGTGGCATAGGACCATGCGGTAGGATGCTTTGCTGTTCTACCTTCCTGGGGGATTTTGATCCGGTGTCGATCAAGATGGCAAAGGACCAGAACCTTTCCCTTAACCCAACTAAAATCTCCGGACTGTGCGGACGTCTCATGTGCTGCCTGAAGTACGAGAATGATGAGTATGAGTCTGCGAAAGAGCAGCTGCCGGATATAGGAGCGGTCATCAATACTCCACAGGGCCGCGGCAAAGTGGTTGGGCTCAATATTTTAGAACGCGTTCTGCAAGTGGAAGTGAGAGACCAGGAGCGTGTCCTTGAATATACGCTGGACGAAGTGCTGACAGAAGGTGCTGTTTCGGTACAATCCACAGATTAATGAGGTGGAACGCGTGGATAAAAAAGAAATTTTTGACTCCGTGATCAATATGGAAACCCAAATCGGACAACTGTATACACAGCTTGGCGAGCTTAAACAGCATCTGGCAGAGATACTTGAGGAGAATAATTCCCTGAAGCTGGAGAATGACCATTTAAGGCGCCGGCTGGAAACAACGGCAGAGCAACAGTCCAACAGGAAGAAAGACAAGAAAGGGAAAAGCAAGCCTCAGCAGGATGATAAAGTCATCGATATTGGTGAAGGCTATGACAATCTTGCAAGGCTTTACCAGGAAGGTTTCCATATTTGCAATCTGCATTTTGGGAGCCCGCGCAAAGAAGGGGATTGCCTTTTCTGCCTTTCCTTCCTTAATAAGAAATAATGTAAGCCTTCCTTTTGCCGGGAAGGCTCTTTTTACAATGTTTATCGGAGGAAATTGTATGCTGAATTTAAAAGGGGATGAGCGGCTGGATTATCTGCTTGCTGAAAAGCTGCGCATCATCCAGAGCCCGTCTGTGTTTTCTTTTTCCCTGGATGCAGTCCTGCTGGCGAGGTTTTCTTATGTGCCGATCCAGAAAGGGAACCTGATTGATCTGTGCAGCGGGAATGGTGTAATCCCGCTGTTTTTGAGCAGCCGGACAAAAGGGTCGATCACCGGTGTGGAAATCCAGGAGAGGCTCCATGATATGGCTGTGAGAAGCATAGAGTACAATGGGCTTGAAGACAGGATTAAAATGATTCATGGGGATATAAAGGAGATGCCGGCCCTGCTTGGGCACGGGAAGTATGATATTGTAACATGCAATCCGCCTTATTTCCTTACCCCAGCCAAAGATCAGATTAATGCCAATGAACATCTTGCCATTGCCAGGCATGAGATTCTGTGCACACTGGAGGATGTGGTGCGCGTCTCAAGCCAGCTGCTGAAGCAGGGAGGAAAGGCGGCTTTTGTCCACAGGCCAGGAAGACTCCTTGATATGGTCACTCTGATGAGGCAGTATAAGCTTGAGCCGAAGCGTCTCCAGTTTGTTTATCCGAAACAGGGCAAAGAAGCCAATATGCTCCTTGTTGAAGGGGTCAAGCAGGGGAGCCCGGATTTGAAGGTGCTGCCGCCGCTTTATATCTATAATAAAGATCATGAATATACACCGGAAATCAGTGAGATGTTATATGGAAAATGATGCACATTACTTCTATGTTTTAAAATGCAGAGATGGCAGCCTCTATGCCGGCTACACCAATGATCTCGACAGGCGGGTCAGGCTTCATAATGAAGGGAAGGCGGCTAAATATACAAGGGGGCGGGGACCGGTTGTGCTAGTCTACCATCAGGTCTTTTCAGGAAAAACTGAAGCGATGAGGGCAGAATATCAATTCAAGCAGTTAAGCAGAAAAAAGAAAGAAGACTTTCTAATGAAGGAAACAGGTGATTTGGATGTGGCAGCAAAAGAGCTTTAGCGATGATTATAAGAAGGGTACGCTTTATTTGGTGCCGACGCCGATTGGAAACCTGGAGGATATGAGCTTCCGGGCCGTGCGGATGCTGAAAGAGGCTGATTATATTGCAGCTGAGGATACACGTAATACAAAGAAGCTTTGCAATTATTTTGAAATAGAAACGCCTGTCATCAGCTATCACGAGCATAATAAAGGCCATAGCGGTGAAAAGATCATTCAGATGCTTGAAGAGGGATCAGCGGTTGCCGTGGTGAGTGATGCCGGGATGCCGACTATCTCGGATCCAGGCTATGACCTGGTCGTAAAGGCGCTTGAACACCAGCTGACTGTTGTTCCGCTTCCAGGGGCAAATGCTGCACTGACGGCTCTCATTGCTTCAGGCATTGCCTCGCAGCCTTTTTATTTCTATGGCTTCCTGAACAGACAGAAAAAAGAAAAAAAGCAGGAGCTGGAAAAGCTCGCTAAAATGGATGCAACCATTATCCTGTATGAATCCCCGCATCGCCTGAAGGAAACACTGCAGCTGATGAGCGGGCAGTTGGGCGAACGCCAGGCCGTTCTATGCCGGGAGCTTACAAAGAGATATGAAGAATTCATCCGGGGCAGCCTTTCAGAGCTGGCGGAATGGGCAGAATCTGATGAAGTCAGAGGAGAATTCTGTATTATCCTGGAGGGGAACCCGGAGGGAGAATCAGCGGAAGAAGATATGTGGTGGGAGCAGCTTTCCATTGAAGAGCATGTGAAGCACTATATATCTGTGAAGGAAATGAGCTCCAAGGATGCCATTAAGCAGACAGCGAAGGATAGGAGCCTGAATAAAAGAGAAGTTTACAGCGCCTATCATATTGAGCAATAGAAAAAAGCTTCCGGTATATGGAAGCTTTTTTCTTTTCATATAGTATCAAAAAGTATTACACTTACACAGAGCGCAAGTGACTATACTTTTATTATTTTGCAGTTTCAAATGTGCTTTGGATTTCTTTCAGCAGCTGCTCTGCACCGTCACGGCTCAGGATCAGCTTGCCGCCTGCAAGTGTGATGTTATCATCAGAGACTTCGCCGGTAACCTGGCAAGTCATGTTTGGCTTATATTTTTTCAAAATGATGCGCTCATCATCAACATAGATTTCAAGAGCGTCCTTTTCGGCGATGCCAAGTGTACGTCTTAACTCAATCGGAATAACTACGCGTCCCAGCTCATCAACTTTACGAACAATACCTGTAGATTTCATATTAAAAATCTCCTCTCATATCTCCACTATTTTCTTTTTCTCTATCTATAGATTCGTCATTATTCGACAAAATTCTTATAGATTACATAATACCAGCCATTCCCAAATCCGTCAATTACTTTTAAATCAAATTTTTTTAGAAATTTTTAGGTGATGAAGAAAGTTGCTATATCAGGGTTTTGTGGCTGGAGAGACACATTTTTGGCATAGAGCTGTTCTGAAGATTATTTTGAATTAAGAGTATAAATTTATACTATGATAACATCATTCGACAAAATTCTACAGTAATGTCGAAACGCTTCATAATATATACTTCGTGCTTGGTTCCGGATTTTTGGGGATGGAAGGGGGAGCTTCAGACCTGGGCAAGCCGCCTCCGCTTTTCTTCATGTCCAGCTCCGGGCGCTAGCCCCTCGAGTCTTAAGCCAATCAGATCAGGAGGTTAAAGAACAACCTTCCGCTCTGCCCGTCTTAAGCTTGTCGGGGCTGAGCAAGCGCCCTCCGCCTTTCTTCATGTCCAGCTCCGGGCGCTAGCCCCTCGAGTCCTAAGCCAATCAGATCAGAAGGTTAAAGAACAACCTTCCGCTCTGCTCGTGTTAAGCTTGTCGGGGCTGAGCAAGCGCCCTCCGCCTTTCTTCTTGTCCAGCTCCGGCTCCTAGGTGCTCGAGTCATAAGCCACTTTGGAACCGAAGGCAAAGAACGCCTTCAATTCCAAAGCGTCTTATGCTGGGCTCACAGGATGTGGGTCATGCAGGCGTTGCCACAGGACGTGGCGTATTTAGCCTCCGTTCCTTAAATTGCAAGTCGCCTCCGCCTTTCTTATGTCCAGCTCCAGCGGCTAGAGCCTCGAGTCATAAGCCACGGCAGAATTAAAGACAAAGAACGCCTTTTATTCTGCCGCGTCTTATGCTTGTCGGCTCTGGGCAAGCCGCTTCCGCCTTTCTATTTGTCCAGCTCCGGGCGCTAGCCCCTCGAGTCTTAAGCCAATCAGATCAGAAGGTTAAAGAACAACCTTCCGCTCTGCTCGTCTTAAGCTTGTCGGGGCTGAGCAAGCGCCCTCCGCCTTTCTTAGTTGCACTATTTGATATTTTTAGGTATATTTTGAGGGTATAAGAGGCTATGCTGACGAGTATAGAAAACATAGTGAATTTGCTTGATTGCGGGCATGCTAGGCTGATTTTCGCTCTCGTCCTGGAAAGGGCGGGATTTTTTGCATTCAGGGCCTGAGATGCCATGTCAAATAGATGGACGAGCTTGTTTCTTTTGCTTGCTCTTACTTTGCTGAACATTAACAGGAGGGAAACCAATGGAAGGAAAATTGAAGACCTTTTATCTTACAACCCCGATCTATTATCCGAGCGGAAATCTGCATATCGGCCATGCCTACACAACAGTGGCCGGAGATGCGATGGCCCGCTATAAGCGCCTGCGCGGCTATGATGTAATGTATTTGACCGGTACGGATGAACATGGACAGAAAATTCAGCAGAAAGCTGAAGAAAAAGGCGTAACGCCGCAGGAGTATGTTGATGAGATCGTCGATGGCATCAAGGACCTGTGGAGCAAGCTGGACATCTCCTATGATGATTTCATCCGCACGACCCAGGATCGCCACAAACAGGTGGTTGAAAAGATTTTCGCCCGCCTGCTTGAGCAGGGCGATATTTATTTGGGAGAATATGAAGGCTGGTATTGTACGCCTTGTGAATCATACTTCACAGAACGCCAGCTGGTTGACGGCAACTGCCCTGACTGCGGACGCCCTGTCAATAAAGTGAAGGAAGAATCCTATTTCTTCAAGGTGAGCAAATACGCAGACAGGCTGCTTAAGTATTATGAAGAAAATCCGCATTTCATCCAGCCAGAATCACGCAAGAATGAAATGATCAACAATTTCATCAAGCCTGGACTTGAGGACCTGGCTGTTTCAAGGACAACCTTTGACTGGGGCGTAAAAGTGCCGGACAATCCAAAGCATGTGGTATATGTATGGATCGATGCGCTTTCCAACTATATTACGGCCCTTGGCTACGGAACAGAAGACGACTCCAAATATCTGAACTATTGGCCTGCGGATGTCCATCTGGTCGGCAAGGAAATTGTCCGTTTCCATACGATCTACTGGCCAATCATGCTGATGGCGCTGGATCTGCCGCTGCCAAAGAAGGTATTTGCCCATGGCTGGCTTTTGATGAAGGATGGGAAAATGTCCAAATCCAAAGGGAATGTCGTTGATCCTGTTACATTGATTGACCGCTACGGACTGGATTCCCTCCGCTATTACCTCCTTCGCGAAGTGCCGTTCGGCGCTGATGGTGTTTTTACACCGGAAGGATTTGTTGAGAGGGTCAATTTCGACCTGGCAAATGACCTGGGCAATCTGCTTAACCGTACGGTGGCAATGATCGAGAAGTATTTTGACGGAACGATACCTGCCTATCAAGGATCTGAAGGCGAGTTTGACAAGCAGCTGCTTGATATGAACAAAGAAACAGTCGCCAAGTATGAAGAAGCGATGGAAAAGATGGAATTCTCTGTAGCCCTTTCATCTGTGTGGCAGCTTGTGAGCAGGACGAACAAGTACATCGATGAAACACAGCCATGGGTGCTTGCGAAGGACGAAGCACGCAAGGAAGAGCTGGGCAATGTGATGTTCCACCTGGCTGAGTCTCTGAGAAGGACCGGCGTATTGCTGAAGCCTTTCCTGACACGCACGCCGGATGGAATCTTCAATCAGCTGAATGTGAATACAGAAGAGCTGACATCATGGGAAAGCCTCGAGACGTTCGGCCTGATTCCGGAGAATACGAAGGTAGTCAAAGGAGACCCGATCTTCCCAAGGCTTGATATGAAAGAAGAAGTGGAATACATTAAAGAAAAAATGCAGGGAAGCGCACCAGCTCCTGCAGCAGAAGAGAAGAAGGTGCCTGAGAAGCCGGACAGCGAGGAAATCACAATTGATGATTTTATGAAGCTGGACCTGCGGGTAGCTGAAGTCATTTCGGCTGAGCCGGTCAAGAAAGCGGATAAGCTTCTAAAGCTTCAGCTTGATCTTGGGTATGAAAAGAGGCAGGTAGTTTCCGGGATTGCAAAATTCTATAAGCCGGAAGAGCTTGTCGGCCGCAAGGTTATCTGTGTGACCAACCTTAAGCCGGTTAAGCTGCGGGGCGAGCTTTCAGAAGGTATGATCCTGGCCGGAAGCGAGGACGGAGCGCTGTCACTTGCGACTATTGCCGAGTCACTGCCAAACGGAGCGCGTGTAAAATAAGCCAGTAGAATGGACATAGGGATGTTTTGCGTTTCATAAGCGTCGGACAGCCCTATGTTTTCTTTCATTTAAGGACAGGAAAGATATTTTGTAACATAAATGAAATAATAGAGATGTAAATATAATATTTTCTCTAGTAAGGAGTTTTTCTATGTTATTCGACAC
Organism: Cytobacillus sp. T106; assembly: GCF_040492155.1. Classification (NCBI taxonomy): domain Bacteria; kingdom Bacillati; phylum Bacillota; class Bacilli; order Caryophanales; family Bacillaceae; genus Cytobacillus; species Cytobacillus sp. T106. Next base: position 44,548 of record NZ_JBEUMK010000023.1, on the reverse strand, counting down.
GCATGTACATTTGAATGCCGAACAGTTTGAGGAAGATCTGGAAGAAGTGATCGGGAGGGCGCAGGCAGAAGGTGTCTCCCATATGGTGGTTGTCGGCTTTGACCGCCCGACAATCACCAAAGCCATGGAGCTGGCAGAAGCCTATGATTTTATTTTTGCATGTGTCGGCTGGCATCCTGTCGATGCTATTGATATGACTGATGAGGACCTGGCCTGGATCGAGGAGCTGGCTGCCCATCCAAAAGTAGTGGCAATCGGGGAGATGGGGCTTGACTATCATTGGGATAAATCGCCGAAGGATGTCCAGAAGGATGTATTCAGAAGGCAGATCAGGCTGGCGAAGAAAGTTAAGCTGCCGATCGTCATCCATAATCGGGACGCAACGGCTGATGTTGTGGAAATCCTGAGGGAAGAGGGAGCGGGAGAGGTCGGCGGCATCATGCATTGCTACAGCGGGAGTGTCGAAGTGGCTAAGGAATGCCTTGATATGAATTTCTATATTTCTCTCGGTGGCCCGGTAACCTTCAAAAATGCGAAAAAACCGAAGGAAGTCGCAGAGGCAGTTCCTCTTGAAAAGCTATTGATTGAAACCGACTGCCCTTATCTTGCTCCGCATCCCTACCGGGGAAAAAGGAATGAGCCTGCCTATGTTAAGCTGGTGGCTGAGCAGATTGCCGAACTGAAAGGGCTGGCATTCAAAGAAGTGGCAGAAGCGACAACGGAAAATGCAAAAAGATTATTCGGCATCAACCGCTAAGCGTTTTTGTCGATTCATGGGGGAGCTTGTCCCTATTAAGTCCAATTCTTAAAAGTTCTACACACCTCCTTTTCGTCATAGGATAACCGTGTCGATAAGTCTCTCTTTCCTTTCTCTTGTTTTTTTTGCATAATAGGAAATACGTTTTCCCCCTCCCGCCCAGGAAAGCAGCAAAATGAGAGAAAAGTGTTTGAGTTGACAGCCGGCAAGATACTCTATATAATCACTCCGAAGAGAAAAGGAGGCGTTTTTCATCGCGATTGAGAACATGAAAAACCTGTTTTCCAAGTCTTTGAGTAAGAAAAAACTGACCGTCATGGTTGCTAGTTTAATAGTTTTTTCGGCAGCTGCCGGGTTCATGATTTTTGAAACCACGAAAAAAACAGTAGCAGTTTCCATGAATGGCCAGGACAAAGTCATCAAAACACATGCAGATACAGTTCAAGATATATTCGATGATCTGGAAATATCCCTTCGCTCAGAAGACTATCTGTTTCCCTCGGGAAGCACAAAGGTAAAGGACGGCTTAGAGGTAGTATGGGAGCCGGCAAAACAGGTTCAACTGACAGACAGCAGCGGGAAGAAAACGATTTGGACAACGGCTGATACGGTTGGCGGGCTTTTAAAGGAGCAGAATATTGCACTTTCAGAGCACGATAAAGTCAATCCGAAGCCGGATGAGGGAATTAAGGACGATTTAAAGATAGAAGTGGAAAAAGCTTTTGCGTTGACGCTCATTGAGGGCGGCAAGAAACAACAAATGTGGTCAACTTCGACTACGGTCGCTGACTTTTTATCGCAGCAGGGAATTACACTAAACAATATGGACCGTGTTGAACCAAAGCTAGAAGAGACAGTCAAGGAAAATGCCATTGTCAATGTCATTCGAGTTGAAAAAGTCACCGATGTAGTGGAAGAACCAATCAGTTATGCCGTGGTTACAAAGAAGGACGCCAGCCTTGCCAAGGGGAAGGAACAGGTTGTCTCCCACGGGCAGGAAGGCCTTTTATCAAGGCAGTATGAAGTTGTTTTGGAAAACGGAAAAGAAACATCCAGAAAATTGCTCAGTGAAAAGAAAGTAAAAGAGAAAAAGGATAAGATTGTTGCTGTCGGCACGAAGGTTATGGCGCAGAGGGTTGCTGTTTCCCGCGGAGCGGGCTCAAGCGAGTCCGGCAGGGAGATGTATGTTTCCTCTACTGCATATACTCCAAGCTGCAGCGGATGCTCGGGCATAACCGCTACAGGGATCAATCTTAAATCAAACCCAGGCATAAAAGTCATCGCCGTTGATCCGCGGGTAATCCCGCTAGGCACGAAAGTCTATGTCGAAGGATATGGCTATGCAGTGGCAGCCGATACCGGCTCTGCCATTAAGGGCAATAAAATCGATGTATTCTTTGCTTCCAAGTCGGATGCATACCGGTGGGGAAGAAAGACGGTTAAAATCAAAATATTAGACTAAACGATTTATGCAGGGGAAGAATTTCTCCTGTTTTTTTGTTGGTTTAGCGGAGTCTGGCAATGCGGAATGATTTTTTCCCGGCGATTCGGTAATATATAATAAAACACAGACGGATTGTTTTTATTGTTACTCATACTATTAGACGATTCAGATTACAAAAATGTTTCAAGTTTTTATCAAATTTTTCATTTTAATTTTGGAGGACCAATGAAGATTAAAGAAATCATTGTAGTGGAAGGCAAGGATGATACGACGGCTATAAAGAGGGCGGTCAATGCTGACACGATTGAAACGAACGGTTCAGCCATCAATGCGGCAACTCTGGAAAGAATCAAGCATGCTCAAAGCAAGAGGGGTGTCATCGTTCTGACGGATCCGGACTTCCCGGGCCAGAAGATCCGTGATAGCATCACCCGCCATGTGCCTGGCTGCAAGCATGCTTTCATAGATAAGACGGATGCACTGCCGAAGTCGGGGAGAGGCCTGGGGGTCGAGCACGCTTCCCCTGAGACGATCAGGAAAGCACTCCGGGAGGCCCAGACTATGCAGGAAACAGCCCGGGAGGAAATTACCCAGGAAGATTTGATCCTGGCCGGCCTCATCGGCGGGAGCAGCGCGAGGGAGCGCAGGGAGAAGCTGGGAAGGCTTCTTAAGATTGGGTATACTAACGGAAAACAGCTTCATAAGAGACTGATGATGTTCCAGGTCCCGAAAGAAGACTTTGCATCTGCCATTGAAGCAATCGACCAGGAGGAGCGCCATGCATAAAGATATCGCAACACCACTTAGAACACGTGCCATACTTGAAAAATACGGCTTCAGCTTTAAAAAGAGCCTGGGGCAGAACTTCCTGATAGACACCAATATACTGAACCGGATCGTCGACCATGCCGAGCTCCGGGAAGGTTCAGGAGCAATTGAGATCGGGCCCGGCATTGGGGCACTCACAGAGCAGCTGGCCAAGCGGAGCGAAAAAGTGGTCGCCTTTGAAATTGACCAGAGGCTCCTTCCGATCCTGAAGGAAACGCTCGCACCTTATCCGAATGCTGAAGTGATCCATCAGGATGTCCTGAAGGCTGATGTTAAAACCACAATCGAGGAAAGGTTTGCACCGGGCCAGGATCTGATGGTGGTTGCCAATCTCCCGTATTATGTGACCACTCCGATCATCATGAAGCTCCTGGAGGAAAAACTGCCGATCCGCGGGATCGTCTGCATGCTCCAGAAGGAAGTGGCTGACCGCATTTCGGCCAAGCCGGGCTCAAAGGACTATGGATCGCTTTCAATTGCCGTCCAGTATTATACAGAAGCAGAAACGGTCATGATCGTTCCCAAGACTGTATTTGTTCCGCAGCCGAATGTCGACTCGGCCGTGATCAGGCTGACGAGGAGGGAGCAGCCTCCAGTGCTGGTGAAGGATGAGGCATTCTTTTTCCAGGTGACAAAGGCAAGCTTTGCTCAAAGAAGGAAGACCATCCTCAACAACCTGACAAGCCAGCTGCATGAAGGAAAGCAGAAAAAAGAGGCCATCCTTGCTGCATTGGAGACAGCAGGCATTGAGCCTTCCAGACGCGGGGAGACCCTTTCAATCGGGGAGTTTGGCCGCCTGAGCGATGAACTTTATCCCCATTTTAAAAATTAACGAGCAGGAGCCCGGAAATCGCCGGGCTTCTTTTTTTATTTGCCTGCTGCCGCCCATTCACCCGGAAGGCACATGTGCAGGGGCATTTGCATAGTTTATGAAAGAACCAGAAGCGATTAGACCAGCTCGGCACAGGAGCTTAATGGAGTGACGCCAGTGAGCATTAACCTTATGGATATTGTAGGAAGGGTTTCATATAACTGTGACATCATGTTTCGGGTGATCGATATACGTGAAGAAGAAGGCCGGAAGCTCGCGGTTCTGTATGGAGAGGATATCAGGCTGATAGCGGATGCGCCTTATGAAGATCTGATTGTGATCAACCAGTCAGAGCGGATGAAGATGTCAAGGCAGTATCAGTCCCTTGAGGAACAGTCTTATAATCTGTTCAGGCAGGATGTGAGCCTCCTGAAGCAGAAGCAGGAATACGAAGCAACCGGCGCATACAGCAAGCCGTTCAATTATTTTCAGATCCCGGGCAGGGTGCTTCATCTGGACGGTGATCCGTCCTATTTAAAGAAATGCCTTTCCCTATATGAGAAGATCGGTGTCCCGGTAACCGGGATTCACTGCAATGAAAAAGAGATGCCGAGTAAAATAGGCCAGCTCATCGACTATTACAGGCCGGATATCCTGGTCATCACAGGGCATGATGCCTACTCAAAGGCCAAAGGCAAGGTGACCGATATCAATGCTTACCGCCATTCCAAGCATTTTGTCCAGACGGTCAGGGAAGCGCGGAGAAAGATTCCCCATCTGGATCAGCTGGTCATATTTGCAGGGGCCTGCCAGTCGCATTTCGAATCCCTGATCCACGCAGGGGCCAATTTTGCAAGCTCGCCATCACGTGTCAATATCCATGCCCTTGATCCCGTCTATATTGTGGCTAAAATCAGTTTCACGCCTTTTATGGAGCGGATTAATGTATGGGACGTCCTCCGAAATACGCTGACAGGCGAAAAGGGGCTTGGCGGGATAGAGACAAAAGGTGTGCTCCGGACGGGCATGCCGTTTAATAAAGGAGCGGAATAAGGGGAATAAGCCGGCATAAGAGCGGGCTTATTTTTTTGTTCAGGCACTGTCTGGCATTTGCTTAAGTCAGGCAGGACAGGCTTTCGCCAGCTCTGTTTTCAGGCTGCCCAAATGATAAGCAGCAAGGTTTTCCTGTCTTATTCATATTTGGCACATAATTCGCTTATTTTAGGGAATGATAAAAATGTTGAAAAATAGGATAAAAAGTAGACGAAAATATATTGACAATCTTTTTTAAAGACTGTTATAATTTATGTTTTTATTTGACTCTACTGTGTCAGTGTGATATACTTTACATAGTGAGGTGGACCGAATGGCAAAAACATTAACGGACATAAAAAAGGCTCTTGATTCAAATTTGGGGAAAAGGCTTTTGCTTAAAGCCAATGGCGGGCGCAGGAAAACGATTGAACGTTCAGGCGTGCTGGCAGAAACATATCCCTCTGTATTTGTGATTGAACTTGATCAGGATGAAAATGCATTCGAACGCGTATCTTACAGTTATGCAGATGTTTTAACAGAAACGGTTCAAATTACCTTCTACGAAGACGCATCAGGACATATGGCTTTAAGCTGATATATATCCTTTTCTAAAAAGCAGGGGCGGCAAAACAATTTTTGCCGCCCCTGCTTTTTAATTTGCTCCCGCAGAAACAGTCAAATATAGGTTTGCATGGGCAGGCTTGATGCCGCCTACAATAAAAATACCGCAATGCTTAAAAAGGGGATGTTGCATTGAGCAGGAGAAAAGGCGTCATGTCAGAAGGATTCAAGGAAGAACTGGCGAAAGAGCTCGGCTTCTATGATGTTGTCCAGAAGGAAGGCTGGGGAGGCATCCGGGCGAAGGATGCCGGCAATATGGTGAAACTGGCGGTAGAAAAAGCACAGCAGAGCCTCCTTCAGTAAAAAATGATGTTCACTGCTTCAAGCTTGAAACCAAACAGCTGCATTTGCGGGCCCGGGGGCAACCCCCGGGTTTTTTGCGTCTAATGGGCTCCAAGGCCCTTCCAGACAGCTCATTCTGCCTTTTCTCTTTCCCATTCGCATGGTAAAATTACTTATTTGTTGAAGAATGTCCGATTCGAACGTCTTACAAGCCCTGTTTTGTGGTAAAATAGGACAAAAACTGAGACGTTGAAATGAGCAGAAGTAGGTGGGTATTTTGAAGCTTTTAGTAAAGGCGCCGGCTAAGATCAATTTATCGCTGGATGTATTATATAAACGGCCGGATGGCTACCATGAGGTGGAGATGATCATGACGACGATCGATCTCGCCGACCGCCTTGAATTGACTGAATTGAAAAAAGACGAAATCAGGATCATTTCCCATAACCGGTTTGTGCCTGATGACCAGCGGAATCTCGCATACCAGGCGGCATCCCTGCTGAAGGAGCGGTTCAAGGTAAAACAGGGAGTGGCCATTACGATAGAAAAGACCATTCCGGTCGCGGCAGGGCTTGCCGGCGGCAGCAGCGACGCAGCAGCAGCCCTGAGAGGCTTGAATAAGCTGTGGGGGCTCGGCCTTTCACTGGATGAGCTTGCAGAGATCGGAGCGGAAATAGGATCAGATGTATCTTTCTGTGTCTATGGCGGTACTGCGCTGGCGACGGGGCGGGGAGAAATGATTAAGCATCTGCCGGCACCGCCGACATGCTGGGTGATCCTCGCGAAGCCATTCATCGGGGTATCGACTGCAGATGTATACAGGCGCCTCGATCTGAAAGGGATCCATCATCCGAATACCGCGGGCATGGTAGAGGCGATCAAGGATGGCGATTACAGCAGCGTATGCGAAAATGTCGGGAATGTACTGGAAGATGTGACGCTCAATCTTTATCCTGAAGTCGCACAAATCAAAGATCAGATGAAAAGGTTCGGAGCGGATGCTGTGCTGATGAGCGGATCGGGGCCTACGGTGTTCGGCCTTGTTCATCATGATTCAAGAATGCACCGGATTTATAACGGCCTGAAAGGCTTCTGTGATCAGGTCTTCGCGGTACGAATGCTGGGTGATCAGCATAAGCTTGATTAAATCCGTATATTAGTGGTATATTATCGTTAATTATTCGGATTCCGGAGGTTTCGTAATGATGAAGTTTCGCCGCAGCGAGCGCTTAATAGATATGACGAATTATCTGCTGGAGCATCCCCGGCAGCTGGTGTCCCTCACTTTTTTTGCCGACCGTTACGGCTCTGCCAAATCTTCGATCAGCGAAGACCTGGCCATTATAAAAGAGACATTCGAACAGCGGGGGATCGGCACCCTTCAGACAGTGCCGGGTGCAGCCGGTGGAGTGAAATACTCTGTAAAGGTAAGCGATGATGAGGCACGCCCTTTTATAAGCGGGCTTTGTGAGGTCATTGCCAGCCCGGAAAGGCTCCTGCCGGGAGGCTACCTGTATATGACTGATATCCTCGGCGATCCGGCGATTGTCCAGAAGGCGGGAAGAGTCTTTGCCTCCGCTTTTGCCGATGCTGATATCGATGTAGTCATGACTGTGGCAACAAAAGGGATCCCGCTTGCCTACGCTGTCGGGGCATACTTAAATGTGCCGGTCGTGATCGTCAGGAGAGACAGCAGAGTGACAGAAGGATCGACAGTGAGCATCAACTATGTTTCAGGGTCAGCCAAGCGCATCCAGACGATGGTGCTTTCGAAAAGAAGCCTGGAAGAAGGATCGAAGGTGCTGATTGTCGATGATTTTATGAAAGCAGGCGGTACGGTCAACGGCATGATCAGCATGCTGGAGGAATTCAAGGCACATGTTGCCGGGATTGCGGTCCTGGTGGAAGCAGAAAAAGCTGAAGAACGCCTTGTTGATGAATATTTGTCTCTTGTCCAGCTTGCAGATGTGGATGTCAAAGAGAAGAAAATCAATGTGACAGAGGGAAACTATTTCAGGCATAAGAACGGATAAAGGTGGGAGAAGCCATGAAAAAAGTTCATACAGAGATGGCTCCGGCTGCAATCGGACCATACTCACAGGGAATTGTCGTAAACAATATGTTTTACAGCTCAGGCCAGATTCCATTGACTGCCGGAGGCATCATGGTGGATGGCAATGTCAAGGAGCAGACGCACCAAGTGTTCAAGAACCTCCAGGCTGTACTGAAGGAAGCGGGTGCTTCGCTGGAAACGGTCGTAAAGGCGACGGTCTTCATCAAAGATATGAATGACTTCGCGGAGATCAATGAAGTGTATGGAGAATATTTCGGAGAGCACAAGCCGGCCCGTTCCTGTGTGGAAGTAGCAAGGCTGCCAAAAGATGCACTGGTTGAAATTGAAGTAATAGCGCTCGTTAAATAAAACGGGGGCTTTTTTTTACCTCAAAATATTTTCTGAATTACCTGTAAATTTAGGCGGTTTGTACTGCTGTGGAAGGTCCGCACTTTCTGTAAGCGCCTCCTTTTGCTTCCTTTTCCCCAGAGCACGGGAAAAAACCCAAAAAAAAATTCCCATTTAAGAAGGAGAATTGGAAAATTTGTTGAATTAATAAAATTAGAATTTATTTACTAGTAAAGGTGGTGAACCAAATGGAGGTAACTGACGTAAGATTGCGCCGTGTAAATACAGATGGACGGATGAGAGCAATTGCTTCAATTACTTTAGACCATGAGTTTGTTGTTCATGATATCCGTGTCATTGACGGCAATAATGGCCTATTTGTCGCAATGCCAAGCAAACGTACACCTGATGGAGAGTTCCGTGATATCGCTCACCCGATCAATTCCGGAACGCGCGGCAAGATCCAAGAAGCTGTTTTGGCAGAATATCACCGCTTAGGCGAATTAGAAGTTGAATTTGAAGAAGCCGGAGCTTCTTAAGTATAATTGCAACGAGGGCCTACTTCATTAGTCAGGCTCTTTTTTATGGCCATTTTCACTGCCTGCTCCTTATTATTGCCTTTCCCCTGTAAGACCACTGTATAAACCATCCTTCTTAAATAATTTCCTTCCCAGAAAATCTTCCTTATGACAAAAATATGTACTTTGGCAACATTCCTTGAAATGAAAGGCTTTTTGAGATATATTCTTAATGGATAAAAAGGTAAATTGGAGGCCTGTAAATGTCTACACGTTTCGCGGTAATTTTAGCCGCAGGCCAAGGGACACGCATGAAGTCAAAGCTTTATAAAGTGCTTCATCCCGTTTGCGGCAAACCAATGGTTCAGCATGTTGTGGATCAAGTATCGAATCTTCATATAGAAAAAATCGTCACCATCATCGGGCATGGCGCCGAGCTTGTCAAATCCCAGCTGGGTGATGCAAGCAGCTATGCGCTTCAGGAGGAACAGCTCGGCACAGCCCATGCTGTCATGCAGGCTAAGGATGCCCTTGAAGGAAAAGAGGGTGTGACCATCGTTGTGTGCGGGGATACACCACTCATCAAGGCAGAAACAATGGAGTCGCTCTTCCGCCATCATGAGGAAACTGGTGCAAAAGCAACCATCCTTACTGCCATTGCTCCTGATCCTGCAGGATATGGAAGAATTGTACGGAATGAAGAGGGGCATGTCGAGAAAATCGTCGAGCATAAGGATGCGACAGAGCAGGAGAGAAGCATCACTGAAATCAACACAGGTACATACTGCTTTGATAACGCATCGCTTTTCCGTGCCCTGAACAATGTCAGCAATGACAATGTCCAAGGAGAGTATTACCTGCCTGATGTCATTGAAATCCTGAAAACTGAAGGTGAGACGGTATCAGCCTTCGCAACAGGCGATTTCGATGAGTCACTGGGCGTCAATGACCGTGTTGCTCTTTCTCAGGCAGAACGCATCATGAAAAGGCGCATAAATGAGAAGCATATGAGAAACGGTGTGTCGCTCATCGATCCTGAACAGACGTATATCAGCCCTGAAGCGGTGATCGGCCAGGATACAGTCATCTATCCGGGAACAGTCATCCAGGGGGCTGCGGTGATCGGCTCAGAATGCGTGATCGGCCCCAACACGGAAATCAAGGACTGTACGATCGGGGACACCACTGTTATCAGGCATTCTGTCGCCCACGACAGCAACATCGGCAGTGGTGTAGCGATTGGGCCGTTTGCCCATATCCGTCCTCAGTCAGATATCCATGATGAAGTGAAGGTCGGCAATTTCGTTGAAATTAAGAAGTCTGTTTTCGGCAAAGGAAGCAAGGCCTCCCACCTCAGTTATATTGGGGATGCGGAAGTCGGAAGCGATGTGAACCTCGGCTGCGGCTCAATCACAGTCAATTATGACGGGAAAAATAAATTCCTGACAAAAATCGAAGACGGTGCATTCATTGGCTGCAACTCCAATCTGGTTGCACCTGTAACGGTCGGAAAAGGCGCGTATGTAGCGGCCGGCTCTACCATCACGGAAGATGTGCCTGGAGAAGCGCTGGCAGTGGCCCGTGCAAGGCAGACGAATAAAGAAGATTATGTGAGCAAGCTTAATAACAAGAAATAATAGTGATAAAAAGCTAATGGAGGTTAACATGTCGAACCAGTATTTAGATCCAAACTTGAAGGTGTTTTCCCTGAATTCAAATCGTGATCTGGCATCGGAAATTGCAAAGGTTATCGGAGTGGAGCTTGGAAAGTGCTCTGTTACGCGTTTTAGTGATGGAGAGATCCAGATTAACATCGAGGAAAGCATCAGGGGCTGTGATGTATTCGTGATCCAGTCCACAAGCTCTCCTGTAAACGAGCACTTGATGGAGCTTCTGATCATGATTGACGCACTGAAGAGGGCTTCTGCCAAGACAATCAACATTGTTATGCCTTACTACGGCTATGCACGCCAGGACCGCAAGGCGAGAGCCCGTGAACCGATCACGGCCAAGCTTGCAGCCAACCTGCTTGAAACGGCAGGGGCGACGCGTGTCATCACGCTGGATCTTCATGCGCCGCAAATCCAGGGCTTCTTCGATATCCCGATCGACCATCTGATGGGTGTGCCGATTTTGGCCGATTATTTCGGAAACAAAGATCTGGATGGCGATATTGTCATCGTATCACCGGACCATGGGGGAGTAACCCGCGCACGCAAGCTTGCTGAGCGCCTGAAGGCTCCAATCGCCATCATCGACAAGCGCCGTCCTAAGCCGAATGTGGCGGAAGTCATGAATATCGTCGGAAATATCGACGGCAAGATTGCTATCCTTATCGATGACATCATCGATACGGCCGGCACGATCACCCTTGCTGCGAACGCCCTGATTGAAAATGGCGCGAAGGAAGTCTATGCGTGCTGCACACATCCTGTGCTGTCAGGGCCGGCGATCGAGCGGATCCAGAACTCAAATATTAAAGAACTGGCTGTCACAAACTCCATTGCTTTGCCTGAAGAAAAGAAAATCGCAAAAGTCAGGGAGCTGTCTGTAGCCCCTCTTATCGGGGAAGCGATCATCCGCGTCCACGAGGAGCAATCTGTCAGCACTCTGTTCGATTAATTCAGCAGTACAAGAGGCTTGCCGCAGGGCAAGCCTTTTATGCTATACTCATGTTATAAAACAGCTTGCAGGCAAATGTGTTTAAAACATCTCCATTTAGGGCATTTTTAAAAAGATAAGTATGCAGTCCATTTGCATGGTTCATTTTAATTACACCTTAAATTGAGGAAGGGGACGTTTTTTATGAGCACTGTACTTCAAGCCAAAGAACGAAAAGAATTCCGCAATTCCAATCTGACGCAGCTGCGCAATGAGGGGAATATTCCTGGTGTTGTTTATGGGAATAAAATCGAAAGCAAAGCAATTTACCTGAATGGCCCTGATTTTATCAAAACAATCCGGGAAACAGGCAGGAATGCTGTTTTTTCTCTTGATGTAGAAGGCACAAAACATGATGTGGTGCTGAGCGACTATCAGGCGGACCCTTTGAAAAATGAAATCACCCACCTGGACTTCAGGGCGGTTGATATGTCGCAGGAAATCACGGCAGAGGTGAGGATCGAGCTGGTCGGCGATGCGGCAGGCGTCAAAGACGGCGGAGTCCTTCAGCAGCCTGTCCATGAGTTATCTGTATCGGCCAAGCCGAATGACATTCCGCAGAGCGTAGAAGTAAACATAGCAGATCTCCAGGTCGGAGAAAGCATTACGGCCGCAGATATTAAAGCGGGCCGCGGCTTCACGATCAATACGGATGATGAAACAGTCATTGCTTCCATCCTTGCGCCAAGGCAGGAAGAGGAAATAAGCACAGGCGAAGAGCAGGAGCCAGGCATCCCTGAGAATCAGGAAGGCCGGGAAACTGAAGCAAACGAAGAGTAAACAATAAAGGGTCTGGCCCGCTCTGGTCAGACCTTTTCTTACGTTGATAGGCGGAGGTAATAAGACATGAAATTGTTTGTAGGGCTGGGGAACCCAGGGAAAGAGTATGAGAAAACAAGGCATAACATAGGCTTTGATGTTATTGACAGGCTGTCCGGGAAGCTGAATATCCCTTTGGACCAGGCAAAGTTCAAGGGTGTGTTCGGCATGGGGCGCGTCGATGGAGAAAAGGTATTCCTTCTAAAGCCGCTTACATATATGAATCTGTCAGGAGAATCGATCAGACCGCTGATGGACTATTATGATATTGACACAGAAGATCTGGCTGTCATCTATGATGATCTTGATTTGCCGCCGGGGAAAATCCGGCTCAGGCAGAAGGGCAGCGCAGGCGGCCATAATGGCATCAAATCAACAATTGCGCACACAGGCACACAGGAATTCAGCCGCATCCGCGTCGGGATTGGGCGCCCTGAAGGCGGGATGAAGGTAACTGATTATGTGCTCGGCCGTTTTACAGCAGAAGAGCAGAAGGTCATGGATGAGGCGGCAGACCGCTCGGCCGATGCCTGCATAGATTGGATCAGGAAACCTTTCCTTGAGGTCATGAATCAATATAACCAATCTTAGCTTTTCATTATTTCATTTGGCCTTACATATGATAAAGTTAAGTTAGCGTTTTCTGCTGCACTCTGTAAGTGAATAAGATTCCTTCCCGGGGCAATACTAGCAATAACAATTGTTAGACAGGGAGGGACAGGCATGGCACTTCATTATCATTGCCGCCATTGCGGCATGAAGATGGGAACGCTGGATAACTTGTCAATGCATGCAGAAAGCCTTGGGTTCCATAAATTGAATGAAGAAGAACGCCAGGATATGATTCTCTATGGGTCATCCGGGGATATACACATAACATCGATCTGCGAGGATTGCCAGGAATCACTGGAAAGAAATCCTGATTACCATCAGAACGATTACCTTATTCATTAAAAAGCTTTGGACGGACACTCCAAAGCGTTTTTCTGTTTTCATATGCACACATAACGACTTAGGACGAGAGGAGGGGTTGCCATGCTAGGATTAAAACAGCTTTTCACCCGGCAGGATGATATCAAGACAGTCATCACCGGAGTGAACGGGGGGCTGAAAGAGCAGCTGGTGGCCGGATTGACCGGCTCGGCACGGACGCTTTTCCTTGCCTCTATATATGAGCAGACAAAAAAGCCTATGCTGGTTGTAACTCACAATCTTTTACAAGCACAGAAATTATATGATGATATTGTCAATCTGATAGGCGAGGATGATGTATATCTTTATCCCGCCAATGAACTGATCGCATCGGAGCTGAGCATTGCAAGCCCCGAGCTGAGGGCGCAGAGAATCGACGCGCTCAACCATTGGAGCGGGAAGGGCACCGGCATTGTCATTATCCCTATGGCCGGGATGAGGAAGGTGCTTCCGCCTCCTTCCCTTTGGAAGAAGCGCCAGCTGATATTAAAGCTTGGCGATGATATAGAAATAGAGGAGCAGCTTCTTGAGTTTGTCAAAATGGGCTACAGCCGAACTGATATGGTGTCATCCCCGGGAGAATTCAGCGTCAGGGGCGGCATCCTGGACATCTATCCGCTGACCGAAGCAGATCCTATCAGGATTGAGCTGTTTGACACCGAAATTGACAGCATCCGTTCTTTTTCCCTGGAAGACCAGCGATCGAAAGAAAAGCTGAAGCAGGTCCATATCGGCCCTGCAACCGAGAATCCTTTTGAGGATGAGCATTATGACAGGGTATATGAGAAGCTGGAAAAAGGCCTTTCAGCCAGTCTGAAGAAGCTGAAGGATGAGAAGGCAAAAGAGCTGCTGGCCCAGAATATCGGGTATGAACTGGAGCAGCTCCGGAACAGGCAAAGGCCTGAGCAGATGTTCAAATACCTCTCCTATGCTTATGAATCCAGTAATAGTTTGCTAGATTACCTTCCGCAGGATGGGCTTATTTTTATCGATGAAATCAGCAGGGTCCAGGAGATGAATGAGTCCCTTGAGAAAGAGGAGGCAGAATGGTATACAAGCCTGCTTGGCGAAGGAAAGATTGTCCATGACGTCAAAATTTCCCATAGCCTGAAGGAATTCATCGCCCGGTCATATCAGCCGATCGTTTACATGTCCCTATTTTTAAGGCATGTCCCGAATACGAATCCGCAGAATATCATCAATGTCTCCTGCAGGCAGATGCAGAACTTCCACGGCCAGCTGAATGTGCTGAAAAGCGAGCTGGAACGCTGGAGGAAGAGCGGCTTCTCTGTTTTGTTCCTCGGCCCTGACATGGCCCGGGTCAAAAAGCTTCAAAGCGTTTTGGCAGACTATGAAATTGAGGCTGCTGTCATCGAGCCTGATAAAGAAGTGCTGAAGGGCAAGTTCCAGATCACGGAAGGAAGCCTGCAGACAGGCTTTGAACTGCCGATCCAGAAAATTGCCGTCATCACGGAAGAAGAGCTTTTCAACAAGAAAACAGCAAAGCGGTCACCGCGCAGGCAGAAGCTTTCGAATGCTGAAAGAATCAAAAGCTATTCAGAGCTTAAAATCGGCGATTATGTTGTCCATGTGAACCACGGGATCGGCAAATATCTTGGCATTGAAACACTCGAAATCAATGGCCTTCATAAGGATTATCTGAATATCCGCTATTCAGGCAGCGACCAGCTGTATGTTCCGGTCGATCAGATTGATCTTGTCCAGAAGTATGTAGGGTCTGAAGGCAAAGAGCCGAAGATCTATAAGCTTGGCGGCAATGACTGGAAGCGTGTCAAGAAGAAGGTTGAAAGCTCTGTTCAGGATATAGCGGACGATCTGATCAAATTGTACGCCGAGAGGGAAGCGTCGAAAGGTTATGCATTCTCTCCTGACGGGGACATGCAGCGCGAATTCGAGTTGTCCTTCCCTTACCAGGAAACAGAGGATCAGCTGAGGTCCATCCATGAAATCAAGCTGGATATGGAAAAAGAGCGGCCGATGGACCGCCTCCTGTGCGGCGATGTTGGCTACGGGAAAACTGAGGTGGCGATAAGGGCTGCCTTTAAGGCAATTGCGGACGGCAAACAGGTGGCCATCCTTGTGCCGACAACGATCCTTGCCCAGCAGCACTACCAGACAATGAGAGAAAGGTTCCAGGAATACCCTGTTGAGATCGGGCTCTTAAGCCGCTTCCGGACAAAGAAGCAGCAGACCGAGACAGTCAAGGGCCTTAAAAACGGCACCGTTGATATTGTTGTCGGCACCCATCGCCTGCTCTCAAAGGAAATCATTTATAAAGACCTCGGGCTGCTCATCATTGACGAAGAGCAGCGGTTCGGCGTCACTCATAAAGAAAAGATCAAACAGCTCAAAACAAATGTTGATGTCCTGACATTGACTGCGACGCCGATTCCCCGGACCCTGCATATGTCGATGCTCGGCGTGAGAGACTTGTCTGTCATCGAGACACCGCCGGAGAACAGATTCCCGGTCCAGACCTATGTAATGGAATACAATGGCGGACTTGTCCGTGAAGCCATCGAACGGGAGATGGCGCGGGGCGGCCAGGTATATTTCCTGTATAACAGGGTTGAGGACATCGAACGGAAGGCAGAGGAAATCTCCATGCTTGTACCGGATGCCAAGGTGGTTGCCGCCCATGGCCAAATGACTGAAAATGAGCTCGAATCAGTTATGCTGAGCTTCCTTGGAGGAGAAGCGGACGTCCTTGTCAGCACAACGATCATTGAAACGGGAGTTGATATCCCGAATGTGAACACCTTGATCGTATTTGATGCAGACCGGATGGGGCTCTCCCAGCTGTACCAGCTGAGGGGGCGGGTTGGCCGCTCAAACAGAGTTGCCTATGCGTATTTCACCTACCGGAAGGATAAAGTGCTGACTGAAGTGGCAGAAAAGCGCCTCCAGGCCATCAAGGAGTTCACGGAGCTGGGGTCAGGATTTAAGATTGCGATGCGCGATCTTTCCATCAGGGGTGCCGGCAATCTGCTCGGCTCTCAGCAGCACGGATTCATCGATTCTGTCGGCTTTGACCTGTATTCCCAGATGCTTAAAGAGGCGATAGAAGAACGGAAGGAAAATCCGGAAACATATAAAAAGCCTTCTGTGGAAATCGATCTTGAAATCGATGCCTACATCCCTGATGCTTATCTGGCGGATGGAAACCAGAAGATTGAAATGTATAAAAGGTTCCGCGGCATCGACTCGATGGATGAGGTCGAAGGGCTGAAGGAAGAAATGACAGACAGGTTCGGAGATTATCCGGATGAGGTCGCTTACCTGTTCCGGGTCGCCGAGATGAAGGTCCATGCCCAGGAGGCCGGTGTAGAGCTCATCAAACAGTCCAAGGCTGAAGTCCTGATTCTCTTGTCAGAGGAGGCAAGCTCTCTGATCGACGGACAGAAAATCTTCCAGGAAAGCACCAAACATGGACGGATGGTTGGCCTCGGCATGGAAGGCAAGAAGCTGAAGATGGTCATCCAGACAAAGGGTTACAGTACAGACAAATGGCTTAACACCGCCTATGATATGATTCTTGGAATAGATAAGGCCAAAAAGAAGCAGCAAAATCCAATATCGTAAAGTAATGGAAAAGTTCCTGTCACCTAAATGAAATGAGAAAAGTGTTTAATTAGAGTAGACAAGGGTATTTCAAATGGTAAGGATTTTTATACTGGAATGTTTATCCTATTGAGGAAATGTTATCACCCGAGAGAAAAAATATTTGCAAGTGTATAGAACTTTCCATATGAAAGATACTAAGTTCAAACATGGAGAAGATTTCAACAAAAGGAAGCAGAAATCTACTCCTGCTAAAAATCATCAGATGAAAGTGAGGCAACGCAGGATGAAAGCAACTGGTATAGTTCGTCGTATCGATGATTTGGGTCGTGTAGTAATCCCGAAGGAAATCCGCAGGACACTGCGAATTCGTGAAGGTGACCCGCTGGAAATATTTGTAGACCGCGATGGTGAAGTCATCTTAAAGAAGTACTCGCCAATCAGCGAATTAAGCGATTTTGCAAAAGAATATGCAGAAGCTCTGTATGACAGCCTTGGAAACCCGGTCCTGATCTGTGACAGGGATACATTTATCGCAACGGCAGGCGGATCAAAAAAGGATTATCTGAACAAAAACATCAGTGATCTGCTGGAAAAAACAATGGAAGACAGAACTTCTGTCCTCGTCAACACTCAAGGTGAGTATGCCCTTGCAGATGGGAATGAGGAAAGCCTTTCTGCTTATACAATCGGTCCGATCATTGCCAATGGCGATCCGATAGGGGCAGTCATCATTTATGCGAAGGAAGATTCGCTTGGTGATGTAGAACAGAAGGCTGTAGAAACGGCAGCTGGATTCTTGGCAAGGCAGATGGAGTCCTAATACCAATTTTGAATCTTATAGAGATGAGAAGGGGCAGCCTGGCTGCCTTTTTTCTATGGGAAAAATGAAAATGAATGCTTCAAAGCTATTTGTTTTATGACAGACGGGTAACGAAACAAGGTTAATGCGCTATCATCCCATCCTGCGGCCAATAGTTATGCTATAATACTTTTCGAATTCATTATTGGAAGGAGATGGGCAATGAAGCCCGTTAATCAATCAGGAGATCTGTTCAAAGGAGCCCTGATCCTTGCAGCTGCAGCTTTGATCACAAAGGTTTTGAGCGCAGTTTACAGAGTCCCCTTCCAGAATATCGTAGGGGATGTCGGCTTTTATATTTACCAGCAGGTATATCCTTTTTACGGGATTGCCATCGTGCTGTCTACATACGGTTTTCCGGTCGTGATTTCAAAGCTTTATGCTGAACAGGCAAAGAGCAGGAAAGAAGCTCTTCAGCTGCTGGCTGCCTCCGGTCTTTTCCTTTTGGCCACTGGTCTGGCTGCTTTCTTGATAATGTTTGCCGGGGCAGATTGGATTGCTTCGCAAATGGGAGATCCAAAGCTGGGCATCCTTTTAAGGACTCTTTCACCAGCCTTCCTTCTTCTGCCGGCGACAGCTCTTCTCAGGGGTTATTTCCAGGGCCGGGGCGACATGCTTCCGACTGCTGTTTCCCAGGTGGGAGAGCAGGCCATCCGTGTGGCGACCATTTTGGCTGCTGCGTTCATCCTCATGAAAGAAGGAGCATCACTATATACAGCCGGCAGCGGGGCCATTTTCGGTTCAGTGACAGGAGGCATTGCTTCTGCAGTCATCCTGTCCGCCTTTTTCTGGCGTGTGATAAAAAAGGAAGCAGCTGGGGCAGCGGGTATTGAACTGAGTGGAAAAGCAGTCCTGAAGACGATGAAAACCATCGCTCTCCAGGGTGCGGCCATCAGTGCGGCTTCTATGCTGCTCATCCTTCTTCAGCTGGCAGATTCTCTGAATCTGTATTCCCTGCTTGTATCGGCAGGGCTGGATGCTGAAGAGGCAAAGAAGCTGAAAGGGATTTATGACAGGGGCCAGCCGCTCATACAGCTTGGGACCGTTATTGCCACCTCAATGTCGCTTTCCCTTGTTCCGCTCATCACAGCTGAAAAACTGAAAAACAATCAGAAGTTCCTTGCTGAAAAGGCAGGCCTAGCCCTCCGTGTCAGCCTGCTCTTTGGGACAGGTGCGGCCTTAGGATTATGGGCCATTATCAAGCCGGTCAATATCATGCTGTTTGAGAATGCGGAAGGATCAGAAGTGCTCTCAGTGCTGAGCCTGTTCATTTTCTTTGCCTCGATCATCATGACCCTGGCGGCCATTCTGCAGGGGCTGGGCCACACCTTTTTCCCGGCGGCAGTGATTATTGGAGGCTTCGGGATAAAATATATCCTTAACATTCTGCTTGTGCCGGCTGCAGGGACGATGGGAGCAGCTATTGCTGCATGTGCAGCACTCGCCGTTGTGCTGCTTGTCCTGCTCGTCAGGCTCCGCTTCTTATTCCGGCAGCCTTTAGTGCCGGGCCGCTTCATCCTGGGGCTCGGAACTGCTGCTGCTGTCATGCTGCTGTATTTGAAGGCCTACCTGCTGGCAGCAGGATCTTTGGCAGGGGAAGGGCGCCTTGCGGCCGGCCTTATAGCTTTAAGTGCAGCTGCAACAGGCGGAATTGTATTCATGCTTTTAGCTTTAAAAGGAGAGACTTTTAGAAAAGAAGAAATCAGCATGCTGCCTTTTGGAAGCAAGCTGGGCTATTTGCTGCCCGGCAGGAACAGGAGATGATTTGACATGAATAAGATTACGATTTACGGCCTTGGGGCGGGAGACCTTGAACAGCTGCCCTTTGGCGTCTATAAAGCTCTTCAGGCTGAGGGGGCGGTATATTTAAGGACAGAGGACCACCCGGTGATCCGGGAGCTTCAAGATGAAGGGATGGCTTTTCAATCATTTGATCGTATATACGAAAAGCACAGCCGCTTTGAAGAGGTATATGAGGAAATTTGCGATATTCTCCTGGCGAAAGCAGCAGATAGGGATGTTGTCTATGCTGTACCGGGCCATCCGCTGGTTGCGGAGAAAACGGTTCAGATTCTGCTTGAGAAAGGCCCTGTGCTGGGAATTGATATCGTGATTGGGGGAGGCCAGAGCTTTCTGGACGCCCTGTTTCAGGCACTGAAAATAGATCCGATCGAAGGCTTTCAGCTGCTGGATGCCACTGATCTGAAGAAAGATGAAGTGATGCTTAAGCATCATATGATCATCGGGCAGGTGTATGATACCTACGTGGCGAGCAATGTGAAGCTGACCCTGATGGAAATGCTTCCGTACGATTATGAAATTTATATTGCCACGGCAGCAGGGAGCAGCAGGGAAAGCATCAGGAAGGTGCCTTTGTTTGAGCTTGACCGGGAAGCGGAAATCAATAACCTGACCTCAGTCTATGTGCCGCCGGTAAAGGATGAAACCCTCCTTTACAGGGAATTCAGCAAGTTCCGGGAAATCATCGCCGCATTGAGGGGGCCGGACGGCTGTCCGTGGGATCTCAAGCAGACGCACCAATCGCTCAGGAAATACTTGATCGAGGAAGCTTATGAGCTTATCGAAGCGATTGATAATGAAGATATCGACCATATGATCGAGGAGCTGGGAGATGTCCTCCTGCAGGTAGTTCTGCACGCGCAGATCGGGGAAGATGACGGCTATTTCTCTATAGATGATGTCATTCAGGGTGTCAGCGAAAAAATGATCCGCAGGCATCCCCATGTTTTTGGCGACGCCTCGGCGGATACAGAAGAGCAGGTGCTGAAAAATTGGCAGGAAATCAAGGCTGAAGAAAAAGGAGCAGTTCCTGAGTCGCTCTTAAGCGGAATCGTCAAATCAATGCCGCAGCTGCTCCAGGCGGCGGATATCCAGAAGAAAGCAGCCGGCGCAGGCTTTGACTGGCAGGAAATCGGGCCGGCTTGGGAGAAGGTTAAAGAAGAGCTGTCTGAATTTGAAGAGGAAATGAACCGGGACCCGCGATCAGAAGAAGCAGCAAAAGAGTTCGGCGATATCCTGTTTGCACTTGTGAATATTGCGAGATACTGCAAGATCGATCCGGAGCAGGCGGTCTTCACGACCAATCAGAAGTTCATCAGACGTTTTAAGTATATTGAAGATAAAGTCAGGGAGAGCGGCCGGGACTTCAGCGGATACAGCCTGGAAGAGCTGGACCGGTTCTGGGATGAGGCGAAACAGCAAGGACTATAAAGGGGGAGACAAGAATGAGACTGGATAAATTTTTGAAGGTATCAAGACTGATTAAAAGAAGAACGCTCGCAAAGGAAGTGGCTGACCAGGGAAGGATCCTGATCAACGGACAGCAGGGGAAGGCCAGCTCAACCGTAAAGGTCGGCGATGAGCTGACGGTCAGGCTCGGGCAGCGGATTGTAACAGCGAAGATCGAGCGCCTCCAGGAAACAAGCCGCAAGGAAGAAGCCGCTGAAATGTACACCATCCTGAAGGAAGAGCGCACCGGCCAGCAGGAAAATTAATGTTTAAGTCAGCACCAGCGGGGAATCAGGTATTGTATAATGGCCGGACCTGACTGAATTGTTCTAAACGGCCCCCCTCCCTCATAACATGTACAAAAGGTTGTACTATGCGATTGTGGGGGATGAGGATGAGTCAATACTATGAATCAAACACAGGCAAAAGCAATGCTCCTGATCATGATGTCATCATGAGGGGACGAAAGCTTCTGGATATTACCGGCGTCAAGCAGGTCGAAAGCTTTGATAATGAAGAATTCCTTTTGGAGACAGTCATGGGCTTCCTGGCCATCCGCGGCCAGAATCTCCAGATGAAGAATCTGGACGTGGAGAAAGGGATCGTATCCATTAAGGGGAAAGTATTTGACCTCGTATATATGGATGAACAGCAAGGGGAAAAAGCTAAAGGGTTCTTTAGCAAGATATTCCGATGACCCTTTCTGCGCAGTTTCTTACCATGCTTGCCATGATTGGCATGGGAAGCGCGTTCGGCGCGTCGCTCGATACATATAACCGCTTCCTGCGCCGCGCCAAAAGAAAAAGCTGGATTGTCTTCATCAATGATTTTTTATTTTGGAGTCTGCAGGGACTTGCTGTCTTTTATGTATTGTTCGTAATCAACCAGGGCGAGCTGAGGTTCTACATCTTTATTGCCCTGTTCTGCGGATTTGCCGCCTACCAGAGCCTGCTTAAGCAGGGGTTCCTCCGGCTGCTTGAAATTTTGATAGGAGCGATTGCCGCGATATTCCGCTTTTTTGTCAGAATGGCACACCTTTTGGTTTATAAACCGATCCAATCGATCATCATGGGTATTATTTCACTTATTGTGCTGCTCGGAAAAGGCATACTGGCCCTTATGCAGCTGGTACTTAGGATCATATGGACCCTTTTAAAAGTGATTTTAAGCCCTGTCAAATGGATTTGGTCACTTTTTTGGTTTATTTTGCCGAAAAAGATTAAAAATAGCGTCGAGAAGTTATATAATAAATTGGCAGGAAATTTACACACATTCAAGAATAACTTAAACAGCTTAATAACCAGATGGAAAAATAAATAAATGGGCAAGGAGGGGCTGCGAGAGTGAGTGCCATCAGGAAACGCAAAGTAGCAAAAATCGAGACAAACTATGCCAAACAGCAAGAGAATGCAGAGATCAGCACAGCCAGGAAGAGAGTCCTGCTTATCCGCAGGCTGACTGTCTTTTTCGTTGGCGCTGCAGCCATCGCCGTATTGATGATCTCTACACTCGTCACGCAATCCTCTGCTCTTGAAGAAAAGGCCCTCGAAAAAGAGAAATTTGAAAAGAAGCTCGCCTCCCTTAAAAAGAATGAGGTCCTCCTGGAAGAAGAAATCGTCAAACTGAATGATGATGAATATATAGCCAAGCTTGCGAGGAAGAACTATTTCCTTTCCGAAAAGGATGAAATCATCTTTAATCTGCCTGAGGACAAGGACGGAAAGAAGGAAAAGGAAAAAACATCCGAGTAGCAGTCTTATTGACACTCTTTTTTGAAATTCTGTATAATATAAAGTAAGTTTAATTCTTTTAATCTTTAAGGAGGCAAAATCTTTTTATGTCAATCGAAGTAGGCAGCAAGTTACAAGGAAAGGTTACCGGCATTACAAACTTCGGCGCGTTCGTAGAACTGCCGGAAGGTTCAACCGGTCTTGTCCACATTAGTGAGGTCGCAGATAACTATGTTAAGGATATTAATGATCACCTGAAGGTCGGTGACCAGGTAGAGGTTAAAGTCATTAATGTGGAGAAGGATGGAAAGATCGGCTTATCCATCAAGAAAGCAATAGACAGGCCAGAGAGACCTGCCAGACCAGAAAGAACTGACAGGCCTGAACGCCGCGATTCACGGGGCGGATATTCCGGATCCCAGCGTCCGCGCCACGGAAGATCCAATGACAGCCGTCCGCCAAGAGAGAACTTTGAGTCTAAAATGGCCAAGTTCCTGAAAGACAGTGAAGATCGATTGGCCTCGCTAAAACGCAATACTGAATCCAAACGCGGAGGAAGAGGCGCTAAACGAGGATAACTTGCTGCTGATTTTTTCTATATATTGCATGACCATGACAGGCCGAGGGGCTTGTCTTTTTTTTGCGCTTTAACAGAACGAAAAAACACCTGCTCCCAATTGAGCAGGTGTTTTTGGATGTATGGGAAGAATCAGACAACCATCGAGTCTTAATCTAGGTCTCAAAAATAGAACTAAAAAGACGCCTTCATTTCTGAGGCGTCTTAAGCTTGTCGGCTCTGAGCAAGCCGCTTCCGCATTTCATTGTCCAGCTGCGGGTGCTAGCCCCTCGAGTCTTAAGCCACCTCAGAATTGAAGGCAAAAGACGCCTTCATTTCTGAGGCGTCTTAAGCTTGTCGGGGCTGGGCAAGCACCCTCCGCATTTCATGTATGACCCCTACGGGATTCGAACCCGTGTTACCGCCGTGAAAGGGCGGTGTCTTAACCGCTTGACCAAGGGGCCGTATTAAAGATAAGGATAGCGGCGGAGGGGATCGAACCCCCGACCTCACGGGTATGAACCGTACGCTCTAGCCAGCTGAGCTACACCGCCATAATATAAGCACAAGGAATATAATACAAAGGATTGACCGTGGTGTCAATAATATTTTAAAAGAAAAATGTCGGTTCTCCTTTTTTTCGGTTCGCCAATTTTTTTTGACGGGCAAATCGCGCTTTCAAGGCATTATCAACCTCTTTTTGAGTGAATATTCAAAACATAAATTATATTTTAGGGATTATCTTCCATTATATTGTTTGCTTTTTTGTTATTAGGAGGAAAGCCGTCGAAAGAAAAACATGGGCTTGTCTCCTCTTTTGACAAACTTTTATGTATAACCAATTTTATAATAATCAGCAACGATACAAATACGGGGAGTGGAATAAATGGAAAAGGCGGAACAGACGGTAATGGATCCTGCTGGGGAAGTTGATTTCAACGGATCGAAGCTCGAATTGGCAAAAGGCCTTCACAAGTTCCAGATGAAGATGGAGGCCTTTTTTATCAAAAAGGGCTATATCCTTCTATTGATCGGATTTCTCCTGGGAAGGGCGCTCATCCTGGCGAAATTGACGCCCTTCAGCCTGCCGTTCTTTGCAGCGGTCTATCTGATCAAGAGGGATAAGGCACCGCTGGCCCTGATTGGGCTTACTGCCGGTGCATTCACTTTATCTATGATGAATGCAGCATCAGTGTTTGGAATCTGCTTTATATTCCTCTTCGCCTTCCGGGTTTCTAAAAAGTGGCTGAAAAATGAAGTAAGGGCCCTGCCGGTCTATACATTTTTCGTATTGGCGATCGGGAAGATTGCAGAAGCTTATATTGTTTCAGGACAGCTGTCGCTTTATGATGCGATGATGGCCGGCGTGGAAGCAAGCCTCGGCTTTATCCTTACTCTGATTTTCCTGCAGAGCCTGCCATTGCTCAGCATATCAAAAAGAAGGCAGTCTTTGAAAACTGAGGAAATAGTCTGCCTGATCATCATGCTAGCCTCAGTCATGACCGGAACGATCGGCTGGTCGGTGTATGACCTGTCTGTTGAACATATATTATCCAGATATCTGGTTCTATTATTTGCATTTGTTGCAGGCGCAACGGTCGGGTCAACAGTCGGGGTGGTGACCGGATTGATTTTCAGCCTGGCGAATGTTTCTAGTTTCTATCATATGAGCCTTCTTGCTTTCTCCGGCCTCCTGGGCGGCCTGCTGAAGGAAGGGAGAAAGCTTGGCGTGGCGTGCGGACTGCTGATTGCCACCTTATTAATCGGGATGTATGGGGAAGGAACGGGTACCTTGCTGAAAACAGTTCTGGAGACTGGTGCAGCAACGGTCTTATTTTTCCTGACCCCGCAGGCGCTGACAGGGAAGCTTGCCAGGCATATACCGGGGACCCCAGAGTATGCGGCTGAGCAGCAGCAGTATATGCGGAAGATGCGGGACGTTACAGCCCAGCGCGTTGCCCAATTCTCGACTGTATTCCAGGCTTTGTCCAAAAGTTTCTCTTCCCATGATAATCCCATTGATTGGGATGGGGAGGAAAGGGAGATGGATTATTTCCTGAGCAATGTCACGGAGAAAACATGCCAGACCTGTTTCAAGAAAGACCATTGCTGGGCAAGGAACTTTGATACAACCTATGAATATATGAAGGAAATTATGCATGAAATGGATGCCCAGCAGGGGACCGTTTCCGGAAGGCTGACAAGGGAGTGGGAAAAACATTGCACCCGCTCTAAAAAGGTATTGGAAACGATGCATCAGGAGCTGACGTTTTATCAGGCAAATCTGAAGCTCAAAAAGCAGGTTCAGGAGAGCAGAAGGCTTGTGGCAGACCAGCTGCTGGGCGTGTCAGAGGTAATGGGCGATTTTGCGAAAGAAATCCAGCGGGAGAGGGAAAATCATCATAAGCAGGAAGAGTCCATCCTCGACGCACTCCAGGGGTTTGGCATCCAGATCGAACAGGTGGAGATTTACAGCCTGGAGCAGGGGAATGTCGACATTGATATGACGATCCCCTACTGCAGGGGGCACGGCGAGTGTGAAAAACTGATAGCCCCGATGCTGTCAGATATATTGGGAGAAACCATTCTTGTCAATTCAGAGGAGTGTTCCACATTTGGAAGCGGCAGCTGCTACGTGACTTTCCGATCGGCTAAAGCCTATGCGGTTGAAACCGGGGTGGCCCATGCAGCAAAGGATGGCGGACTGATTTCCGGCGACAGCTATTCGACCATCGAGCTTGGAGGAGGTAAATATGCCATTGCCATCAGCGACGGGATGGGGAACGGCGAAAGGGCCCATATTGAGAGCAAGGAAACCCTCCAGCTGCTTCAAAAGATTCTTCAATCAGGGATAGAGGAGAAGGTGGCGATTAAGTCGGTCAACTCTGTACTGTCATTGAGGACGACGGACGAAATCTTTTCCACTCTTGATCTGGCCATGGTCGATCTGCAAAATGCAGCAGCCAAGTTCCTGAAGATTGGATCGACACCAAGCTTCATTAAGAGAGGCGGCAAGGTCCTCAAGGTTCAGGCAAGCAATCTGCCGATGGGGATATTGCAGGAATTCGAGGTGGATGTGGTCAGTGAGCAGCTGAAGGCAGGCGATCTCCTGATCATGATGAGCGATGGTGTTTTTGAAGGTCCAAAGCATGTGGAAAACTATGACCTGTGGATGAAGCGGAAGATCCATGAGCTGAAAACAGAGGATCCTCAGGAAATAGCCGACCTGATCATGGAGGAGGTCATCAGGTCTCGTTCAGGCCTGATCGAGGATGATATGACTGTGGTAGTATCCAAAATAAAGCATAATACGCCAAAATGGGCTTCCATCCCGGTCCAGAAGCTGCGCCAAAAAGCCAACTGATTATTTTGTCCCTCTCTTCCTCCGAACATGTATATTTCCGTCCTGTTCCGTCGAAAATGGTACCAATAAGGAACAGGAGGGGAGATTATATGAAGACCGGAACACTGAAACAGATTCTGCTTATTACAGACGGCTGCTCCAATCAGGGCGAAGATCCTGTGGCCATGTCAGCTTTGGCGAAAGAACAGGGCATTACGGTAAATGTCATCGGAGTAATGGAGAAGGATGTCATTGACGAACGGGGCATGAATGAAATTGACGGGATTGCCCTCTCCGGGGGCGGGGTAAGCCAGGTCGTATACTCGCAGGCGTTATCCCAGACGGTCCAGATGGTAACGAGAAAGGCAATGACGCAAACACTCCAGGGTGTGGTGAATAAGGAGCTTCAGCAAATATTGGGCGGCTCCCAGACGGTTGAAGACCTTCCGCCGGAAAAAAGGGGAGAGGTCATGGAGGTTGTAGATGAGCTCGGGGAAACAGTCGAGCTTGAGGTGCTGGTCCTCGTCGATACAAGTGCGAGCATGAAGCATAAACTCCCGACGGTCAAGGAAGCCCTTCTCGATTTGTCTTTGAGCTTGAATGCCCGTTCTGGCGATAACCGTTTTGCAGTTTTTGTATTTCCCGGGAAAAAGAATGATGTCGAAAAACTGCTGGATTGGACGCCAAGGCTCGAATCACTGACAAGCATTTTTTCAAAGCTGTCAACAGGAGGCATCACCCCTACCGGGCCGGCAATCCGTGAAGCTTTAAGCTATTTCAAGAAAAAACGTTCACTAAGGAGCCTGCTTTCCCGTGATGATGAACAATACATTGAAGAGTCTATGTAAAGTAAGCCCTGGGACGATTATCGAAGGGAAATGGCATCGCAACCGGTATACGATTATAAGGGAGCTTGGCTGGGGGGCGAATGGGATCGTCTATCTTGCCCAGTGCCGGAATCAGCAGGTTGCCTTAAAGATGAGTGATAATGGAATGTCCGTTACCTCTGAAGTAAATGTGCTCAAATCCTTTGCCAAGGTCCAGGGTTCTGCCCTCGGGCCTTCTTTGCTTGATGTCGATGACTGGGAGAGGAAGGATGCCCGGATTTCCTTTTATGCAATGGAATACATACACGGACCTGATCTGCTCGGCTTCATCCGGCAAAAAGGTCCTTCCTGGACAGAAGTGCTTCTTTCCCAGCTGCTCAGCGATCTGGAAAAGCTTCATCAGAGCGGATGGGTGTTTGGCGATCTTAAGCCGGAAAACCTGATAGTGACTTCCCCTCCTCCGAGGATACGCTGCATCGATGTGGGCGGTACAACCATCAAAGGGAGGGCAATCAAGGAATTTACTGAGTTTTACGACCGCGGATATTGGGGGCTTGGTACAAGGAAGGCCGATCCGCAGTATGACTTATTCGCTGCTGCAATGGTGCTGATTAATCTATATTATCCTAAGCGGTTCAATAAGACTGCAGGTGGCATCGGCCAGCTCAGGGATATGATCAGACAGAACAAAGAGCTGATGAAATATGAGCTTATGCTCATGAAGGCACTGGAGGGAAGGTATGCATCCGCTGCTGAAATGAGGAAAGAGCTTCTTGCATTGCCTGCAGCGGGGCAGCCTGAAAGCCGCACGGCCAGGCGGAGTGCAGCCAGGAACCAGGCTGCCGGTCCTCGGCCAGCCCCCTCACGGACCAGGCAGGGAGCCAAGGATCAGAAGAAGAAAGGCGGATTCCTGGAAACGGTGCTCATTGTCTTTGTTATTTCAGTCCTTTATTTCGTTTATATTTATGGACAGCTGGTCTAAAGAAAAATGATGAAACTTTTCGCTTGTGCATACGTACATAATGGAGCAGGCAGAAGCCCCCTGGATGCGATATGCATTCCATCAGGGTTATGCTTTGGAGATTGCAGGCAAAGATGCTATTCTTAATATAGTAGTTTCCTTCAATAAGGTTATTCACCCATCACCAGGGGTATAAGGGACTATAGATTTTTCAGGTAAGGAAGAATTTATTATGCTTGATGCAAAAGCCGAAGCTTTCCTTCGGCATCATGGTGTGCGGCTTGAAGGCAAAAAGGTGCTTGTAGGCGTGTCCGGAGGCCCCGATTCCCTTGCACTTCTCCACCTGCTGTGGAAAAAACGCAAGGTGTGGGGAGCTGAACCCGCGGCGATTCATTTTGACCATATGTTCAGGGGTGAGGAATCCTATCAGGAAGCCCGGTTTGTCCAATCCTTTTGTGAAGAGCGGAACATTCCGTTTGAGATGAGGAGGGAGGATGTATCGGCATATATGAAGGAATCCGGTAAAAGCTCCCAGACGGCGGCGCGCGAATGCCGGTACCGCTTTTTTGAAGAGGCCATGAAGGCATCAGGGGCATCATACCTGGCACTCGGCCATCATGGGGATGATCAGATGGAAACCATCCTGATGCGGCTGACAAGAGGCAGCACAGGGGAAGCAAGATCAGGGATCCCTTTCTCCCGTCCGTTTGGCGGCGGGGAGATCATCCGTCCTTTCCTGTGCCTTGAGCGGGGAGAGATTGAAGAGTATTGTTTAAGCAATGAGCTGGACCCCCGAAGAGATCCGAGCAATGAAAAGGATGTTTACAGCCGAAACCGTTTCAGGAGAAACGTCCTACCATTCCTGAAGTCGGAAAACCCGCAGGCCCATGTTCATTTTCAGCGCTTCAGCGAAGAGCTGCGCGGCGATGAACAGCTCCTTCAGGAATTAACGGCCCGGGAAATGAATACAGTAATGAAGAAGAAGGAAGATGCCGAAATCACGATTGATGCAGAACGCTTCATGCTAATGCCAATGCCTTTACAAAGGAGAGGTATTCAACTAATATTAAACTATCTCTATCAAGAGAGGCCTGCATCATTATCCGCCTTACATATTGAGAAGATATTTTCAATATTGAACAATCCTCATCCTTCCGGTTCACTTGATTTCCCAAACGGCTTAAAAATTGTGCGATCATACGGCTTTTGCCATTTCAGGTACAGCCACTCTGAGGTGCAAGCCTATCGTTTTAAGATAAATCAGCCCGGAAAAATCGAGCTTCCGAGCGCCGGTGCCCTACTGGCAGGAGAGAGCGGAGATCATAGAGGAACGGCAGATCTGAATTGCTTTGAAGTCAGCAGGGATAATGTGCGTTTTCCGCTTATTGTCCGCACCCGCGAAGCCGGGGACAGAATGACGATAAAAGGAATGAACGGGACGAAAAAAGTGAAATCTATTTTTATCGACAGGAAAATCCCTTTGCATGAACGGGACAGCTGGCCCATCGTGACTGACAGCAGCGGGGAAATCCTCTGGATTCCCGGATTGAGCAAATCTGCTTATATGCTGCCTGCAGGTTCTGACACCAGGAATATTTTTTTAACATATATAAAGCATTGATCTTCTAGGGGGCACACTATTCATGAAAAACGATATCGAAAAAGTACTAATTTCCGAAGAGGAACTCCAGGCAAAGACTAAAGAGCTTGCCCAGCAGCTGACTGAGGAATATATGGACCGCTATCCTTTGGCAATCGGCGTCCTGAAAGGGGCAATGCCTTTCATGGGAGACCTTTTGAAGCGCATTGATACGTATCTTGAGATGGACTTTATGGACGTTTCCAGCTACGGCAATTCAACAGTCTCTTCCGGAGAAGTCAAAATCCTGAAAGACCTGGATACTTCAGTGGAAGGCAGGGACATCCTGATCATTGAAGACATCATCGACAGCGGCCTGACACTAAGCTATCTGGTTGAACTGTTCCGCTACAGGAAAGCAAAAAGCATCAAGATTGTCACTCTTCTGGATAAACCGACCGGCAGAAAGGCAGATATCAAAGCCGATTATGTAGGGTTCATCGTTCCGGATGAATTCGTGGTTGGCTATGGCCTTGACTATGCGGAAAGATACCGCAACCTTCCATATATAGGGGTTTTGAAGCCTGAAGTATACACAAACAATGATTAAGCAATCCTATATGTGAGAGGTTTATGACAAGCCTTGCTAAAAGCATGGACCAGCCCGGTTTTCAAAAGTGTAATTTCTTGAATTGGCATGATTTACTATGATACTATACAATATAGTTTGTTTACCGTGGGAGGAGGTAAGGGATGAATCGGATCTTCCGGAATACCATCTTTTATTTATTAATCTTTTTAGTCATTATAGGCGTTGTCAGCTTCTTTAACGGCAACAATGAGCCGACAGACCATATATCTTATGACGAATTCGTCGGTTACCTGGACAGCGGCGAGGTAACAGAGCTTTCAATGCAGCCTGAGCGCGGGGTATTTGAGGTGCGGGGCAAGCTTGAAGGCTATGATGAAGATAAATTCTTTATCACATATGTATGGAACAGCGACAATCTGCTGGACCGCATAGATGAGGCGGCAGCCAATGCGAAGGTGGATGTACAGCCTGCCAAGGAAACGAGCGGCTGGGTAACATTCTTCACTAGCATCATTCCGTTCATCATCATTTTCATCCTGTTCTTCTTCCTGCTTAATCAAGCACAGGGCGGCGGCAGCCGGGTCATGAACTTCGGCAAGAGCAAAGCCAAGCTTTATAGTGAAGAAAAAAAGAAAGTCCGCTTCAAGGATGTTGCTGGTGCGGATGAAGAAAAGCAAGAACTTGTAGAAGTCGTCGAGTTCCTGAAGGATCCACGCAAATTCGCGGATCTTGGGGCCCGAATTCCTAAAGGGGTGCTTCTGGTCGGACCTCCGGGTACCGGTAAAACCCTGCTGGCGCGTGCTGTTGCCGGTGAAGCAGGCGTACCGTTCTTCTCGATCAGCGGTTCCGATTTCGTTGAAATGTTTGTTGGTGTCGGTGCATCCCGTGTGCGTGACCTGTTTGAGAACGCCAAGAAAAATGCACCGTGTATTATATTCATTGATGAGATTGATGCAGTGGGACGCCAGCGTGGCGCCGGACTTGGCGGAGGCCATGATGAGCGCGAACAGACGCTGAACCAATTGCTTGTTGAAATGGATGGATTCGGGGCTAACGAAGGAATCATCATCGTAGCCGCAACGAACCGTCCGGATATTCTTGACCCGGCCCTTCTGCGTCCGGGACGATTTGACCGCCAGATCACTGTTGACCGTCCGGACGTTAATGGACGTGAAGCAGTACTGAAGGTACATGCCCGCAATAAGCCGCTTGATGAGTCTGTAAATCTGAAGGCTATTGCAGCAAGGACGCCAGGCTTCTCAGGTGCCGACCTTGAAAACTTATTGAATGAGGCTGCCCTTGTCGCGGCACGCCAGAATAAGAAAAAAGTCGATATGACCGATATTGATGAGGCGACGGACAGAGTTATAGCCGGACCTGCCAAGAAAAGCCGCGTCATTTCCAAGAAAGAAAGAAATATCGTGGCATTCCATGAAGCCGGGCATACTGTGATCGGTGTCATGCTGGATGAGGCTGAAATGGTCCATAAGGTAACCATCGTTCCACGCGGCCAGGCTGGCGGATATGCCGTCATGCTGCCGAAGGAAGACCGATACTTCATGACGAAGCCGGAGCTTTTGGATAAGATTGTCGGCCTCCTGGGCGGACGTGTTGCCGAAGAGATTGTCTTTGGCGAAGTCAGCACAGGCGCGCACAATGACTTCCAGCGCGCAACCGGCATTGCCAGGAGAATGGTGACTGAATTCGGTATGAGCGATAAGCTCGGACCGCTTCAGTTCGGACAGTCCCAGGGCCAAGTGTTCCTTGGCAGGGACTTCAACAACGAGCAGAACTACTCTGATGCGATTGCCTACGAAATCGACCTGGAAATCCAGCGCATCATTAAAGAGTGTTATGAAAAAGCAAGAAAAGTCCTTACAGAAAACCGCGATAAGCTTGACTTGATTGCCAACACACTTCTGGAAGTTGAAACTCTTGATGCTGAACAGATCAAGAGCCTTGTGGACAATGGCAAGCTGCCTGACCGCAAAGTGATCGACGCAAGCACAGATGATGTGAAGGTCAATATCAACATCAAGAAAGATGAAGATGCTGTGAAGGAAATCCATCCGGCAGATTCAAATGATCCGGTTGCACCTAAGGATGATGCCGGCCCAACCGGCAGCGCTGACGAAAAGCGCGACCTATAATCGACAAAGAAGCTGACTCAGGAAAGCCACAATCTGGCCGCCTGAGTCAGCTTTTTGCTTTTTGGGAAACAATAAGGGTATCTTTAAATGGGCACAGGCTCAGCAGCAGCGTCTGTTTTCAGGCATGCAGGATCTCCTGGCGGGCAAGGACAGGGTGCAGGTCTTTTTCTATTACGATTCGGCAGGAGTTGTGATATGATGTTGGCAGTGTGTTTGTGTTAGAAAAATTATAAAAGTGGTGAGAATGTTGATCTTTGTATTTGACGTGGGAAATACAAATATTGTGCTTGGTGTATATGATGGCGAAGAGCTGAAGCACCATTGGAGAATAGAGACGAACCGGAATAAAACAGAAGATGAATATGGGATGATCGTGAAATCTCTTTTTGAGCATGTGAATCTCTCATTTTCTAACATAGATGGCATCATTATTTCTTCGGTTGTGCCGCCGATCATGTTTGCGCTTGAAAGAATGTGCCAGAAGTACTTTCATCATAAGCCCCTTGTCGTTGGCCCCGGCATTAAGACCGGTCTTAATATCAAGTATGAAAATCCGCGCGAGGTGGGCGCTGACAGGATCGTCAATGCAGTTGCAGCCATCCATGAGTATGGCGGACCGCTTATCATCGTCGATTTTGGGACTGCGACAACTTACTGCTATATTAATGCTGATAAGCAGTATATGGGCGGAGCAATTGCACCAGGCGTCAACATTTCGACTGAGGCATTATATTCAAAGGCCGCTAAGCTTCCGAGGATAGAAATTGCCCGTCCTGAACATATTGTCGGCAAGAATACGGTAGCCGCCATGCAATCAGGCATTGTGTACGGATATGTTGGACAGGTAGAGGGCATCGTGAAGAGGATGAAGGACCAGAGTGATGAAAATCCATTGGTCATTGCCACCGGTGGACTTGCCAATCTGATTGCCCAGGAATCAAATATGATCGACATTGTCGACCCGTTTTTAACATTGAAAGGATTACAGTTAATTTATAAACGAAATAGGGAAAGTATAAAGAAATAGGAAATACAGCTTTGAAAGGAGTACAAGATGGAAGATTATTTGATTAAGGCGCTTGCCTTTAATGGACAGGTGCGTGCGTACGCTGCCCGCAGCACAGATACGGTGGGAGAGGCGCAAAGAAGGCATTACACGTGGCCGACGGCTTCTGCTGCTCTTGGCAGGGCAATGACTGCAGGTGTGATGATGGGGGCGATGCTGAAAGGCGAGGAAAAGCTGACCATCAAAATTGAAGGCGGCGGCCCGCTTGGCCCAATCCTGGTTGACAGCAATTCTAAGGGAGAGGTCCGCGGCTATGTGACACATCCGCAGACCCATTTCGACTTGAATGAGCAAGGGAAGCTGGATGTCCGCAGGGCAGTCGGTACTGATGGCATGCTGACTGTCGTCAAGGACATCGGGATGAGAGAGCATTTCACAGGACAGGTGCCAATCGTTTCAGGTGAGCTTGGAGAGGATTTCACTTATTATTTTGCTATGTCTGAGCAGCTTCCTTCCTCTGTCGGAGTCGGTGTTCTTGTAAATCCGGACAATACGATTCTTGCCTCTGGAGGGTTCATTCTTCAGCTCCTTCCAGGAACAGATGAAGAGACAATTACAAGAATTGAGAACAGGCTGAAGGAAATTCCTCCTGTGTCCAAGCTGATTGAAAAAGGCCTTACACCGGAAGAGCTCTTGAATGAGATTCTTGGAGAGGGAAATGTCAAGATTCTGGAAAAAATGCCAGTATCCTTTGAATGCACATGCTCCAAGGAGCGGTTTGCAACGAGCATCATCAGCCTGGGCAGGGATGAGATCCAGGATATGATCGATACAGACGGCGAAGCAGAAGCCCAATGCCATTTCTGCAACGAAAAATACCATTACTCAAAAGAAGAGCTTGAGGCACTAAAAAGCGAAGCGGTATAAAGCTGTTTTCTGGGGGAGGAAACTGTGAAAAAAAAGCATCTTTGGCTGATTATTGCCAGCCTGTTCGTTTTGAACATCATTTTTATCTTATTATTGACTATCAGGCCAGCTGTGCTGTTTGCCGGCAGCGGGGAAACAGTGGCCGAGGTCGGAAAAGATAAAATTACGAGAGAAGAATGGCTGAACGAAATGGAGCAGCGCTATGGCAAGGAAGTGCTGAATGATCTGATTGACCAGAAAGTGATCGGAGCCATGGCGGAGAAATACGATGTTGAGGTATCAAAGGATGCGGTCGAAAGGGAGCTCACGCTGGTCAAAACCATGTACCAGGGCAACCGGCTGCAGCAGCTTGATGAAAGCAAGTGGAAGGAGCAGATTAAATACAGCCTGCTCCTGGAGGAACTGCTGACAAGGGATGTTGTGGTGACTGAAGAGGAAATGAAGGACTATTATGATCAAAATAAGAGTCTTTTTCAGGTTCCGGATTCCTATCATATTTCCCAAATTGTCGTTAAAACAAAAAAGGAAGCTGAACAGACCATAAAAGAGCTTGAAAATGGCTCCAGCTTCCCGGTACTGGCCATGGAGAGGTCGATTGATGAATTCACCGCAAACCAGGGCGGGGAAACTGGCTTCATCAGCGAAGAGGATGAGCGCTTTTCACAGGATTTCATTGATGAAGCGGCAAAGCTGAAAGAAGGGGAATGGAGTGAACCGGTTGAAGTAGAGGACGGGTATGCAGTAATCCTGCTGCATGAGCATCTGGATGGACGCAATTATGCTTTCAAGGATGTGAAAAACCAAATCCGCCGGCAGGTCGCTCTCGAGCAGATGGACACCCCAGCTTCGGCCAAACCTTTCTGGAATGAAATCAAGGTCGACTCTTTCTATGATAAACAGGAAGAAAAGCAATAGGATGAAAACGGACAGGCAGCCTGTCCGTTTTTGTTTATCCGCAACATAAAGGCAGGCATGAGGGTATATAATACTACATAGTGAATTCCAAGGCTCCTTTATTAAAAGAAAATTCTAAAAAATAGGGTCGATTTGACTGCATATTGATTGACAATTCTCTGTTGCGCTGTTAAGTTTTTTATAAAACCAATAAAAATACTCGGATTAGGGAGCGGATGTAAATGGTGCGTGTAGCAAACTCGATTACAGAATTGGTCGGGCAGACCCCGATCGTCAAATTGAACCGGCTGACAGATGACAATAGTGCTGATGTTTACTTGAAGCTGGAATATATGAATCCAGGCAGCAGCGTCAAGGACCGGATTGCGCTTGCCATGATTGAAGCTGCTGAACAGGATGGGAATCTGAAAGCCGGTGATACAATCATCGAACCGACTTCAGGGAACACTGGGATCGGACTGGCGATGGTCGCAGCAGCGAAAGGCTATAAGGCCATCCTCGTCATGCCGGAAACGATGAGTATGGAGCGCCGCAATCTTCTTCGCGCTTATGGAGCGGAGCTTGTGCTCACTCCAGGGCCTGAGGGAATGGGAGGAGCGATCCGCAAGGCTGAAGAGCTGGCGAAGGAGCATGGCTATTTCATGCCTCAGCAATTCAAGAACGAAGCCAATCCAGAGGTCCACAGAAGGACAACAGGAAAGGAAATTGCTGAACAGATGGATCAGGTCGACGCTTTCATCTCAGGAATCGGCACTGGCGGAACGATCACAGGTGCCGGAGAGGTGCTTAAGGAGAAGTTTGGCTCAGTTAAGATTTATGCGGTAGAGCCCGCAGATTCACCGGTCCTCTCCGGCGGGAAGCCGGGCCCTCACAAAATCCAGGGCATAGGCGCCGGGTTTGTACCGGATATCCTTGATACTGAAGTATATGACGGGGTAATCAAGGTAACGAATGATGATGCCTTTGAATATGCCCGCCGTGCGGCAAAAGAAGAGGGAATCCTGGGTGGAATCTCATCAGGTGCAGCCATCTATGCGGCCCTCAAAGTTGCCAAAGAGCTCGGAAAAGGCAAGAAAGTCCTTGCTATCATCCCGAGCAACGGGGAGCGCTATTTGAGCACACCGCTGTACCAGTTCGAAGAATAGAAGATACAAAGAGCAGCAGCCGCCCGGCTGCTGTTTTTTTCTGCTTTTACAGAGAGCAGAGGACCTGTCCTGGCGGCTCCAAATCATGTATGATGAAAAGTAGTTATTGGGATGGGAGTGTTCAGTTTGGAGAAGCTGTCAATCTACAGCAGGAGAACTGCTTATACATATACAGAGTTTTATCAGCATTACCGTCATTTATCTGCAGGCAAAGAGAATCATGTCCTCCTGGAGAGCGGACGTGGCGGAAGGTACAGCATGGCAGCCTTTGACCCGGAAGTGATCTTGACTGGCCGGGGCGTGCAGCTTAAGGCTGTAACCCAAGCAGGTACAGAGCTGCTGGAAGGTAATCCGCTTCATTGCCTGAAGGAATATATGGGCCGCTATGAAGCTGACAGGCTGGAAGAGCTGCCGGACTTCCAGGGAGGGGCAATTGGATATATTAGCTATGATTATGCAAGATATGTTGAAAAGCTCCCAGTCTGGTCAAAAGACGACCTAGAGCTTCCTGATGTCCATTTTTTTCTGTTCAGGGAATGGTTTGTCTTTGATCATGAAGAGGAGGAACTCTGGCTTCTGTTTTTATATGATTCCTCAGTTGATGCCGGCCGTATTGAAAAAAGGGCGGATGACTGGGTGAGCCGCTGGACAGGCACTGTTCCTGCCCTTTATATCCCGGAAAAAACACAGGCTGGCGAAGATCTTGAAGTATCAATGAAAGAAGAAGAATTCAAGGAAGCGGTAAGCAGGATTCAGGATTACATCTCCAAGGGGGATGTATTCCAGGTTAATCTGTCGGTTAGGCAGACAAGACCGATCGGTGTCGAAGCGATTGATGTGTACGACCAGCTCCGCCAGCTCAATCCGTCGCCATATATGGCTTTTATCCATACACCTGATTACCAGATTGTCAGCGGTTCGCCTGAGCTGCTGGTCAAGAAGAACGGGCAGGAGATCAGCACGCGGCCGATAGCGGGCACTAGATCGAGAGGGGCCGATGAAGCGGAGGACCTGAGGCTTGCCGAGGAATTGATCCAGAATGAGAAGGAGCGGGCAGAGCATGTCATGCTTGTAGACCTGGAGCGGAATGACCTCGGCCGTGTTGCCGAATACGGATCAGTGGAAGTGAATGAATTCATGGTGATTGAAAAGTACTCCCATGTGATGCATATTGTTTCCAATGTCAGGGGAGTTCTCGCACAAGGCAAATCTCCCTATGATGTCATAGATGCTGTTTTTCCCGGCGGGACGATTACCGGGGCGCCGAAGATCAGGACGATGGAGATCATTGAAGAGCTGGAGCCTGTCAGAAGGGGCTTGTATACAGGATCAATCGGATGGATCGGCTTCAACGGGGATATGGAGCTGAATATCGTCATCCGCACAATGCTCGTAAAAGACGGCAAGGCCCATGTGCAGGCAGGAGCCGGCATTGTCATCGACTCCAATCCGAAGCATGAATATAAAGAATCACTCAAAAAAGCGATGGCCCTCTGGAAGGCGAAGGAGCTGGCCGAGAATGGCGGGGAGCATCTGATATGATCTATATGATTGATAACTTTGATTCATTTACCTATAATCTCGTTCAATATTTGGGGGAACTGGGAGAAGAGCTGGTTGTAAAAAGAAATGATGAGGCGGCACTGGAGGACATTGCAGCAGCCAGCCCTTCTTTTCTGATGATCTCCCCAGGACCCTGCAGCCCGAATGAAGCAGGAATCAGCCTGGAAGCGATCTCCCATTTTGCAGGAAAGATCCCCATTTTTGGCGTCTGCCTTGGTCACCAGTCTCTTGCCCAGTCATTCGGCGGGGATGTTGTGCAGGCAGAAAGGCTGATGCATGGGAAAACCTCGGAAATCTACCATGACGGCAAAACCATTTTTGCCGGTTTGCCGAACCCTTTCCCGGCAACCAGATATCACTCTTTGATTGTGAAAAAAGAAACCCTGCCAGACTGCTTTGAAATTTCTGCATGGACAGAGGAAGGCGAAATCATGGCCATCCGCCATAAAACCTTGAGTGCAGAAGGTGTCCAGTTCCATCCAGAATCCATCATGACACAGTCGGGGAAAGTACTATTAAGCAACTTCATCGCCCATTATAAAAATGCTAAGATGGTTGGGGCTTAAGTATGCATATTTTAATAAACGACCGGCTTGTTTCAGCTGAAGAAGCGGTGATTTCGCCTTTTGACCATGGCTTTCTCTACGGAATGGGGCTTTTCGAAACATTCAGGGTATATGATGGCCATCCGTTTCTGCTGGATGATCATCTGGACAGGCTTAACCGGGGGCTCAGCACTCTCAATATCGAAGCTGCTTTTTCAAGAGAGGAACTAGCGGGGAAAATCAGCATGGTGCTGGAACGGAATGGCTGCACAAATGCCAATGTAAGGCTGAATGTATCTGCAGGCATTGAAGAGCTTGGCCTCCCCCCTGATGTTTACAGCAGCCCCCAGACGATCCTTTTTGCACGGCCGCTGCCGCCAGCGGGGGAAATGGCGGAAAAACAGCTGGTCCTCCTCAAAATGAGGCGCAATACGCCAGAGGGGGATGAACGGCTGAAGTCCCACCACTATATGAACAACATCCTTGCTAAAAGAGAGCTTGGGAATACACCTGGACAGGAAGGGATCTTTCTGACAAAAGAAGGGTTTCTGGCTGAAGGGGTTGTCTCTAATCTTTTCTGGACGAAAGGGAATATTTTATATACCCCATCCTTGGAAACGGGCATCCTGAACGGCATCACCAGGCAATTTGTGCTGCTGCTTGCCGAAAAAAATGGCCTGCAGGTGCAGGAAGGCTTTTATCAGGCAGAGGAAATGATGCGTGCAGACGAAGTGTTTGTTACCAACTCCATTCAGGAGATTGCACCTGCCGCAAGCTTTGCCGGTGTTTCTTTTCCAGGGGGCGCCGGCCTTCTTGCCGGAATGCTGCACAAAGAGTACAGGAAATACAGCAGTCATCTATGGGGACGAGAAGGACTTCTAATGGAGGGACAGAGATGAACAGACAAATCATAAATTGCGGGCCATATGAGCTGGACTATGGAAAAAAAACATTAGTGATGGGGATCCTGAACGCGACCCCCGACTCTTTTTCTGACGGAGGAAAATACTTTGATGCTGACAAGGCGGTGAAGCATGCGCTGGAGATGGCTGCTAACGGAGCTGATATCATTGACGTGGGCGGGGAATCGACAAGGCCGGGCTTTGACGAGGTTTCTGCAGAAGAAGAGCTTGAGCGGGTGATTCCGGTGATCAGGGCGGTTGCGAAGGAAGTGCCTCTGCCAATCTCGATCGATACCTATAAAGCGGCTGTGGCAGAAGAAGCCATCAGCGCGGGCGCCCACATCATCAACGATGTGTGGGGGGCGAAGAAGGACCCTAAGATGGCAGAAACGGCATCAAGGCTTGAGGTACCCATCATCCTGATGCACAACCGGGAAAACAGGGATTATTCCGTATTTGTCCGAGATGTGCTCAATGATCTGTATGAAAGCATCCATATTGCCAGGAATGCGGGGGTTAAAGAGGAAAATATCATTCTTGACCCGGGAATCGGGTTTGCGAAAAACCTGCCTTACAATCTTGAGATGATGAGGAATCTTGACACAATCACCAGTCTCGGTTATCCGGTGCTTCTGGGTACCTCAAGGAAATCTTTTATCGGCACCATCCTTGATCTCCCTGTGGAGGAAAGGGTGGAAGGAACAGGGGCAACCGTCTGCTATGGCATCCAAAAAGGCTGCCAGATCATCAGGATCCATGATGTAAAGGAGATGAGCCGTCTGGCGAAAATGATGGATGCCCTGATGGGGAAGGGGGAGCTGCATGGATAAAATATATTTAAATAATATGAAATTCTATGGCTATCATGGTGTTTTTCCCGAAGAAACAAAGCTAGGACAGCGTTTTGCTGTTGATGTAATTGTAGAGACGGATTTAGAGAAAGCGGGTAAAAGCGACAATCTCGAGGATTCCATCAATTATGGAGAGATCTATCAGGTCTGCAAAGAGGTTGTTGAAGGAAAGCCGTTCAAACTCGTAGAAGCGCTGGCTGAAAAAATATCTGCTGAGATGCTGGGGCGGTTCCCTGCAATCAGCTCAGTAACCGTCAGAGTCATCAAGCCGGATCCGCCGATCCCTGGCCACTATGATTCTGTAGCAGTTGAAATTACAAGGGGACGATAAGCGTGGAAAATAGGGTATTTATCGCATTGGGCTCCAATATGGGGGACAGAGCGGCGAATCTCAAGGAAGCCATCCGAATGCTTTCAGAGCATCCTGGAATAGATTTGGCAAGTTATTCTTCCATTTATGAAACAGATCCGGTCGGCTACGAGGACCAGGGGGAATTCTTAAATATGGTCATAGCTGCAGATACAGACAGATCGCCGCATGAATTGCTGGAAGCATGCATGTCCATCGAGCAGAAGATTGGCAGAAAAAGGGATATCCGGTGGGGTCCGCGCACTATAGACCTTGACATTCTGCTGTATAATCATGAAAATATGATAACAGAGGACCTTATCATTCCTCATCCCCGAATGAAGGAACGGGCATTTGTCATTGTGCCTCTTGCTGAAATAGGGGAGAGAACGGATGTTCCGGTAATGGACACGCCTCTTGAAGCATTGCTGGAGGAAATACCTGATAGAGAAGGAGTGCGAATATGGAAGCAGAAAAATGGGGAAGACGTATTCGGGCTTTTCGAAAATTAAAAGGTTTTACACAGGAAAGCTTTGCGAAGGAGCTGGGTGTCTCAGTCTCTGTACTTGGCGAAATTGAAAGGGGCAATCGTATGCCCGCTGATGATTTCATCGTCCAGGTAGCGCATGTATTGAAAATCAGCATTGAAGAATTAACTCCGACACAGGAGATTGACTAATAGAGATTGAAAGAAACAGGAGGTACCGACATGCTTAAGATTGGCAACATTGAGATGAAGAATCCTGTTGTCCTGGCGCCGATGGCCGGAATCTGCAACTCAGCCTTCCGTCTGACCGTTAAAGAATTCGGGGCAGGCCTCGTCTGTGCCGAAATGATCAGCGATAAAGGAATCGTCATGAAAAATGAAAAGACGATGAACATGCTGTATATAGATGAGCGGGAAAAGCCTTTAAGCCTGCAGATTTTTGGCGGAGAAAAAGATACACTGGTTGAAGCCGCCAAGTTTGTAGATGAAAATACAAACGCTGATATCATTGATATCAATATGGGATGTCCGGTTCCGAAGATCACCAAATGTGATGCCGGCGCCAAGTGGCTGCTGGATCCCGATAAAATTTATGAAATGGTTTCGGCTGTAACAGCGGCTGTTTCAAAGCCTGTAACCGTTAAGATGCGGATGGGCTGGGACGATGACCATATATATGCTGTGCGCAATGCCCAGGCTGTCGAACGTGCCGGAGGAAAGGCAGTTGCCCTTCATGGACGGACGCGTGTACAAATGTATGAAGGCCAGGCAAACTGGGATATTATTAAAGAAGTGAAGCAGAATATCTCCATACCGCTGATTGGAAACGGCGATGTCCAGACTCCGCAGGACGCGAAAAGAATGCTGGAAGAAACAGGGGTGGACGGCGTTATGATTGGACGCGCTGCACTCGGGAATCCGTGGATGATCTACCGTACCGTTAAGTACCTCGAAACGGGGCAGCTGATGGATGAACCATCTGTGCGTGAAAAAATAGATGTATGCATCCTTCACCTTGACCGCCTGATTGCCCTGAAGAGCGAGTATATCGCTGTGCGCGAAATGAGAAAGCATGCGGCCTGGTATCTAAAGGGAATAAGAGGGAATGGCAAGGCCCGCAATGCAGTCAATGAATGCAATACAAGAGAAGAGCTTGTAACTCTCCTTAATGCGCTTGCTCTTGATGCGGAAGCCAAGGAAATCCAGGCAGGCTAACATGCTATCATTTTCTTCTCTATCTGAAACACTTTTGTTATAATTAGAAACTGCCAGTGGTTTGCTGGCAGTTTTTCGCTATTTCTGCATTTATGATGTCTGTTTCACGTCAATTGTGTAAAATAATAGAAGTATACAAAACAAACCTGATGTTCCTGAATGAGGGTTTACATAAAAAGATCAGTATTGGAGATGATTTTCCGTGAGCGAAAGCCGTGAAGAGTTAAATGACTTAATGAGAGTCCGCAGGGAAAAAATGAATAGCCTGCGGGAAAAAGGAATGGATCCATTCGGTAAGAGATTTGAGCGTTCCCATCAGACCCAGGATTTGATTGATGAGTATGGCGAACAGGAGAAAGAAGCAATCGAAGAACAGAATATTTCTGTCACTCTTGCCGGCCGGATCATGACAAAGCGAGGAAAAGGAAAAGCGGGCTTTGCACACATCCAGGACCTTAAGGGCCAGATCCAGATCTATGTAAGACAGGACGCTATAGGGGAAGAAAGCTATGAAATCTTTAACAGTGCTGATCTTGGCGACCTTGTCGGCGTAACAGGCACACTGTTCAAGACAAAGGTTGGCGAACTTTCCATCAAGGTGGAGGCATTCGAGCTTCTGACCAAGTCACTGCGTCCGCTGCCTGAGAAATTCCACGGCTTAAAGGATGTTGAGCAAAGATACCGCCAGCGCTACCTGGATCTGATCATGAGCCAGGAAAGCAAAAAGACGTTCATTACAAGAAGCCGCATCATTCAATCGATGCGCCGCTATCTGGACAGCCACGGCTATCTTGAAGTGGAAACGCCAATGATGCACTCAATCGCAGGAGGAGCATCTGCACGCCCGTTCATTACCCATCACAATGCTCTTGATATGGAACTGTATATGCGTATCGCAATCGAGCTGCACTTAAAGCGCCTGATTGTGGGCGGGCTGGAGAAAGTGTATGAAATCGGCCGCGTATTCCGTAATGAAGGTGTTTCTACAAGGCATAACCCAGAGTTTACAATGATCGAGCTTTATGAAGCTTATGCAGATTACCGCGATATCATGAGCCTGACCGAAAACCTGGTTGCGCATATAGCTGAAGAAGTCCTTGGAACTACGACTGTCCAATACGGTGACTATGAAGTGAATTTAAAGCCGGAATGGACAAGACTTCATATGGTTGATGCAATTAAGGAGCATACTGGTGTAGACTTCTGGAAACAGATGAGCAAGGAAGAGGCCCAGGCCCTTGCAAAGGAACATAATGTAGAAATCAAAGAAACAATGGAATATGGCCATATCGTCAATGAATTCTTTGAACAGAAAGTAGAAGAAAAGCTGATTCAGCCTACATTCATCTACGGGCATCCTGTTGAGATCTCCCCTCTTGCGAAAAAGAACGAAGAGGATCCGAGATTCACTGACCGCTTTGAATTATTCATTGTTGCCCGTGAGCACGCTAATGCCTTCACGGAGCTGAATGATCCTATCGACCAGCGTGAACGCTTTGAAGCACAGCTGAAAGAGCGCGAGCAAGGAAATGATGAGGCGCATATGATGGATGATGACTTTATTGAAGCCCTTGAATACGGTATGCCGCCGACAGGAGGACTGGGAATCGGGATTGACCGCCTTGTCATGCTCCTGACAAATTCCCCTTCCATCAGGGATGTACTGCTGTTCCCGCTGATGCGCCACCGTTAATAGAAAAAATAAGGCCGCAGCTTTTTTGCCTGCTGGAGGCAGACCCGATCAACCGGGCCTGCCTCCAGCTTTTTTATTATAGAAGGAAATGGGGTTTTTAAGAGCGGGAGCGGACAATT
Organism: Cytobacillus sp. T106; assembly: GCF_040492155.1. NCBI lineage: Bacteria > Bacillati > Bacillota > Bacilli > Caryophanales > Bacillaceae > Cytobacillus > Cytobacillus sp. T106. Next base: position 251 of record NZ_JBEUMK010000023.1, on the reverse strand, counting down.
AAGAGAGAAAGATTAGCTCTTGGCCTGCAAGTGTCCACGCTAAGCAAAAGCGGAAAAATAAGAATAGTTTTTCTTTAATAATGGTGTATATTTTTAATAAAAATGTATTGCGCACCTCTTATATAGGTGGTATATTAATATCTGTTGCTGCAAGACAGCAAGCAAGCCAAAAAAAAGAAATAAAAAAACTATTGACTCACTAACTTGGTTGTGATAAGATAGTTAAGTCGCCTAATGAGCGACAACAAAAA
>NZ_JBEUMK010000022.1:0-58719 GCF_040492155.1 Cytobacillus sp. T106 | reverse complement strand
TGCAGATCAGGAGCCTACATTTTAAAGCTAAACTAATTTTAGCAAATTTATACAAATCCATAAAAAAACATAAGCCTGAACCAAACCGGTCCAGGCTCCCATCACTTCATCAGCTTCCTAATCAGCTTCAGCCCATTCTCAGCAGAAGGATAACGGAACGAAAAATCAAACAGCGTAGTCTGCTTCAGCACACTTTTATCATGCGAAAACGTCCCAAAACTGCTCTTCCCATGATAACTCCCTATCCCGCTCTCCCCGACACCTCCGAAAGGAAGATACGGCGTCGCGATATGCATCAAAGTATCATTAATGCACCCGCCTCCAAAAGAAATCGTACCATTCACCTTATTTTCTATATCCTTGCTTCCCGTAAACAAATACAAAGCAAGCGGCTTCGGGCGTGACTGGATAAAGGAGATGGCTTCATCCAAGGCTGCATACCCGTATACCGGCAGGATCGGGCCAAATATTTCATCCTGCATAACAGGCGAATTAAAAGAAGGGGCATCCATCAGTGTCGGCTCCATTTTTCTAAGCTCACCATTCACCCTTCCCCCGAAAAGAATTGGTCCGTCGCTCAAATACGCTTCAAGCCTGCTGAAATGCCGGTTATTGACGATCTTGGAATAATCCTCATTACCAAGAGGGTTATCACTGTAAAATTCCTTGATGCACTTCTTCATCTCTTCCAGCAGAGTCTGTTTCACTTTTTCATGGACAAACAGATAATCCGGGGCAATGCACGTCTGTCCGGCATTTGTAAATTTGCCGAAAACAATCCTCTTCGCCGCCAGGCCGATATTTGCATCCTCATGGACAATGACCGGGCTTTTTCCGCCAAGCTCCAGGGTGACAGGAATCAGTTTTTTGCTGGCTGCCTCCATCACAATCTTGCCGACAGGGACGCTTCCTGTAAAAAATATATAATCAAAAGGCTGCTCAAGCAGCTGCTGGCTGGTCTCCACACCGCCTTCAACAGTTGAAATATACTCTACCGGATAGACTTCCTTGATCAGCGCTGAGAGCACATGTGATACATTCGGGGTCAGCTCCGATGGCTTGATGACAGCCGTATTCCCGGCAGCAATTGCCCCAATGAGCGGGGACAGGGCGAGCTGGACCGGGTAATTCCATGGGGCAATGATGAGGGCCGCTCCGTATGGCTCAGGGATAATATAGCCCTTGGAGCCGATATGGGTCATGGCCGTCTTCACTTTCTTTGCTTTCATCCACTTTTTCAGATGCTTCAATGTATAGCCGATTTCTTCATATAAAATCCCAATTTCCGTTGAATATGCTTCAAGTTCAGACTTTCCAAGATCTTCTTTTAACGCAGAGATCAGCTGCTGTTCATTATTTTTGATACTATCCTTAAGCTCCTGCAGCCGGGCAAGCCTGAATGCTGCGGGCTTTGTTCCCTGGGTCGCAAAAAAGTTCTTCTGGGCGGCAAGCAGCCTTTTTATTTCTTCTGCTGGCGTCTCAGTTAAGATGTTTTGCTGCAATCCGATCACCTGCTTTCAGCTTGATTCAATGATTAAATTGAGCATACCTTTTCCCTCAGGAATAGGCAATCAGCAGGAACTAAAAAATAATTATTTTCGAATACCGAATTATTTGTTATTCTAATAAAAAGGAATAAAAATTCACCACTAAGGATGGTTATACAATGAAACAGATAATTCAGAACGAAATAGATAAGCTTAAGCAGGAATTTGTCAATATCAGCACGTACATAGGAGAAAATCCTGAGCTCGGGCATGAGGAGTTCAAATCTTCGGCGATTTTGATTGAAACATTGGAACAGCACGGATTTAATGTAGAGAAGGGAACCTGCGGACTTCCGACTGCTTTTCGTGCTGTTTATGACAGCGGCATTGCGGGAGCAGCCATTGGGCTGATGGCTGAATATGATGCACTTCCTGAGGTAGGTCATGCATGCGGGCACAACCTCATAGGCACAATGGCAATTGCTGCAGGGATCGGCCTGAGCAAGGCTGTTGGAGAAACTGGCGGAAAAGTGATTGTGTACGGAACTCCCGCTGAAGAAACAAAAGGCGGGAAAGTGACAATGGCGGAGAACGGGATCTTCGATGAACTGGATGTTGCGATGATGGTCCATCCTTTGTCCAAGTATTTGAAAAGCGGCAGATCACTTGCCATGGATGCGATCCAGTTTGAATTCTTCGGCAAGAGTGCCCATGCGGCTGCGAGTCCGGAAAAAGGGATCAACGCTCTTGATGCTGTGCTTCAGACTTTTAACAGCATCAATGCCCTCAGACAGCATATCACTTCTGATGCAAGAATCCATGGCATCATCCCTGAAGGAGGAAAAGCGGCCAATGTAGTTCCTGACTATGCGTCTGCCCAGTTCTATGTAAGAGCATCAAGCCGATCTTATGTGAATGAACTGGTTGAAAAAGTGAAAGCATGCGCCCAGGGTGCTGCGCTTCAGACTGGTGCAGAAATGAAAGCTTCTTTTTATGAATTTTCGTATGATGACATGCAAACAAACCAGCAATTATCGGATGCATTCACTAACGAGCTGATCGGGCTGGGAATAGATCCAGGTGAAATCCACGAGGACCGCGATGGATCAGGATCGCTCGATATGGGAAATGTCAGCCAGGCTGTGCCTTCCATTCACCCATATATCAAGATTTGCGACGAAGATTTCGCCTGCCATACCCATGAGTTCCGCGAAGCGGCCATGAGCAGCCAGGCACAGGAGGCAATGATCTTAGGGGCAAAGGCAATGGCCCTGACGGGTTATGAAATCCTCTCAAGCGAAGAACTGCTTCAATCCATCAGGGAAGAATTCAAAAAGAATAAACTCGTTAATGCATAATGATGTACTCAAAGAGCTTATCCAAAACGGATAGGCTTTTTTAGATTCAGCCTCAGCAGGACACAATTAGGAAAAACCCGTTTTTTTGCCTTTTATAAAGGGTACTCTAGATAGTAATCAGCCTAACCAGCTTGGAATCACTCTCTCAAGAGCTCGCCATAGAAGTGGCCAGGGCTGGTGATAGGGGCAACAGACTAACAGAGTTAAAGGGGATTTTGCACATGAAACTGACACCAGAGCAACGGATCGAGCTGCACGGCTTTAATAATCTGACTAAAACGTTAAGCTTTAATATGTATGATATCTGCTATACAAAAACAAAAGAAGAACGGGAAGCTTATATTGATTATATTGATGAACAGTATAGTGCTGAGAGGCTCACCAACATTCTGACTAATGTGTCCGATATCATCGGGGCACACGTGCTGAATGTCGCCCAGCAGGACTATGTACCGCAGGGAGCCAGTGTGACCATGCTCGTATCAGAAGGCCCTGTTGTCGAAGTGCCTGAAGAATCACTGGAGGAATCTCCTGGACCGCTCCCTGACAATGTGGTCCTGCAGCTTGATAAAAGCCATATTACAGTCCACACCTACCCTGAATTCCATCCGACAGAAGGGATCAGCACCTTCAGGGCAGATATTGATGTTTCCACGTGCGGGGAAATTTCACCGCTAAAAGCCCTGAATTATTTGATCCACTCCTTTGAGACGGATGTAATGACGATTGATTACCGCGTCAGAGGGTTTACACGGGACATCAACGGTGAAAAGCTATATATCGACCATGATATTAACTCTATACAGAACTATATACCAGATGAAGCAAAAGGCCTGTATGATATGATCGATGTGAATATCTATCAGGAAAAAATTTTCCACACAAAATGCAAACTGAAGGAATTCGACCTGAATAATTATCTGTTTGGCTTTACTAAGGAGAAGCTGGATTCAGAAGAAGCGGAAGAAATCACCGACCGACTTAAAACAGAGATGGACGAAATCTTTTATGGCACCAATATTTCCTCGCAAAATTAATTTCTATACTTTTTATTAAGGTAGCATGAGACTGCAAAGATCCTCTCATTATGGGGCCATTTGCAGTCTTTTTTGTATGCAGATATCCTTCACACTGTCTTTTTGCTAGACCTTTTTCTTTCTACTCTCTTTAAATTAAGTTTTACAACTTGCCCTTTCTGCGTATGTTAGATTAACGGAACATTCTGAACCATGCTGCTGGATTGCCCTGGTACGAAACAGCCCGGTTCTGCAAAGGATGATTCAATTTATTTTAGAGGGGGAGTAAAGATGGCAGACAATGTGAAGATCGGCTTGATACAAGCATCTCATGATGTGGACGGCAGCGAGCCAGTTGCAGTTCATAAGGAGAAGGCAATCGAAAAGCATATAAAGCTTGTTAGGGAAGCGGCAGAAAAGGGCGCCCGGATTGTATGCCTGCAGGAGATCTTTTATGGTCCTTATTTCTGTTCCGAGCAGAATACGAAATGGTATGACGCTGCAGAAGAAATCCCGGACGGCCCGACAACAAAGCTATTCCAGGAGCTGGCAAGGGAGCTTGGGATTGTTATTGTCCTTCCGATTTATGAACGGGAAGGGATAGCTACCTATTATAATACAGCTGCTGTCCTGGATGCAGACGGAACTTATCTGGGAAAGTACCGGAAGCAGCATATTCCGCATGTTGCGGCAGGAGGAAACGGCTGCGGGTTCTGGGAAAAATATTATTTTAAACCAGGGAACCTGGGCTATCCGGTATTTGATACTGCATATGCCAAAATCGGCGTGTATATCTGCTATGACAGGCATTTCCCGGAAGGGGCAAGGCTTCTGGGGCTTAATGGCGCAGAAATCGTCTTCAATCCATCGGCCACGGTCGCCGGCCTGTCCGAATATTTATGGAAACTCGAGCAGCCTGCCCATGCAGTCGCCAACGGATATTATGTTGGCGCCATCAACCGCGTCGGCTATGAGGGTCCATGGAATATGGGAGAATTTTATGGGCAGTCATACCTGGTGGATCCTAAAGGAAGCTTCGTTGCCTCTGCCAGCCGGGATAAGGATGAAGTCATCATAGGTGAAATGAACAAGAAGCTGATCCGGGAGGTCAGGGACACCTGGCAGTTTTACCGCGACCGCAGGCCGGAAACATACAGTGAAATGACATCCCTTCTTCCGTAAGGGGCTTTTATGTGAAAATAAGCTTTTCAATTGCCTGCCTGGCACAGGCAGGATAGGAGGGAACGCTGTGATCGATGCAAAACCAAAGCGAATCTCACACACCGACCTGGAACAGAACTTCAGGGAAGCGGAGCCTGCGCTGTCCAGCAGGGATGCTGCCCATGAAGCCAGCCGCTGCCTGTATTGCTATGATGCCCCTTGTATTAAAGCATGTCCAACTGGAATAGATATCCCTTCATTCATAAAAAAAATCAGCAGCGGAAATATGCTGGGATCCGCCAAAACCATCATGGATGCCAATCCTGTCGGCGCAAGCTGCTCAAGGGTCTGCCCGACAGAAGAGCTCTGTGAAGGGGCGTGTGTATTGAATTCAACAAAAAGCCCTATTCTGATCGGCAAACTGCAGAGGCATGCGACTGACTGGGCCATAAAAAGCGGGAAGGACTTATTTTTCCCAGGTGCGGCCAACGGCAAAAAAGCAGCGGTCATCGGAAGCGGACCTGCGGGATTATCGGCTGCCAGGGAGCTGGCCCGTCTCGGCTATGAGACTGTCATCTATGAAGCCGAGGAGGAAGCCGGAGGGCTGAACACTTACGGTATCGTTTCATTCCGTCTGCCCAAGGAGATTGCCCATTGGGAAGCAGAACAGGTCAGGCGGATGAATGTAGACATCAGGACCAAAACGAAGATCGGCCGGGATGTTACAGCCGGAGAACTGCTGGACGGATATGACTTTGTGATTCTTGCTGCAGGCATGTCAAAAGTGCCGGACCTTGGAATTGAAGGTGAAAATCTGGAAGGTGTCTTTGATGCGATTGAATTTGTGAAGCAGACAAAAACCGGTGAACTGAGGAGAGATGTGGCAGGCAAGAAAGCAATTGTAATCGGCGCCGGCAACACAGCAATTGACGGGGCAACCTGTGCAGCAAGGCTCGGGGCGGGGAATGTGAAAATCCTTTACAGGAGGACACAGGAAGAAATGACTGCCTATGATTTTGAATATGAGTTTGCGAAGCAGGATGGAGTCGAGTTCCGATGGCTGACGGCACCCAAAAGGATTATCAGCAATGACCGCGGGGAAGCAGCAGGACTGGAGTGCATCCAAATGATGCTTGGCGAGCCGGATACGGATGGTCGGAGAAGGCCCGTACCCATTGAAGGATCTGAGCATCTGCTCCCGGCTGACATCATTATTAAAGCCATCGGGCAGCAAAGGCATGAAAGCCTCATCGATCAATTCGGCCTTGCTCACGATGGGGGAGTTGTAGAAATCAATCCTGAGACATGCCAGACCTCAAATCCGAAAGTGTTTGCCTGCGGGGATATTGTCTTCGGCAAAGGAAAAGGGGAAGCCATGGTCGTCACTGCTGCCCAGCAGGGTAAACAAGCAGCCCATGCGATCCACAAGCTGATGATGAAGGAAGAAAGGAGAGAAGCAAATGGCTGATTTAAGCATAGAATTGGCGGGCATAAAGTCCCCCAATCCTTTCTGGCTTGCCTCTGCACCACCTACCAATTCAGGCTATCAGGTTCAGCGTGCTTTCGAGGCCGGATGGGGCGGAGCTGTTTGGAAAACGCTGGGTGAGCCTATTTTAAACGTTTCTTCCCGATTTGCTGCTGTCAGCTTTAATGGACAGCGGGTCGCAGGCTTTAACAATATTGAGCTGATTACAGACAGGCCGCTTGAAGTCAATCTGAAGGAAATCTATGAAACGAAAAAGAAGTTTCCCAACAACACGATCATTGCCTCACTGATGGTTGAGCCGAAACAGGAGAAATGGCATGAAATTGTCAAACGGGTCGAAGAGATTGGGGTAGATGGACTTGAGCTTAACTTCGGCTGCCCGCACGGGATGGCAGAGAGGGGAATGGGATCTGCATCCGGACAGGTGCCAGAGCTGGTGGAAAAACAAACTTATTGGGCGAAGGAAGCGGCCCGGACACCAGTCATCGTGAAGCTTACCCCCAATATAACGGATATTACAGCAACAGCAGAAGCAGCGGTAAAAGGCGGTGCAGATGCTGTCAGTATGATCAATACGATCAACAGCCTTGCCGGGGTGGACCTTGATACCTGGAATACGATTCCGCATGTCGGAGGGAAGGGAGCACATGGAGGCTATTGCGGCCCGGCAGTCAAACCGATTGCACTGAACATGGTCGCTGAGTGCGCCAGGAATCCAGCAATATCTGTACCGATTTCTGGCATGGGCGGGATATCGAACTGGCAGAATGCGGTTGAATTCATGCTGATGGGCGCTTCCGGCGTACAGATTTGTACAGCTGCTATGCACCACGGGTTCCGCATCATTGAAGATTTAATGGATGGTTTGAATAATTATCTGGACGAGAGAGGCATCCGGTCAGTCAGGGACATTATCGGAAAATCTGTACCAAGGTATTCGGACTGGGGCAATCTGGACCTTAACTATAATATTGCTGCGAGGATCGACCCTGATATCTGCATCAATTGCAATAAATGCCATATCGCCTGTGAGGACACCTCGCATCAATGCATTGATATGCTGGTTGATGAAAACGGAAAAGAATATTTGAAAGTCCGCGAAGAAGACTGTGTCGGCTGCAACCTCTGTTCTATTGTCTGCCCGGAGGAAGGGGCCATTTCAATGGTAGAGCTTCCGCACACACAGCCGCCTATGACCTGGAATGAACGGCAGGCCGCGATAGCCGGGGCACAGGCATGCGAATTGGATCTATCTAAACGGTAAAGGGGTGCTGAATATGAAGAAAATAATAAAGAACGGCACTATAGTGACAGCATCAGATACTTTTCAGGCTGATATTTTAATAGAAGAAGGAAAAATCGCCCTGATTGGCAGGGATCTGCAAGATACCGGGGCGGAAATCATCAATGCTGCAGGGCTTTACGTTTTTCCGGGCGGCATAGACCCGCACACCCACCTGGATATGCCATTCGGCGGGACTGTGACAAAGGACGATTTTGAGTCAGGCACGATTGCCGCAGCCTTTGGGGGCACGACGACCATCATAGACTTTTGCCTGACATCTAAAGGAAGGCCTCTCCAGGAAAGCATTGATGAATGGCACCAAAAATCTAAAGACAAGGCTGCCATCGATTACAGCTTCCACCTCATGATCGGGGAAATCAATGATAAAGTACTGGCGGAGCTGCCGAAAGTGATAGATTATGAGGGAATTACTTCTTTCAAAGTCTTCATGGCCTATAAAAATGTCTTCCAGGCTGATGATGAAACGCTTTTCAAGACGCTGGTTGCCGCAAGGGACCTCGGGGCTCTTGTCATGGTGCATGCAGAAAACGGGGATGTCATCGATTATCTTACGAAAAAGGCATTGGAAGAAGGACATACAGAACCCATCTACCATGCGCTTACAAGACCTCCTGAGCTGGAAGGGGAAGCAACGGGGCGTGCGGCTGAGCTGACCGGCCTGGCAGGCTCCCAGCTGTATGTGGTACATGTATCCTGCGCTGAAGCAGCAGAAAAAATTGCCGCAGCCCGCTCCAGGGGCATCGATGTCTGGGGGGAAACCTGTCCGCAGTATCTTGTTCTTGACCAGACCAGCCTCGAAAAGCCTGAGTTTGAAGGCGCAAAATATGTGTGGTCCCCGCCGCTCCGTGAAAAATGGAATCAGGACACTTTATGGAATGCCCTCAAAAGCGGACAGCTCCAGACGATCGGCTCTGACCAATGCTCTTTTGACTTTAAGGGGCAAAAGGATCTCGGCAGGGAGGATTTTACCAAAATACCGAACGGAGGCCCGACTATTGAAGACCGGTTCTCGATCCTCTTTTCAGAAGGGGCGGCAAAGGGAAGGATCACCCTCAACCAATTTGTCGACATCACTTCGACCCGTGCTGCGAAGCTATTTGGCCTCTACCCTCAGAAAGGGACGATTGCTGTAGGCTCTGATGCCGATATTGTCCTATTTGACCCTGAAAAGGAACGAACCATTTCTGCAGGCACCCACCATTTGGCTGTTGATTACAGCGCATTTGAAGGATTATCAGTCAAAGGAGAGCCTGTCACTGTGCTCGTAAGGGGAGAGTATGTGATTAAAGACCGCCAGTTCACTGGAAAAGCGGGCAGCGGGCAATATTTAAAAAGAGCAAAATATTTTAAACACAAAACCCATAATAACGTGATTCCTGCTTATTAGATTAAGAGGGTTGGCTGTGGACGGAGATGAATTACCCCGGCTTTGTTTCAGTGAACAGGATGATGGCATGCACTAACCCGGCTTTTCGGTTTCAATCAGCTTCTCGGCCTGACAAAAATTAACCGGACAGGATGTGTACGTATGAAAAGAAGCCATCTGAAATCCCCTGACCTTTATCCGATCCAGCAAAAGGACAGGAATATCACCTCGCTCGGCTATTCATTTATGTGGGTGGGCATGGTGGTGGTACTCGCCACCTTTGCCATCGGAGGCTCCGGGGTTATGAGCCTCCCATTGCCGCTTGTCATTATTGCAACGGTGATCGGCTGCCTCGGAATCGGCTTATTCATCAGTTTGATTGCAGACATCGGGATAGAGCATGGCCTATCCTTCCCGGTCTATATGCGCGCCCCTTTCGGCACAATCGGGACTCATATCCCCTCAATCACGAGGGGCGTCACCGCCTCTATGTGGTTTGGAATCAATACCTACTTCGGTGCCACTGCCATGAATGGCATCATTGATATTTTATTCGGTTTCAATAACTGGTTTATCTGTTTTCTTATTTTCGCAGCTGCACAGCTCATTAATACCAGCCTTGGGATAAAAGCGATAGAGCGTTTTGCTGACATGGCAGCTCCGGTCATTATCCTGATTTCCGTCTGGATGTACCTATCTTTATCCGATACGGCTGAAGAGGCAGGAAGGAATATTTGGACATGGGCAGAAAATCCGGCAGCGGGAACCGATGCATTTACTGCTTTCCTTGTTGTGATCTTCAGCAATATGGGCTTTTGGGCGACCTTGAGTGCTGATATTCCTTCCATTTCCCGGTTCATCAAGGCGCCCGTGAATGAAAAAAACTGGTTTAAGCGCAATAAAGGGGCGCTGATCGGCAACCTGATCGCCATGCCGCTGACACAGACCTTTATGATTATCATAGGAGGGATCGCTTATATTGCCGTCCTGAATTACGATCCTGTCATCGCCCTTCAGGAAGCGGCAGGAGGACTCGTCCTATGCGTCCTGCTTCTGATGATCATCCTGGCGCAATGGTCCACCAACACGGCGGCCAATGTCGTTCCGGCGGCAACGATATTTTCTAATGTTGGCGGGCCGAAATTTCCTTTCTGGGCTGGCGTTATTACAGCAGGAATTGTCGGGACAGTCGTCCAGCCATGGAATCTCTTTGGCGTCATCATCCCTGTCCTCCTGTTTGTAGGCGGCATCCTGTCTGCGATTGTCGGCATCCTTTTTGCTGATTATTATCTGCTGAGAAAAAGGCGCGTCAATGTACCTGAATTATACGAGGACCATGGGCAGTTCAGGTATTGGGGAGGAATCAACCTTGCAGGATTCATCAGCTGGGTCATTGGTGCCGCAGTTGCATACTGGCTTCCCAACTATTCATTCCTTGCCGGATTCCTGGCAGGAGCAGGCTCTTATTACCTTCTTGCCCGGTACTGGTGGTTCCGCAAATATCAGCAGGCCGAAATCAATGATCCGGATGACAGCAAATATCTCGGAATCAGTGTGGGGCGCGACTGGATTTTGGACGATGATCAGGAAAAAGCCGCTGATTCCATGAAATCTTGACTATTTTCAGGAGGTCAGAGTATGTCAGACTACCAGTTCTTTTTGCATGAAAGAGACAAAATCGATTTTTATATCGAAAAAGGATTCAGAATCCTTCAGGTGAAAGAAAGCTTGGATGGAGCGGCCATCTTGTTTGCCAATCCGGCCAGCGGGATCCAGGAAACAATCCATGTTGGGACAGCAGAAGCACGGAAATATTTCAGCGGGCTTCTGCTCAAGCAGAAAGAGCATTCTGCAGAACAAAAATAGCTGTGATAGAGCGAAGGATTGCGCATTTCATTATTTGCCGCTGATCCTTCGCCTTCATGTGCAGCTTTCTATCGAAGTCTTATAAAAATCTGAAGTGGATATTTCATATGAAGGAGATGGAGCATATGGCGATCAGGCATGAAACAGAGGTTTTGAGAAATTTTATTGATGGCAATTGGGTAGAAGCTTCCTCTGCAGATACATTTGAAGTCATCAACCCTGCCAATGATGAAGTGCTCGCGAGGGTGCCTGCCTCCAGTGCAGAAGATGTCAGCCTTGCTGTCCAGGCAGCAGGAAGGGCGTTTATTTCGTGGAGGAAGGTGCCTGTCCCAAAGAGGGCAAGGCTCCTTTTCAAATATCATAATCTGCTGTCACAGCATCATGAACAGCTTGCTGAGCTGATTGTAAAAGAGAACGGAAAATCCTTCAAAGAAGCATTCGGCGAGGTCCAAAGAGGCATCGAGTGTGTGGAATTTGCCGCAGGTGCACCGACCTTAATGATGGGTGAGTCGCTTTCAGGGATCGCTGAGGATATTGATTCTGAGATGTTCCGTTACCCGCTTGGCGTGGTTGGGGGGATCACTCCTTTTAACTTCCCGATGATGGTCCCTTTGTGGATGTTCCCTCTTGCTGTTGCCTGCGGGAATACTTTTGTGCTGAAGCCGTCTGAAAGGACGCCGATCCTGGCAGCGCGCCTTGCTGAACTGTTTGCCGAAGCGGGCGCCCCTCCTGGAGTCCTGAACATTGTACACGGCGCACATGATGTTGTGAATGCACTGCTTGAACATAAAGAGGTTGCCGCCATCTCATTTGTCGGTTCTCAGCGGGTTGCAAAATATGTGTATGAACGGGCCGCTTCTGAAGGAAAGCGGGTACAGGCACTCTCGGGTGCTAAAAATCACCATATCGTCATGCCTGATGCCGATGCTGAGAAGGCGGCCCAGCATATCATCAGTTCCTCATTCGGCAGTGCCGGCCAGAGGTGCATGGCATGCAGTGCCGTTGTCGTGGTGGGAGAAAACGACAGCTTCATTAATGAGCTTAAGAAAAAAGCCGATGAGCTCAAGGTCGGCAGCGGGATGGAAGAAGATACCCTCCTGACGCCCGTCATCCGCAAGGAGCATCTTGAAAAAGTCCTCGGACTCATTGAAAAAGGAGAAGAAGAAGGGGCTGAGCTGATACGGGACGGCCGCACGGAGATGGAGCGGCACCCAGCCGGGAACTTTCTTGGTGCAACGATCTTTGATAGGGTGACATGCGATATGACGATCGCAAAGGAAGAGCTATTTGCACCTGTACTGAGCCTGCTCAGGGCAGGAAGCCTTGATGAAGCGCTGGACTTCATCCGAAGGTCAAGATACGGGAATGGAGCAACCATCTATACAAACGATGCCAGGAGCATCAGGCAATTCCGTGAAGAGGCGGATGCCGGAATGCTCGGCATCAATGTAGGCGTTCCGGCTACAATGGCATTCTTCCCTTTTTCAGGCTGGAAGGATTCCTTCTATGGGGACCTTCATGTCAATGGCAAAGATGGCTTGAATTTTTATACAAAAAAGAAAATGGTCACATCTCGTTTTGAACTTTGAAATCACTTAGCAGCAACGAGGAGGAGATAGGATGGCACAGTCAGTGAACGGAAATAAATCATTGCTTGAACAGGATGATCAATATGTATGGCATTCAATGAAGCCCTACAGCCCGCAGTCGACCATCGTCGCGGAAAAGGCTGAGGGTTCGTGGATAACTGCAAGTGACGGGAAACGCTATTTAGATGCGATGGCTGGCCTGTGGTGCGTGAATGCGGGATATGGCAGGAAGGAGCTTGCCGAGGCTGCATATGTACAGCTGAAGGAGATGCCTTATTTTCCGCTGACCCAAAGCCATGCTCCAGCCATCAGGCTTGCTGAGAAGCTGAATGAACTGCTTGGCGGAGAATATGTTATTTTCTTTTCCAACAGCGGATCGGAAGCAAATGAAACCGCCTTTAAAATCGCCAGGCAATATCATCAGCAGCGCGGGGAAGCAGGGCGCTATAAAATTGTGTCCCGCTACCGGTCCTATCATGGCAATACTATGGGATCGCTCGCCGCGACAGGGCAGGCACAAAGAAAATACAAATATGAGCCGCTCTCCCCGGGATTCATACATGTACAGCCGCCAGACTCTTACAGAGATGAAGTCCACAGCGGCAGCCCTTCTGATCTGCCCGCAGTCAAAGCGCTTGACCAGGCAATGACTTGGGAACTGAGCGAAACGATTGCTGCCATGATTATGGAACCGATCATCACCGGAGGGGGAATCATCACTCCGCAGGAAGGCTATATGAAGGCTGCCAAAGAGGTATGCGAAAAGCACGGAGCCCTGCTGATCTCTGACGAGGTGATCTGCGGCTTTGGCCGGACAGGGAAGCCTTTTGGCTTTATGCATGACGGTATAAGGCCCGATATCATCACAATGGCAAAAGGCATCACGAGCGCCTATCTCCCGCTGTCAGCCACTGCTGTGAAGAAAGAGATCTATGAAGCGTTCAAGGGAAGCGGGGAATACGACTATTTCCGGCATATCAATACATTCGGCGGCAATCCGGCTGCCTGCGCACTGGCGCTTAAAAACCTCGAAATTCTTGAAAAGGAAAACCTCTATAAACGTTCGGCCGATCTTGGTGCAAAGTTGAAAGAAAATCTTGCCTCCCGCCTGGCGGATCATCCTTTTGTTGGCGATGTCAGAGGGAAAGGCCTATTGATCGGAATTGAGCTAGTCAGCAGCAAAGAAACGAAAGAGCCTCTCGAGGCAGCCCTTGTCAATAAAGTCATAGCCGCCTGCCGTGAAAAAGGAGTGCTGATCGGGAAAAATGGAGCTACTGTGGCAGGCTACAATAACGTCCTTGCACTGTCGCCGCCCCTCAACATAAAAGAAGAAGATGCCGAACTTGTTATCGGGACCCTTAAGGATGCGCTGGAAAGTATTTTGTGAACGGCTTCATCCCGGTTTTTTCTGGCATAAGGAAAAATGGTTCAGAATAAGATGTGGAATAGAACCTATTTAGAAAAGGGAGTTTGATATATGGCCAGCTGCAGCCACCAGGCAGAAGTAAAAATACCGATAGAATCTTTGTGGGACTTCGTCAGCAATATTGACCGCTGGGCCCCGCTTGTGCCGGGATATATTGACCATACGATCATCAATGATCGGGAATCGACATGGAGCTTTTATACAGATGTGGGCATCATGAAGAAGAAGATACAGCTGAAGGTGGAGATCGTAACCTGGCAGGAGCCTGAAAAAGTCACTTTCAATCTTGAGGGAATCAACGAAAAAATTTCAGGTGAAGGCTATTTTTGGGCAAAAAAAGAGAACCGGACCAATATCATGACCGGCTGCCTGACCATTAGGGCCGAGGGCCTTATGGCAAAGATGGCCAACAGCATATTGAGTTCATCCCTGCCTTCCATCACGGTGGAGCTTACAGAGGCGGTTGCCCGGAAAGCTGAAGAAAATTATAACAGAAAAATCAAGACTCCATTATAAATTGCCTATTTAGTAAAACGGTTTGCATAGCTGGATGCCACAAAGGCCTCCGGCTTTATTTTTGGCTCAAGACCCATAGACTCCAGCCTTGCAACCATTTCATTTACGTACTCCCTTGTTTTGTTCCGCGGGCCGGCGCCGATATCGATATGCCCTTCTATCGCAAAAGTAGCTCCTTTGTAGACATGTGGCAGAACGAAATCAATCATCCTGTTCTTTTTCTCATCATCAAAGAGGGCCACAACTTCCTCGGTCAGGGAGGTTTCGAATGAAATCCTTTCATGGAGCTGCTGCATCTTCCGGGGAACAGTCGTTTTCCTGATGCAGGCCCAGGCCCCTTTTCCTTCATTCTGAATAACAATCCCCGTTATAAAACGGGTCGACTCGGGATGAACCTGTGAATCTGTACCGACCATCAGCCTGTAATTGCCTGCAGGCTGCCGGGACATAAAGCGCAGGATGCGTTCAAAAACCTGTTCAAAGGTAAGATCATGCTCCTGCAGGTTCTGAAAGCTGAAAGTAGGAAGCGAATCGGTTTTCACTCTTTATCACCGCTTTTCAGTTGGTTTATGGAAAGAACCCGTGCATCCGGGGCATACTGGGTTCTTTTTAACCGTACACCCAAGTGTCTAAAGGTGCTGTAATACATTATATTAATGTAATCAAAGGATGTTGTTCTTTTTTTAAAAGGCCTTTTCTGCACATCTCCATGTTTGCCGGATTGCTGTGAGGATATATAACAGGAGAGAACGTAAGGAGGCTACCGTTATGAAAATCAAGAGTTTATTCCTGAATTGCAGTTTAAAAGCAGGGGCAGAGCCCTCAAATACCCAGCGGCTGATGGATGAGGTAATCGGTCACTTTGATACCCTTGGAGTAGAATCAGAAACCATCAGGCTTGCAGATTTCAACATTTCCTATGGGATTTCCGCCGATGAAGGAGAAGGGGATGAATGGCCGGAAATCTTTGAGAAAGTCAAAGAAGCGGATATCCTGGTCATTGGCACGCCGATCTGGCTCGGGGAAAAGAGCAGCATTGCCACACTGGCAATCGAGAGGCTATACGGCGCAAGCAGCATGACAAATGATAAGGGGCAATATCTTTATTATAATAAAGTAGGCGGAGCTGTTGTCACAGGCAATGAAGACGGAGCCAAGGACGCTTCCAAATCCATCATTTACGGTTTATCACATATCGGCTTTACCATCCCGCCGAATGTGGATGCCTATTGGGTAGGGGAAGCAGGCCCGGGCCCTTCATTCATCGAGGCGGAAGGCTATAAAAACAGCTTTACTAAACAGCACGCTAAAATTCTGGCTTATAACTTATTCCACTTTGCCAGTCTGCTGAAAAACCATCCCATCCCAGCAGAAGGCAATGTGATTGAAGGATAGCTGTACAGAAGAAACAGAGCAGACCTCCCCTCAGGCTGCTCTGTTTCTTTTTGTTTTCTATGCAGGATTTACACTTAATCTCATCAGTAATAAGGATTCAAGAACAGACATTGAGGGAATGCTATATTTTGCAATTTCAAGTTGGCAGCAGGAGTGACATTATGGACAGGTTTGAAATGAAACAGCATGCTATTGCCATCATCGGTGCCGGACTCGCAGGTCTTACCTGTGCTTTCCGGCTGAAGCAGGCAGGAATCGAAGCTGTGGTATTTGAATCACAGGCAGACGCAGGCGGCAGATGCCGGACAGACCGGGCTATTTTTGCGGAAGGGCAGTTTGCTGAATGCGGAGGAGAGTTCATTGATTCAAACCATAAAGAAATACTGGGCTTGATCTCTGAACTCGGTTTGCAGACAGATGACCTTACCAGCTTCGAAAAAAAAGGGGGAAAGCCGCTTTATCTTATTAATGGAAAAAGCATCCCCGGAGAAAAGATCGAGGATCTCTACAGCCGGATAGCTGACACTGTCAGAGAAGAATACAGGCTTTGCGAATTCCCTCCGTTGTATAACAGGCATTCTAAGCGTGCGAAAGAGCTGGACAGCATGTCGATCGTGGACTGGATCAATCAAAATATAGAGGGAGGAACTGGCTCTGAGTTCGGCCAGCTTTTATGCGATGCATACACAATCGAATATGGGGCAGATTGTGCTGAACAGAGCGCCCTTAATCTCATCAGCCTTGTAGGAGGGCTGAATGGATCGCATTTCAATGTATTCGGCACCTCTGATGAAAGATACAGGGTGCGGGGCGGGAACGACCTGATCATTGAGAAATTAAAGCAAAAACTGGACGGGTCTATCCTTTATGACCACCAGCTTACAAGCATCAGATCCCTCGGGCAGGGCGGATATCACCTTGGATTTCAATCGGCTGGGAAAAGGAAGGAAGTCTATGCAGGCAAAGTCGTGATGGCCATTCCCTTTACTGTTTTAAAACAAACAGATTACACAAAGAGCGGCTTCAGCCCTCTAAAAGCAAAAGCAATAGAAGAGCTTGGCATGGGTCATAATTTAAAAGCACATTTTCAATTCAGCAGCAGATTTTGGGAGAAGTTTGCCAGCACCGGAACAATCTATACCAATGATATGTTCCAATCTGCCTTTGAAGCTACCCGGGCACAAAAGGGGGATGCCGGAATCCTTGTACATTATGCAGGCGGAAAGGAAGCCGTTCGGTTAATGAAAGAAGGCAAGGAAAAGCATAAGCGGAGATTCCTTCAGGATTTGTCACGGCTGTTCACAGGTGCAGCAGACCATTTTAATGGCAGGGATTTGATATCCTACTGGATTGCCGGCAGCTGGACTGGAGGTTCCTATTCCTTCAGGAAGGTCGGCCAGCACACCGGTTTTGCAGGAGTTGAGATGGAGAAGGAAGGAAGCTGCTATTTTGCCGGGGAGCATACATCCATCCTTTATCAGGGCTATATGAATGGAGCAGTAGAGAGCGGGGGCAGGGCAGCACTTGAAGTGCAGATGGACCTTTTGGACGAACATCATAAAGGCACTCTATAAAGCTATATTCCCCGGGGTCTCTGCCCTGCCCCGGATTATAGTGTTATGTGAAGCCAGAAAGGAATGGTATACTGCTTATAAGCCGGTTATAATTCCGGGATGAAATTCGCAAACCGCTAAAAAAGGAGAATACTCATGCTAAAAGAAAATCTTGCTTCATACATAGAAAAAGAACAAAAAGAGAAAGGGACTGCCCTGATTTTTGAAAAAGAAAAAGAATATCTCGGAATGACAGACTCTGATTCAGCTGATGGATTCACAATCGGCAATGAGGGAGACCGCTTCCGGGAGGCTTATTTGGAAAGAGGCGATAAGGAAACAGAAGAAATCCTTGCTGAAGAATCGCCAGATTTTCTGGAAAAGCCCATTTCCTATTTCCGTGAGCATAAACGCGAGTTTGTATACATGGAGTCCAAATGGTTTGATGTCATTGGCGCAGATGCTGTCTCTCTTGAAGTGGATGATGTGTTCGGCAACTACGATATTATGCTTGGATTAAAACTGCAGAAGAAGTATCAGAAATACCTCAAAGACAGCCTGGATAAAGGGCTTGAAGGCAGCGGGGACGCTTATGATCTGATGTTTGATTCAGGTGAAGGCATCTGGAATTTAAATTTTTCCCTCGATGCTCTTCCTGGTTTTCATGGCGGATTGTCAGTCGGGGAAGCATACAGTCTAGTATATGGATTCCTATTTAATCTTGCTGAGGGTGCACAAAGTCAGCAAGGATAAAGTTCTTGACATTTAATTAAAGGATTGCCATAATATTAAGAATATTATTAATGGTTATTTATTGGAAAAGTAAGCAAGGGAGGGTGCAAATGATATGGTGCGATACCGCATTCACATCATTTGCTTCTTTTTCACCCATTCCCTTCAGCACTTCAAAGCATAATAGCAGAAAAGGAGTTTTCAAAAATGACAGATTGCCAGATCAGCGTAACTTTAAGGAACGAAAAAAAGGTCAAGCCGGAAGCAGCGGCACTGGAATTCGGCAGAAATTTCACTGACCATATGTTCGTGATGGACTATAAGGAAGGGTTCGGCTGGCATGATCCCCGCATCATTCCCTACCAGCCGCTCACATTGGATCCGGCAGCCATGATTTTTCATTATGGCCAGAGCGTCTTTGAAGGGCTTAAAGCATACCGGACAAAAGATCAGGAAATCCTTTTATTCAGGCCGGAAAAAAATCTGGAGAGACTGAACAGATCCAACACCAGGCTTTGCATACCGCACATTGACGAGGACCTGGCGCTTGAAGCCCTCAAAAAACTGCTGATGATCGAAGAAGAGTGGGTTCCTTCTGCTGAAGGCACTTCCCTCTATATAAGGCCTTTTGTCATTTCCACAGAACCATATTTGGGAGTGGCTCCTTCTGCAAGCTATAAGTTCATCATCATCCTTTCCCCTGTCGGTGCCTATTACAAGGAAGGGATCAATCCCGTCAGAATCGCGGTAGAACGGGAATTCGTCAGGGCCGTCCCAGGCGGCACCGGCAATGCCAAGACAGGAGGCAACTATGCCGGAAGCCTGAAAGCCCAGCAGGGTGCCGGCAAAGGCGGATATGCCCAGGTATTATGGCTGGATGGAAAAGAAAAAAAGTATATTGAAGAAGTTGGGAGCATGAATGTCTTTTTCAAAGTGAATGGAGAAATCATCACGCCGGCTTTGAATGGAAGCATTCTTGAAGGGGTTACCAGGAATTCGATCATTGCCCTGCTTGAAGAATGGGGGCACCAAGTTACGGAAAAAAGGATTTCCATCGAGGAGCTGGCACAGGCTTACCGGAATGGGGAGCTCGAAGAAGCTTTTGGCACAGGGACTGCAGCAGTCATTTCCCCGATCGGCGAATTTCTATGGCAGGATGAAAAGCTTGTCATCAACAATGGAGAAACCGGGGAGCTGAGCCGGAAGCTGTATGATACACTGACTGGCATCCAATATGGCAGAGTTGCGGATCCTTTCGGGTGGACGGTGAAGGTGGAGAAGCCGGCAGCAGCGAAAGTGTAAGACTGAATACTGGAAGATGCTTAAATAAGCCCGGCAAATGCCGGGCTATTTATATTGCTGGCATTTCCTGATTACGTCAATCCGCTTCCGCTTTCCTTTTACCCAGCTTTTTCTCTCTTAGTTCAGTATAATGGATAGAGACGCTATTCTAGTTTCGGAGTGATTTCTTATGAATATTGTATGGTTCAGGAAAGACTTAAGGATTCATGACCATCGGCCGCTTGCAGAGGCATGTGCTTCAGCGGAGGAGGTTATCCCTTTATATATAGCAGAACCGCTTTCAGGCCGGAAGGAAGTCTCAAGACGCCATATCCAATTTGCCGCAGAGGGGCTTGAGCAGCTGGATGAGGGCCTAAGGGGTCTTGGAGGAAGATTATTTGCTGCTCAAGGCACCATCATCGATATACTCGAAGAGCTACTGAAAAGATACGGTGATTTCTCCCTTTTTTTCCACCTGGAATACGATACGGATACTGACAGACTGGCTGCGGAGTGGATGGGGTCTAAAGGACTGCCTTTCTATCCTTTCCATCCTCCAGGCCAGCTGGAAAAACCAAAGAGCAAGAGCAGGTTCAGAAAGCTTTGGCAGGAGTCAATGCTTGAGGAGCTGACAGATCCTCCGGCTGCGGTCAGAGTTCCGGAAAAGGTGCCGGATTTTCTTAATCTTTCTGTTCAGAAGGCATTAGGCATGAAAGTTAAAGGAGAGGCCATCAGGTTTGGACAAAATGGCGGGGAAAAAAGGGGAATAGAAACACTGGAATTTTTCATAGGGGAACAGCTCGCCAACTATGAAAAAAACTATCAAAAACCGCTCGCTTCTTCTTTCTCTTCCAGCAGGCTTTCCCCGTACCTGGCATACGGTAATATTTCACCAAGGCTCGCCTACCATGAAGCCGCAAAGAAGGCGGAAAACTGTACAGAAACTGAGAAGCAGCAGCTAAGCCTTTTTCAATCAAAGCTGCTTGAGCGGAGTGAGGCATTGCAGTGGCAGGAAAAAGAAACACAAGCAAATGCAGCCGATAGTAATTCCGCCAGAGCGCATGATGCAGAGCTTCTTGAAAAATGGCGGACAGGAAATACCGGAATTCCTTCGGTTGATGCGAGTATGCGCTGCCTGCGCAAAACCGGCTGGCTCAATTACAGCAGCAGAAGGATGCTGGCAGGCTTTGCCTGTAATATACTTCTATTAGATTGGGAGAAGGCTGCACTGGAGCTCGCCCTTTTGTTCCTTGACCACGAGCCTGCTGTTCACATGAAAGAGATGGGCATTCTTGCCGGTAAAAGCGGCTCAAAAACCGTCAAAATCATCGATCCGGTCAAATGGGGAAAAGAGCTTGATACTGATGGAAGCTTTATCCGCCGGTATGTTCCGGAGCTGAAGGATGTGGATGCGGCATATATACACGAACCCTGGCTGTACCCTGGTTTTTTTCAGCTTGGATACCCAGCTCCCATTTGTGATGTACGGAAAGCAATTAAGCAAGCAAAAAGGCAAATAGCGGACCAGAAGAAAGATCAGAAACCTAAAGACATACTTAAAAGTAAAAAAGCAGCTCTTGAAAGTGAAGAACAGCTTACCTGGGATTTCGATTAAAGCTGAAAACCGGAAAAGGCTCAGGGGGAAAATCTGAAAATATGCTTTTAGCCGCGAAATGTTTTATAATAGGTAAAGGGCAGGATGTTCATCCGCTGAAGTCCCTCGGTTGAAGAAGATGTTTTTCCAGCTGATCCTCCCCGTGAGTGATCAGCTTTTCTATATGATAGCAGTAAAGATAAGCTTAGAATGCAACAGCAGGAAAGGCGGAATAAAAATTGTTCCAGGATGTAGGAATTGAGAAACTTTTAGAACTGAAGGATAAACGAAAGCTTGTACTGGTAGATGTAAGGTCTCCTTCTGAGTATAAGGACAGCACGATACCGGGAAGCATCAATATACCTTTGTTCAATGATGAAGAGCGGGCTGAAATCGGCACAATTTACAAACAGGTGAGTGTTGAAGCTGCCAAAGAACGCGGTCTGGAAATCGTTTCGGCCAAGCTTCCGGATTTTATCAGGGAATTTAATGCCGTTGAAGGCGACAAAGCCGTATTCTGCTGGAGAGGCGGGATGAGGAGCAGAACCTCTGCCACCCTCCTTGATCTGATGGGCATACGCACATACCGGCTAGAAGGCGGTGTCAGAGCGCATCGCAGATGGGTTGTCGAAACGCTTGAAGGACTCAAGCTTAAGCCCAAAGCATTCGTCTTGAACGGCTATACAGGTTCAGGGAAAACGGCCATTCTAGAGAAGCTGGCAGAAAAGGACTATAGTGTGATCGATCTCGAGGGACTTGCCAGGCACCGCGGTTCCATCTTTGGCCATATCGGCCTTGAACCGAGCAATCAGAAAATGTTCGATAGCAGGCTGCTGAGGAAGGTGCTCGAGGTGCAGGATTCTCCTTTTGTCTTTTTTGAAGCTGAGAGCAAAAGGGTCGGGAAGGTGGTGCTCCCTGAATCCATCATTGAAAAGAAGGAACAGGGGATCCAGCTGTTCATTGAGATGCCGATGGAAGAAAGAGTCCGCCATATCCTGGAGGATTACAAGCCATGGGATCATCCTGAAGCATGCTTTAATGCGTTCAGCCATATTAAAAACAGGATCCACACACCGATTGCTGCCGAAATAGAACAGAATCTCATTGATGAAGAGTATGGGTCAGCGGTTGCGCTGCTCCTTAAATATTATTATGATCCCCGTTATACGCATACAGCTAAAATGTATCCGGAAGACAGGATCGTGACTATTCAAGCCGCAAATATCGAGGATGCTGCCCAAAAGATAGAAGAGTACGTACTATCACAATCTCCGGTTGCGCAATAATTCTTGTATAAATAGGGCTGCATGCTGTCATGCAGCCCTATTTATTTTTGCTTTTAATGGTAAAATTAACCTAATGAGATGATAAGGTGGGGGTATGATTGGCTTTTTACAAACTTTTGGGCTTATCTGATACAAACATAGACAGGCAAATTAAAATACGGGAAGCGGTCAGGGCAATCATTATACAAGATGATCTGATCCTTCTTCTGCAGACAATTACAGGAGGCTATAAATTTCCCGGAGGAGGGGTAGAGGAAGGAGAAACCTGCACGGAAGCACTGATCAGGGAAGTTGCAGAGGAAACAGGCTACACAAGCTGCAGGGTTAAAGAAAAGGCTGGGGAAGTCGTTGAAAGGCGTATCGACGAATATGATGACCGCTTCATATTTCAAATGAATTCACATTTTTATATCTGTGAATTAAATGATTTCGCTTTGGCAGCGCAGCAGCTGGATACATATGAAGCAGAGCTGGGATTCATACCCAAATGGGTGGCCATTGATGAAGCAATAGAAGAAAATAAGAAAGCCATCGGGAAAATAAAAAATCATACTTGGCTAAAAAGGGAAAATTTTGTACTCGAAGAGCTTAAAGTTATGCTAATCAACCACTAAAAGCAAAAAGCACCCGGAGGGTTATGCTCCGGGCGCTTTCCTTTTGTTCTTTCCTGGCTGGAGGGAGGCAAAGCTATATCCTTTGAGTTTGATCTCTTTTAATAACTCAGGCAGGATATCAGCAGTCTGCTTTAGTTCATGCAGGAGGATAATGGCTCCATCTTCCAGATGATCAGTTACATTGCAAATGATTTTTTCCGGGTTTCCTTTAAGCTCCCAATCAAGGGATGCAATTCGCCACATTACAGGGGTCAATTCGAGTTCATTGGCCGCCTTAAGGGTAGCTTCATTATACTGGCCAAAAGGCGGACGGAAGAATACAGGCGCCTTTCCGGTAACCCGGCGGATCTTCTCTTTGCTGGTTTCCAGGTCCTTATATTGATCCTCACAGGAGAGAGCAGCCATATTTTTGTGGCGGGATGAATGAGTTCCAATGATATGCCCTTCATCGAGCACTCTTTCCCATGGCCTTTCAGGATACAGAAGCCGTGTCTGCCAGAAAAAAGCGGCATATGCATTTTCCGCTGCCAGGCTGTCCAAAATGGAATGCAAATGCCTGCCAGGTCCGTCATCAAAGGTTAAAACCACTGACGGCTTTTCACCGGGCTGTAATTTTGATAACACTTCATTATCTGCTGAGTCGTACACGACTCTTGTCTCATCAACCACTCAAGGACTTTTTGTCATAAGTATTCTCCTTCCCCGGATCAGACCGGAATGAATTCAGCCCCATAGGTCTGTTTATACAATTCATCTGTGAATTCATCTGGTTTCCCGTCAAAGATGAGGCTGCCATCTTTTAAGGCAAGAATGCGTGTTGCATAGCGCTTTGCGAGGGAAACATCGTGAACATTAATGATGGTCAGAAGGCCATGCTCTCTGTGAAGGGACTGAAGAAGCGAGAAAATCCTCTCTGATGTCCCGGGATCAAGGCTTGCCACAGGTTCATCACCAAGAAACACTTTGGGAGACTGGAGCAGGGCCCTTGCTATGCCGACGCGCTGCTTCTGTCCGCCGCTCAAATGTTCAACTTTCCTTCCGGCAAACTCACTCAGGCCGACATCTTCCATCACACTGCGGGCAAGTCCAATTTCTTTTCTGGAAAAAGCGCCTATCAGATTTTTGAAAGTGTTTCTGTAGCCAAACATTCCTGTCAGGACATTTTGCATGACTGTCAGACGGGGGATGAGATTATAATGCTGAAAGATCATGCCCATTTCCCTCCGTACAAGCCGTTCTTCCTCGGCAGATTTGCCGGATACCGGCTTGCCCTGAAAGTATACTTCCCCAGCAGAAGGCTTCTGGAGCCCATTCATGCAGCGGATCAGTGTAGACTTCCCGGCACCGCTTTTTCCAAGTACACATATGAATTCGCCTTGGTTCAGTTCAAGGTTTATGTTATGCAGGGCAGGGGAGTCAGCCTTCGGATAACGTACGGTAACATTCTCCAGCTTGATCATAAGCCCAGCCTCCTTTTAAATCACTTTATTTCTGACAAAGCTTCCAAACAAATCGACGATTACGACTATGACCATAATAATCAGCACATCGAGAGAAACGGCAGAATAATGGAAGGTCTTGAAATCATTGAACAATCTCTGTCCTATTCCGCCTCCGCCGATAAAACCAAGAATCAGAGAGGTACGGATCGCTACCTCGAACCGGTAGAAAAACTGGGACAGCACATTTGGCCAAATTTGCGGCAGGATGCTGAACAGGGAGGCAAACCAGCTTTTGGCGCCGACTGCCCGCATGGCTTCCTGCGGTCCGCGCTCTGAGGACTCTATCAGTTCTGATATCAGCTTTCCAAGCACACCGGCATTATGGAACAAAATGGCCAGTACAGCAGGAAAAGGCCCAAGGCCCAAGGCCGTAAGAAGGATCAGCCCAAATACGATCTCCGGCACTGAGCGGACGAAACTGAGGCCTAGCCTTGTCACATGATAGACTGCTTTCGATGGGGAAGTGTTCCTTGCAGCCAGGAAACTGAGCGGCAATGCCGCCAGCAGGCCGAGGAAGCTCCCCAGAAATGCCATCGCCAATGTTTCCATGCTGTCCTGGAGCATCCGGGGCAGGAGCGAGAAATCCATTGGAAACCACTGCGATAAAAAGTCGATCATATTCCGGAAATCACGGAATTTAGTCAGATCAAACTCTGTAAGACGGGCACTGGCGTATACAGCCAGTGCCAGCAGAAGAACAGTAAAAATACTACGCTGTTTAAACCACACAATAATCAGCTCTATTCGTTAATGATTCCCTGTTTGACAGCTGCTTCCCTGATGCTTTCATACTGTTCATTGGAAGCCTCGGTAAAACCTGTTGCGCCAAACGCATCAAGCACTTCTTTATCATCGATCGCCAGGAATGTTTCCTGAAGCTTTTCTATTGTTTCTTTATCTGTATCTTGATGAACTGCCCAAGGATACTGGAAAAGTTTCTCGGATTCCCAGATTGTCTTGAACTGCTCTCCATCAATTTTTCCTGAATCTACAAGCTGATTGTAGATGGCGCTGTCAATCGCACCGGCATCCACCTGCTTGTTTTGGACAGCCAGGGCTGTAGCATCATGGGAACCTGTGAATCTGACTGATTTGAACTTATTGTCATCCTCGGATGTATAAACACCCTGATCCTGCAGTTCAATGGAAGGGATAAGGGAGCCGGACGTTGAATTGATATCGCCAAAAGCAAAATCAATTTCTCCTGCTGCTGCTACCAGGTCTTCCATGTTATTGTACGGGCTGTCTTTATGTGTGACGATATATGAATGGTAGAAAGGCTCTCCATCTATCAGCTGGGTGATGATTGCTTCAGCGCCGCTTTTTTCGTGTGCAACCACATATGTAAGCGGTCCAAAATAGGCCATATCGATTTTATCGTAGTTCATCGCTTCAACTACGCCATTATAATCAGGATAAACCTCAACATCCACTTTCCTGTCCAGCTCTTTTTCAAGGATCGACTGAAGCTTGTCCATGGCCGTTTCCATTGCACCTTCCGTTTGTACCGGTATGACGCCGATTGTGAAAGCTTCTTCATTATTATTGCTGTTTTCTTTTTGTTCTGTGCCTTCCTCTGAACCGCAAGCGGCAAGGATCATGATCAGCGTAAAGGCAGCTGCAGTCATTAGCCATTTTTTCATCAATAAAACACCTCATTAATATAATTGGGGGGATGGGCAGAGAGGCAGCATAAGCTTTAAGCCAATCTGCCTGACATCCCATACCCCTTAAAAAAGGACTCTAATCGAGTCCTTTTACAATACTTTAATCTTCCCGGGAGATTGATCTGTTACTTCGCCGATGATAGCAGAAGTGACATTTCTTTCTTCAAGGGCCTTTTGCAGTGCTTCAGCTTCCGCCTCAGGCACAGAAATCAGCAGCCCGCCTGAAGTGATGGCATCACACAGGATCAGCTGGGTTGTTTCATCAATATCAGGATTGTACTCAATCCGCCCTGACAGCCATTTGTGGTTCTTCCTTGAACCGCCAGGAATGATATTCTGTTCTGCGAGCTCACGTGTCCTTGGAAGGACCGGTACACTACCGCTGTTGATGATAACTCCGGCTCCGCTGCCTTCAGCAAGCTCGATCGCATGGCCGAGGAGGCCAAAGCCAGTCACATCGGTACAGGCATTCACCTGGAAGCTTTCCATTGCTTCTGCGGCATCTTTATTAAGTGCAGCCATTACGTTCATGACAAGATCGATATCTTCCTTCTCGAGCAGGTCCCGCTTGATCGCTGTCGTAAGGATGCCGACACCGATCGGCTTTGTCAAAATCAAACGGTCGCCAGGCTTAGCGCCGGCATTGGCCCTGATTTTATCCGGATGCACAACACCTGTGACTGAGAGTCCGAATTTGGGCTCCTGGTCATCGATCGAGTGTCCTCCGACAAGGGCGGCCCCTGATTCCATGACTTTGTCTGATGCTCCTGCCAGGATGTCAGCAAGGATGCTCTTATCAAGAGTGCTGATAGGGAATCCGACGATATTCATAACTGTGATCGGTTTTCCGCCCATTGCATAGACATCGCTTAATGAGTTTGCAGCCGCAATCTGGCCGAACATATAAGGGTCATCCACAATCGGTGTGAAAAAGTCGAGCGTCTGCACTAAAGCAACATCATCGCTTATTTTATATACTCCTGCATCATCGGAAGTATCAAGCCCGACAAGCAAATTTGGATCAGGTACAGCTTTGGGCAAATGACGCAGAACCTGCGCCAGGTCCTCAGGACCAATTTTGCATCCTCAGCCCCCTTTTGTTGATAGCGAAGTCAATTTGATGATTTCTTCTCTGGACATGAATTCCTCTCCTTTCATTAAACAAGGGCTGTCCCAAACAAGCTGTTCAGGAAGGGGCAAGCACCCTGCTGTATATCCTCAGCATACTTTCGGCCTCAGATACATTAGAGTGGTGTTCTGCTATGTAATTTTCAGCAGCAGCTCCAAGTTTTTTTCTTATCTCGTAATTATTGATCAAGCGCTCAGCATAAGCAAGAAATTCGACTTCATTCTGATAAACAAATCCGGTGGTTCCGTGCTTTACAAGACTTATGTTTCCTTCATTGGCTGAAACTAATACAGGCAATCCGCAATCCATCGCTTCTATGATGGCTGCCGGCTGTCCCTCGGAAATAGAAGTGTTCAGGAGGGCATCTGCACATTCGTAAAGACTTCCCATTTTACTGTGGGGAATCTGGCCGATATAGTCGATCCAATCTTCCTGTTCCGCCAGCTTTTTCACGTATGATCCTTCTTCTTCTTCAATGACAGGACCTGAAATCACTAAACGGATATGGGGATACCTGTCATGCAGTTTTTTTAGGGATGCGATTGCGAACGGGATATTCTTGATTTTCCTGATCCCGGCTGGAAGCAGGAAAACAAATGTATTTTGCTCTTTCTTAAAAACAGGCTCCATCATTTCAAACTGACTTCTTCCTTGTGGAATCACATAGACCTTTGCTTCAGCATCGGGAACTTCGCTAATGAGAAGCTGCTTTGCCTGTTCATTGAAGACTGTAATGGCTTTTGCTTCCTGAAGCGTCCTGATTATATCCTGCCGCCTTTCATGATGAAAAAGATCCTGATTCAGGTCGGTTCCTGTCATTGTGATCACATAGTTATCTATCGGCATACCAAGCTCTTTCTTGTAAAGGAAAAAGCGGTAAGCATGAAAACCATGGACGATATCTCCCTGTGGAAGGGGGGATGCGGGTCTTTCTGTTGAAGAAACAATTTTTGCATCTGCTCCAAGCCTGCGGAGGCCGTCAGATATTCTTTTAACGGTAATTGTATTTCCACGTTCCTGATGGAAATTGGGAGAAGCCAAAATAATCTTCATCATGTCACTCCTTTTATGCCGATTCTCTGCTGCAAAAACTGACAGCCGCCTGCCGCTAAAGCATACACAATCAGTAGTATATACATACCCTCAAAATTATACCGGAATACCTCTTGAAATCAAGAGAAATGCACAGTTATCCAAGGGATAGTTGACAGAGCAAAAGGTTATATGATATTAAAAAATTAGCACTCAGCTTCAAAGAGTGCTAATGTAACTTCAACATATTCAGGGAGGGAGAAATAAAATGGTAAAGCAGCAATTCAAAGCAGAATCAAAAAGACTGCTGGAGATGATGATCCATTCCATCTATTCCAAAAAAGAAGTATTTTTAAGAGAGCTGATCTCAAACAGCAGCGATGCCATTGACAAGCTGTATTACAAAGCACTGACAGATGATTCAATCAGCTTCAACAAAGAAAACTATTACATAAAAATTACCCCTGACAAAGAAAGCCGCACTCTTGTCATTAAAGATACCGGGATCGGGATGACAAAGGAAGAACTTGAGGATAACCTGGGCGTTATCGCCAAGAGCGGCTCATTGAATTTCAAAACCAATACTGAGCTAAAAGACGGCTATGATATCATCGGCCAATTCGGGGTCGGCTTTTATGCAGCCTTCATGGCTGCAGACTCCGTTACTGTCATCAGCAGGGCCCATGGAAGCACAGAAGCATACAAATGGGAGTCAGAGGGAGCAGAAGGCTTCTCAATCGAGCCTGCCGTCAAGGAAGAAACAGGAACAGAGATCATCTTGAAAATTAAAGAAAATACAGAAGAAGAGAATTATGATGAATTTCTTGAAGAGTATTCACTAAAGAGCATCATCAAAAAGTATTCCGATTTTATCCGCTATCCTATCCTGATGGATGTGCCAGGCAGGCGGCCTAAGGAAGGCTCAGATGGTGAATTTGAGGATTACACGGAAGAACAGACCATCAACAGTATGGTGCCGATCTGGAGAAAAAATAAAAGTGAGCTGACGGAAGAAGACTATGAAAAGTTTTATGCAGAAAAGCATTTTGGTTTTGATAAGCCGCTGAAGTCCATTCATATCAATGTTGACGGTACCATCCGCTATAATGCGGTGCTCTTTATTCCAGAGAAAATTCCGTTCGATTATTATTCCAAAGAATACGAAAAGGGGCTTGAGCTGTATTCAAATGGCGTTCTGATTATGAACAAGTGTGCCGAGCTGCTTCCTGATTATTTCAGCTTTGTGAAAGGAATTGTTGATTCAGAGGATCTGTCCCTGAATATCTCGCGCGAAATCCTCCAGCAGGACCGCCAGCTGAAGCTTATTGCAAAGAATCTCGGGAAAAAGATTAAAAGCGAACTGCAGTCTATGCTGAAGAATGATCGGGAGAAATACGAAGCATTTTACGAGTCTTTCGGCAGGCAGCTGAAATACGGGGTATACAGCGATTTCGGCAGCAACAAGGATATGCTCCAGGATCTGCTGATGTTCCATTCTTCAAAAGAAAACAAGCTGGTCACACTGGATGAATATATTTCTAGAATGCCTGAGGACCAGAAGTATATTTATTATGCTGCCGGGGAATCCATCAGCCGGATTGAAAAGCTCCCGCAGACAGAGCTTGTCGCCGACAAAGGTTATGAAATATTGTACTTTACCGAAGATATCGATGAATTTGCCATCAAGATGCTGTTGAACTACAAAGAGAAGGAATTCAAGTCTGTATCCAGCTCAGATTTGGGGATTGAAGCTGAGGAAAATGATAAAAGCGAAGAAAAAGCCTATCAGGAAATGTTCACAAGCATGAAGGATCTGCTGGCAGGGAAGGTAAAGGAAGTCCGTGCTTCCAGGAGACTGAAAAGCCATCCTGTCTGCCTGGCAGCAGAAGGGGATCTGACCATTGAAATGGAAAAGATTCTGAACAGCATGCCTGACAGCCAAAATGTACAAGCTGAGAAAATTCTGGAAATCAATCCCAATCATGAGGTTTTTGCTTCACTGCAGAATGCGTTTGCAAATGACAAAGAGAAGCTGGCACTATACACCAATCTATTATACAACCAGGCTTTGCTGATTGAAGGATTGCCGATCAGCGATCCTGTGGAGTTTACGAATGATATATGCAAGGTTATGAATTGACCTTTGATCCTGCATAATAATGAGAAAGACGAACTTTCATAGACCATGAAAGTTCGTCTTTTTTGTTATTTTTTCAGAATTCTGCTATTACGCCTATCCACAAAGCAAACCGATTTCATAAGCTGTTACATCAGGCAAGGAGGTGAAAATAATGAAAGAAAACTATTTGCGATGGTCTGAGCATCCTTATGCTGGAGAAAGAAAACCGCCATCAGAAGGTGTTACGCCATATGCCGGTTCCTGGCCGCTGATCTTTTTAAAAAGGGACAGTGACGGCCATTTTCTTGATCCCAATTACAAAAAAATCGTTTTACCAATTAAAGATCCTCACTATATCGATTTTCATCGTGAATTAAAAATCGTTCAGCGGACATTGAACAACCTGACACCTCAGCAAAAGAAGATCGGCATTTATTATGGTACAGGTGTTCCGACAAAGCAATGGACACCAGTCATTGACAAGCTGATCGATACGTATGGTGTCGGTCCAACCCAAGCGGCAAGGATTCTTGCTGTTGTTCAAGGTGCTATAAATGACAGTATGGTGGTTACCTGGCATTTAAAATACCTTTGGGATGCAGCAAGGCCCAATCAATATGACCAGACACTTGAAACATTGCTGTGCACCCCGAGGTTCCCTGCCTATCCTTCAGGGCATGCAGTCATGTCAGGCTGTGCAGAAGTCATGCTGACCTATTTTTTCCCTAAAGAAGCAGGAAAGATTAAAAGGATCTCAAAAGAAGACGCCATTAGCCGGCTATATGCAGGAGTCCACTTCCCTTCGGATAATGATGAAGGGCTGAGGCTTGGAAGACATATTGGAAAAGTGATTGTCAGCCACCTGAAACGCCAGTCAGACGAGCGGGGGCAAATTCTGGATTTATCTGACAGCAAGTACCGGAACGCAAACATCCTTTCAGAGGATTACCAGCAGGCTATCCCGTTTGACTTTAATGAAAGATGCCTGTCGCTTACAAGGGATGCTGATGTTGTAGTTAAAAAGAATACTGAAGCTGCTAAACCATACTTGAAATTTTAAAAACTAATTACGCCCGACCAAAAGCTGGATTTTAGTCCAGCTTTTCATTTTGAAAATCATTTACCGCATTAAAAAGTCAATCCCGGCTTGTGGTTTGCTTCAATTGGAATAAAAGCAGATTGAGAAACACTGAATAATCCGGAGGCAGTTAATTTAATTTCCGGGATAACAGGAAGAGCCAGGAAGGATAATGCCAAAAAAGGGTTAACATCTTTATTTGCACCTAGATGTTTCAGGGCGTTATTGACGTCTGCCAGCATAGACGCTGCTTCTTCATAAGACTGATCGGACATAAGTCCCGAAACAGGCAGCTTCAGCGAGGCAAGCATTTCGCCTTCCTTAATGACAGCAAGGCCGCCCTGCATATCCTCCAGAGCCCTTAGAGCAGCTAACATATCTTTATCATTTGTGCCTGCAATGATGTGGTTGTGTGAATCATGGGCTACCGTAGAGGCAATCGCTCCGGATTGAAGGCCGAGCCCTTTAACAATTCCCAATCCGATATGCCCAGCTGCACGGTGGCGTTCAATGACGGCCAGGTTCAAAAGATCCCTTGATGTGGAGGGAAGAAAGCTGTTTTGGCTGTCCAGATCAATTTCCTCAATTATATGCCTGGTAACCAGGCTTCCAGGGATAATCTCTATGACGTTGGCTTTATTTCCTGTCATTCTGATTTTTAAATCTTCCTGGCGGGTAATGCTTATTTTAACCGTATTTTTGAGCATAGCAGCAGGAGGCACGCCTCTAAAACAGCCTTTTGGCAAAAGTTTACCAGCGGAAACGACTTCAACGCCTTCTTTAAATACCCGCTCAATGATCAGCTCTTCAAGCGATTCAAGGAAAACCATATCAGCTTTATACCCAGGGGCCAGCGCTCCCTGATCCTTCAAACCAAAACACTCTGCTGCATTCAGGGTCGCCATTTGAATGGCAGTTATAGGAGGGAGGCCTGACTTCACTGCCAGCCTGATATGGTGGTCAATGCTTCCTTCCTCAAGCAGGTCATCCAAATGCTTGTCATCTGTGACAAACAGACATCTGCGGCTGTTCTGCTGATTGACTGCAGGCAGCAGTTTCTCAAGATCCTTTGCTGCAGTTCCTTCGCGGATCATCAAATACATCCCTTTACGCAATCTTTCCTTTGCTTCTTCAGCGGTTATTGCTTCATGATCGGTGCGGATGCCCGCAGCACTATACACATTTAACCCGGATGCGCCTAAGCCTGCAGCATGGCCATCGATTTTTTTCCCGGCAGATTCTGCTGCAATGATTTTCTCGATCATGTCAGTATGTGCATTCAATACAGCAGGGTAGTTCATGACTTCTCCAAGCCCAAGAACTCTGGGATGGCTAAAGAATGGCTTTAGATCAAGAGAATCCAGCCTTGCACCGGCATATTCAAAATCAGCAGCAGGAACTGAGGAAGGCAGCATAAAATAAAAATCAAAAGGCAGTCCTTCAGAAGCATCCAGCATGTACTGCAGACCGGAAATGCCTGATACATTCGCAATTTCATGCGGGTCTGCCACAGCAGCAGTCACACCATGAGTCAGCAGCACCCTGGCAAATTCCCCGGGGGTCAGAAGGGAGGATTCAATATGGACATGGCCGTCAATGAATCCAGGAGAAATATAGCTTCCTTTTGCATCGGCAATCTTATGGCCCTCATACTCGCCAATGCCCGCGATATACCCGTCTGCAATGGCAATATCCCCATAAATGACCTCACCGTTAAAAACATCTATGATCTTTCCATTTTTAATGACCAAGTCAGCTGGCTCTCTGCCGGCAGCCACTGCAATCCGGCGTATCAATCGTTCTTTTATCATTTTTATCCTCCTAAAAAGGAAGTACTTTATATCTCAATAATCAATCTTAGAAAAAGACTTCTCCCACAATTTAAACGGCATTAAAGCTTCATCCATTTTAACCTGCCGCATTTCTATGCTGCGCTGTTCAAGCGGGAGGGAGAGCTGCTCATAAATAAACTGATCATCAAATCCTGCAGCGGCTGCATCTTCTTTTGTACAGGCAAAATATACTGCTTTTGGGCGAGCCCAGTAGATAGCGCCAAAGCACATTGGGCATGGCTCACAGCTGGTATAGATTTCACAGCCGCTCAGCTGGAAATCCTGAAGATGCAGGCAGGCAGCACGGATCGCCTGTATTTCTGCATGTGCTGTAGGATCATTAAGCGAAGTGACCCGGTTTGTGCCTGTGCCGATCACCGTACCATCCTTCACAACAACCGCTCCAAAAGGACCTCCCAGATGGGCAGCAGCATTCTCCAAAGCAGCCTCTACTGCATTTTCCATAAAATAAAGGTTCGTCAACAGAATCACTCCAATTTAAGGTATTTTATATATTATTGGAGTGATAGGGATAAAAAAGCATTCGGTTTGGGAGGAAATCTGACAGGAAATTTATATAAAGGGCTTAAAAAATGGAAGAAAGATGACAAAGTGAACAATTTTACTGACATAGAACATATGTTCTTTTCGCTAAAAACAGCACATGCTATAATGATTGATATAGAGTTTCTTATCAGGAAGGTGAATGAATATGTGGAAAAAGGTTGACGGAAAACTGATTCAAAGAACAGATGAATCAAGGGTAAAATTCAGGACTAATATCAGCAAAGCGTTGATTGAAAACCTGAATGAACTGGCTTATGAACATGATACCCATGTGAATTATTTACTCGAAACAGGACTCGAAAAAGTCCTTGAGCAGGATTATATTGATTTCAATAAGAAAAATCGGCCTAAAGACAGAATCCAGTACAAAACTACATATGACAGCAGCCTGATTGAACAGGTAAAAACCTTCGCCAAGAAACATGATGTTTTTATCAATGATGTGATTGAGTACAGCGCAGGATACATTGATATAAAGTCAGCAAAAGACAGCGGTTATAAGCACAGGATAGAGTAGGCAGCTTAAGCTGTCCTGTTTGTTAAAACTACGCCCCGAACATAATATATATTATAGGAAGTCATATAAACGAACGAATATCAGGTCTCAATAGTTAAGTATACTTAAGATAGTGAGACGAAATAGAAATTTTACAGGAAATTGACTCTAAATGTGTTTTTGGCCAAATTGCAGTGATTAATATTTTTTTAAATCTCTTGCTTATTAATTTATGAATTCCAGATTCACTCTGATTTAATCTAATATATTATTCAATCTCAATCTTTCTGCTGCTGGCTTCCAGCATACTTACAATCTCACAGATGGGCTTCTGGATGCTTACAGCAGCTTTTATTGATATGTTATATATTTATTCCTCATTATTGGTTTCTCTTGATTTATGAACTTATTTAGCTGGTTCTTTTTAAAGCAACGCTTCTCGGAAAACTCAATTAGTTTACATAATATTTTTATATTCCACTCAATCCCATGCTCTGCCTCCGTATATGCAAAACAAGCCCCGGTCAATGCCTGGAGCTTGTTCCCGTGTCATTTTTCAGATAACCGGCTGCTGTAAACTATTTAAATACTGCCTTGGCGTTCCATAGTAAATGATCTTGCTGAACTGCGGAAATACGGACTCAAACTGCACATAAATTGGTGAATCCAGCAGCCATGGATAGCTTGTGAAAAAGCTCCTGTCTCCGTAAATGATTGCTTTCAGCGCTAAATCCATTTCCCGCTGGAATATCATATACCGCATCTTCGAAGTTTTTTCGTCAAACTCTCCCCCGCTCACATATACTGCTGCCTTAAGAACATATTGCCCCATCTGCGGCAGCCACTCAGCCAGAACTTCATCCCTGAATTTTTTATTTACGCTGCTGTAATCATAAACGCAACCGATGCTAAGAAACAGTTCACCAGTCTGATCTGAATGTGTAAGTGTATATTTCCTAGCATCGACAGGCTTCTGCTCTGTTGCCGGAGCCAGATACCTGACACTTAGTTTCTGAGGATTAAATTGACTCATAGCAAGCTGCTCTCCCTTCGGAAAGAAGTTATTCTTGCTATAACATATGAAGTTAGTCTCACAAGGGTGACAAAAGCCTATCTCTTTTTATGCCCCCTGCCTGTCTCATACAGCTTGGTTTCAAGCAATTTCCAGCTGCCATTTTCATATATCCATGAGGATTCAGCAAATGCTATCGAATCAGCGTGATACGCCCCGCTGATTTGCTGCACACCCTTTAAGCCATGCTTACCATTATCAAGCATGATTGGGATAAGTGTCCCAAAAGGATCGACCATCAGTTCTGCCGGCTCATTCAATTTGCCGTTATGGTAGAGTCCCAGGAGTTCATAGTCGTCTTTTCTCTCTGTTAAATCAAAAGTATAAGATTGGCCTGTCGCAGGAATGGTAATTGAGGCTTTATAGCCATCCTTGAATTCACTCTCGATAGCCAAAGGTTCAGGAACAGTCAAATCCTCGAGCTTGAAGTCTTTTAACGTATACAAATAGTAGTTGGAGAGCCCGCCGCTGCCCCCAGTAGGAACTGTTGCGAACAGATCCTTTACTCCGTCATGGTTCAAATCGCTGAACTTTACAGAAGGTTCATATCCGCCTTCTAAATCAATCCGGTATGTCTGGCCATTTGAAGCCTCAATGATCACATAGACTTCCTTTAAAAAAGCAGCCCCTTCTTCATATGGAATTCCTTTTATATAAATAGTATCTTTTTCTCCATCCCCGGTTATATCTTCCTTCTTCTTCTCGACCGTTTCTGCCTTGTCAGCCTGTTCAACTGCATAAGCACCTGTTATAGCTGAAACTGACATGAAGAAAAACGCAGCGAATGCGAACAATAGTTCCCTTCTCATAAAAACCGCCCTTTCCGAACAATTTTATTCGTATTATGTCCAGATTTGGGAAATCTATGTACCCGTTCAAAGACGATTTTTTTATGCTTTTTAATTGAGGCTGTTGATCTGTACTCCAGGCACTTCGCTTCCATGTGGCGTCGCTATTTACCCTAACGGATTTGATTCAGCTTTATCAAACGTAGAGGCAAAGATTATTCCTCAATACGGCAAAATCCTTCTCTGCCTATAAAAAAATGGCCTCCCTGCTCAGGGAAGCCATTTTCATTAGTTCAGTTTTTTCTTCTTTAAAGCCTGCTCTTTCGTTTCCCAGTATTCTATGTTCTTTAATCCCGGGATGCTGTCAGAATAGAAGACAGGATCTTTTCCTTCCCTGCGCTGAGTTTTGTAGTCCTTCAGTGCAGCAAATGCTATTTTGCCAAGCATGGTGATGGCAATCAGGTTGATGATGGCCATGATGCCCATGAACAGGTCGGCAAGTCCCCATACAACTTCAAGATCGACTGCTGCACCGAAAATGACCATTCCGATCACAGCCAGGCGGTAGACAAAGAGAGCAGTCTTGCTTTCTTTAATGAATTCAATATTCGTTTCACCATAATAATAGTTGCCGATAACAGAGCTGAATGCGAACAATAGGATCGCGATTGCCACAAAATAGCTTGCCCATGAGCCTATATGCGTTGCCAGGGCTGATTGTGTAAGCTCAATCCCAGTCAGGTTCGTTCCTGTATAATCGCCTGACAAAAGGATGATAAAAGCAGTTGCTGAACAAATCAGGATTGTATCCACGAATACCCCAAGAGTCTGGATAAGACCCTGTTTTGCCGGATGGGTAACAGCTGCTGTGGCAGCAGCATTCGGCGCGCTCCCCATACCCGCTTCATTGGAGAAGAGCCCCCGCTTGATGCCCATCATGACGGCAGCACCCATGGCACCCCCGGCTGCTTCCCTGAAGCCGAATGCACTTTCAATGATCAAACCGAACATAGCCGGTATTTCAGTAACATTCATCATCAGGATCACAATCGCAAGAATCAGGTAGAGTACAGCCATGACCGGTACAAGCACTTGTGATACATGGGCAATCCGTTTGACCCCTCCAAAGATGATGACAGCCGTAAACACTGCCAGCACGATGCCGATCCACAATCTGCTGATCCCGAAGGACTGATTAAATGCAAGCGAGATGGTATTGGACTGAACAGAGTTGAATACCAGTCCAAAACAGAAGGTGATGATAACCGCGAACAATATACCCATCCAGCGCTTGTTTAAGCCTTTTTCCATATAGTAGGCCGGACCTCCGCGGAATCCGTCTTTATCTTTTACTTTATAAATCTGGGCAAGCGTGCTCTCTACAAAGCTGGAAGCCGCTCCAAGAAAGGCGATAAGCCACATCCAGAATACCGCACCCGGGCCTCCCCCTGCAATGGCTGTAGCGACGCCGGCCATATTGCCCGTGCCAATGCGTGAAGCAGCACTTATGCTGAAAGCCTGGAATGAAGAGATTCCCCTCTTGCCTTCTGCAGAAACCATCGACTTATCGCCGAGAATCCTGAACATTTCCTTGAAGTATCTCAGCTGCACAAATTTAGTCTTGAAGCTGAAATACAATCCCAGCAGAATCAAACCTGCTATCAAAATATATGTCCATACAAAATCATTTACCAGGCCAACATATTCCTGGAACTCGTTCACAAAAGTCTCCATTCGTTTCCCCCTTGGCTGTCTGTCAGAAAATTGTTATCTTAAAATAGTAACTCCCTTAAATCTATCAGAAGTTTTGCTGGCGGACAAGATGAAAATGCTTTCATGTCCTTGCTGACAGAATAATTTATGTAAACGTAATATCTATACCCTTATAGTAAAATAACAAAACAGGTCTTCTTACCTGCTTTTATCTTTTTTCTAAGCAAAAAGCCCCTGTCTGTTTAACAGGGGCTTTTCATCAATCATCCGTTAGTATCAGCTGCTTCTTGCCACATCTTTTTCGCTTTTCCGCTGTCAGATTCGTCAAGAATGAATGATCCGTTCGAATAGCGGTCATTAAAGCGGAGGTCAGAGGCTGACACTTGCTCGATAACGCCTTTTTCTGATTCAATAAAAATCTTGTCATGATTTTTTGCCAGCACCATTCCGACAACTCTGTGAGGGTTTGCTTTTAGTTCCCGCAGCATCACTAGTCCTCGTTTGGCACGGGAAGTTCTTTCAAACTCAGCAAGCTTCATCTTTTTGATGGCACCGCGCTGGGTTGCAATGACAACAGCTTCCTCTTTGACATTGCTGACAAGCTTTCCGCTTACCACATAATCGCCGTCCTTCAGATTGATTCCCTTCACACCGGCGGCACGCGCCCCTACGACGCTGACTTCCTCTTCAGGGAACCAAAGTGCATATCCCATAGAAGTTGCAAGCATTAGATCCTGCTTGCCGTCAGTAAGGAAAACATCAGTCACGACATCATCATTTTTAAGATTAACGGCTACAAGCGGCTTTGAATATCGCTGTGCTTTATAATTTTTCAGCTCCGATTTCTTCACCATGCCATTCTTCGTGATAAACATCAAATAGGCTTCGGCCTCAAAATCTTTAACCGGAATAGCCCCGATGATGGATTCAGTCCGGTCAATCGGCACCAGATTGGCAACATGCTGCCCAAGATCTTTCCAGCGTATATCCGGAAGTTCATGGACAGGCAGATACATATAGCTTCCTTTGTCCGTAAAGACAAGAAGGACATCTGTAGTGTTCATATCAAGTTTTGACATAAGCCTGTCAGAATCCTTCATGCCGAAATCCTGTCCGTTTGATGCGGCAAAGGATCGCTGGCTTGTCCTTTTGACATAGCCTTCGTTTGTAACGGTAACGATGACATCTTCACTTGCGATAAGCACTTCGAGATTGATTTTAATCTCTTCGATTTCAGCTTCGATTACAGAACGCCGCGCGTCCGCAAATCTTTTCTTCACATCTTTGAGATCCTTTTTAATCACGCTCAGAAGCTTTTTCTCGCTCTGAAGGATGCTAAGCAGCTCTGCTACCTTTTGGGCAAGCTCTTCCGCTTCCGCCCGCAGTGCAGTAATGTCTGTATTCGTCAACCGGTACAGCTGAAGGGATACAATCGCTTCAGCCTGAGGCTCTGTGAAACCGAACTGGCTGATCAGGTTATCCTTTGCATCGCGTTTATCCTTTGAAGCACGGATAGCGGCGATGACTTCATCAAGAATCGACAGTGCCTTCATAAGGCCTTCCACGATATGCTGGCGGTCCTGTGCCTTTTTCAGCTCGTACTGGGACCTCCGCGTAACCACTTCTTTCTGATGCCCGATATAAGCATCAAGCATTTCCCGCAGCCCGAGCAGCTTTGGATGGCGGTTTGAAATCGCGACCATATTGAAGTTGTATGGAATTTGAAGATCCGTATTTTTATAAAGATAGTTTAAGACACCTGCAGCGTCTGCATCCTTCTTAAGCTCAATAACGATCCTCAAGCCTGTCCGGTCGGTTTCATCCCTGACTTCGCTGATGCCTTCCACTTTCCTGTCCATTTTAAGCTCATCAATCTTCTTGACCAGATTTGCTTTGTTAACTTCGAACGGAATTTCTGTGATGACTATCTGCTGCCTGCCGCCGCGGATGTCTTCAACCTCTGATTTGCCGCGGATGATGATTTTGCCTTTCCCGGTCTCATAGGCCTTCTTGATGCCTTCAGCACCCTGGATGGTTCCCCCGGTCGGGAAATCAGGCCCTTTGATAACCTCCATAAGCTCATCAACTGTACAATCCGGTTTGTCCATGCGCATGATGACGCCGTCAATAATTTCCCCTAGATGATGCGGGGGGATTTCCGTTGCATAACCAGCTGAAATTCCGGTCGATCCATTGACCAGCAGGTTCGGGAACATGGCTGGAAGTACAGTCGGTTCACTGGAAGTATCATCAAAGTTGGGGATGAAGTCGACTGTATGCTTTTCAATATCCCGCAGAAGCTCTGATGAAATTGCCGACAGCCTTGCTTCTGTATAACGCATGGCTGCTGGTGGGTCTCCGTCGATGCTTCCGTTATTCCCATGCATTTCAACAAGGAAATTTCTTACCTTCCAGTCCTGGCTCATCCGCACCATAGCATCATATACTGAAGAATCTCCGTGCGGATGGTAGTTGCCGATCACATTCCCTACCGTTTTGGCAGATTTCCGGAACCCTTTTTCATTTGTATTGCCTTCTACATGCATCGCATACAGGATGCGCCGCTGTACCGGCTTCAGCCCGTCCCTGACATCCGGGAGGGCCCTGTCCTGGATAATATATTTACTATAACGCCCAAATCGGTCGCCGAGAACATCCTCGAGGGGTAGATCCCGGAATTTTTCCGCTGAACTCATAGATCAGCCGCCTCCTCTGCAACCGAGATATTTTCATTTTCAAGAATGCTGCCGTCTTCTTCAAGGCCAAAGGCAACATTTGTTTCAATCCATTTTCTTCTCGGCTCGACCTTATCTCCCATCAAGGTCGTAACCCTTCTTTCCGCTCTTGCAGCATCATCGATCCTGACCCTGATCAGCGTCCTTGATTCCGGATCCATGGTCGTTTCCCACAGCTGGTCGGCATTCATTTCGCCAAGACCTTTGTAGCGCTGGATCATATAGCCTTTGCCGATCTTTTTCATGGCACCCTGCAGCTCATCGTCGCTCCAGGCATACTCGATCTTTTCTTTTTTTCCGATCCCTTTGCTCACTTTGTACAGCGGAGGCAGGGCAATGAACACCTTGCCTGCTTCGATGAGAGGCTTCATATACCGATAGAAGAATGTAAGCAGCAGCACTTGAATATGCGCGCCGTCTGTATCGGCATCAGTCATGATTACAACTTTCTCATAGTTGACATCTTCCACATTGAAATCCGCCCCCACCCCTGCACCGATGGCATGGATGATCGTGTTGATTTCCTCGTTCTTAAAAATGTCCTGAAGCTTAGCTTTTTCAGTATTGATGACTTTACCCCTGAGCGGCAGGACCGCCTGGAAGCGTCTGTCCCGGCCTTGCTTTGCTGAACCGCCGGCAGAGTCTCCCTCTACAAGGTACAATTCATTCTTCTGGGGATTGCGGGATTGCGCCGGCGTCAGCTTTCCGGAAAGGACCGCTTCCGAGCGCTTCCTTTTCTTGCCGCCGCGCGCTTCTTCTCTTGCCTTGCGCGCCGCTTCTCTTGCCTGATAGGCTTTGATGGCTTTTTTTATGAGCAGAGAGCTGATATTAGGGTTCTCTTCAAGGAAATAGGACAGATGCTCACTCACGACAGCATCAACGGCAGAACGGGCTTCACTGGTGCCCAGCTTCCCTTTTGTCTGTCCTTCAAACTGAAGGAGCTCTTCCGGAACCCTTACAGAAATGATTGCAGAAAAGCCTTCCCTGATATCAGAGCCGTCAAGATTTTTATCTTTTTCCTTCAGCAGTCCAACTTTGCGTGCGTACTCATTGAAGACCCTGGTCATTGCTGTTTTGCTTCCGGCTTCGTGTGTTCCGCCGTCCTTTGTACGGACATTATTGACAAAGGAAAGGACATTCTCAGAATATCCGTCATTAAATTGGAAAGCAAAATCGACTTCGATCTGATTATGCTCTCCTTCAAAGCTGACAACAGGATGCAGAACGTCTTTTTCCTCGTTCAGATATTCAACAAAAGCTTCGATGCCTGTTTCGAAATGGAACAGGTCACGGGCATCGTGCCTTTCATCAATCAGTTCAATTTTCATGCCTTTCATCAGGAATGCGGACTCCCGGAGGCGTTCGCAAAGAGTCTCGTAGTTATAGACAGTTGTCGAAAAAATCGCTGGATCAGGCTTAAAATGGATCACTGTTCCCGACTGATTCGTTTTTCCGACCTTCTCGAGCGTAGTCGCGGGCTTGCCGCCATTTTCGAACCGCTGCTCATATACGAACCCATTCCTGCGGATTTTGACGACGAGCCATTCTGAGAGCGCGTTCACGACTGAGGCGCCGACGCCGTGGAGCCCGCCGCTCGTCTTATATCCTCCCTGGCCGAACTTGCCTCCTGCATGGAGCACAGTCAAAATGATTTCAGGTGTAGGTTTGCCGAGCTTATGCATACCTGTTGGCATGCCCCGGCCTTTATCCTGCACGCTGATGGAGTTATCTTTA
Organism: Cytobacillus sp. T106; assembly: GCF_040492155.1. Taxonomy (NCBI): domain Bacteria; kingdom Bacillati; phylum Bacillota; class Bacilli; order Caryophanales; family Bacillaceae; genus Cytobacillus; species Cytobacillus sp. T106. The sequence continues at coordinate 16,223 of NZ_JBEUMK010000022.1, read as the reverse complement.
TGTATTTTGACGATAATGTGGTCTCCATAGCCTGCAAGTGCTTCATCCACTGAGTTATCTACTATTTCATATACGAGATGGTGCAAACCTCTCGCATCGGTGCTTCCAATGTACATCCCAGGGCGTTTTCTAACTGCTTCCAGCCCTTCTAGTACCTGTATGGCATCATCATTATAATCAAATGCCTGCTGATTTGTTGCCACAAACATACCCCTTTCATTGCTGCACACAACCGTCTTGCCTTTGTATCTATGTTGTCGAACATCACTATAAGTATTCGCCTTTTCACATGATAATCCTTGTCCCCGGCACAGAAATACCGGTATAGGAACAAGTGTTCTATGTTTAAGTTTACCATATTTTCAAAAGACGTCTATGCTTAATTGTATCTATTTATTTGGTTTTGGCAAATGAGTTCTGGATTTTTTTAGATTAAGAATTGATGACACAGATGCTGCCAAAGAGCAGACGAATCCTTTCGAGCCTACTTTCCCCGCAAATGAAAGCACACTAATAGCAGATGTATTAGTGTGCTTTAGGTTCCAATTTTCGTCATTTTGTCATAGCATGCTCTACTTTGATACAGCGATCCATAATGACTGTGTAGCCTTTGTCCTTCAAAAAGTCATAGGCTTCCTGATTAGCAACACCCAGCTGGGCCCAAAAAACATCCGCATCTATTTCATCAAATTCCCTTGCAAGATCAGGCAGATATTCTGAACGCCTGAAAATATTTACGATATCAATATGCCCCTCTATTTCCTTCAGTGAACCGACAGCCTTTTCACCAAGGATTTCTTCTTCGCCCGGATTGACCGGAATAATGGTATACCCTGCATCCTGCATTGCTTTCGACACCATATAAGAAGTCCTGTCCGGATTCCCGCTCAGGCCGACAACAGCCACCTTCTTCGCTTTTTTAAGTATTTTGCCGATTTCTTCCCGGCTCGGATTTTCAATTGCCATTCTTTTCACCACTCCTTATTATTTCATATTCCTTTTATGTTCGCCAGTATTCCTATAACCTGAAGGGATGAGTCCGAAACCTGTCAGGTCTTTACGAAGTGAAAATGCAGGATATGCTTCCGGCTTTGTTTCATCAAGGATTTGTTGCTTTTTATAAATATGTGTTGAGCAAGAGTTACTCAGTAATGAGCTGAATCAACACTGCCTTTTATAAAACAGAAGGGTGTTTGTTTCTTTAAAGCCCATTTTCTTATAGAGTGAAATTGCCTTTTCGTTGGCGCTGTCGACGCACAATTTTATCCTTTCAATCCCGCTTTCCCTCAGCTTCTTTGCTGCCATAAGAATAAGCCTTGCTCCCGTGCCTTTTCTTCTCTCAACAAGGGAAACGCCCATAAATTCAATGCTCGCAGCCTTTTCTTCTGAGTCCAGTTCCGCGTATAGATAGCCTGACAATCCGCTGTTCTTAGCTAGGGCAAAAATAAGATGTTCATCATCGATTTTTTCGAGCACCTCGCTGCCGGAATAATAGGTGGCTGGAAACAGTGAATCATGAAGAAGGGTAAAATCGGCAAAGAACTCCTTCCGCAAAAAAGATGCCGGTTCTCCGCCCACTGCATCTTCGAGAGTAAGCTCCATGAACATCTGAGATGAAGCAAGTTTGAAGCCTTTCTTCTCAGCAAACAATCTGCATCGTTCATTTTTCCGGCCAATAAAGAGATGCCATTGGTTCAGCGTGTTCCCAAAATATTCTTCCGCTAATGACATCAGATATGCAGCAGAGTCCTCCCAGCTGTGAGGCTCTGCAAATGGCCCCCATAATTCTCCGACACCTCTTTCCAAATCGGCATCCACCCCGAGGAAACCGGTGATTTCTGAGGAATCCTCTCTATGGATAAAGCAGGCGGAATCTGCATCCTTAAAAATGTCTGACAGATCTTCTGCAATATCCTGCGCCTCTGTACCCAGATAGCCAATAAATGAATCCTGGCGGCTGTTTTTTGCTGCCGCATAGTCAGCAAGTTCAAGTATGTCTTCTTTCGTTAGCATCGTTTTCTGCATTGTATCAATTCCTTATGTATATTTGCTATAATTTTAACATTATTCAAAAAATAAAGTCCATGATATTAAATTAATGGCAGGTGCCCAAGAGCACCTGCCACCGGGCTTTTAGCGGCTTTCCCCAGACTGCCCGCCGTAAACCCTTTTTGTAAGCTGATCGGCTGCTATGGCTATAACAGAACCGAATATTAATCCATTATTCAAGAATGAAGTAATAAGCGGGGAAACCCCTTTAAAAGCCTCAGGCGGCACAAACATAGCACCCACACCTGCAAGGAGCGCAATGCCCGCCACAAGCCGGACCCGGCCGGTTTCCGTTTCTTTGTCCAGCTCTCCGAATGCAATGCCTGCCATATTGGCAAACACTACAAAAGTGACTGAATAGCCTACAGGAGCCGGGAGTGATGCAAAGAAAGACATCAGGGCAGGAAAAAAGCTTGCTGCCGTGATGATTGCCGCCCCAATCATGAATGGGAGGAGCTTAGTAATTTTTGTCGTAGCAATGAACCCGGCTGAGCCTGAGATCGGCACAGGTCCGATTGCTGAGAAAACACCGCCAAGCAGCTGGTTGACCCCTGACACAAAGCCTGAAGCCTTGAACCGAGGAGAAGGGGTTATTGCTCCTTCTTTCTTCAGCACCTCGTCAGCGACGCGGATGCTTGCAATCATATTGGTAAGCAAAAGAAGTGTCACAAAGACGGCAGTCACGGTCATTCCCGCATCAAACTTCGGCGGGCCGAAAGCGAACAGTTCCGGCATGGAGACCACACTGCCTCCCGATAACGACACTTCCTTTGACAGTCCGAATAGAGAAAACAGCAGCCAGCCGCCAACAAGGCTGATCAGAATGGAATATTGACTGACCACCCTGATTCTGTGTTTGGACAAGTAAAACGCAGCGATGACGAGCGCCAGACAGAAAAAGAATACAGGCAGGTCGACGCCTTCCCTGCGATACCCGATTCCGAGCATGCCATTAAAAAAGGACCCGCTGAGCTGCAGGATCAGCAGCAGCAGATAGACTCCTGATACAACCGGTGTAAACAGCAGCGCAAGCCGGTCGATGAGTTTAAAGATGCTAAGGAGGATGAAGACAGCGCCTGAGACAAGCATCGCTCCCTCCAATGCCTGCAGAGTTTCACCTGCTGAAGAAAACAATGAGGCGCTTAGCCCTGCGTATATGGCAAACACTCCCCACCAGAGTCCTGCTGGCCCTTCGTTTATAGGCAGTCTGTGCCCGAAGAACCCCTGAAGGAGGCTTGATATCCCCAGTACAAAAATAGTGCGCTGGACGAGGCCCGCTGCCTCGGCTGGATTCAATCCGAATAGATCGGCAATGGCTATAGGTGCGACGATCGTCCCGGCAACCATGAATAGCATCCATTGCAGCGCTGAAAAACCAACTTTCATGAAAAAGACTCCAATCGTAAATAAAATTAAAAAGGAAATGGCCCTGTTTCGGCCATTTCCTATTATAAAGTATATAATGCTGTTTTTGGAGACTTCTTACTTTTTTGCAGCCTGGCCCGTACCAGGTGAAAGGGCCAGCCATGCTGACTGATCCGCAAAATACCTGGACCAGCTGCCGACTCCGGCCAGTCCATGGCGATCTGCTATCTCAGCTCTTTTCCTCAAGGACATTTCATCCTCAAGCCAGATTTTATAGGTTGCCTTATCTTTGACGGAATAATATTCTGCATAGTTTTGCCCTGATGCTTCATCATATACCGGTACGGCTCCCGTTTCAGTAAGCCACTCTTTCACTTGCTCCATAGTCAGTGCCTCCGAGGAGATGCCCCCTTCATCTTTTTCCTCCCACAGCCTGGCATAGAGAGGAACGCCCAGTATAAGCTTTTCTTTCGGCACCACTTCAAGCAATGCCTGAAGATTGCTTTCCACCCAAGGAAGGCTTGCAACACTTCCGGCAACCGGAGAAGTAGCCCAGTGCTCATCGTACGCCATTACCGCCAAATAATCGACTATCCCTGCCAGCTTATCTCTTTCGTAGAAGGCTGACCAGTTTCCGCTTGAAGAGATGAAGGTGATATCCATTGAAACCGTCAGTCCTGCCTGATGAAAATAAGGCGTCGCTTCCCGGACAAACTGGGTCACCAGCGGTCCATCTTCCTGGTTTACATTTTCAATATCAAGATTGATGCCGTCCAGCTTATAAATTTGGCTGTAGTGCAGAAGCGAGCGGATGATTTTTTGCCTTGTTTCAAAATCCTTGAATGTCTGATGGGTCAATTCCGCGTCAAAAGCATTGGAAAACAGGCCCCAGACCTGATAGCCGCGGCCATGAGCCCATTTCACATAATCTCCTGAGCCCAGATTTTTTACAGATCCATCCTCACCTGCAAGCTCGAACCACGTGGGGGAAACAACATTGACGCCTGGCATAGAGGGAAGGGCAGCATGATCGGGATTTTTCGAATAAACCGCTTCCCATGTCAGATGGATCGGGCCGTCGATTTTCTTCAATTCAGGTTTGTATTCCTCTACTTTTACAGACACTTCTGTTTGTTCACCTTTTATAACATACTCTTTTTTTATATATCCTGCTCTTCCGTCACTTTTTCTTGCAAAATAGTATTCTCCTTTTGTCTCTTCAATATACAGCTCCTCATTCGCCTCGGCATCAGCTGTATACGGTGATTGAAGATCAGGTTCTGTCCTTAACCGCAGCCTTTCCTTGCTGATGTCCTGATCACGGATGATTGCCTTCTGCACCGTCTCGCCGTCCTTTTGTATCCAAATTGCACCTGTGTCCTCGAGCACTGTATAAGCAAGAGGGTAATAACGCCTGATTTCTTCGATTGAAATATACAGGCCGCCTGACTTATTCATTGCTGCAGGCAGCTGCAGTTCGACCGGCTTGCTGTTTACATAATAAGACAAGGCATCCGTCGGCATTTGGACGACTTTATTTTTGGTAGTCAGGATAATAGATTGAGAGCGCTCATCAAATACGATGGAATCATCCAGCTTTTCCTGGAGTAATGACAGTGGCAGATAGACATTTCCGTTATCAGTCCAGGCATTTCCTTCCTGTTTTCCTTCGAAGATGATCGGGTTCTCCCCTGAGAAATAATCTTCTTTAACTGGTGATGCAAAGGGGTAAAGCCAAAATATGATGCCGGAAATAACAGCCAGCAGCACGAGAACAACTCCTGCAGCGAGGCCCCTTTTCTTTGCCGGCTTTCTATTAAGTTGAATATTGGCCATAAAATAAATTCCTCCCGGATACTATCGTAACGAATCTATGCAGCAAAGGGAAGGACGAATCTGTTAAAATATCCTGCCTGTTTTTTCTTGCAGCACTCTTTAATTTTAACGATTGGAAAAGGCAAAAAGTTTCAAAGCATTTTGCTAATGGCACATTAAAAAACCTTCCAGGCTAAGCGTGCCGGAAGGTTTTTTGAGGGAACTGGCTATTTTTCTAATAAGTGGTAAAACCAAGCATCTTTTGAAGGCTGTAAACGATATATCTGAACACAGGAAGCTCTTCCTGGGTAGCATAGTCGAGCGTATAGATGCCATCTTCATTCTCCCATATCCTTTTGAAATAGGCATCAGCATCCTTCATGACCGGCGTGTCATTGGGGGCTGCTATCTTCATATCTGTTTCGAGATTCAAATCATCCAGATTCCTTTTTGTAAAATTGGCTGAACCGCCAATCAACACACTGTCAGTTTTCTTTTGGATGAACATCAGCTTCGGATGGTACTGCTCCTCATCTGTATTGTACCAGCGGATGGAGATATTTTCTTTACCGAGTTTTTCAAGCTCAGAAGCAACCGGAATATTCGGAAGACCTGTCTTTTCCGAGCCAAATGCATTCTGATTCGGGTCGAATACGAGATTGATCTGCACTCCGCGGTCTGCCGCTTCCTCCAGGCCTCCAATAACATCCCGGTCGGCAAGATAGAACATGCCAAGCCATATGATATCTCCTTTCCGGCTTTCATCTATTTCTTGAAGGATATGTTTGAGAATCTTCCCTTCTGTCAAGACCTGAAGGCTGACAGGTCCGTCTTCCTTTGCATCCTGCTGCTGGTACTTTGGCAGCTGAATATCATAGCCGGAATAATCAATGACAGCCTGTTCTGTTTGAAGTAAGTCCCCTATGAAGCTGCCGCTTCCTTCAAAAGCAATATTTGAATGATAGCCGCTTGCATCATGGGGGTTTCCCGAGGAAACGATGGCAGTCTTCTCGGACACGAAGACTTTGCGGTGATTAGCCTTGATGTTCAGCAGATCAAGATATGACCGCGCTGTTACATCAGGTGCAGTATTGGCAAGCGGATTGGGCAGCCAGCCTTTGCCGTCCTGTCCAAACCACTGCAAAAACATCCGCCAGAAACCTGAATAGAGCGGGTTGGAATCGCGCAGCGGCTCTAACTTCGTCATAACCACCTCTATGCCGTTCTTTTTCAGCTCCTCCAGCTCAGGTGCTCTATGGGACCCATATGTAGTATTGATTTTATCTGTAATGACGATTATTGGCATTTCGGGATTTTGCTTCTTCTTCATGATCAGTCTGTCGGTTATATTCTGGCTAAGCGGAGGAAACTTTTCCTCTTTGTCGTAATAGCCGCTGTACAGGAACATATCCATAACGATATATTCCTCCGCTTCTTCAATAGCCTCCTGCATCCTTTCAAAAATCTCCTGTTCATGCTGCCTCTTTCCTTTCTTGTCTTCGTATGATAAATCCGTCAGCAGCTGCAAATCACCAACCTGATGGACTTTCCCTTCATAAGACAACCCTTCAGGCAGTTTTTTATTTGTATGGTAAATGACTGTAACGCTGTATATGATCAAAAGCAGCACCACAGCCGGAACCCATATTTTTTTCTCTTTTAGCGGCCCCATATCCGTTCCTCCCATTTTATCTGCCAAGCAGCTGAATGCCTATATAATAACCGTTTTTCCATAAATAGAAACCAAGCGGCCATCCATAAAAAAAGAGCAAAGCATGGATTGCTTTGCTCCTGTTTATTTTATAATTAGCCTACCAGCTTAACCAGCAGATGGGAAAGGGCATGCTGCTCTTCTTCGTTGCCGGACTTCCACAGCTCCTGAAGCAGCTTTTCCTCCCTGTTGCGAGGCTCTTCCTTCTTCGCCAGGTAGTCGCCTACCTTTTGCGCAGCATTTGCCAGCTGCTCTTCATTCAGCCCCATTTTCTTGCCGAGTGAGACCTTGCCGCCTAAATAATCCTTGAAGCCTTCAAAGCTTGATAGAATTTCGTCTTTTTTCTCAGAGCCCATGTTTTCCAGTTTGTTTTCTACTTTGCTGTTTGTTTCTGCTGAACCGTTAGTATGTTCCATTAATCATCTCTCCTTTAAATTATAGTAATTGTTGCTTCTGTTCTATAGATACCCGATTTGGTCTATGCGAAACACAGAAAAGCATATTGAAAGATTCTTGAAATATATTGTGATAGAAGCGTATATTTATTGATAGATGACCGGCGGTACAAAAAACTCTTAAGGCTGCTGCCCGAAAAAGAAAATAGGAGGCGGGATATGGAACATCTCATTTTCAAACATATGGAGACGGTGAAGCTTATTACAGAAAGTTCGCTCAAGCGCATACCGGAAAATGCAGCTGATTTTATTCCAGAAGGCTTCAATAACAGCATCCGCTGGAACTTCGGCCATATCGTCTATATTCAGGAAAAAATTGCATTCTTACTGCTTAACGAAAAATCAGGACTGCCGGCTTCTTATGAAGAGCTTTTTAGCGCGGGAACCAGCCCCCGTTCTTGGGAGCAGGAGCCTCCGAGCCTGAAGGAGATTGCCGATGCCTTAGCAGACCAAAAGGAAAGGATTCTTCAATTTATGCCTGGCCGTCTGGAAGAAATACTGCCAGAACCTTTTACTAATAAGGCCGGCATCACGTTCCATACAGCAGGGGAAGCCTTTCTCTTCAGCTTTTACCATGAAGCTCTCCATATGGAAGCAATTAAAAAGATTTACCAGATCTATAGGAAAGAACAAGTCTGAGAACTCTCTGTCATAAAAAATGCCCGCCAGGCTGGGAAGCCTGCGGGCTGCTTTTTATTTTTCTTTGTTTTCCATATTGTATTTTTTCATAAAACGGTCTACACGGCCGCCTTTATCGGCAAATTTCTGTTTGCCGGTATAAAACGGATGAGTGTCAGAGCTTACCTCCACCTTCAACAGCGGATAAGTGTTGCCGTCTTCCCATTCTATCTTTTCATTCGTCTTCTTCGTAGAGCCGCTTAAAAATTTATAGCCGCTGTTCACGTCCATAAATACTACCTGCCTGTATTCCGGATGAATATCCTGTCTCATTGAAGTCACCTCTTTTATAGGATAATTTAATTGTAATCGAAACGATTACGATTATCAACTTTATTGCTCAACTCTTACCTATTTATCATTTTCCCGGGTACTATATCTATAAACATTGATTAGTACCTGGTGCTAAGTTAGCCTAACATGGTACAATATAAAGACCTGGCTAATCCTCTTTGATTTGATACCAGAACAAGCAATCGATTCCCGCCAAATAACGGCGGAAATCGCGGATTTTGAATAAAGGAGAGAATTTATGACAGCAGGCATTATCATTGTACTGGCTTATTTGCTCGGATCGATTCCTTCCGGGCTCTGGATCGGAAAGGCATTTTACGGGACAGATATCCGCCAGCATGGCAGCGGCAATCTTGGCGGAACAAATACATTCAGGACGCTTGGCGTCAAGGCAGGCATCATTGTTACCACTGCGGATATTTTAAAAGGGACCCTGGCAGCTCTCCTTCCCTATTTCCTGGGCTCGGATTTTAATTGGCTTGTAGCAGGCATATTTGCTGTAATAGGCCATATGTATCCTATTTTTGCCGGATTTAGAGGCGGAAAGGCAGTGGCAACATCCGGAGGAGTGCTGCTTGCATGTGCACCGCTTATGTTTGCAGTAATCGTGGCCATCTTTTTCCTCAGCTTATACATAACCAAATATGTATCCCTTTCATCTATGCTGGCTGCCGTGGCAGCTGTGGTTTATTCCCTTTTCGTAGGTGAATGGGATCCGCTGCTCACTGTAGTTGTATCCATCCTTGCCTTCTTTGTCATCTACAGGCACAGGGCCAATATTAAACGAATAAAAGATAAAACAGAGCCAAAGATCTCCTGGCTTTAGACCAAAAAATAAACGGCTGGAAGGCCGTTTATTTTTTTCCTCCCAAGCCCCTCTGCCAATGCTGATCAAGCAACCAAAAAACACCATAAAACAGCTGTTCTGCAAAAGAAAAATATCGTGCGTTATTGTAGTGGACATACCAGTTTTGTATAATAGTATAAAAGTCATAATTATCCATCATTTCGACTAAAAACTTTCTTTTTTTTCAAATTCCGCACATAATACTGAAAAAGATTCATATATTACGCTATGGCCCCTGACTGCTGAGCGGCTTAAAAAGATGGATTACGCATACATTACTCGTTTTAAGGAGGGTATATTGTGATACCCGTAAACTCTTTATCTCAAGAATCGTTTCCTTTTCCCTATTTTATTTTATCCCGGGATTTATACATCATCTCGGCCTCAGGTAACCAGCAGCAACATTGCCAAAAGCATATTTCCGAACTTCTTGCCGACGGCCAGAATGCGCAGGAGCTTCAGGCATTCCTTCTTGGAAGTAATGCAGAATATGTTGATTTTCATTTTATAGAAGGCTGGTTCCGCATTTACCGGGCTGATGGAGCTGACAACGAAACCATCCATATATTCTGCTTCCCGATTGAACCATTGGCTGCGGAAATTGAGCAAGTACTGGCAGAATTCGAGGAAAAAGCGGCTGTTTTTTCCAAAGCATTGAAGAAAAAAAAGGAAAAGCTTATACAGACTGCAGAACAGGTACAGGAAATGGCAGTCGCTTATGAATTTCAGGCTAATCTTGGAAAGCTGGCGGCTGGCATCGCTCACGAAATCCGGAATCCGCTCACGACGGTCAAAGGCTTCCTTCAGCTGCTCAAGCCGCAGCTCAGGGAAATCGGAAAAGAGGAATATGCCAGTATTGCTTTAGGGGAGATCAGCCGGGCAAACGAAATTATCGGCAGTTTTCTGAATGCCAATAAACCTTCCGAGAACAAAATGAAAAAAGTGCATATCAATCAGATTGTCAAAGAGATTGTCATGCTTTACGAAAGCGAAGCCGTTTTAAGGGGAAGCCTGCTTTTATTCGAACCTTCACCCAATGATCCAACAATGGCAGCTGTTCCCGGTGAGCTCAAGCAGGTGCTCTCCAACCTGTTCAAAAATGCAATGGAAGCAATGACCATACAAAGCATGGCCGGCTCTGTACAGGCAAAGGTAGAATGCTGCAGCAAGCATGCTGTCATTACCATACAGGATAATGGCTGCGGCATGTCTGAAGAAACACTGCAAAGAATTTATGAGCCGTTTTATACGACTAAAGAAACCGGCACAGGCATTGGCATGTCAGTCTGCAAGAAAATAGTCGAGGAATTGGGCGGGAGCATTGATATATCAAGCAGGCCGGGAGAAGGAACGGCTGTGAAGGTTATTCTCCCCATTGAAGCTGAGGAGGCAGAGAAACTGGCAGAGCCGGAAATAATCCCTGAGAGAAGGAATTAAAAAAAGGCTGTTCCTGAAAATAATACTCTCAAATACAGTGGAAAGCACCGAACAACAAGCCGGATGAATTGCCCGCCTCGATGATGGTTGAGACGAAAAAAGCGGATGCCCGCGTGAGACATCCGCTTACCTGCCTATTAGAAGCTATAACTTAATCAATTGGAACTTGGCATTTCCAAATACATCTTTTATATAATCAAGTTTTGTATGGTCAAAATAGACAAAATCCTTCTCATGAATCAACATAGACAGATCGCCGAATTCAAAAGTTTTATCATCGGTAATGGGCTGCTCTTCCAGAGACAGCTTAAGCTGAGGGCCGCCTCAGCCGATTCCCATTGAAAGGCGTACATACAGCTTCTCCTCCGCTGTCTTTCTTTCCTTTTCAACAGAATCCAGCAGCTTATCGGCTGCAGCACCAGTCATTTTAAACATCGTCCCACCCCCTTTTACTGTAACTGCATGCAGGCAGTTTTCTTCTAATGATGCGATCCAAAGAAGAATCCCTGCAGAAAAATCATGCTGACCGCCAAGACTGCCAGCACCCCGATAACTGGTATAAAAATGCTCCGGTTTTTCTCGCAAATTGCAGCAAGAACAAAATAAATGACAGCCATGACAGCGGCAAAAGCGCCTGCTTCAATGGCCTTTTCTGCTTTATCTGTCTGCAGTACGACAAGAAGCGCTATTCCTCCGAAAATAAAAATGCCGATCATATTCATTAATCGATATTGAGACAAACTGACACATCCTTCATTTTATTTTTTCTTTACCCTGACCGTCCATCCTGTCAAACGGCCTTGGTGCGATCAAAGTGCTTGTGCGAATTACCCTGATAAGGGTTATTTTTTGCAATAAAAACATAAAGTATAAATAGGCCTGTTTCACTTGGGCAGCCTGATTCAATTATTCGCTTTACACTGCATACTCCTTTATAATGATTATGGAAAACAGATTGCGGGAAAGGAGACTTCACATGAACATACATATAAATGACGATGCCGCACAATGGTACAAAGATGAACTTTCACTGGAAAAAGGTGACCACCTCCGTTTCTTTGCCCGCTATGGCGGATGCAGCACCGTTCAGCAGGGTTTCTCTCTCGGAGTTGCCAATGAAGAGCCTGTTAATACAGGTGCAGTAACGGAAAAAGGCGGCATTGCATTTTTTATTGAAGAAAAAGATCTTTGGTTTTTTAATGATCAAGATCTGTATGTAGAAATGAATCACAAGGCAAATGAGCCTGTATTCAAATATGAAGAGTAAGCAGCTGCCTTTCTAAGCAGCTGCTTTCTTCTTTTTCAGTTCAGTCCAGGGGATTGCGGATTCCTTCTTTGGCAAGAATCTGTTTTTGCCTGTCACCCAGCAAATCAAAATGTGAATAACCGTCCTTTCTAATATCAATCCATTCCGGCTTAAGGCCATGGGAATGCCCCCACCTTTTCAGCTTATCCAGATCGCTGCAGCCTACCTTTGTCACTGTTTTGCAGCCGGGGAAGCGGTCATCCAGCCAGTAATGAGTCAGAAAGGCAATTTCCCCTTTATCAATTTTTTCTTTCCATTCTCTCAATTCTTTCTTTCCAATTCCAAATGCCACTGGATCACCTACTCAGCAGCTTCAGGTGCTTTTTTCGCTTTTTCATAAGCTTCGTGCCAGTCAGGATATTTCCGTTTGATTGAAATGGGGCGGAAGTTTTCTTTTTTCACACAAACATGCTTGGAAATGCCTTCTACAGACAATTCACCGCCCTCTGTCAATATTTCATATCCGTATGTGACACGGAATCCATCATACTCTTCGATCCAAGTCCTGATGACTGCTTTTTCACCATATCTGACAGGCTTTTTATAGGAAGCGGCAATATCAATAACAGGAGAAATGATTCCGTCTTTTTCAAGCTCTGCATAATTGAAGCCCAGCTCCTCAATCAGCCTGGTGCGTCCAAGCTCCATCCAGACCAGATAATTGGCATGGTACACCACGCCCATTTGATCGGTTTCCGCATATCGGACTTCAATTTCTTTCGTTGATATCAGCATCTTTATTCCCCTTTGTGATTTTCTTTACCGCCTTTTCAAAATCCTCTTTCTCAAGAAGGGACGCATTCTCCTTCAATTGGCTTTCGTCACCCTCCATGAGCCTGAAGGCCTGGAACTGAATGGATTCATCAGCCAGATTGGCTGCCAGGCGCCCGTTGCCTCCAGCTTTTATGCCAGGCAATGCTTCATCCAGATAAGCGATAGCTCCATCCGTCAAATCATACTTGTATTGAGCAGCGTAGTTCTTGATGATCTGGATAAGTTCTTCTGTATTATAGTCTTTAAAATGAAAGAACTTCTTAAAGCGGGATTTCAGCCCCGGGTTGCTCTGCAGCAGCCTTTCCATTTCATTGGAATAGCCGGCAAGTACGACAACCAGGTTTTCATTATGCTTTGTCATTTCATCAACCAGAGTGTCGATTGCTTCTTTCCCAAAGTCACCAGGCGATTCGCTTAAGAGGGCATACGCTTCGTCTATAAAGAGTACGCCGCCCAATGCTTCCCTGATGATCTTCTTTGTCTTGATCGCTGTTTGTCCTACATAGCCTGCAACAAGGTCGGAACGGCCGGCAACGATGAGATGCCCTCTTTTCAGCATCCCGCATTTATGAAGCAGCTCTGCATAAATCTTCGCCACTGTCGTTTTACCTGTTCCGGGATTGCCGGTGAATACGGAATGAAGCTGTACAGGCACTGACGGGAGATTTTGTCCACGGCGGTACTGCTGCATTTTTACAAACGATATCAGCGATTCTACTTCTTCTTTAATATTTTCTAGGCCGACAAGCATTTCCAGCTGCTTCTCAGGATTTCTTCTTGTGCCATCATCCTGGTGAAGTATGAAGTCATCCTTTTCAAGCAGTGTATAAGGAAGCAGATGGTCAGTAGCTTCGGATTGCGCCCCTTTTTCAAAAATGGCGTCGAGGACGATATTTTTGGCTGTCCGTGCATTTCCGAAAGTGTCATCCACCTTTTCCTTCTCAAGTCTGCCTTTAAGCTCTGATTTTGCTTCATCAGTAAGGATATAATCATTATCCTTTGCTATTCTGTCAGCGATTTCCACCAGCTCTTCTTCTGTATAATCTGGAAGATGAAGCTGGTTGGATTGAGGGAAGCGGCTTCTGAGCCCGGGATTGGCATCAAGAAACTGCCGCATTTCTTCCGGATACCCTGCCAGGATCACTGCAAACTTGCCGCCATACTCTGACCCAGTCATCATCGAGACCAAAGTATCAATCGCTGTCTGGCCATAATCATTCCCTGTCTGGCCTTCCCGTTTCAGGCTGTATGCTTCGTCGATGAAAAGCACGCCGCCGAGAGACCTCTCAACAGCAGAGCGGACATTTTCCTCTGTCTGCCCGACATATGCGCCTACAAGCTGGGAGCGGTCTGCTTCTACCACTTCTTCCCGCGGCAGGACGCCAAGTTCATGATAAATTTTTGCAAGCAGCCTTGCGAGTGTCGTTTTTCCTGTTCCGGGGTTGCCCGTCAGGATCATATGGAGGCTCATTTCATCTTTGATCTGGAAGCCGAGCTGCTTTCTTTTCTTCTGGTACTTCAGGAATTTATAGAAATCATTCACCCGGCTTTTTACTTTTTCCATGCCGATCATACTATTAAGGCTTTCAAGTGCACTGATTTCTTCAGTTACTTCTTCTTCAGTCTGGAATAATGCATGCCACTCTTCTTTCAGACCGGCAATTCTGTCTATATGCTTTTTCATGTCGTTAACATGGGTTGCTGTATGGAAAACCCCTGAAATCGATTCTTCATACTCTTCAGCAGCCTTGAGCAGCAAAGCTGTTTCATCAGCAGCCGATTCAAGCAGGCTGATCAGGCTGGCGTATATATCTTGGAACTTCTGGTCTGTCAGTTCCTCTGACACTTCCCTTTTGCCTGATAATCTTTCCTTCTCTTCTTCAGATGCATCGAGAAAGCTGCGGCAGATACTGATATACTGCTCAGCAATTTTCCGCTTTGCTGTCCGGTTGTCGGTTTCCCTGATAGAGGGAAATACGAGCATGTCAAGAAGCTCACGATGCTTCTTCCAATCCCTCTGGGCCATAAATCTCCGGGCCTGTCCATTTTGCGGATCCAGCTCTAAAGCTTTGTCCATCCAGGCAGCGGCAAGGCTGTCATCTTTATTCCTGCCAAGCCTTGAAAGAGCGGCAAGTGTAAGGATTGCAGAAACAGATCCAGAATCTTCATCAGTGTCTATTTCCTTCAGCAGGCTTAACAATCTGCCTTCATTGGATATATATCCGTTCTCGCTGTACTCTTTTTCCCATTCCGCAATACGGGCGGAGATTGGGGAAGCATGTTGTTTCCTTTGGTTCATCACTATCACATCTTCTTTTACAAAAATTATTTACTCTCCGCTTTTCGCGTCCGCTATTATTTTACCATATATTTTTGTATGTACTAAGCATTCTGCCGTGCTGTTACGGATATGGAAAGGGCCCGGGTTCTGGTGGATATCCCGGGCCGATGGCTTTACTATTCTAATCCGTTTTCCTGCTGCGCCCGATATTCGTCCTTTACCTCTGACCGGAAAGCATCCAGGCTGTCCCGGCGGCGCTCGTTCTTAGCTTCGATGCGCTTTTTGTCTTCTTCGTTTGCGAACTCCATAGAAGCCTCTGCTTCCTGCATATTCTCAATTGTATGGACGATCATTGATTGCAGCTTCTCAACGTTATCGCTTCTGTCATCGGGATTTGGCCTGTTATGTGCCATTACGTAACCCTCCTTGGCGGTAGTGGATTGTTGCCTGATTAGTTTACGGAATATGTTGTTTTTTCATGTAGGAAATGAGTGGGTAAAAGGGGAGGCATAAACATGCACTTAAAGATAAATAAGTGATCATACAAACAGCCGCCCTTGATTAGGGACGGCTGTGATTTATCATCTATTCGCCTTTAGTTTGAATGACCTGTGCGTGCTTTCCTGATGTATCCTGCATCTTCTTGCCTTTGTTGCCGCCGAATCCTCTTGATTTGGTTCCTATATGGTTCGGCACAAACTGGCTGCTGTCTTTTTTCGGATTGCCCATGCTTATCCCTCCTCCCTTTTAATATCTCCTTAAGAGGGGGAGTTACGAATGGGAATTTATTCAGCTTTGCCCATACGTTTTTCTTCAAGCCTTACTTCAATGCGATCTATGGCAGCCTGATCTTTCAGAAGCTGGCGCTTGTTTTCAAGGACAAGCTCTGCAAATGTCTGTTTTCTAGGTTTTCTCATTTCTTTCACCTTCCTTATTTCCTATTCTAACAGTTAATATGCCCAAAAAATCCTGTAATTATTACAACTTTTTGAAAATTTAAAGTAAAAGGGAGTAGTTGTAGGATATTTGCTTAAGACTTGTGGTTATTTAGGAATTTTTTAGAAGTGGGTTACATGACTAGCTTCTCGCGGCAATGCCATGTATCCCGGGGACCTGTTTAGATGCATGACTGGCTTTTTCACAGCCATTTCGTGTACTTCGGGAAACTGTTGGCATACATGACTGGCCTTCTTGCGGCCATTTCGTGTACT
>NZ_JBEUMK010000021.1:0-60167 GCF_040492155.1 Cytobacillus sp. T106 | reverse complement strand
GCACTGAAGCGACTTAACTATAATAACATTTTAATCAGTCACCGTCAACACTTTTTTTCAAGTGTTTTTTCAGGCTGTCCTCAAATGTGATTTGCTGACTTGATTGATTATAGCAGGATATCAGGTGCTTTACAAGGACTTTTTTATATTCCTATCAATCTTCATACAATCGTCAGGTCAGTGATCATCTTCACCTAAAAACAAAGCCGGCATCTGCCGGCTTCTATAAAACTTCCTCAATATATAGATGTCTGCTGCTTTCCAGGCGGAGGATTTCATCTGTTGCGATGATTTTAATCATCGGCCGCGTCGGATGCTGTTCTTCAATAAAGAGTATTTCAGCTCTTCTTCCATCTGATAGAATGACTCTGCTTCCGATAGAGAAGGTGATGAGTCCTGCCCCCAGTGCCTGGATGGCCTGGAGATCATATTTCCCAAAATCATCCTGCATCATCATCTCAAGCACTTTAAATGGGGAACGCTTGAGACGGTACTGCCTTTCAGATGTCATGGCATGGAAGGTGTCTGCAACTGCTATAATTTTGGCGATAGGATGGATCTTATCTGATTCCCCGAACGGATATCCGCTGCCATCCAGCCTTTCGTGATGCTGGAACACGGCAACCTTGGTGCTTTCCCTTAAGAGCGGCAGGTTTTGGATCATTTTATAGCTGTAGGCGCAGTGGTTTTTGATTTCATTGAATTCGCTTTGGGTCAATGAAGTCTTTTTATTGATGATAGCAGGGCTGATTTTTGCCATCCCGCAGTCAGCAAGACAGCCAGCTAATGCAATCTGGACAATGTCCCCCTTGCTGTAGTTGAGTTTTTTTCCGATAAAGGCGCTCAAAAGCCCTACTGCAATCGGATGCTGATAAAGGTAGTCGGCTTTTGTGGAAAAGTGATAGAGCGAAAATAGTTCTGCCGGATTGGTTTCCGTAGCTTCGATAAGCGGAATCAGGATGCTTCTGATTTTCGAGATATCTATCTGCATGCCTGACTGCCAGGCAGTGAATTCCTTTTTAAAGTCCTGAACAGACCTCAGGAACAAGTCAGCACCCTTTAGGGAGGTATTCACCTGGCTGGATGGGCTGCTGTCCTTTTCTTCATCTGCCCCCATTCCATAAGGATAGAACGGCATGCCATCAGAGAGAGTCTTCTCCACTGCGGCATCTTCGATGAAGAATGCCTTCATCACTTCAAGCAATTCTGCTGTCAGGACTGTTTTCTTTTTGATGATCGGACGGTTTGTCAGACTGAAGATATCCTCAGCCAGTATGCATCCTTCTTGCAGGTCATTTAGATTTACACGCACAAGCTGCACCCCAATTAAGTCTTTTTTACTATTTTACTTTATTTTGCCAAAAAAAAGGAACACAAAATTTGTGTTCCTCTCAATTCTTGATTATTCATTTTCATCTTCGGATGGAGCCTCTGCAGTTTCTTCAGCAGTTTCAGCATCCAGAATTTCTTCTTCAGCCAGGGCCTCTTCAAGCTTTTCTTCTTCTTTTTCGACCTTGGCGACGGTTGCGACATATTCACCTTCGCTGTCATTGATGCGGATCAGCCTTACACCTTGTGTGTTCCGGCCCATCGTAGATATATCTCCGACCGCCATGCGGATAAGCACGCCGCCTGTTGTGATCAGCATGATGTCTTCTTCGCCTGTGACCACTTTAACTGCCACAATTGTTCCGTTCTTATCAGTGATATTGCCTGTCTTGATTCCTTTTCCGCCTCTGCCCTGGACGCGGTATTCCATCTCAGGGGTCCTTTTTCCATAGCCTTTCTTTGTGACCATGAGGATCTCTGAGTTTTCCTCGAGCACTTCCATTCCGACCACTTCATCATCGCTGTCCAGGGTAATCCCTTTGACGCCGGTGGCGGTACGGCCCATGGATCTGACATCTGTTTCAGGGAAACGGATCAGCTGCCCGTTTTTCGTGCCGATGATGATTTCCTTGCTGCCGTCTGTGAGGCGGACGGAAATCAGTTCATCGCCTTCACGCAGGTTCAGTGCGATCAGGCCGTTGTTGCGGATATTTCCGAATGAAGTAAGCGGGGAACGCTTTGAGATACCTTCTTTCGTTGTGAAGAACAGGAACCATTCGTCCACAAACTCTTCAACCGGAATGACGGCATTTACCCACTCATCTTTATTGATGCCAAGCAGGTTGATGATCGGGATCCCTTTGGCCGTACGGCTGAATTCAGGGATCTCGTATCCTTTGGCACGGTACACCTTCCCTTTGTTCGTGAAGAAAAGAAGGGTATTGTGGGTGGACGTTGTGATCAGGTGCTCAACAAAATCGTCCTCATTGGTTCCCATTCCCTGGATTCCGCGGCCTCCGCGCTTCTGGGCCCGGTAGGTCGATACAGGAAGGCGCTTGACATACCCGTTATGCGTGAGTGTAATGACGATGTTTTCACGCGGGATCAGGTCTTCATCCTCTATCTGTTCAATACCGCCTGATACAATTTCTGTGCGGCGCTCGTCATTGAAGCGCTCCTTGATTTCTGTAAGCTCTTCTCGGATGATTTCAAGCACCTTTTCCTCGTCTGCAAGGATTGCCTCCAGCTCGGCAATCAACTTAACAAGGCTCTGGTATTCATCTTCGATCTTCTCGCGCTCAAGGCCTGTCAGGCGCTGCAGTCGCATATCGAGGATGGCCTGTGCCTGCTTATCGGATAATTCAAATTGAGTCATGAGCCCTTCTCTGGCAATCTCAGTTGTCTGAGAGCTGCGGATCAGGCTGATGACTTCATCCAGATGGTCAAGCGCGATGCGCAGGCCCTCAAGGATATGAGCCCTTGCCTGGGCTTTCCTCAGCTCGAATTCCGTCCTGCGGCGGATGACTACCTGCTGGTGGTCCAGATAATATTTCAGGCATTGCTTCAGGTTCAGAACCTTCGGCTGGCCATCGACAAGTGCGAGCATATTGATGCCGAAGCTCGTCTGCAGGGCCGTCAGCTTATATAAATTGTTAAGGATGACACTTGCGTTGGCATCCTTGCGGACCTCGATGACAATCCTCATCCCGTTCCGGTCGGACTCATCCCTTAAGTCAGTGATGCCGTCGACCTTTTTGTCGCGGACAAGCTCGGCGATTTTTTCGATGAGCCTGGCTTTATTGACCTGGTAAGGGATTTCATGGACGATGATCGTCTCTTTGCCGTTTGATTTTGTCTCGATATCCACCTTTGCCCGAAGCGTGATGGAGCCGCGGCCTGTTTCGTAAGCCTTGCGGATTCCGCTGCGGCCAAGGATCATGCCGGCTGTCGGGAAGTCGGGGCCAGGGATGATTTCCATCAGCTCCTGAATGGTGATATCAGGCTCCTGGCTTATTGCAAGTACGCCGTCAATGATTTCCCCAAGCTGGTGCGGAGGGATGTTGGTTGCCATCCCTACGGCAATCCCGGTGGTTCCGTTCACAAGCAGGTTAGGAAACCTGGCCGGCAGGACAACCGGCTCTCTTTCTTCGCCGTCATAGTTATCCTGATAATCAATCGTATCTTTATTAATGTCACGGAGAAGCTCCATGGAGATTTTGGACATACGGGATTCTGTATAACGCATGGCTGCTGCAGCGTCGCCATCAACAGAACCGAAGTTGCCGTGTCCATCGACGAGCATATAGCGGTAGTTAAAATCCTGCGCCATCCGGACCATTGTTTCATAAACGGCAGAGTCGCCGTGCGGATGGTATTTACCTATAACATCGCCGACAATCCTGGCAGATTTTTTATAAGGCTTGTCTGAGTGCATGCCAAGGTCATGCATCGCGTATAAAATACGGCGGTGCACCGGCTTTAGTCCATCACGGACATCGGGCAGCGCCCTTGAAACGATTACACTCATGGCATAGTCAAGAAACGAAGACCTCATTTCCTGGCTTATATTTATTTCTGTTACACGGGAACTAGGCGTCTCAGCCATAGAAGGTACCTCCTTATAGGAACATCGCAAGGCGTTTCAGCTCAATAGAGCCGGTGGCGCCTGGTGCCATAACATTTATCGAAGTTCATATGCCGCCGCAGAGCCCGAAGGAGGACTGGCAGCATTTTTGGAAAAAGGGACTCCCCGGCAGATATCATAATCAGCCGGAAAAAGAGCCATGATATAAAAAGCAGGATAGAGGGCGTCATTCTATCCTGTCCTGAAAATTAGATGTCGAGGTTTTTAACGTATACCGCGTTATCCTCGATGAACTGCCTGCGCGGCTCAACTTTGTCGCCCATAAGGATTTCGAATGTTTCATCGGCTTCGATTGCATCTTCAAGGCTGA
The DNA here is from genome assembly GCF_040492155.1 of Cytobacillus sp. T106. Classification (NCBI taxonomy): domain Bacteria; kingdom Bacillati; phylum Bacillota; class Bacilli; order Caryophanales; family Bacillaceae; genus Cytobacillus; species Cytobacillus sp. T106. The sequence goes on along the minus strand of NZ_JBEUMK010000021.1, from coordinate 55,884 downwards.
CCTGAAGGAGCGTCCTGGTGCCTGGGTCCATTGTTGTTTCCCAAAGCTGCTCAGGATTCATTTCCCCAAGACCCTTGTAGCGCTGGATATTCGGTTTCGGAGCCTTCGGAAGCTCTTCGAAGATCTGATCAAGCTGCTTATCATTATAGGCATATTCCACCCGCTTGCCCTGCTGGACCTTATATAGCGGCGGCTGAGCGATATAGATATAGCCTGCTTCAATGATCTGCCTCATATAGCGGTAGAAGAACGTCAGGAGCAGTGTCCGGATATGGGCACCATCGACGTCTGCATCGGTCATGATGACAATTTTATGATAACGTGCCTTGGAAATTTCAAAGTCATCGCCAATCCCTGTACCGGCAGCCGTTATGATGGCCCGTACCTCGTTATTGGAGAGGATCTTATCCAGGCGGGCTTTTTCAACATTGAGGATTTTACCCCTCAGAGGAAGGATGGCCTGGAAGTGGCGGTCACGGCCCTGCTTGGCGGATCCTCCGGCAGAGTCACCCTCAACGATGTACAGTTCACTGATGGAAGGGTCCTTTGAAGAGCAGTCTGCCAATTTACCCGGCAGGCTTGATACCTCCAGAGCACTCTTTCTTCTTGTCAGCTCGCGGGCTTTTTTCGCAGCAAGCCTCGCCCTTGCAGCCATCAGCCCTTTTTCTACAACCTTCCGGGCAACCTGCGGGTTTTCCATCAGGAATTTTTCGAAATGGTCTGAGAAGAACGTGTCAGTGACTGTCCTTACTTCCGAGTTGCCAAGCTTCGTTTTTGTCTGCCCCTCGAACTGGGGATCCGGATGCTTGATCGAGACGATTGCTGTGAGCCCTTCACGGACATCCTCTCCGGACAAATTGGCATCACTGTCTTTGAAGATGCCATTTTTCCTGGCATAGTCATTGATCACCCTCGTCAGGGCTGTCTTAAAGCCGGACTCATGGGTTCCGCCTTCATATGTGTGGATGTTATTGGCATAAGAATAAATATTGCCAGTAAAGCCGTCATTATACTGGATGGCAACCTCGACGGTGATGCCTTCCTTTTCGCCTTCAATATAGATCGGTTCTTCGTGGAGGACTTCCTTCGTCCTGTTGAGATGCTCAACATAGGACTTGATTCCGCCTTCATAGAAATACTCGCTCTTTTTATTTTCGGCGCGCTTGTCTTCAATTGTGATTTTCAGGCCGCGGTTCAGGAAAGCCAGCTCCCGAATCCGGTTTGCCAGTATTTCATATTCGTATTCAAGCGTTTCGGTGAAGATTTCGCCATCAGGCTTGAAGTGGATCGTTGTCCCGGTTTCTTCTGCTTCCCCGATGACTTTCAGATCCGCAGCAGGGACGCCGCGTTCGAACTTCTGGTAATGAAGCTTGCCGTCACGGCGGACAAATACCTCAAGCTCTGTTGACAGGGCATTCACGACAGAGGCGCCAACACCATGCAGACCGCCGGAAACTTTGTATCCGCCGCCGCCGAATTTACCGCCGGCATGCAGGACGGTCATGATGACCTCGACTGCCGGGCGGCCCATTTTCTCATGGATGCCGACCGGAATTCCGCGCCCGTCATCCACTACCGTGATGCTGTTATCTTTTTCAATGATGACATTGATTTCTGAACAATATCCGGCCAGGGCTTCATCTATACTGTTATCAACGATTTCCCAGACTAGATGGTGCAACCCTTTGCTGCTTGTTGAACCGATATACATCCCCGGACGCTTCCGGACTGCTTCGAGCCCTTCCAGAACCTGTATCTGATTCTCATCATACGATTGCTCCTGAATAGCCTTTTCCTCCATTGACACATCGATCACCTACACTTTCCATTTGCATTACTCGCTTTATTGCACAGTGAAAATCTATAAGAAAACCTGAAATTAGCTGCCAGGCACAGGGCCCCGCTTCCAAGTTGATATTTTTAAAATTCCTGAACAGTCAATTTATAAGAGCGTTTCTTCAATGTTCCGGAGGCTAGGGGGGAATAATAGACTTTATCGCCAGTGACTACGATAGACTTGAAGGATCCTTTGGAGAGGTTGACGACCTGGTCGTGCTGCTGAAGGAACTCTTCAATGTATTTGGATGAGCTGACGCTTTGTTTGTCAATGATGGCGATAATATCCCTTGTTCTGACAAGTATGTCTTCTCCTATGTGGACGTACACACGATCACCTCACTGGATTTTTTTCAGCGTACCTGCCTCCACCTCGAATGCAGCTGCCTCTTTCAGCGTCTGATGGTCGATCCCGTCGACGCTTGTTGTCGTCACAAAGGTCTGCACTTTGCCCTGGATCGTGTTCAGCAGGTGGGACTGCCTGTAATCATCCAGCTCTGACAGTACATCATCAAGCAGGAGAATGGGGTATTCGCCGATTTCAGAGTGGATCAGCTCGATTTCCGCCAATTTCAGAGAAAGGGCGGTCGTCCTCTGCTGGCCCTGGGAGCCGAATGTCTGGACATCCCTGCCATTTACATAAAAAGCCAGATCATCCCGGTGGGGGCCAAACATGGTGACTCCCCGGTCAATTTCCCGTCCTCTGACTTTTTCAAATTTTTCCTGGTATACCTCTATCATTTTCGACAATTCCTGGCCATCTGATACATCCGCAGACGGCTTATACTCAATCTTCAGGGTCTCAAGGCCCCTTGATATGCCTTCATGGATCGGCATTGCCCATTTTTGGAGGAGCTTAAGGAATTCGAAGCGCTTCGCCACGATCCTCGCCGACATCTCAATGAACTGCTCCGTCAGGATTTCCAGCATCGCCTGATCGGTCTGCTTCCTTGTCTGCAGAAGCTTCAGGTAGTGGTTCCGCTGCTGGAGGATTTTATTGTATTGGCCGACATCGTGCAAATAAACCGGCGATACCTGGCCGATTTCCATATCAATAAAGCGGCGTCTGACCTGGGGGCTCCCTTTGACAAGGTGGAGATCCTCAGGAGCAAACATCACTACATTCATATTCCCGACATATTGGCTCAATCTCTGCTGCTCAATATGGTTGCACTTCGCCTTTTTCCCCTTTTTGGAAATGACGAGCTGCATCGGCAAAGGTCCATGATTTTTGCGGACCCTTCCTTCTATTTTAGCATAATCCTCATCCCACCGTATAAGTTCTTTATCATTTGACGTCCGGTGGGACTTCGCCATTGCCAGCACATAGATGGATTCCATGACATTCGTCTTGCCCTGGGCATTCTGGCCGATTATGACATTCACTTTATCTTCAAACTGAACCTCAAGCGATTCATAGTTCCGGTAATTCCTTAAGAGCAACTGCTCAATAAACATAGGCCATACATCCTTTTAGCATCTGCTACTCTGTCACCCGGAAGGCGCCGATGCCCGGTATTTCCACCTTGTCGCCGGAACGGAGCTTCCTTCCCCGCCTTTGATCCTGTTCATCATTAACAAACACTTCGTATTCACCCAGGAACCATTTCGCCATTCCGCCGGTCTGGATGAGATCGGCCACCTGAAGGAACTGGCCCAGTGTGATATATTCCGTTGAGATTTGGATATCCGTCATTTGATCCACTCTTTCATTTTCCAGCCAAGCTCCTAAAAGGGGGGCGGAAATTATTTTAAAGCGTGATCCCGGACATATAGTTCCGGAGAATTCTGAAGGGAAGAATTTCAGTCTGGCCGATTCTTTCCCAATACTTTATTTTACTAAAAAATCGCACCATTTACAAAGAAAAGAGGAAATTTTTATGTGCCAGTTACTGGTGTCCGATTCTCCGTTAAAGCAAAAAAACCGCCGTCAGGCAGTTTTTTCGCAATAGTTTACAGGAAGTGACGGATTAATAAGTCCTTACCGGCAGAATCAGCTGGAGGATTGATTCATCATTCATCGGGCGGATGACGAACGGCCTCATAGCTCCTGTGAAGCTGACTTTGATTTCAGTTCCTTCGAGGGCCTTCAAGGCATCCATCATATATTTTGCACTGAAGGAAATTTTCAAGTCTTCTCCCTCTATGAACTGGCTTTGTACTTCCTCCACTACTTTTCCGATTTCCGGTGTATTGGAGGATATTTCAACCACACCATCCTCGATGGTAGAGAATTTCACGACATTGTTTCTCCCTTCCCTTGCCAGCAGGGAAGCTCGGTCGATCGCCTGCAGGAATTCCTTCGTCTGCACGCCAATCTCCGTCTTGCTTTCATTCGGGATCAGTCTTGTGGTATCAGGATAGTTCCCTTCAAGCAGCCTTGAGAAGAATAAAAGATTTTCAGCTTTGAAGAGCACCTGATTTTCTGTAATAACGATATCGATCAGGTCATTATTGTCATCGAGGATTTTGCTCAGCTCGCTCAGGCTTTTGCCTGGAATGACTACATTATAGGATTCGTTTGCTTCTGTTTCGACCTTTGCTTTCCTTAGCGCAAGCCTGTGGCTGTCTGTTGCAATACAGGTCAGCTCGGCATCTTCCACCTTCCAGTTTACACCTGTCAAGATAGGGCGTGTTTCTGAGGTGGACACTGCAAAGACTGTCTGGCGGACCATTGCCTTCAAGAGGTCGGTCGGGATGCGGAAGATCTTTTCTTCAGACAGCTGCGGCAGATGCGGATATTCTTCAGCATCCAGGCCGTTCAGGTTAAATTCGGATTTGCCCGAGCGGATTACGGTCTGCAGGTGGTTTTGCACATCGATCTCGACTTTGTCTGTAGGCAGCTTTTTTACGATTTCACTGAAAAACTTTGCCTGCAGTACGATGGAGCCGGTTCTTGAGATTTCAACAATTTCATTGCCATCGGATTCTTTCGGGATGAAAGATTCAATGGAAATATCGGAGTCGCTGCCTGTTAAGGTAACCCCTTCCTCTGATGCGACAATTTTTATTCCTGTTAGGATCGGGATCGTCGTTCTGCTTGTCACGGCTTTCATGACATCCTGGACACTTTGGACTAATGAATCGCGCTGAATTTGAAATTTCATTTTTATCCTCCGGATTGGCATATTTTTTTACTGGCTGAATATATATATATTTTGTTTTAAAAGATAGTAATAGTACTAGTAGGGCCTGTTAGTATGTGGATAACTCCATTTTTGAAAGGAAACACAGCCTATCCACATGTGGACAGACTGTGTGCAAAGTATAAAAAGTTATTCACATTTCTTCTAAACTTTCAACAGCTCATTCAATTCCTTCAGCTGCTTCTGGAGCTGCGGATCTGTCTGGAGCAGCTTTGAAATCTTCTCATGAGCATGGATCACAGTTGTATGGTCGCGCCCGCCAAATTCCTCGCCAATTTTAGGCAGGGAAAAATCAGTCAGCTCCCTGGAGAGGTACATCGCAATCTGCCGCGGGAAAGCAACAGACTTTGTCCTCTTCTTTGCCTTGAAATCCTCAAGCTTTACACTGTAATGCTCCCCGACCGTTTTCTGGATCTCATGAATCGTGATGACCTTCGGCTTGGAGCTTGGGATGATGTCCCTCAATGCTTCTGCTGCCAGATCGGCGTTGATATCCTTATTGATTAAAGAAGAATAAGCTACTACGCGTATAAGTGCACCTTCGAGTTCCCGGATATTTGAATCGATCTGATTGGCAATATAAAGCATGACTTCATTCGGGATATCAAGCCCTTCAGCTTTTGCTTTCTTTCGCAGGATGGCAATCCTTGTTTCCAGATCCGGCGGTGTGATATCGGTAATGAGCCCCCACTCAAACCGGGAGCGGAGACGGTCTTCAAGCGTCGGAATCTCTTTTGGAGGCCGGTCACTGGAAATGACAATCTGCTTGCTTTCTTCATGCAGTGTATTGAATGTATGGAAAAATTCTTCCTGGGTCTGTTCTTTTCCGGCCAGGAACTGAATATCGTCAATTAAGAGAACATCGACATTTCGATATTTATTGCGGAAATCGACAGCTTTGTTGTCGCGGATGCTGTTGATGAACTCATTCGTAAATTTCTCGGAAGACAAATAAACCACTTTAGCAGCTGGATTATGATCTTGTACATAATGGCCGATCGCATGCATAAGGTGGGTTTTTCCCAGTCCGACTCCCCCATAGATGAACAGCGGGTTATAAGCTTTGGCAGGCGCTTCGGCTACTGCCAGTGAAGCTGCGTGGGCAAAGCGGTTGCCGGAGCCGATGACAAAGGTATCAAAGGTGTATTTTGGATTGAGCATATTTAAGGGAAGTTCAGGCTGGTCATCATCCTTTTTCCCTTTTTTCGGCGGGACCGGAAGATCAACCTCTTCTTCGCCCTGGTTCTGCGGAATAATGAATTTAACCCCCAGTTCCTCTCCCGTTATGTCGTAGAGAATCCCGGAAATCAGCTGCGAATAGCGTTCTTCCAGCCAATCGCGCGCAAACTCATTCGGTGCCGTGATGATGAGCAGGTCTCCCTGGAGAGAATGTGCCTTGGTCGATTTCAGCCATGTGTCAAAGCTTGGCTTGCTGATTTTTTTTTCGATATTGGCCAGAGCATTATTCCAAAGATCCGCAATGTTTTCCAACAGGTATCCCTCCTTTTCTGTTAGTTTCGTCCAGCAGAACGATGGGTTATACAAGTTGTACAACCCTTATGTGATCTATATACGAAACTGTTTGTGTGGATAAAAATATAATAAGGAAACAATTCGGCATTTCGACATTTTCCCCGGATTGTGGACAAAGTTCATCAAAGCCTCTGAATAACCTGTCCACATGTTATCCACAATCTGTGGATAAGGAAGTTATGCACAATATTTATTAAGTGTGAAAACACAACTATAATATCAAATAATAGTAAGCCATGCAATGGTTTTTAATGCTTTATCCACAAAGCCGGATTCCTGTGCATATTAATTGTCCACAAGCAGTTAGTCTGTTAAAAACTTGTCATATCCCCTGTGGATAGTGAAAATCTTGTCGAAAATTTATCCACAAAAGCCGTTAAAAGCAGGAAGCAGGAAAATTTAACAGCAGCTAATTTAAAAAAGGGTCGTGACATTCAGTCGGAAAAAAGGTAAAATTTCAAAGGTAGCAAAATGGACGTCCGGATCTTCTGGACGGACAATCAAACAGACGATATGCAGACTTAATGATATAAATGATGCCGGAAGGCTTTTTCGATCATGGAAAACGGAATGAAGAGTTGACAATTATTCGGGTATCTTTGTATAATCAATAAGACTGTCTTTTACTGTTATCCTCAGGGAGGTGTAATATAATGAAAAGAACGTTCCAACCGAACAAAAGAAAAAGAAGCAAAGTTCATGGTTTCCGCTCTCGTATGAGCAGTGCAAACGGACGCAAGGTTTTAGCGCGCCGCCGTCAAAAGGGAAGAAAAGTATTATCTGCTTAGGCCACTGAAACGTCAGTGGTCTTTTTTCCTTTTTGAAAAGATAATGGATCCGGCTTCTTATAGAAGGGGCCGGTTGTGGTTATAAAGGTAAAGGGATCCTTTTTGGATTGCGGCAGGCTGCCGATCGGCTGCCTGCCCGCTCTTTTCCTTAAAGGATGAATGACAGAGCTTTCTAAGATTGAGGAGTAAATGGCATGAAAAAAGAGTTCAGAGTCAAAAAGAATAAAGAATTTCAGGAAGCCTTTAAAAAAGGAAAGTCATTTGCTAACCGTCAATTTGTTATATATGCATTGAAGAAAACGGGGCAGGAGCACTTCCGCATCGGCCTTTCCGTCAGCAAAAAGATCGGCAATGCAGTGGTCCGGAACCAAATCAAAAGATATGTCCGCCAGGCATTTCATGAGCTGGATGCTTCCATACATAATGAGTATGACTATGTCATCATCGCCAGGAAGCCTGTGGCCGATATGGGATTCCATGAGATCAAAAACAGTCTCTCCCACGTCCTGAAAGTCGGCAAGGTCCTTCGGGGGCCCGGGCACCATCGGGACCGGCAAAAGCCTGAATAAAGTTCATGAATTTTAAAGCGCTTGCGCCTGAAAAATGGTAGAATATCACCGTAGCGCCTATATTGTCCTGCAGCCGGGACGGACAGGCCTATAGAAAAGAAGCATACAGGCAGCCAGGGTTTGGATCTGCCGCCCAAGGCCGGGAGTTGCACCTGGTTTTTCTTATAATAAATATGAAAAGCAGCAAGGGAGGATAAACGTTGAAGAAGCGAATATTTCTTGTATTCGGATTGATTTTCCTAATGGCTCTTTTGACGGGATGTACTGAAGTCAATAAGCCGATTACCTCTGAAAGTGAAGGCTTTTGGAATGAGTATATTGTTTACCCGCTTTCTATGTTCATCGTAAAAGTAGCTGAAACGCTCGGGGGCAGCTATGGGCTTGCCATCATCGTGGTGACCCTGATCATCCGCCTTTTGATTCTGCCGCTGATGATCAAGCAGACAAAAAGCTCGAAGGCCATGCAGGCCCTCCAGCCTGAAATGCAGAAGCTGAGAGAGAAATACAGCAGTAAAGACCAGAAGACACAGCAAAAGCTGCAGCAGGAAACCATGGCTCTTTTCCAGCAGCATGGCGTCAACCCGCTGGCAGGCTGTTTCCCGCTCATCGTTCAGATGCCGATCCTGATCGGTTTCTATCATGCCATTTCACGCACACGCGAAATTGCGAACCATGACTTCCTTTGGTTTGATCTCGGTTCTCCGGATCCGATTTACCTGCTGCCGCTGATTGCCGGCGCAACGACTTTCATCCAGCAGAAGATCATGATGGCGGGGACTGCCAACCAGAATCCGCAGATGGCCATGATGCTCTGGATCATGCCGGTCATGATCATCGTATTTGCGATCAATTTCCCTGCAGCCCTGTCATTATACTGGGTTGTCGGTAACATCTTTATGATTGTCCAGACATATTTCATCAAAGGTCCGGATCTGAAAAAAGCAGCTGCCGGAAATGCGGGAGGAGCAAAGAAGTGAAAGAAGTGACTGCTACAGGACAATCCGTCGAAGCAGCAGTAGAATCCGCTTTAGCTCAATTGCAGACAACAAGAGACCGCACGGAAATCAGCATTGTTGAAGAAGGAAAAAAAGGTTTTTTCGGGATTTTCGGTTCCAGGCCTGCCGTTGTAAGGGCAGTTCTTAAGCCGGATCCGATTGAAGAAGCCGTCCAATTTTTAAAAAATATCGGCGAGAAAATGGGGGCACCCGTTGAAGTGGAAGTGCGCAGGGAAGGGAAAGAGGCAGAGCTTATCCTGTCCGGCGAAAAAATTGCCCTTTTCATCGGAAAAAGGGGCCAGACCCTGAACTCGCTCCAGTATCTGACCCAGCTTGTCGTCAATAAGTCTTCCGATTCTTATCTGAATGTGGTCCTTGATGCCGAGGACTACCGGAAGCGCCGGAATGATACGCTCATCCAGCTTGCCCAGCGGCTTGCCCAAAAGGCAGTCAAAACCGGCAAGGATGTGGCGCTTGAACCGATGCCTTCCTACGAAAGAAAAATCATTCATGCGGCACTGGCCGGTACGCGGAAAGTTAAAACGTACTCAAGCGGAGCCGATCCCAACCGCCATATTGTCATATCACCGGTGAAATAGCCGATGGAGCCTTATCCGACTGGATAGGGCTTTTTTTATGGAAAAAAAATGATTGGCAAAGGAATGCGGTCAATGATTCCGAAGTAGAATGCATATATTTCTTGTGCGGGGTCAGAGGTTCTTTAATAGAGGAACGGCTGCTTCAGCTTTTCTGTCCAGCGGCCGGAACACCGAGTCATAACCCATTCCTGAATATCAGGCAATGATGTGGCAGCCTCTTCAGCCATTTATGCTGTGGATAACATGTACGGCGATATTTGCGTCTGGTTTTATTGTTATTCACATGTGGATAAGTTAAAATAGAGCATAATAATGTATAGAGAATCGGGAAGCTTGTGGATAAGCGGGACAGGCTTGAGCAAATAATCTTTTTAATCAAAGGCTCTTGTGCTATTCTAGTTATTTGGGGCTTAAAATATTCGTTTTAATTATATAGATAGAAAACAGGAAATGAGGTGGCAGCAGGGTGGAGCTAGATACAATTGCAGCGATATCCACTCCGATGGGGGAAGGCGCAATCGCCATTGTCCGGCTGAGCGGTGATGAGGCATTCTCCATTGCAGACAAGCTATACAGGGGAGTTGGAGGAAAACGCATAAGTGATGCCGCTTCCCATACGATCCATTACGGCCATATCATCGATCCGAAAACCGGCCAGGTGGCAGAGGAAGTCATGGTATCGGTGATGAAGGGGCCAAAAACCTTCACAAAGGAAGATGTGGTTGAGATTAACTGCCATGGCGGGATTGTGTCAGTCAACCGGGTGCTGCAGCTCGTGCTGAATCATGGTGCCCGCCTCGCCGAGCCTGGTGAATTCACAAAGAGGGCGTTCCTGAACGGACGGATCGACCTTTCCCAGGCAGAAGCGGTGATGGATCTGATCCGGGCCAAAACAGACCGGGCGATGAATGTGGCGCTTGGCCAGATGGAAGGGCGACTTTCCAAGCTGGTAAAAAGGCTGCGGCAGGAGATCCTTGAAACATTGGCCCATATCGAGGTCAATATCGACTATCCGGAGTATGATGATGTCGAAGAAATGACCCATCAGCTTCTGCTCGAGAAGGCCGGCTTCGTTAAAGGAGAGATTGAGAAGCTCTTGAAGACTTCAGAGCAGGGGAAAATTCTCCGTGAAGGACTGTCGACAGTGATTGTCGGGAGGCCGAATGTCGGGAAATCGTCCCTGCTCAACAGCCTTGTGCATGAAAACAAGGCGATTGTAACGGATATACCGGGTACAACCCGTGATGTAATAGAAGAGTATGTAAACGTCAGGGGAGTTCCTTTGAGGCTCCTTGATACTGCCGGCATCCGGGAGACAGAGGATATTGTCGAGCGGATCGGTGTGGAAAGATCGCGACAGGTGCTGAAGGAGGCCGATCTGATTCTGCTGGTCGTCAACTATTCAGATGAGCTGTCGCAGGAAGATGAAAATCTCTTCAAAGTGGTAGAGGACATGGATGTTATCGTCATCGTCAATAAAACCGATCTTCCGCAGCAAATCGATATGGAGCGTGTGCGCGAGCTTGCGGCCGGGCATAGGCTTGTGACGACCTCCCTCCTTGAGGACCAGGGCGTCGATGAACTGGAGGAAAGCATTTCTTCGTTGTTCTTCGCCGGCAGCATTGAAGCGGGCGATATGACTTATGTGTCCAATACCCGCCATATCGCTTTGCTCAACCAGGCCCTGAACAGCATTGAGGAAGCACTGAACGGAGTAGATTTTGGAACGCCGATTGATATTATTCAGATAGATTTGACTAGAACTTGGGAGCTTTTGGGCGAGATTATCGGAGAAAGTGTCCATGACAGCTTGATCGATCAGCTTTTCTCCCAGTTTTGCCTTGGGAAATAATCCGGCAGGCGGGAAAACAGCCTGGAAAGAAGGAGGCAGCAGGAAACATGCAGTATGATGCAGGCAATTATGATGTCATTGTTATCGGTGCAGGACATGCAGGAGTCGAGGCCGGCCTGGCTGCGGGGCGGCTCGGCGCCAAGACACTTATGGTGACCATCAATCTTGATATGGTTGCTTTTATGCCGTGCAACCCTTCAGTCGGAGGTCCGGCAAAAGGGATCGTCGTCAGGGAAATAGATGCCCTCGGCGGTGAAATGGGCAAAAATATCGATAAAACCCATATCCAGATGAGGATGCTGAATACAGGAAAAGGGCCGGCTGTACGTGCGCTCAGGGCGCAGGCCGATAAATTCACTTATCAGCATGAAATGAAGAAAACGATCGAAAACGAACCGAATATCACACTGTTGCAGGGCATGGTTGAAAAACTGATCGTGGAAGACGGCGTCTGCAAAGGTGTTGTAACGATGACCGGCGCGGCATACAGCGCGAAGACGGTCGTCATTACCACCGGGACCTTCCTGCGCGGGGAAATCATTCTCGGCGAATTGAAATATTCCAGCGGCCCGAATAATCAGCAGCCGTCCATTAAGCTTTCGGAGCATCTGCAGGAGCTTGGCTTCGATATGGTCCGGTTCAAGACCGGGACGCCTCCGCGCGTGAACAGCCATACGATTGATTACAGCAAGACAGAGATCCAGCCCGGCGATGATGTGCCGCGGGCGTTCTCATATGAAACGACTAAATATATCACAGACCAGCTGCCATGCTGGCTTACCTATACAAATGAAACAACGCATAGTCTGATCGACGATAATCTGCACCGTTCGCCGATGTATTCAGGCATGATCAAAGGAACCGGGCCTCGCTATTGCCCTTCCATCGAAGATAAGGTGGTCCGCTTCAATGACAAGCCGCGCCATCAGATCTTCCTAGAGCCTGAAGGCCGGAATACGCAGGAAGTTTATGTGCAGGGGCTTTCCACAAGCCTGCCGGAGGATGTGCAGCAGAAGATCCTCCGCACAATTCCAGGCCTTGAAAATGTCCAGATGATGCGTGCCGGCTATGCGATTGAGTATGACAGCATTGTTCCGACCCAGCTTTGGCCGACATTGGAAACGAAGAAGGTCAAGAATCTTTATACCGCCGGGCAGATTAATGGAACCTCCGGATATGAGGAAGCAGCGGGACAGGGGCTTATGGCAGGAATCAATGCCGGCCTGAACGCGCTTGGCAAGGAAGAGCTTATCCTCAGCCGCTCTGATGCCTATATCGGTGTGCTGATCGATGATCTTGTCACAAAAGGGACGAATGAGCCTTACCGCCTCCTGACTTCCCGTGCGGAATACAGGCTGCTTCTCCGCCACGATAATGCCGATCTGCGCCTGACGGATGCAGGCCATAAGATCGGCCTGATCAGCGATGAAAGATACGGACGCTTCACAGAGAAAAAACAGGCGATCGAAGCGGAAAAAGAAAGGCTGCGTTCCATCATCATCAAGCCTTCTGCCGAAGTACAGGAAATGATCAAAAACCAGGGCGGAAGCGAGCTGAAGGACGGAATCCGTGCTTCAGACCTGCTTAAGCGCCCGGAAATGTCGTATGAGCATATCAAGCTTGCGGCGCCTGCCGACGCAGATTTGGACTTTGATGTGACAGAACAGGTCGAAATCCAGCTGAAGTATGAAGGTTATATCGAAAAATCCCTGCAGCAGGTCGAGCGCCTGAAGAAGATGGAAAACAAAAAGGTGCCGGAAAATATCGATTATGATGCGATCAACGGACTTGCTTCAGAGGCCCGCCAAAAGCTGAAGGAAGTACGTCCGCTGTCCATTGCGCAGGCTTCCCGGATATCCGGCGTCAATCCTGCCGATATCTCCATCCTGCTTGTATATCTTGAGCAAGGAAGGGTCGCCAGGGTTTCCAACAACTAATTACAGCTGCAGGAAAGGAATGGGCAATGAATACTGAACAATTCATCAAGATGCTGGAGGAGAAAGGGATTTCCCTTTCTCCAAGGCAGATTGATCAATACAATATTTATTATGAAACATTGGTTGAGTGGAATGAAAAAATGAACCTGACAGCTATAACAGACAAGCCTGAAGTCTATCTGAAGCACTTCTATGACTCTGTTTCCGCTGCCTTTTATTTTGATTTCTCCAAGCCCTTACATATTTGCGATGTAGGTGCAGGAGCGGGTTTCCCGAGCCTTCCGATCAAAATTGCATTCCCGGAAATCAGCGTGACGATCGTTGATTCATTGAATAAACGGATCAATTTCCTGGAGCATCTTGCAGGAAAGCTTGGCCTTGAAAACGTCCGTTTCGTCCATGACCGGGCGGAAACCTTCGGACAGAACAAGGAATACAGGGAAGCATTTGATGTTGTGACAGCCAGGGCTGTTGCCAGAATGTCGGTGCTGACTGAGCTTTGCCTTCCCCTTGCCAAGGTTGGCGGCCATTTTGTGGCCATGAAAGGGGCCAGCGCCCAGGATGAACTGGCTGCAGGCAAGAAAGCGATTACGATGCTTGGCGGCAAATTGGAGAATTCCCACTCCTTCCTTTTACCGGAAGAAGAAAGCGAGCGGAATATCTTTGTGATCCGGAAAGAGAAGCCGGCACCAAAGAAATTCCCAAGAAAACCGGGCACCCCTAATAAGAGCCCAATTGTAATTAGTTACTTTTGTCCCGGATTTATGGCATAATTTTTAATAGCAGCTGTTGTTATATATCCATATTCTCATCGATAAAAACGCGTCTCCTGTCGGAAGATTGTTTATCTGAGGTGCAGGAGTTCCCGTTTTTTAGGAGAATATGTAATAGGGAGTTTCGTAAAGGTGGTGCAGGGTGATGAAGCATTCTTTCTCACGCTTTTTTGGCCTAGGCGAAAAGGAAGAACAAGAAATCGAAAAAGCTGATGAACAGTTAAATATAGAAGAAGAACCGACTAACAGGGAAGAAGTCAGGAAAATTCCGATCGGACAGATTGTGCCGAACCGTTTTCAGCCGAGAACGGTATTTGATGACGAGAAAATCGAGGAATTGTCCCGTACGATCCATACGCACGGGATCATCCAGCCGATTGTTGTCAGGGAATTCGATGACGGCAAATTCGAGATCATTGCCGGCGAACGCAGATGGCGGGCAATGAATAAACTGGGCTGGGATGAGGTGCCTGCGATTGTCAAGAATCTCAGCGACACTGAGACTGCTTCTGTCGCCCTGATTGAAAATCTCCAGCGTGAGGAGCTTTCACCGATAGAGGAAGCGGTTGCTTATGGAAAGCTGCTTGAGCTCCATAATCTGACCCAGGAGGCCCTGGCGCAGCGGCTTGGCAAAGGACAGTCCACTGTAGCGAATAAGCTCAGGCTCCTCAAGCTTCCGGAACAGGTCCAGGAAGCGTTATTGGGCAAGCAGATCACAGAGCGCCATGCCCGCTCCCTCATTCCGCTGAAGAATCCGGAAAAGCAGGTCAAGCTTCTGGAAGAAATCATTGAGAAAAGCCTCAATGTCAAACAGACGGAAGAACGAGTCGTCAAGCTGCTCGAGCAGAGCGAAAACAAGCCGAAGCCGAAACGGAAGGCTTTCAGCAAGGACATGCGGATAGCGGTCAATACCATCCGCCAGTCCCTCAATATGGTTTCAGACAGCGGCATCAATCTTGATTCCGAAGAAGAAGAATTTGAGGAATTCTACCAGTTCACGATCAAGATTCCTAAAAAGAAATGATAGATTGTGAGACACACTAAATAAGTAGACAAAACGCACTGTATTTCACACCGGAATCCGCAGTGCGTTTTTCATTATTATCACAACACAATGTTAAGGAGGAAAAAAGCATGAACAAGGACCTGTCTTCAGAACAAAGGGAAGAATTGCTGGGCACATTGAAGGACCGTTTTGAGAAAAATATGGAGCGCCATCAGAATCTTGATTGGGCTCAAGTGGAGGCGAAACTGGCTGAACATACTGATAAGCTCTGGACGCTCAATGAAATGGAAGTGACCGGCGGGGAGCCGGATGTTGTTGCTTATGATGAAAAAAGTGGTGAATACATATTCTGTGATTGTTCAGCGGAAAGCCCGAAAGGCCGCCGCAGCGTCTGTTACGACCGTGAAGCGCTTGAGTCCAGGAAGAAACATAAGCCTGAAAACAGTGCAATGGACCTGGCTGCCGAGATAGGCATCGAGCTTTTGACGGAAGATCAGTACCGGGAGCTTCAGAAGCTCGGAAGCTTTGACCTGAAAACATCCTCCTGGGTGCAGACTCCTGCTGAAGTCAGGGAGCTTGGCGGCGCCCTTTTCTGTGACCGCCGTTATAATCAGGTGTTCGTCTATCACAATGGCGCTGATTCGTACTATGCTGCGAGAGGCTTCCGGGGCAGGCTGAAAGTCTGAGCCTGCAGCAGGTAAAATATTCATTTCTCTTCAATCTGTGGGAATTTTAAGAAAAAACCTAACATCATATTCCATTCATGATAAAATAGAAGTCGTGACTCTAGTAAGCTTTTTTCTGATTGAATAGATTATGAATAGAATAGATATCATTGTTTAGAGGAATAAGGTAGGTGGCACCGTGGGGAAAATTATTGCGATTGCGAATCAAAAAGGAGGAGTCGGAAAGACGACGACCTCTGTGAATTTGGGAGCCTGCTTGGCATACATAGGCAAGAAAGTGCTGCTGGTCGATATTGATCCGCAGGGCAATGCGACAAGCGGGATCGGTATAGAAAAAGCTGATGTGGACCAGTGCATTTACGATGTTCTCGTCGATGATGTTGAAGCGCTGAAAGTGATCAAGCCGACGGCTGTCGAGAATTTATATGCTATTCCTGCGACCATTCAGCTCGCAGGGGCGGAAATTGAACTGGTTCCGACTATTTCCCGGGAAGTGAGACTCAAAAGGGCCCTTGAAGAAGTGAAAAAGGATTTCGATTATATCATCATCGACTGCCCGCCTTCCCTCGGTCTTCTGACCATCAACTCCCTGACGGCTTCCGATGCCGTCCTGATACCGGTCCAATGTGAGTATTATGCACTCGAAGGGCTCAGCCAGCTTTTAAATACGGTCCGCCTTGTCCAGAAGCATCTGAACCATGACCTGAAAATCGAGGGTGTGCTTCTGACAATGCTTGATGCCAGGACCAATCTGGGTATACAGGTGATTGAAGAGGTAAAGAAATACTTCCAGGATAAAGTCTATAAAACGATCATTCCGCGCAATGTCCGATTAAGTGAAGCGCCGAGCCACGGGGAACCGATCATCATCTATGATGCGAAATCCCGGGGAGCTGAAGTGTATCTAGATTTGGCAAAGGAAGTGATTTCGAATGGCTAAAGGTCTGGGAAAAGGGCTGAATGCTTTCTTCTCGAACGCCGAGGCAGATTCAGAGGAAACGATCCAGGAGATCAGGCTCTCGGAAATCCGTCCGAATCCTTATCAGCCCAGAAAAATATTTGACGAAGCAGCAATTGAAGAGCTGAAGCAGTCGATCCGGGAGCATGGCATCCTTCAGCCGGTCATCCTGAGAAAAAGCATCAAAGGCTTTGAAATCGTTGCAGGTGAACGCCGCTGCCGGGCTGCCAGGGAAGCCGGCCTGGAAAAAGTGCCATCGGTCATCAGGGAATTGACCGAAAAGCAGATGATGGAGCTGGCCATCCTTGAGAACCTGCAGCGCGAGGATCTCACTCCGATGGAAGAAGCGGCTGCCTATCAGCAGCTGATCGAGAAGCTGAAGATGACACAGGAAGAGCTTGCGAAAAGATTGGGGAAAAGCAGGCCGCATATTGCCAATCATATCAGGCTCTTGTCCCTCCCTCCGAAAATACAGGAACTGATTTCAAGCGGCAAGATCACAATGGGCCATGGCCGTGCACTTCTGGGCCTCAGGCAGAAGGAAAAGGTTCAGGCAACAGCTGACCGCGCGATAAAGGAAGGGCTCAATGTCCGCCAGCTTGAACAGCTGATCCATCATCTGAATGAGCTTGTTCCACGTGAAACAAAAAAAGTGAAGCAGCCGAAGGATGTTTTTATAAAAGCTCAGGAAACCTCCTTGCGGGAGCGGTTCGGAACCCCGGTCAGCATCAAGCAGAATAAGAACCAGAACAAAGGCAAAATTGAGATCGAATTTTTTTCAAAAGACGATTTGGACCGGATTTTACAAATATTGGACCAAGAACGTTCGTAAGCCATCATGGATGGCTTTTTCTTCTTTTTTCATAAACTACTATACAGATAAAGGTGAAATGCAATGTTTTTATTAGGCACTTTAGTGAATGGGCTGCTGATTGTCATCGGCACGCTTCTCGGCAAGCTGCTCCACCGCATCCCGGAAAGCATGAAAGGCACCGTCATGTATGCGATTGGACTGGCAGTCATCGTCCTTGGACTGCAGATGGGCTTCAAAAGTGAAAATTTCCTGATTGTTATCCTGAGTCTTGTGCTTGGGGCTGTGCTCGGCGAGTGGCTTGGGCTTGAGGATAAACTCAATGCAGTCGGCAATTGGCTGGAGAGAAAGATTGGGTCAAATGGACAGGGCAGCATTTCGCAAGGCTTTGTGACAGCAACCCTCATTTTTGTAATCGGAGCGATGGCCATCATCGGGGCATTGGACAGCGGCATCCGAGGCGACCATGATGTTCTGTATACCAAATCGATCATCGACGGCTTTACGGCGCTGATTTTGACCACTACTCTTGGAATCGGCGTCATCTTTTCAGCTATCCCAGTCGTCCTTTATGAAGGGCTGATTGCCCTCTTTGCAACCCAGATCGACCGGTTTGTTCCTCAGGCATTGATGGACCAGTTCATTCTAGAAATGACAGCGGCAGGCGGGGTGATGATCTTTGCGATCGGGCTTAACCTGACAGGATTGACGAAGATCAGGGTGGCCAATCTCCTGCCCGGCATCCTTGTGACGGCTGTTATCGTCACATCGATCTATTTTTACCAGCAGCTTGTTTGACAGAGGGTGGACGGCATTTGTCTGTCCATCCCCTTCTCTACTGATTCAGCTTTGCCTGTTCAGCTGTTCCCAGATCCCAGCTGATGCGCGGCCATGCATGCTTAAATCTTGCATTCAGGCTCGCTTCGTGGATTCCGGCAGCAATCGTCTTCGCCATCCTCAGCACAAGATTCAGCCTCGTATTCTGCAGAACGAAGAATTCCATAAATCCGCTTACATTCACAATTCCGGTGATATGCATATCGCCTACCTCAGGCAGCTCTTTATTCACGCCGGCTCCAGGCTTGACCGGGCCGGATCCGACCTGGATAACGCCTACGCTTTTCAGTCGGCCAAGGCATGCGTCAATTCCGATAATATAGGGACGTACATGCGATTCTTTGATTTCCTTCAGTTTTTCCTCCAGATTAACGGCATGGATCGGATCATCCAGCGTTCCGTATACATGAAAGGGAGCCACAGCCTTTTCTTCCAGAAGTGTGCCGACAAGCGGACCCAATGAATCTCCGGTAGAGCGGTCAGTGCCGATGCAGACAAAAACGACAGGGCGTACACCGATGCCTGGAGGCATGAAATTTAAGAGTTCAGCGGCCAGCTTGTTTGCAGCATCCTGTTCATCATGGGCAACGCGGGCACTGCTGGCCTTTTTTTCAAATAAGTTCGTTCTTAAGTTCATTGGTTCCACTCCCTCATTATGGTAGTAACAGTATACGGAAAAATTTTGTAATCTATACATACCTGCATCAGTAAAAAGATAAACAGAGAATCATATGTTGGTATGCTTACTGACTGTCCGTACGATCCTTTAATGGGTTAAAGGCACTTGTGCAGGCGGGGAAGGTTTATAGGAAAAGAATTTCTGGGAAGGCACTCACATGTCAGACTGTAAAAAATTCTTGCAAATTGTTAAAATGGATTTAATTTTATAAGATAAGAAAGTATTATTTTGAATTTCGGCTGCTCGCTGCAGCTGCGCCTATGGCCTTGAGGTACAAGCTTGAGACGGAATCTTGCAGACGTTTTTGCACGCCGCGGCATACTTATTTCGAGTCCTTCATTAAGGCGCTGGCGATTTTCTTATATAATTCACTAAAAGTAAGCGGGTGAAACCATGACTTCTACAGAAAAAATGCTTCAGGGAATTAAGGATCAGCTGTCCGATGAAAATATGTGGAGTGCCATTGGCCTTGGATTTTTGAAGATCATTGCCATTTTGATTGTATCAAGCCTGATCATCAGAATCGGCCGGGCGGCCATCCGAAAGGTCTTTGCCGTGCGGAGCCACTCGCCGCTGCGGATCAGCCACCGCCGGGAGGCTACACTGGTCAAACTGCTTGAAAATATCCTGACGTATGTGGTGTCTTTCATCATGATTATGATGATTCTCTCGACCTTGACGATTGATGTGGGTGCCCTCCTTGCAGGTGCCGGGATTGTGGGGCTTGCGGTCGGCTTCGGCGCTCAGAACCTTGTGAAGGATATCATCACCGGCTTTTTCATCATATTTGAAGACCAATTTTCGGTCGGAGACTATATCAGGGTCGACCAATTCGAAGGAACCGTAGAGGAAATCGGCCTCCGGACAACAAAAATTAAGAGCTGGACAGGTGAGCTTCACATCCTGCCGAACGGGAGCATCGTCCAGGTGACCAATTTCTCCCTTCATAACAGCGTCGCGTTTGTGGATGTGAGCATTGCGTATGAGGGGGATATCCAGAAGGCTGAGCAGGTGCTTAAGGACCTCCTGGAAACCCTGCCTGAAAAATATGAAGATATGGTCAAGACGCCCGAAATATTGGGCATCCAAAACCTGGCGGCATCAGATGTGGTTATCCGGGTGACGGCAGAGACAATGCCGATGAAGCATTTCTTTATCGCCCGTCAGTTGAGGAAGGAAATCAAGATGGCCCTCGATGCACATGGCATCGAAATTCCTTTCCCGCGCCTGGTCATGTATTCGCGCCAGGAAGAAAAGCCTGAAAAAAGCACGGGAAAAGCATAGGAGGAAAATAGCATGGAACCTAAAGAATATGGCCTGAATGATGTAGTAGAGATGAAAAAAGCCCATCCGTGCGGGGCCAACCGCTGGAAAATCATCCGCCTCGGCATGGATATCCGCATTAAATGCGAGGGTTGCTCGCACAGCGTCATGATCCCACGAAAAGAATTCAGCCGGAAAATGAAGAAAATCCTCGTGAAGCATGAAGAATAGTCATGCTTCTTTTTTCTGGAAGGGGATGGACTTGTCTTTTGCCCGGCAAATCTCTATAATTGTGGGAGGCTTGTCCAATTTTATGAAAACGAGAAACAGCCTTATAAAAATAGATTTCACCGTTTTTGAAATAGATGCTGAAATAAAAGTTGAGGAGTGACTGGCATGGCATTAACAGCTGGGATTGTAGGCTTGCCGAACGTTGGTAAATCTACATTATTTAATGCAATAACACAGGCAGGTGCGGAGTCTGCCAACTATCCGTTTTGTACGATTGACCCGAATGTGGGAATTGTTGAGGTTCCTGACCACCGGCTGAACAAGCTGACAGAGCTTGTTCAGCCGAAGAAAACTGTACCGACAACATTCGAATTCACAGACATCGCCGGAATCGTAAAGGGAGCCAGCAAAGGGGAAGGCCTCGGGAATAAATTCCTTTCGCATATCCGTGAAGTGGATGCAATCTGCCAGGTTGTCCGCTGCTTTGCTGATGACAATATCACACACGTATCCGGAAAGGTCGATCCGATTTCCGATATTGAAACCATCAACCTGGAGCTGATCCTTGCTGACCTGGAATCTGTTGAGAAGCGCATTGCCCGCGTCGGCAAAATGGCAAAACAGAAGGATAAGGAAGCTGTGGCAGAACTTGAAGTCCTCGAATTGCTCAAGGATGCGTTCGAGTCAGACAAGCCTGCCCGCACTGTGGAGTTCACAGAAGAGCAGCATAAAATTGCCAAGAACCTTCACCTCCTGACAATCAAGCCTGTCCTGTATGTAGCAAATGTGGGGGAAGATGATGTAGCAGATCCTTCTTCAAACGAATACGTCCAGAGCGTCAGGGATTTTGCAGAGAAAGACAATGCGGAAGTGATTGTTGTCTGTGCGAAAATCGAATCTGAAATCGCCGAGCTTGAAGGCGAAGAAAAGCAAATGTTCCTTGAAGAGCTTGGCATCGAGGAATCCGGTCTTGACCAGCTGATTCGTTCTGCTTACCACCTGCTGGACCTTGCCACTTATTTCACGGCAGGAGTGCAGGAAGTCCGTGCATGGACGTTCCGCAAGGGCATGAAGGCGCCTCAGTGTGCCGGCATCATCCATACAGACTTTGAAAGAGGCTTCATCAGGGCAGAAACTGTCCACTATGATGACCTGCTGGAAGCTAAGACCATGGCCGCTGCGAAAGAAGCAGGAAAGGTCCGTCTTGAAGGAAAAGAGTATATTGTTAAAGACGGAGATATCATTCATTTCCGCTTTAATGTGTAATAAGTATGATGAGAGGCTCCCGCTTTTGGGGGCTTTTTTTTGTTTGACTGGGGAAGATGCAGGGGGCGTTGAATTTTGAGGCACTCTGTGAGGGGCAAGGGATGTCAGAGTGCCTCATGTAGGAGTTTTGAGGCATTCTGTGAGGGGCTGAGGAGTGTCAGAGTGCCTCATGTAGGGGTTTTGAGGTACTCTGTGAGGGGTTGAGGTGTGCCAGAATGCTTCATGTAGGAGTTTTGAGGCATTCTGTGAGGGGCTGAGGTGTGCCAGAATGCTTCATGTAGGAGTTTTGAGGAACTCTGTGAGGGGCTGGGGAGTGTCAGAGTGCTTCATGTAGGAGTTTTGAGGCATTCTGTGAGGGGCTGAGGTGTGCCAGAATGCTTCATGTAGGAGTTTTGAGGAACTCTGTGAGGGGCTGGGGAGTGTCAGAGTGCCTCATAGCATGCCGTGGCTGAACACCCCCATCCGCCTTTCAATGGTACAGCTCCGGGCGCTAGCCTCTCGAGTGTCGGGACTGAGCAAGCGCCCTCCGCCTTTCAAGGCTGATTAACAATAAATTTACATGGGATTCAAATGGCTGTTACACATTCTTTTTACAATGAAGTAGAAGAAAGCGCTAAAGGAGGATGTGTGATGAGCCGTGCAAGAGCCTGGATCCGAAGGCAGGATGAGCTGTGGTTTCAATATTGCAACAGCAGATCGGAGGCAGCTTTCATCCGTTTTTTTCAAATGTTGACCCATTTGGGCGGTGCGCGGTTTACGGTTGTCCTGCAGCTGGTTCTTATGCTGGCGGGCCCCCCTACCCTTTTCAGGCCGGCAGCAGCTGCGTCACTTTCCCTTGCAGCAAGCCATCTTGCCGCAGTCCTGATCAAGCGGGCCGTTAAGAGGATCCGCCCCTTTCAGGTGCTTCCCGGCGTCCGTGTGCATGGATTTCGTTTCAAAGATCATTCTTTTCCGTCAGGGCATTCAACAGCCGCCTTTTCCCTGGCAGTTCCCTACAGCATTCTTTTCCCTCCATTCGCTCCCGCTTTATTGGCAGCTGCCGGTCTTGTCGCCCTTTCAAGGGTTGTGCTTGGCGTCCATTATCCTACCGATATTGCAGCAGGATCTCTGCTTGGCGCAAGTGCAGGCATCTTATTCGCAGCCATTGCCCAGTCATTTTAATATTGAGGAGGAATGAGAGTGAAGGTGGCGATTTTTTCTGATACCTTTTATCCCCAGATCAATGGGGTGGCTAACACGCTGAAGCGGCTCACAGACCATCTTGAGAAGCGGGATATAGAGTATATGCTTTTTATACCGGGACCCGCTGAGGGAATGTCCTATCCGAACGCAGCTGAGTTTCTGAGCATTCCTTTCTTTTTCTACCCTGAATGCAGAACGGCTGTGGCCAATCCCCGCAAAATAACGGAAAGGCTGCAGAAGTTTTCTCCCGATATCGTTCATATAGCCACTCCGCTGACAATGGGGCTTTATGGAATCCATGCGGCAAAAAAGCTGGGCATCCCGATCACCGGCTCCTACCACACCCATTTTGATCAATACTTAAAGCTTTATAAATGCCAATGGCTCTCCCCCCTATTCTGGAAATATATGAAATGGTTCCACCGTTCCTTCCAGCGCATATTCGTGCCGTCAAAAGATACGAAAACAATCCTTGAAGCCCAGGGGCTGCAGTCTGTATCGCTTTGGACACGCGGAGTTGACAGCCGGCTGTTTCATCCTGATCGAGATAAGGACGCAGCCAGGAAGAAATTTGGAATCAGGGAGCCTCATATCCTCTTATATGCAGGCCGGCTTGCACCCGAAAAGGATCTTGGCACCTTGCTGAAGACAATGGGAAGCCTCCCGGAAGAAATCCGGGAGCGGGTGCACTGGCTGATCGTCGGCGACGGACCTGAGTTCCAGCCATTCGCAAAGGAATCTGCCGGCAGGGGCAATGTGACAATGACCGGATATGTCACAGGCGAAGAGCTGGCCGGCCTATATGCAGCAGCCGATTTGCTCGTCTTCCCCTCTCCTACAGAAACATTCGGGAATGTGGTCCTTGAAGCCCTCTCTTCCGGTACCCCTGCCATTGTGGCAGACAAAGGCGGTCCTGCGGAAATCATCTCGGAAGGCAGGACCGGCCGGATTTGCCCGGCAGGCAGCAGCGGGGAATTTGCGAGTGCAATACAAGAGCTGCTTGGAGATCCCGTAAAGCTCGCCAGCATGTCCCGGGAAGCGAGGAGCTATGCCGAACGGCAGTCATGGGATAAAATCATGGACCAGCTGCTGGCAGAATATAAAGAGATTGCATTTGAGGGCGAATACCGCTTCCGGAATTTGGGATAAAAGAATGGATATTGTCCAATTGAATATGATATGATGAATATACCTCGGAATGAGGTTTTTTCTTTTTGGAAGGGATAATTGCTTTCCTTCCGGATATATGCTATAATTTCAACTTGTGAGTAATGAATAGTTACTCCTTGCCCGAATGGGCCGCTTAGACCAAAAGGAGGTGTAATGAGATGAGAAAGTACGAAATCATGTACGTCATCCGTCCAAACATTGAAGATGAGGCTAAAAAGGCTCTAGTTGAGCGTTTTAACTCTATCCTGACTGATAATGGTGCGGAACTGACTGAATCAAAAGACTGGGGCAAACGCCGCCTGGCTTACGAAATCAACGATTTCCGTGATGGCTACTACCAGTTGATCCACCTGAATGCGGAAGCTGCTGCAGTGGACGAGTTCACTCGCCTTGCTAAAATCAGCGAAGATATCATCCGCCACATGGTTGTTAAAGACGAAAAGTAAGACTTGAAATAGAACAGTTTTAAATAAGGAAGGAGTTGATTCTGATGATGAACCGAGTTGTTCTTGTCGGACGTTTAACGAAAGATCCTGAGTTAAGGTACACGCCAAATGGAGTGCCCGTTGCTTCCTTCACACTTGCTGTTAACCGTACTTTTACGAATCAGCAGGGAGAAAGGGAAGCTGACTTCATCAACTGTGTGATCTGGCGCCGTCCAGCTGAAAACGTAGCAAACTTCCTCAAAAAAGGAAGCCTTGCCGGCGTTGATGGACGCCTTCAGACCCGCAGCTATGAGGGACAGGACGGCAAGCGCGTCTACGTTACAGAAGTAATGGCAGACAGCGTTCAGTTCCTGGAGCCGAGAAATGCTTCAGGCGGTGCCCCTAGCGGCGGCCGTAATGACGGAAACTATGGCGGTCCTTCAAGAGAACAGGATTTCCCATATGGAAATAATGATCAGAATCAGCGACAAAACAATAACCGCAATCAAGGATATACGCGCGTGGATGAAGATCCATTCGCAAATGATGGACAAATCGACATCTCTGATGACGATCTGCCATTCTGATCTCCTTGATTGGACGGGTACACGATACTAAAACCAAAAGGAGGGAAATGACATGGCATTTGGAGGAGGACGCAGAGGCGGACGTGCAAAGCGCCGTAAAGTTTGCTACTTCACAGCAAACGGAATCACTCACATCGACTACAAAGATGTAGATCTTCTGAAAAAATTCATCTCTGAGCGCGGTAAAATTTTACCTCGCCGTGTAACTGGTACAAACGCTAAATACCAACGTAAATTGACTGTTGCTATCAAGCGTGCGCGTATCATGGCATTACTGCCTTACGTTTCAGGTGAATAATATATAATAAAAGAAGGGCGCCTTATGGGTGTCCTTCTTTTTTCATACATTAGAAGATTGTTTTGGATCTTTGATGCCCACAGGATTCGGGTCATGCAGACGCTGCCGCAGGATGTGGCGTTTTTAGTCTGCGTTCCTTTATAAAGGATCCTCCGCATTTCGATTGTCCAGCTTCAAAGCCTAGCCCCTCGAGTCATAAGCCACTTAGGAATTAAAGGCAAAGAACGCCTTTTATTCTTCCGCGTGTTATGCTTGTCGGGGCTGAGCAAGCACCCTCCGCATTTCGAAAGGTTGAACCAAGCCTTCATACCCGATAAAATAGTAATAGGAATATGTCTTTGACCTGCTGCTGGATGCAGCTTAGTATAAAGAGAATTTGAGAGGTGAAGCAGTGAAGAATGTCCATAAGTTGACTTCGGGTGCAGTCATGCTGGCAGTGTTTGCTGTCCTGATGCTGCTGACCCTTTACGTCCCTGTCCTGGGGGTTGTCACAAATCTGTTTTTAGCAGCGCCGTTTATCTTATTTGCTGCAACGAATGATCGCAAAAGCTCGCTGGTCTTTTTGACAGGGGGCATCCTCATTTCGCTGATTGTCGGGACGATACTGGCGATTCCGCTTGCGCTGCTCTATGGTATAACGGGAACTGTAATTGGGGATTTTATCCGGGAGAAAAAGTCGCGGTTCAGCACGTATATGGCAAGCTCACTTGCCTTCCTGATCCTGCTGGTTGCCCAATACGGGATCGCGGTCCAGTTTTTTGAGCTGAATGTGATAAAAGAATCGTTTGATATCTTAAAGCAGTCTGTCGATAAGATTGTGTCTTTGATGGAAAATCTCGGCCAGCCGCTCGATGAAAAGATGAAGGATCAGCTTTACAGCGGCATTGAATTGACCGAGACACTCATTCCGAGCTTGCTGATTATGGCATCATTTATCAATGTCCTGATCCTCCAGGCAGTATCCCTTCCAATCGTGAAGCGGTTTGGCGTGAATATGGAAAAATGGGGCCAGTTCCGGAATCTGTCCCTCCCGAAGAGTGTACTCTGGTATTATCTGATCACCATCATTGCGGCCCTCCTTCTGAAGCCGGAGGAAGGGACAGTCCTTTTTGATGCGTTTATAAATCTGAGTTTTATCCTGCAGCTGCTTATGATTGTGCAGGGGCTCTCGCTCGTCTTTTATTTCTGCCACATGAAAGGCTATCCAAGGGCCGTGCCGGTCATAGCCGCCGTCCTGAGCTTCATCCTGCCTTTTCTCCTTTATATTATCAGGATATTAGGTATAATTGACTTAGGATTCAATTTGAAAAAATGGTTAAAAGAAAAAGTCTGACACTACTGTAGGAGCTGAAAACATGCCATCGTATTTAGAAAAGCGATCCATCCGCTATCCGCTTTATTGGCTGATGGGAATAACAGTGGTGGTCCTTGGGATATTGGCATATTACAACTGGATCCTTGGCCTGGCAGGTGTGCTGCTGATTGTGCTGCCATTCTATTTCATTTTTATGATAGACTACCGCCAGCGCCGGGAAACAGAAGAGTATATATCAACACTCTCATACCGTGTCAAAAAAGTAGGCGAAGAAGCCCTGATGGAAATGCCGATCGGGATCATGCTCTTCAATGAAGAGCTGTATATCGAATGGACCAATCCATTCCTTGCTTCCTGCTTTGATGAAGATACACTGGTCGGAAGATCGCTTTATGATGCAGCAGAAACACTCGTCCCTTTGATCAAGCAAGAGGTGGAGTCTGAGATCATCACCCTCCACGAACGGAAATTCAGGGTCATACATAAGCCGGATGAACGGCTCCTGTATTTCTTTGACGTGACCGAGCAGACGGAAATTGAAAAGCTGTATGAAGATGAAAGGACCGTACTGGCCATCATCTTCTTAGATAACTATGATGAGCTGACACAGGGGATGGACGACCAGACGAGAAGCAGCCTCAACAATCTTGTCACCTCCCTCCTGAATAAGTGGGCGACGGACAATGGCGTCTTCCTGAAAAGGATTTCGTCTGAGCGCTTCATCGCGGTGTTCAATGAAAACATCCTCCAGCTGCTTGAAAGAGGAAAGTTCACGATCCTCGACGACGTCCGGGAAACAAGCTCGACCCAAAATGTCCCGCTCACCTTAAGCATTGGCGTCGGCTCCGGTGTCTCTTCACTGCCAGAGCTCGGTTCGCTGGCACAGTCAAGCCTTGACCTTGCCCTCGGCAGGGGGGGCGACCAGGTGGCCATCAAGCAGCCGAATGGGAAAGTCAAATTCTTCGGCGGCAAGACCAATCCTGTTGAAAAAAGGACGAGGGTCCGTGCAAGGGTGATTTCCCACGCATTGAAGGAATTGATCACTGAAAGCGATAAAGTTATCATCATGGGCCATAAAAGCCCGGATATGGACGCTGTAGGCGCTTCGATCGGCATCCTGAAGGTAGCTGAGATGAACCAGTGTGAAGGGTATGTGGTCATGAACTTTCAGGATATCGATACAGGCGTCCAGCGGATGATGAAGGAAATCCGCAAGAATGAGTCCCTCTTCTCGCGCTTTATCAGCCCTGAGGAGGCGCTTGAGATTGCGACGGATGATACCTTGCTTGTTGTGGTGGATACCCATAAGCCGTCCCTTGTCATCGAGGAGCGGCTGCTCAGCAAGATTGATCATGTGGTGGTCATTGACCACCACAGGCGCGGTGAGGAATTCATCAAGAACCCGCTGCTTGTCTATATGGAGCCGTATGCATCCTCGACAGCGGAACTTGTCACCGAGCTGCTTGAATACCAGCCAAAGAAAGGCCGGATCGAAATGCTCGAAGCCACCGCCCTTCTTGCCGGGATCATTGTCGATACGAAAAGCTTTACGCTCAGGACCGGTGCCCGAACCTTTGATGCCGCCTCCTATCTGCGCGGCCAGGGAGCGGATACCGTCCTTGTCCAGAAGTTCCTCAAGGAGGATGTCGACACCTATGTGAAGCGGGCCAAGCTGATTGAGACAGTATCCCTATACCGGGAAGGGCTGGCGATTGCAAAGGGGAACCCTGACCAGACATTCGATCAGGTGCTGATTGCCCAGACTGCCGACACCCTCCTGACAATGGATGGGATCGATGCTTCTTTTGTTATCTCCAAACGGGCAGATAATCTTGTTGGCATCAGCGCCCGCTCGCTCGGCGATGTGAATGTCCAGATCATCATGGAAAGCCTTGAGGGCGGAGGGCATCTCACGAATGCAGCAACACAGCTGACAGACATAACAGTCGATGAGGCGGAAGAGCGCCTTCATCAGGCTATAGATGATTACTTTGAAGGGAGACGGAAAGAATGAAAGTCATTTTCTTAAAAGATGTTAAAGGAAAAGGAAAAAAAGGTGAAGTCAAAAACGTGGCTGACGGCTATGCCCACAACTTCCTGCTGAAGCAGGGGCTTGCCATTGAAGCGAATCAGGCGAATATCAGCACACTGAGCGCACAGAAAAAGAAAGAAGAAAAGGTTGCTGCCAATGAACTGGAAGAAGCGAAAGAGCTTAAAGAAAAACTTGAAAAGATTACAGTAGAATTTTCAGCAAAATCAGGTGAAGGCGGAAGATTGTTCGGCTCCATCACAAGCAAGCAGATTGCTGAAGAGCTTAATAAAAAGAACGGCATCAAGATTGACAAGCGCAAAATCGAGCTCAGCGATGCGATCCGCACGCTCGGCTATACAAAGGTTCCTGTAAAGCTTCATACTGAAGTAACTGCTACATTGAATGTCCATGTAAAAGAAGTAAACTAATTTTGGAAGTTCCATTTACAGATAAACATGTTAAAATATAAGAGTTGAGAGAAATGTGGTCGGTGCCAAGCTGATCACATTTTTCCTGCTTAATCGGCCTTTTTTTGTGAATTCAATGGATTTTTGCATAGATTTTTAATAGATATAAAGATAGATAGGCATTAAGAGGGAGTTGGAATAGATGAGTGATCTGTTTGCAGACAGGCTGCCCCCGCAGAATATAGAAGCGGAGCAGGCTGTGCTCGGTGCCATTTTCCTGGAGCCGGCATCTTTGACGCTGGCATCTGAGATGCTGATCCCGGAAGATTTCTACCGGGCAGCCCACCAGAAAATTTACAACATGATGCTTAAGCTGAATGACGAAGGAAAGGCTGTTGACCTTGTCACTGTAACCGAGGAGCTGGCAGCTGCCAAGCTGCTGGAGGATACAGGAGGCGTCAGCTACCTGAGTGAATTGGCAGGCTCTGTGCCGACAGCGGCCAATATTGAATATTATGCGCGGATCGTCGAGGAGAAATCGCTTCTCAGAAGATTGATCCGGACGGCGACAGGCATCGCCCAGGACGGCTACTCCCGTGAGGACGAGGTTGAAGTTCTGCTCGGCGAGGCGGAAAAGAACATTCTTGAGGTGGCCCAGCGCAAAAATGCCGGCGCCTTTCATAATATTAAAGATGTGCTTGTGCGCACCTACGATAATATTGAAGTCATGCACAACCGCAAAGGTGATATCACGGGGATTCCGACGGGATTCGCCGAATTGGATAAAATGACTGCCGGTTTCCAGCGGAATGACCTGATCATTGTGGGCGCCCGTCCATCGGTTGGTAAAACAGCCTTTGCCCTGAATATCGCGCAGAATGTTGCCACCAAAACTAATGAAAACATCGCGATTTTCAGTCTTGAGATGGGTGCAGAGCAGCTTGTTATGCGTATGCTCTGCGCTGAAGGCAATATTGACGCCCAAAGGCTCAGGACCGGCTCACTGACAGATGATGACTGGGGCAAGCTGACGATGGCGATGGGAAGCCTCTCAAACGCAGGAATCTTCATCGATGACACGCCGGGTGTAAGGATCACCGAAATCCGTTCCAAGTGCCGCCGCCTGAAGCAGGAGCACGGCCTTGGCATGATCCTGATCGACTATCTGCAGCTGATCTTAGGAAGCGGCCGCTCCGGCGAGAACCGACAGCAGGAAGTATCGGAAATTTCCCGTTCCCTGAAGGCGCTCGCCCGTGAGCTCCAGGTTCCTGTCATCGCCCTGTCCCAGCTCTCCCGTGGAGTGGAGCAGCGCCAGGATAAGCGCCCGATGATGTCCGACATCCGTGAATCGGGAAGCATCGAGCAGGATGCCGATATTGTGGCATTCCTGTACCGTGACGATTATTATGATAAAGAATCAGAAGACAAGAACATCATTGAAATCATTATTGCCAAGCAGCGTAACGGCCCGGTCGGTACTGTCCAGCTGGCGTTCGTGAAGGAATATAATAAATTCGTCAATCTCGAGAAGAGGTTCGATGACTCAGGCATGCCGCCTGGTGCGTAAAGCCGCAGTTCTGTACTGCGGCTTTTTTCTGTGGAAAAAAGAATAGGACCTTTCTCATATGCAAAAACTAAAGGATAGCCTACAAAAAAATTCACGAACGTATTTTTATGATTTCTTTAAAAATGTTCGTGTTTCATTGACTTTTATCGCTTTCCCTTGGTAAAATTAGAGTTGTTTGAAGAACGGATACATATTTACACTCTTTGGAGGTGCTTTATAAATGTCATCAGTCGTTGTAGTTGGAACTCAATGGGGAGATGAAGGAAAAGGAAAGATTACAGACTTCCTTTCAGAAAATGCTGAAGTGATTGCCCGCTACCAGGGAGGAAATAATGCCGGCCATACCATCAAGTTTGGCGGGGAGACATACAAGCTTCATTTGATTCCATCCGGAATTTTTTATAAAGAGAAAAACTGTGTCATTGGAAACGGCATGGTTGTAGATCCGAAAGCCCTGCTCAAGGAGCTTGCGTATCTGCATGAAAGAAATATCACAACCGACAATCTGCGCATCTCAAACCGCGCGCATGTGATTCTCCCTTACCACCTGAAGCTGGATGAAGTGGAAGAGGAAAGAAAAGGCGCCAACAAGATCGGCACCACAAAGAAGGGCATCGGGCCTGCGTACATGGATAAAGCTGCCCGGAACGGCATCCGCATCGCCGACCTTCTTGACCGTGAAGTGTTTGAAGAGAAGCTGCAGCGCAATCTTGAAGAAAAGAACCGCCTGCTGGAGCGCTTCTATGAAACAGAAGGCTTCAAGCTTGAGGATATTCTTGAAGAGTATTATGAGTATGGCCAGCAGATCAAGCAGTATGTGTGCGACACGTCTGTTGTGCTGAACGATGCCCTTGATGAAGGCCGCCGTGTTCTGTTTGAAGGAGCACAGGGCGTTATGCTCGATATCGACCAGGGGACATACCCGTTTGTTACTTCTTCCAACCCGGTTGCGGGCGGCGTAACGATCGGTTCAGGAGTCGGCCCCACGAAAATCAAGCATGTTGTCGGCGTATCCAAAGCCTACACAACACGTGTCGGTGACGGACCGTTCCCGACTGAGCTTGATAATGAGATCGGCAATAGGATCCGCGAGGTTGGCCGCGAGTATGGTACAACTACGGGCCGTGCACGGCGTGTCGGCTGGTTTGACAGTGTTGTTGTCCGCCACGCCCGCAGGGTCAGCGGCATCACTGATCTGTCCCTGAACTCTATTGATGTTCTGACAGGCATCGAAACGCTGAAAATCTGTGTTGCTTACCGCTATAAAGGCGAAGTGATCGAAGAATTCCCGGCGAGCCTGAAGGTGCTTGCTGAATGTGAGCCTGTGTATGAAGAGCTCCCAGGCTGGACTGAGGACATCACTGGCTGCAAGTCGCTGGATGAGCTTCCGGCCAATGCCCGCCACTACCTCGAAAGAGTTGCCCAGCTGACAGGCATTCCATTGTCCATCTTCTCTGTCGGTCCGGACCGCTCACAGACAAATGTTGTCATGAGCCCTTGGCGCCAGAATTAATAGTTGAAGCCCTCGTTATGGGGGCTTTTTTTCATGGAAAGGCTAGGATGGGGACATTCAGCCTTTTTTGTTAAGAGTAATTTAAAGTTTCAGGAGCCTCTGTTTATTGGAGTGGAAGGCACGTAGACTCCTGCGGGACTGCAGCGGCAATGCTGAGACCCCGCAGACGCGGAGCGATGAGGAGGCTCAGCGTCGCCCCGGGGAAAGCGAAGTGCCTGGAACGGAAATGAACAGACCACATATGGACGCTATCACTCTACCCACATTTTGACGAACCAATCTATTTTCCCCTATGATTAGCATACATAAGAAGATTTTGTCAGGGGGGATAGTATGAACATTCTGGTTGTGGAGGATGATCGGACGATAGCGGCGGGGCTGGAGTATTCTTTGCAGAATGAGAAATATGGTACATTCGTATGCCATGATGCTGCGGGGGCGCGGGAATTGATCAGGACGAAGCTGGATGAGATTGATCTTTGCCTGTTTGATCTGGGGCTGCCGGATGGAAGCGGGTATGATTTGTGCTCACTTGTGAAAAAGCAGAGCGATCTGCCTGTCATTTTTCTCACGGC
Source organism: Cytobacillus sp. T106 (assembly GCF_040492155.1). Taxonomy (NCBI): domain Bacteria; kingdom Bacillati; phylum Bacillota; class Bacilli; order Caryophanales; family Bacillaceae; genus Cytobacillus; species Cytobacillus sp. T106. The sequence continues at coordinate 23,048 of NZ_JBEUMK010000021.1, read as the reverse complement.
AATGGATGAAGAAGTGAATGTCGTGATGGGACTGGATATGGGGGCTGATGATTATATCACGAAGCCATTCCGGGTCCGCGAGCTGCTGTCGCGCATCAGGTCGGTGCTGCGCCGCTATGATAAGCAGGACAGGCAGACTGTCACCTTCCAGGCAATCACGGTTCATACCGGCGAAGGGAAGGTCTATAAGCATGGAGAAGAGATCCAGCTGACGGCCCTGGAGTACCGCCTCCTCCTGATCTTTGCGAACCATAAAGGGCAGGTGCTGACGAGGAGCCAGCTGCTCGATAAAATCTGGGACGTTGCCGGCGATTTTGTGAACGATAATACACTGACCGTCTACATAAAGCGGCTAAGGGAAAAGCTCGAGGACGATCCGCAAAAGCCTTCCATCATCAAGACCGTCCGCGGTCTCGGCTATAAGGCAGGCGACTGAGATGCTGCGGAACAAAGAATTCAGGACCTTTTTGTTCACAAGCATCGGCCTTGCAGTTCTATGTGTGCTGCTATCCTCCCTTTTATCCTGGCAGGCAGCCCTGGCAGCAGGGACGGCCTCTATCCTCCTTTTAGCTGCCTTTTTAATTTTCACTTCCTGGCGCTACCGTGAGATTGAAAAGCTTTCACGCTATCTAAGGAGGATCAGCAGTGGAGATTATATGCTCGATGTCCGGGATAATCATGAGGGCGAACTCAGCATTCTGAAATCGGAGATCTATAAGGTGACCATCAGGCTCTCAGAGCAGGGCGCCCTCCTGCAGGAAGATAAAACGAAGCTGACAGATGCGATTTCAGATATATCACATCAATTGAAGACCCCGCTTACCTCGATGATGGTCATGTCAGACCTGCTGAGTGATATGTCGCTTGCGGATGATAAGCGAAAAGAGTTTACCCGCCGCATTCAGGTGCAGCTGGAAAGAATCGAATGGCTGGTTTCCTCCCTTTTGAAGCTTTCAAAAATTGACGCTGGCACTGCCCTTTTTAAAACAGAAAGAGTGAATGTCCCGCAGCTGATCAAGGAGGCTGTTGAGCCGCTTCTGATTCCCATCGAGCTCAAAGAACAGGAGCTTCAGGTCAGAGGGGCAGAGGGCGTTTTCTTCACCGGCGATCATAATTGGACGAAGGAAGCATTGATCAATATCATTAAAAACAGCATCGAACATTCCAGTGAAAAAGGGCGTATCAGCATCAGCATCAGCTGCAGCCAAAATCCGCTCCTCACCGAAATTATTATCGAGGATAATGGCAAGGGCATCCTAAAAGAAGATCTTCCCTACATTTTCAAGCGCTTTTACCGGGGCAAGAATGCCTCGGAAGACAGCGTTGGCATTGGGCTGGCCATGGCATACGGGATCATGAAAAGGCAGGGCGGAGATATTGAAGTGGCCAGTAAAAAGGGTGTCGGAACAAGATTTACGCTGAAGTTTTACCACCAGGTCATTTAGCAGATGACTAAACTGTCACTTTAGAGTCACGCTAGAGTCATTTTCGCCAGATATACTGAACCTATCAAATCATTGGAGGCTCTAGCATGGAAATCTTGAAAATTGAGAATCTGTCTAAAGTGTACGGAAGCGGAGATACTGCTGTAAAGGCTTTGGATGACGTATCTTTTAGTGTCAATAAAGGAGAATTTGTCGCGATCATCGGCCCATCGGGATCCGGGAAATCGACCCTCCTTCATATGCTCGGCGGGGTGGACCGCCCTACAGGAGGCCGTGTGCTGGTCGATAACACTGATATTTACAAACTGAATGAAACACAGCTCGCCATCTTCAGGAGAAGGCAGATCGGACTGATTTACCAATTTTACAATCTGATCCCGATCTTGAGTGTTGAGGAAAATATCACGCTCCCAATGCTGCTTGACGGCCAGAAGGTCGACCGGGGGCAGCTTGAAGAAATTGTCGGGATCCTTGGACTGCAGAATCGCCTGTCCCATCTTCCAAACCAGCTGTCCGGCGGGCAGCAGCAGCGCGTGTCCATCGGCCGTGCCCTTATCAGCCGTCCGGCCATCATGCTTGCTGACGAGCCGACCGGGAACCTGGACAGCCGAAACAGCGGTGAAATCATGGAGCTTTTAAAAATGTTCAATAAAACTTATAAGCAGACACTGATTGTTATCACCCATGATGAGCGGATCGCGATGCAGGCTGACCGGGTCATTTCCATTGAAGACGGTAAGGTTGCGAAAAATGAGGTCATCCGGCCATGAATATCATAAACAAGCTGACATTGCGGCATTTGAAAAAGAACAGGAGAAGGACACTTGTCACGATTATCGGCGTCATCATCTCAGTCGCCATGGTTTCGGCGGTTTCCACCCTGTTTGTCTCCTTCCTCGGGATGATGAAGCAGGAAGCTATCCAGAATTCCGGGGATTGGCATGTCATCTACCGTGATGTGTCAGAAAGCCAGATGGAAGCGATACGAAAGGACGAGCAGACGGAAAAGCTGTTTTTCACAAGGGACAGGGGATATTCATCGCTTGAAAATCCCTCCAATAAAAATAGGCCTTATCTTTTTATCAAGGAATTCGATTCAGAGGGAATGGAGCACTTCCCTGTTGAATTGAGTGAAGGGCGCCTTCCAAAAAAGGAGAACGAAGTCCTTTTTCCAAAAGAAATCGTGGAAAAGCAGAATTACCAAATAGGCGATGAAATCACTCTTGAAATTGGGGACCGGCATATCCCAAATGATGACCGCTCTTTTGGCCAGGGGGATTATCTGCAGTACGATGAAACAGAAGTAATTGAAACATTAAGCAAAAAAGAGGAAGGCATCTTTACAATTGTCGGTACGATGGAGCGTCCGGAATGGGAGCCATACTCCGCACCCGGCTACACAATCGTTAGCTATATGGAGCAGGATCCCTTTAAGGGCGGAGCAGCTGATATCGGTGTAACGGTGAAAAAGGTGAACCGGTCGCTCTACGAGCATGCCAAAGAGCTGGCCGAAAAAAATGGAATTACTAAAGTCAGCTTCAATAGCGAACTGCTTCGTTATTATGGGGTGACCGATAGTGATAATCTGGCTATCACGCTTTATTCTCTTGCAGCCATTATCATATTAATTATTATCATCGGTTCGGTATCCCTGATCTATAATTCATTTGCCATCAGCGTCTCCGAGAGGGCCCGCCATCTCGGAATGTTATCCAGTGTCGGTGCGACCAAAACACAAAAACGGAATTCTGTCTTCTTTGAAGGGGCGGTAATCGGGGTGATATCCATCCCGCTTGGACTGCTGGCAGGAATCGGCGGCATCTTTGCAACCTTTCTGGTAATGAATCGGACCTTTGGCGATACCCTGGGGATAGACGATGGACTGACCTTAACCGTGACACCCATGTCCATCCTGCTTTCTTGCCTGATCTCGATTCTGACGATTTTCATCTCCACCTATATGCCGGCGAGGAAGGCTTCAAAGGTCTCTGCCATCGACGCCATCAGGCAGAGCCAGGATGTGAAGCTGACCGGCAAAGCGGTAAAAACGTCCAGATTGGTCAGGAAAATCTTCGGCCTTGAAGCAGAAATTGGTTTGAAGAATCTGAAACGGAATAAAAGAAGATATCAAGTGACAGTGTTCTCGCTGGTTATCACGATTGTTCTTTTCCTGGCAGTTTCCTATTTTACTGCAAACCTGAAGCAGTCGATTACGATGACACAGGTGAACTATAACTATGATGTACAGATATACAGTTCTGAAGATCAGGCAGCCCTTGAACCTTATATGAATCTAAATTATGTGAGTGATGCTTCCTTAATGGAGGAGGCCTATTTTTCAACATGGATCAATGAGTCAGAGCTGCCGGATGAAGTGAAGGCGCAGGAATATTATGAAGATATGCTCCAGGGTGGGAAATATCCTTATTCTCTCGTGCTGCATGGAATAGATGAGAAGAGCTTTAAAACATATGCTAATAAGATCGGAGCCGATGTGAATGAGCTCCAGGATAAAGTAATCATCCTTAATAAATTTGTGTACGAAGACGTACAGACGGGGAAAAAGATTGAAACTGGCGGAATCAACGGAAAGCCTGGAGATAAGCTGGATCTGTATCTCCCAGAGGAGAACAGTCCATTTCAATCCCTTGAAATCGGCTTTGCTGCTGTAGAGGCGCCGATGGGCATCCTGCCGCTAGGCAATTATGAAGTTCATCTCCTGATGCCTCAGAAGCAGTTCGAACAGCTGAAGCAGAATAGTGCAGAGACTTCTTATTCCTTGTTCCTGGACAGCTCAAAGCCTGAAGAAATGCAGGATCAGCTTGATCAGATCGAGTCAGAAAATCTTATGATCCAGAATGTCTATCAAAACCGTGAACGGGATGAACAGATGGTAACGTTCATGTCAGTTTTCACCTACGGCTTCATCACGCTGATTTCCGCCATTTCAATTGCGAATATCTTTAACACCATTTCAACGAGCATTGCGCTCAGGGGCAGGGAGTTCGCCATGCTGAGATCAATCGGGATGACACCGAAGGGCTTTAATAAAATGATCAACTATGAAAGCATCTTTTATGGACTCAAGGCCCTGCTGTACGGGCTTCCGATCTCACTCGGTGTTATGCTGCTCATGTATTGGTCATTGGAGAATACATTCCAATACTCATTCGCCGTACCATGGATAAGTGTTCTGATCGCCATCGCTGCGATTTTCATCATCGTGAGCGCCGCCATGCTTTACTCGATTCAAAAGGTGAAAAAGCAGAACATTATTGATGGCCTGAAGCAGGAAAATATCTAAAAATATATGCCTCTCCAGTGCAAAAAGGAGAGGCATATGTTTGCTTTCAGCTGAGAATGGTATACAGATAGAGGCGGCATTCTAGCTTGCAAAATATTTTTTAAAAAATAAGTTGCAATAGTTTTAGATTCTATGATATTATAAAAAGCGTCGTCACAAGAGACAACATATTGAGAGCCATTAGCTCAGTCGGTAGAGCATCTGACTTTTAATCAGAGGGTCGAAGGTTCGAGTCCTTCATGGCTCACCATTTTACTCCAATGGCCCCTTGGTCAAGCGGTTAAGACACCGCCCTTTCACGGCGGTAACACGGGTTCGAATCCCGTAGGGGTCATCGGCATTTGGCTGGTCGGCAAGTAGCTGGCAAGGACGGCTTCCTTGCTGACTGCCATATACATAATCTAGTGGTTTCATTTGAGAGAGTAGTTTCCTTTTTAAGAGTGGTCCCGTGGTGTAGCGGTTAACATGCCTGCCTGTCACGCAGGAGATCGCGGGTTCGATTCCCGTCGGGACCGCCATTTATATAGATTCTTTTTAAAGTGGTTTGGAAGAATAACTTAATATGGCTCAGTAGCTCAGTCGGTAGAGCAGATTGCTACCTTCCCTGAAAAGCTTCTGCGGCAATCTGCGAGGAAGTTCGCGAGAACCTTCCGAGCAAAGGACTTAAGCAATACATATTTTAGGAATTAAATATTATTATGGCTCAGTAGCTCAGTCGGTAGAGCAAAGGACTGAAAATCCTTGTGTCGGCGGTTCGATTCCGTCCTGAGCCATCCCGTGAAGAGAGAGTATACCTTGTATGCTCTCTCTTCTTTTTTGTTACGGTTTTGTAATATACCCCACACCCTTTTATGGCAGAGATAAGACAAATAGCGGGCAGAAAGCTTGGAAGTATAGGGATTTATGCCTATCTGCGAAAAAAGATTTTTTTGTAATAAAATGTAAGATTTTATACAATTTTATTACAATGCTGAGACAAGTCCAGGCCCCAGCTTGTTTTATGGTACATTATAGTGGCGTCAAAATAGTACAAAACGAACAATGGTAGATACATAGAACTATGAATATAGATTTGTTTGTTTCCGAAGTCTAGGGGGATCCATTTTACAATGAAGAACTGGGGAAATAGGTTAACAGCATTATCAGGTGCTATGAAAGCCAAAGTGAATAAAGGCAGGAAGTCGGCAATTGCATTGACAGCAGCAGCGGTTTTGGCCGCAGGAGGCACACATCCTGCCGCTGCAGACAGTGAGCAGCTGACAACGGTCTATTATGTATATATTGACGGGAACTACGCCGGTACGGTCCTTGATAAGGAGAGTATTCAATCCAAAGTCGCTCAGCAGGTGGAGAAAGCCCAGGAATCTTATGACTATGAATTGTCTGCAGGGGCTGATATCAGTTACATCCCTGAGCAGGTGTTCAATACAAATATCAAGACAGAAGAAAGCCAGGTGCTGGAGGAAGTGGCGGAAGTCGGCGTCAGCACAGAGGCAGCAGGAATTGTAATTGATGGAGAGACAGCCGTTTATCTGGAAACGATGGAAGAAGCAGAAGCTGTTCTTGAGAAATTCAAACTTCAATATGCCAGCGAGAAAGAGCTGGATGGATTAGAAGCGTATAAACAAGCTGAAGAGAGCAAAGAAACCCTTCCGCCGCTTGAGAAAAATGAAGAGCGGCTGACAAGGGCCGCCATGTCTGAAGAAGTGAAGGCAGAGGAAATGAAGGCTGATCCAAAGCTGATCCTGTCAGAGGAAGAGGCATTAAAGCTTTTAAATAAAGGAACATTGGAAGAAAAGAAATATACAGTCCAGGAAGGCGATGTGCTCGGCAAGATTGCCGCTAAGCATGATTTGGATCTTAATAAGCTTCTTGCTCTCAATCCCGGGATGAAGGAAGACAGCATCGTTAAGGTGGGCCAGGAAGTCAACGTGACAGTCCTGGAGCCGATGATCCACGCGGTTATTGAGAAAGAGATATATAAGAAGGAAAAAATCGCATTTGAAAAAGAGGTCATTGAAGACAGCAGTATGTTCAAGGGCGATACGAAGGTGAAGCAGGAAGGCAAGGATGGCGTTAAAGGCATCACCTACAAAATCACTGAACAAAATGGCGTGCCTGTCCAAAAGGCGGCTATTTCAGAAAAAGTGCTTGAAGAGCCTGTGAAAGAGATTGTCATCAAGGGTACGAAGGTCATTCCATCCCGCGGCGACGGCAGCTTTGCCTGGCCAGCGGACGGCGGGTATATTTCCAGCAAGCTTGGCTACCGCTGGGGCAAAATGCATAAAGGAATTGATATCGCACGGCCGAGCAGCCGGACGATCAGCGCAGCAGACAACGGTAAAGTCGTGTCAGCCGGAATGACTGGTGACGGCTATGGAAAAAAAGTCATCATCGACCACCAGAATGGATACAGGACGCTATATGCCCACCTCGATTCAATCGATGTGAAGATTGGGCAGACTGTCCCTAAAGGAACAAAGATCGGCATGATGGGCTCAACTGGCGATTCTACCGGCGTGCACCTTCATTTTGAAGTGTATAAGAACGGAAGCTTGCAGGATCCATTGAAGTACGTGAACCGATAGGAGGAAGTCTCTAGTGTGGATGCTAGAGACTTTTTCTATAGGCAGGGAAGCAGCAGGGGCAGGCACTTGAAAGGGAGACGGATCGGCATCTTCCAAAAATTGCATAACCTAGGAACAACCCGTTCATCGCTATTAGATGAATTCCGGCGCATAACATGGTAAAGTAAAATAGAGAACTTATGTTTTGATGAGCAATGAAAAATAATAGATATATGATAGATAATCTGCTTCTTAAAGGAGAATGGGTATGGATAAGAAGATATTGGTTGTAGACGATGAAAAGCCGATTGCGGATATACTGCAGTTCAATTTGAAAAAGGAAGGCTATGAGGTGCATTGCGCTTATGACGGCAATGAGGCGCTCGAGAAGGTGGAGGAGGTCAAGCCTGATCTGATCCTGCTTGATATCATGCTGCCGCAGCGCGATGGCATGGAGGTATGCCGCGAGGTGCGGAAGAAGTATGAAATGCCGATTATCATGCTGACGGCCAAGGATTCAGAAATTGATAAGGTTCTCGGCCTTGAGCTTGGCGCTGACGATTATGTGACAAAGCCGTTTTCGAACCGGGAGCTTATCGCCCGTGTGAAGGCGAACTTGAGAAGGCACCAGCAGATTGCTGCAAAAGCCGGGGAAGAGGAAGAAACGAATGAGATTGCGATCGGTTCCCTTGTCATCCACCCGGATGCCTATGTGGTTTCCAAACGCGGTGAGACAATCGAGCTGACACATCGGGAGTTTGAACTGCTGCACTACCTGGCCAAGCATATCGGACAGGTCATGACACGTGAGCATCTGCTTCAGACCGTATGGGGCTATGATTATTATGGGGATGTCCGTACCGTCGACGTTACGGTAAGGCGCCTGCGCGAAAAGATTGAAGACAACCCGAGCCACCCGACCTGGATTGTAACAAGAAGGGGAGTAGGCTATTATTTGAGGAATCCGGAACAGGAGTAAAGAGCCATCATGAAAAAAGTCGGTTTTTTCCGTTCGATCCATCTGAAGTTTGTTTTAATTTATGTGCTGCTGATCATCATTGCTATGCAGATCATCGGAGTGTATTTTGTCGGCCAGCTTGAGAAGACGCTGCGAAGCAATTTCCAGACAGCGATCGAGGAAAGAGTCGACCTGCTATCAGTCTATTTGGAAGAAATCATTACCAAGGAACGGCCTGCCGGCGAGGACCTGCCGACAAAGGAAGAAGAGGTCCAGCGTATTCTGCGTGACTATACTTCCAAGGATATTATTGAGCTCCGGGTCATTGACGGTGAAACACAGAAAGTCCTTGGTTCCAATAAAGATGGGTATGTAAATCAGAAGGCTGTAGATGCACTCACGACTTCAGCCCTGGCCACACGGGCCCCCAAAAGTGATGAGTATACAGATCAGAGCCTTGGGAACCGCAGGGTCTGGGTCCTTGCTTCGCCGGTGAAATCGGCCAATGAAGAAGTCGTCGGTGTGGTATATGTAAAGGCAGATATCGAAAATGTCTTTGAACAGAAGAACCAGATCAACAGCATTTTTGCATCAGGCATCATCATTGCTCTTGCAATCACTGCCTTGCTCGGCATCCTGCTCGCACAGACGATCACGCGGCCGCTGTCTGATATGAGGCGGCAGGCATTGGCAATGGCAAAAGGGAATTTCTCCCGCAAAGTTAAAGTGTATGGCTATGATGAGATCGGGCAGCTGGCCATCACATTCAACAGTCTGACGAAGAAGCTGCAGGAAGCCCAGGCTACTACAGAAGGGGAGCGCCGCAAGCTGTCTTCAGTCCTTTCCTATATGACCGACGGCGTAATTGCGACCGACAGGCGGGGACGGGTTATCCTGATCAATGAACCGGCTGCAAAAATGCTGAATGTTCCACGTGAAACAGTGCTGTCGAGCCCGATTGTGAATCTGCTCGGCCTTGAGGAAGATTATACGTTTGAAGAGCTGCTTGCTGAAAGGGAGTCCGTCATCCTGGATTATAGTACAGAGACAACTCCATATGTGCTCCGCGCCAATTTTTCTGTTATTCAAAAAGAGACAGGCTTTGTTAATGGACTTATTACTGTATTGCATGATATTACGGAACAGGAAAAAATTGATTTGGAGCGCCGGGAGTTTGTGGCGAATGTATCCCATGAATTGCGGACACCGCTGACGACGATGAGGAGCTATCTTGAAGCGCTGGCGGAAGGGGCTATGCATGATGAAGATATTGCCCCCCAATTCCTTAATGTGACAAGGACAGAAACAGAGCGGATGATCCGGATGGTCAATGACCTTCTTCAGCTTTCAAAGCTGGACAGCAAGGATTACCGTATGAAGAAGGAATGGGTCAATTTTGTCGACTTCTTTAACCGGATCATCGACCGGTTCGATTTTTCAAAAGAGCAGAATGTGACCTTCCAGCGCAATCTGCCGGAGCATGCGGCATTTGTGGAAATTGATGAGGACAAGCTTACACAGGTTGTTGATAATATCATTTCGAATGCGCTGAAATACTCACCTGAAGGCGGACAGGTCTCTTTTAACATCGTCGAGCAGGAGGAGCAGCTGCTTATCAGGATTTCCGACCAGGGCGTCGGGATTCCGAAGGACAATCTGGATAAAGTATTCGAACGGTTTTACAGAGTGGATAAAGCTAGAACGAGAAAGCTTGGCGGCACCGGCCTCGGGCTTGCCATTGCCAAAGAGGTTGTGGAAGCCCATGACGGCAAGATATGGGCAGAAAGTACAGAAGGAAAAGGCACGACCATTTCCTTTACGCTTCCTTTCGTTCGTTCTGATGAGGATGATTGGGAATGACCTATGAAGATATTAAATCAATAATATTGGCAGTTCTTGTGTCAGGGAGCATTCTGCTGACATGGAGCCTCTGGACCTATCAGCCTACTTCCGAACAGCTTGGCGAGGAAAATACCGTTCAGGAAGTCGAGCTGGAGGCAAAGAAAGATGTCGGGGACCTCATCGAGCCGAATATGGCCCTGTTCCATTATGAAGACAGCCAGCATCTTGGCACCCTTTCCGCCGAGGAAACAGAAAAGCTTCTTACTGAAATTAAAAAATGGAACTTTGATGATTTTTCGGATATAACAGACGAAGTCGGGAATATAGACCTCTTTGTGCAGGAAGCAGGCCATGCTGAAATCATATACCCGGGAATCACGCCGATGAATCTTTATAAAGAGATCCTGCAGATTAAGGACAGACGGCTGGAGAATATTTACTTCAATAAGATGGTCATAGACATGCAAACTGGACAAAAAAGCGGAATCGTCTACTTTGTCGATACGGAAAGAGGAAGGGTGTACAAAACGGGTGTTGGGCTTTCGAATATCCAAAATTTTAACACCAGGTTCTACCGGCTGGCGAGTGCTTCAACCAATCCTGCTTTTGCCCGCTATGCTCCTTTTGATACCGGGAAGAAATTGATTTTCATACCGGAAAACAAAGTGGAGATGCCGAGATACAGCTTTTTATCGGAAGAGTATGAATCTGAAAGATTTAAGGAAGCATTATTCGACGATCTGGATTCTGTCCAGAAAAGCTATCTTGGGACCGGGGAGGAATTCACAAATGAATCCAGCCTGCTGAGGATCGACCAGAATAAGGTTGAATTCAAGAATCCTACTCCTGAGGATAATGAAAGCCTCAGTCCTGACAATCTGCTGAAGAAAAGCATCAATTATGTGAATGCCCATGGCGGCTGGACTGATAATTACCGCTATGTCCGGATGGATGAGAATAAACACCAGGTGTTTTTCCGGATCTACCGCAATAATTACCCGGTGTTCAGCGAGGATCTGAATCTGTCGGAGATCCAGCTCCGCTGGGGCGGCAGTGAAATCCTTGCCTATTTCCGGAACAATTTCAAACTGGCAAACCTGATAAGTTCTGCTGATGTTACGCTGAGATCAGGCCCGGAGATCCTCGACTATCTGCAGAAGAAAGAGGATTTTGAAGCCGGAAAGCTTGAGGATATCACGCTCGGCTATCAGCTTGATAAGAAATCAAAAACGGAGCTGATCCAGCTTGAGCCTTCCTGGTTTTATAAATACGAAGGCAAGTGGCAGCAGATCAGCACATTTGAACCGGGAGGGAACGATTATGGATTGGAGCAGAATTAAAACGATCTTTATCCTGACCTTCCTCATCCTGGATATCTACCTGGTCTATGAATACTCCCAGCTTCGCATGAACGGCAGCCAGGCGCTTCCGCAGGACAAGCTGGAGAACAGCTTCAAGAGTGCCAATATCAAGTTTGAAGCTGACATACCAAAAGGTGAAGTGCGGGACGGCAACCTGACCGCGGTTTCGAAGAATTTTGCAGAAGAGAACCTGGAAGAGCTGAAGGAAACGATCCTGAAGGACCAGGATATCTCCACCCTTGAGGAAAATGCCCTGAACTCGACATTAAATAAGCCATTTAAGGTCGGCAAGGACTTCAATCAGGCGGAACTTGATAAGTTCGTCAGGCAAAACATCTATGAAGGCGATAAATACGGTTTCTGGGAAAAAAGCGATGACAGCAATAAGATTACCTATTATCAGAAGTTCGAAGGAAAATTCCTCTACAAGAATGTAAATGGGGAGCTCACCTTTTACTTGAATGCCGACCAGGAAATTGTTACCTACAGACAGACGCTGTTTGAAAAAGTACAGTATCTGAAGGGCGATAAAAAGAAGCTGATTGATCCGACAGAGGCGATTGAAAACCTTTATAGGAATCAAAGTTTAAAAGAAGGCAGCAAGATTACAGACGTGGAACAAGGATATTATTCCAATATCCAGGATGACTCTTCCACCTGGGTGCTGAGCCCTGCCTGGAGAGTTGTCGTGGACGGCAAGGAGAACTTGTTCGTCAATGCCTTTAAAGGCCAGGTCCTCAGTCTCGACAGCGAGAAGAAAGACCTGGGAGAAGATTCGGAAGAAAAAACTGAAATAGTGGAGTGATAATATGTCTTTGCATTTTAGTGTTCTCGCCAGTGGGAGTACGGGAAATGCGATTTATGTTGAAGCGGACGGACAGTCCTTTATCGTGGATGCAGGCCTGAGCGGCAAGCAGATGGAGGCGCTGATCAAGCAGATCGACCGCAGCCTCGGCAATCTGTCCGGAATATTGGTCACCCATGAGCACAGCGATCATATCAAAGGCGTTGGCATCGTTGCCCGCAAATACGGCCTTCCCGTCTACGCGAATGAAAAGACGTGGCAGGCGATGAACGGCCTGATCGGGGAAGTGCCGCTCGACCAGAAATTCACCTTTGATATGGAAACCGTGAAAAGCTTCGGCTCGCTTGATATTGAATCTTTCGGTGTATCCCATGATGCGGCTGAGCCGATGTTCTATATTTTCCATCATGAAGGCAAGAAGCTTGCCCTCATCACGGACACAGGTTATGTGAGCGACCGGATGAAGGGAATCATCAAGAATGCCGACGCGTTTGTATTCGAAAGCAATCATGATGTCCAGATGCTCCGGATGGGGCGCTATCCATGGAATATCAAACGAAGGATTCTCGGCGACTTTGGGCACGTGTCCAATGAAGATGCGGCGCTTGCGATGAGCGAGGTGGCCGGCGACAATACAAAGAGCATTTACCTGGCCCACTTAAGCCAGGATAACAATATAAAAGATCTGGCGCGCATGTCTGTCAGCCAGACGCTGGAATCGCGCGGAATCCTAGTCGGGGAACAGTTCAGCCTGTATGACACTGACCCGAAGGCTCCGACTCCGCTGACAGCGGTTTAAGGTTTACCGGCGGAATAAATAGGAAAAAAGAATGGTACGAGCATGATGCCATTCTTTTTTTGTGCTTTTTTTTAAGTCTTGGATATCACCACAGCCTCACTTTTGATCAGCATCTGATAAAAATTATGAACAAAATCGTAAGATTCCTTCAGGCAGTTTGTTTTTCTTAGAAATTCCCGGCCCGGCGAGTATAATATTGGATAGAAGGAAGAATAATTCTTAGCAGCTTTGTGAGAAAGGATTGGTCAAACTTGGGTTATTATGATCAGGATTATCAGAACCGCTATAAAAAGCAAAAAGGAAATAAGGGCGGCTATTTCTTGGCCAGCCTGATCGGCATCATCCTTGGCGCCATACTGGTCATTGTCGCTGTCCCTAAGCTGATTGACTACGATGTGCTCCCATACTCAGCGAACGAGGATGCAGGACAGGCTAATACAGGCGGAAGCAATAATAATGTCACCACCCGAAATGTTTCGCTCAATGTTGAATCAGATATAACGAAAGCAGTCGATAAAGCCGGCGATGCGGTTGTCGGCATCGATAACATCCAGAATGCGAGCATGTGGTCAGGCGCAGAAGAAGGGGACGGCCAGACAGCTGGAACCGGCTCAGGCGTCATTTATAAAAAAGAAGGCGGCAAAGCCTATGTCGTGACGAACCATCACGTGGTAGAGGGAGCTTCAAGGATTGAAGTGACACTTGCAGATGGAACGAAAATCCCGGCCAAGCTGCGCGGCAGCGATATTTGGACCGACCTTGCCGTATTGGAGGTCGAAGGGGAAAAAATCGATAAAGTTGCTGAATTCGGCGATTCAGATGCTTTGAAAATCGGCGAACCGGTCATTGCCATTGGAAATCCGCTTGGACCAACCTTCTCAGGTTCTGTTACCCAGGGAATCGTTTCAGGCCTTGAGCGTGCCATTCCGGTTGACATCAACCAGGACGGGACAGTAGACTGGCAGGCAGAAGTCCTGCAGACTGATGCTGCCATCAATCCGGGGAACAGCGGCGGTGCCCTCATCAATATCAATGGTCAGGTGATCGGCATCAACTCGATGAAGATTGCCCAGGATACGGTTGAAGGAATCGGCTTATCGATTCCAATCAACTCGGCCCAGCCGGTCATCAGCGACCTGGAACAGTTCGGGGAAGTGAAAAGGCCGTATATGGGTGTTGAGCTGCGCTCTGTTAATGAAATACCTGCCTACTATCAGCAGGAAGCCCTGAAGCTGCCTGAGGATGTGACAAACGGTGTTGCAGTCATCCGTGTGTCTCCTAACTCACCGGCCGACCAGGCAGGATTGCAGGAATTTGACGTTATCGTCGAAATGGACGGCGAACAGATCAATGATGTCATCGATCTCAGGAAGCATCTGTATAATAACAAGCAGGTCGGAGATCAGATGAAAGTGAAATTTTACCGCGGCGGAAAGGCACAGGAAACAACCTTGAAGCTGTCAGGCGAAACTATCTAAAGAGAAGAAACTAACAGGAAGGCCAAGAGGCTTTCCTGCTTTTTCTTTTGGTGTTACGATGGGATGTGGATAAGTATTTCGACAAATAGAAGAATGAAATTTATCCACAATTCTTATAATAAAAAGAAAAACTGATAGGAGTGCCAAAATGATTTACAGCTGCGAAGAACACATTGATATAGCCATTGACACCGTGGTGGACGAGTATGAAACGTTCCCGGTTATGAATAAAATCGAAGACAGCCAGTTATCAACAACCTGTGAATATTGTCGAAATAAGGCAGTATATATGGTGGCGAACAAGTGATTCCATACAAGATGTGGATATAAAATGTGGATATGTGGATAACTTTTGTGGATATCTTGTTTGTAAGCTGTTTGTAATTAAATTGTAAAGGGTTGTGAATAGTGAATATCTCAATCATCACCGTTGGAAAGCTAAAAGAAAAGTACCTGAAACAGGGCATCGACGAATACCTCAAGCGCCTGTCCGCCTACGCCAAAATGGATATCATCGAAGTCCCTGACGAAAAAGCCCCCGAAGAACTGAGCGACATTGAAATGATTCAGGTCAAGCAAAAAGAAGGCGAAAGAATCCTCGCCAAAATTCATCCCGATGCCCATGTCATCGCCCTGGCTATTGAAGGGAAGATGAAATCATCTGAGGAGCTTGCTGATACGATTGATAAATTGGCTACATACGGAAAAAGCAAAATTGCCTTTGTTATTGGAGGATCACTTGGCTTGAGCCAGGAGGTTTTGCAGCGGTCAGATGAGAAGCTGTCATTTTCGAAGATGACATTTCCGCATCAGCTGATGAAGCTGGTTTTGCTGGAGCAGGTTTATCGGGCGTTTAGGATCAATCGGGGGGAGCCTTATCATAAGTAGTTGAGATTTAACAAAATGCCTCTCCTGATGAGGAGAGGCTGGGATAAAAATAGAAAAGGTTATCCTGTAGGGGATAAGATTAAGAAGACTGACTGATTAATAGACGGAAGAATTCCGCTTAATTAGTAAAATTGATAAAAATCAGCGCAAATAGACGGAGAAATTCCGCTTATTAACTTGAAAAATGTGAAATTGTAATAATTTGCTTTGCATAACCGGAAAATCTCCTCTTATTTACCTAAAAATGAATTCCATTCTGTATTTAGCCGGAAAATCCCCGCTTATTTTTCTTATGTAGGATCCATCAATTAAAAGAAGCCAGCTAGGTAAAGTATTAACGTGCCGGGAGTCAGGCACCTCACAAAGCCAAATCATAGCTTTGTGTTTTTTCTTCCCCTAAAATAGCATTATCCTCAACTTTCCAGCCAATAATGATAAGAATACAAAATAACTCATCTATTTCATGAATTTATTTATAAGTACTTTTGCACCAAGGAGGCCACACCATTATGTATGCTTCATCTGAGTTAGAAATGCTCATTCGGTTAATCGAGCGGGCTGCACTTTTGCTGATTACGTTGTTTTTCATGGCGAGGGTGCCGAAGTTTAAAGAGATTTTGCAGAGGGACCATCATTCCCCGGTAGAGCTTTCGCTGCTGACGGGGATTTTCTGTGTGTTTGCCCTTTTTGGGACCTATTCGGGAATTGAAGTGGAAGGGTCAATTATTAATATCCGGACGATTGCTATTGTCTCCGGAGGAATCCTGTTTGGGCCGTGGGTTGGCATAGTAACAGGGATTGTTTCCGGGGTGCACCGCTATTTGATCGATATTGGCGGGGTGACCTCTGTTCCGTGCCTGATCACCAGTATTCTGGCAGGGTTCACTGCTGGCTATATCCATGTTTATATGAAAAAAAGCAGGCGATGGATTTATGGGATTATCGCCGGGATGTTCTGCGAGACCCTGACGATGATTCTTATTTTAGCAATGGCTGATTCCTTTGAATTGGGTGTCGCGATTGTATCGAAGATAGGGATTCCGATGATTTTGGGACAGGTCAGCATTGGACTGATCATCCTGATGATTGCGAGTGTGGAAGGGGAGAAAGAGCGGATTGCCGCCCAGCAGTCCCAGCTGGCCCTTAATATCGCTAATAAGACTCTGCCATATTTCCGCTCGATTAACGGAGAATCGCTTCGGACGATTTGCAGGATCATTAAAGATGATATCAAGGCAGATGCCGTTGCGATTACGGATACAAAGGATGTTCTTGCCTATGTCGGATATGGGGAAGAGAAGTATAAGATTGGACAGGAAATCATCAGTGATCTGACGAAAGAAACGATCCGCAATGGGCAGATTACCATCAGGAACAATATTGCCGATCATCATACACCGCAGATCCACTGCCTGCTGATTATTCCTCTATCAGAGCAGGGCATTATAACAGGGACATTGAAAATTTATTACCGGAGAGCCTATACTATCACAAATACACTGCAGACGATGGCGATTGGACTGGCGCAGATCATCTCTACTTTGATGGAAGTTTCGAGAGTGGAGCAGATTAAGGAAGAAGCCAATAAAGCTGAGATAAGGGCCTTGCAGTCAAAAATCAATCCTCACTTCTTGTTCAATGCCCTTAATGCAATTGCCTCAACGACAAGGCGTGACCCGGAAAAAGCAAGGGAACTGATCATCAGTCTATCTGGGTATATGCGCTATAATTTGGAAGTTGGCGAAGAACTGATTGAAGTTCAAACGGCGCTTGAGCAGGTGAGAAATTATATTAAAATAGAAAAAGCAAGGTTTGGTGAACGTCTTCAGGTTGTTTATGATATAGACGATCTTCATTTAAAACTGCCAAGCCTGCTGATCCAGCCTTTAGTGGAAAATGCCGTGGTCCATGGCATATTAAAACAAAAAGGGCCTGGCAGCGTGACGATTTCCATTAAAGAATTCCAAGATAAAATTAGAGTAAGTGTCAGGGATACAGGAAAAGGAATCGACCAGGAAGTGATTGATCGCCTGCACAAAGGGGAGGTTTCCTCCAAGCAGATTGGCCTTTTCAATGTGCATCAGCGGGTGAAGCTGATTTACGGGACTGATCTGGTGATTCACAGGCTGAATCCGGGCACGGAAGTTTATTTTGACATAGGTAAGGAGCCATCATGAGAGCGATCATAGTAGAAGATGAAATTCCGGCAAAGGAAGAGCTGGAATATTTAATAGAGACGCATAGCAAAATCGAGATTGTGGCTTCGTTTGAGGACGGGCTGGATGTGCTGAAGTTCCTTCAGGAGGAAGAAGTCGATGCCATCTTCCTGGACATCAATATCCCTTCATTGGATGGGATGCTGCTGGCAGGAAGCATCAGCAAGTTTGCTAAGAAGCCGTATATCATTTTCACAACAGCTTATAAGGAGCATGCGGCACAGGCCTTTGAACTGGAGGCTTTTGATTATATTTTAAAGCCTTATGAGGAAAAAAGGATTGCCGCTATGCTTTCCAAGCTGGAAGCAGCCTTTCAGAAGGGAAAGCAGACGCAGGAAGAGATTCCCCAGGACCGCAATCGCCGGATTAATCTGAGGAAAAATGAAAATATCATCGTGACGGAGGTAAATGATATTTATTACGCTGAGGCTAGTGAAAAAATCACCCTGGTTTACACAGAGTCGGAAGAGTACACGATGCCTGTGTCAATTAGCGAATTTCATGACAGCCTGCCTCAGGATCTCTTTTTTAGATGCCACCGTTCCTATAGTGTGAATCTGTCCAAGATCCATGAGATTGTGCCATGGTTCAATAATACATATGTATTGAAACTGAAGGGTGTGAAGGCGGAAATACCGGTCAGCAGAAGCAAGTCGAAAGCGTTCCGGCAGATTATGCATTTGTAAATACCACTCATTCCGAATATCAGGCATTTCGTTCTGAAAGCGATTTAATTCCTATTTTCAGCGGTAGAATTCAAGTATAAACACAATTGCTTGAGATTATGAAACCGCTTAGAAAGAGGAGATTCGACATGAACGAACGAAAGGCAAATCGACTTCTTATCATCATTGGCACCATTATCGTCCAGATGGGTTTGGGCACCATTTATACGTGGAGCCTTTTCAATCAGCCTCTAGTCGATAAATTCGGCTGGGAATTAAGCGCAACCAGCATTACTTTTTCTATTACAAGCTTTGCTTTAGCATTTGCGACCCTGTTCTCAGGGAAGCTGCAGGATAGATGGGGCCTTCGCCGTTTGGTGGCCGCGGCCGGGATATTGCTTGGTGCTGGGTTAATCCTCAGCTCACAGGTATCCTCATTATGGATGCTGTACGCCGTTGCCGGAGTGATCGTTGGCTTCGCAGATGGTACGGCTTATATTACAACACTAAGCAATTTGATCAAATGGTTCCCAGAGAAAAAAGGCTTGATCTCAGGGATTTCTGTTGGTGCATTTGGGACAGGCAGCCTGATTTTTAAATATGTGAACGCCAGTTTTATCTCATCATTCGGTGTCTCAACAGCCTTCCTCGTATGGGGAGCAATCGTCCTGGTAATGGTCGTTGGCGGCTCGTTTTTACTAAAAGAAGCAAAAGAAACAGCAGACAGCTCTATGAAAGCGGCATCAAAGCAAAAGGATTATACAGTCAAAGAAATGCTGAAAACGAAGCAGGCATATCTGCTGTTTGTGATCTTCTTCACAGCATGTATGAGCGGGTTATACCTGGTCGGGATTGTCAAGGACATCGGAGTCAGCTTAGCCGGGCTGGATGCAGCTACAGCGGCAAACGCAGTCGCATTGGTAGCCATCTTTAATACAACAGGCCGAATCGTTCTGGGTGCACTGTCAGATAAAGTCGGCCGGATGGAAGTTATTTGCGGAACGCTGCTGGTCACTGCCATTGCAGTCACAGTCTTAAGCTTTGTTCCATTGAACTTCCCGATCTTCTTCGCCTGTGTAGCAGCCATTGCCTTCTGCTTTGGCGGAAACATCACTGTATTCCCAGCCATCGTGGCAGACTTCTTTGGACTGAAGAACCAAAGCAAGAACTATGGCGTGATCTACCAGGGATTTGGAATCGGGGCTTTAGCGGGCTCTCTGGTAGCCGCTGTACTTGGTGGGTTCCAGGCAACGTTTACGGTTATCGCAGCATTGTGTATCGTCTCACTTGTGATTGCACTGACCATTAAGCCGCCTGGTGAGGGCAAGAAGCGTAAGGAACGTAAGGGGAAGATGAAGTTGGAGCCTCATACGAGAGTTGGATAATATGAAATAGTGCCTAAGTCGGTGCCTGGCCCCCAGTACGGTAAAGTGTTAACCTACTGAAGGGTCAGGCACCTTTTATTTGAAAAGAAGAGCCAAGGGACCTGACCCCTTGGCTCTCTTTGTTTCACAAAAACAATTTTAGGGCAAAAACAATTAAAAAGCGTAAAGAAAGGGGAAGGGGATTGTTTAAGCAGTTCTTATTTAAAATTAAAGAAGGTACATGGTTCATTCCGGCTGTGTATACGCTCGTCGCATTGATTCTTGCGATCGGTGTGGTATATGTTGATTATTATTTGAACGAATTTTATCCAGAGATCTTTCTTGTGGGGCTGGATTTGGGTAAAACAATTCTTGGGACCATTGCCGGTTCGTTATTGACCATGACGACCATTACCTTTTCTACCACCATGGTTGTGTTAACTACATATTCTTCCCAATTTTCGCCGAGGACGCTGGAGAACTTTATTCATGATCCGGTGACTATGAGGGTGCTGGGAGTCTTTATTGGCGGATTTGTTTATTCTATATTTACACTGCTGTTTATAAGAGAATCCTTTGGTAATACGGTGGCATCGGCTTCTATTGGCATAATCATTGCGTTCATATGCCTCGCATTTTTTGCCTATTTCATCTACCATGTCGCCACATCCATTCAGGTCGGCAAGCTGATTGAGAGGCTTGCTGACGATGCATTGGATGTGATTAAGAAGGAAAAAGAAAGGTATGAGCAGGATGACCGTGTATCCCTGCTGCAGGTCCGGCCGTCGGTTGTCATTGAAGCAAAGGCTGTAAAGGCCAGAAGGTTTGGCTATATTCAGTATATTGATGAAGGCATGCTGATGGAGCATGCCGCTGAACAGGGAAGCATCATTGAGGTTCTCAAGCCAATCGGCCATTTTGTTACGGAAAAACATGATCTGCTTTGTGTCCACAATCAGGAAGAAATACCGGAAGGCCTTGAGGATGCTGTTATCGTAGGGATAGAGCGGACCACTTATAGTGATGTGGAATTTGGCCTGCAAAAAATTGCTGAGGTGGCCTTGAGGGCGGTATCACCGGGAATCAATGATCCCAATACAGCCATCCAGTGCATCAATTATTTAAGTGTCTGCCTGTCTGCAGCCAGCCATTTAAACGGGGAGGTTAAAGCGATCTCTGATGATGAAGGAAGAACTAAGGTTATCATTCCGCATCGGCCATTTGAAGATCTTTTGAATACTTCCTTCAGGCAGATCAGCCACTACGCGAAAGATGATTTTTCAGTCATGCAGGCGATCTTTAAGGCGCTTGAAGAAATAGGCTCAGGCTGCGGCCCGGCAATACGCAAAACCCTTGATAAGTTCGCAGATTATTTGAAAGAACAAGTAGAAACGGCTGCACTCACCAAAACCGAGAAGGATGAATTGTTTAAAGTCTGCCTGGTTGAAGAATGATGGGGGAAGGCAGGTTTCTCGGCTGCCTGTTACGAAACTTGGAAAAAAACGTTAAATAATAAAGTTTACGGGGACACAATCCGCAAATGGATTGGTGTCCCTGTTTTTGTTGCAGCAAGACCTCTTGGTTGGCATGATGTGAATTTTTCTGAAAAAAAAGAATTTATTTGCTAGAATAGATGAAGAGCTTTTGCAACTCAGAGGCAGATTTTAACAGAAAGATAATGATACATGTTCTTCTAAAATAGGATGGAGGTAAAATCAATGTGGTTTATACTAGGAATTGCTGCCATAGCAGCAACCTTTATAAATCTTTATATGTATATGACAGGCAAAGATTATAAATTTGCGATGGCAATGGGATTATCACTTACTGCTTTGACACTCTGTGCAGAATACAGCGCTGTATCTAATTGGGTGAACGGTGAAGATTGGCCGGCTTTAATGGATGTTGTACCTACTATGGAAAAGGCGTTGTGGGTTTTGACGATTATTTCTATTTTGCTGAATATAGCACCTACACTTCTAGAGCTGAAAAAGAAAAAATAATTACCTATTGCTGTAATTACCAGATTACTAGTCCACAAGGCTGCTTGATTTCGACTTGCAAAAACATCATCAATGCATTTATGAGAAGGGTTGGTTTATATGAATTCATTGCTTCAGATGGGAGCAAATGCAGTTTTGAGTTCCCCAAAAGGAACTGTAACTGTCAGCTACGAAATGTCCAATATGATAGATATTTCCTTAACCGCTTTCCTGCTGACTGATTCAGGCAAGGTGCAGGGAGACAGCGGGATCATTTTTTATAATCAGCCGAAAAGTATGTCTGGAGCCGCTGCTCTTATCCCGTCTGTGAATGTGGGTCAGACAAAGGTACATAAACTTGAGTTTGATATGAGTAAACTGCCTGCAGGGATTGCTAAAATAGCCATCACGCTAACCGAGGATAATCATACCGGCTTTTCCAATGTGAGGAATTTAAAGGCGGAGATCAGTGCGGGCGGGGAATTGATTCAATTTGTCCCATCTGTTTTTAAAAATGAAAATGGAATAGTAGTACTGGAATTGTATGTAAGAAACGGCCAGACAAAGGCAAAATCAGTGTGGCGGGGATTCGATTCAGGCCTTGAAGGTTTATGTAAACTTTACGGTGTTGAGGTTGAAGCTGAGGAGCAAAAACAGCCTCCTGCACCTCAAGCTGTTGAAAAACAAGCTTTAAAAGAACCTGCTAAAACACAATCAGTCCCTGAAAAGAAAAGCAGCTTAAATACTCTGCCGCCGATAAGCCTTGAAAAAGCAAAAGGGAAAATAAATCTCGATAAAGGCCAGAAGCCGGTGTTAATTGAGAAAACACCTGAAATTACGGCGACAGTCTCCTGGAAGACAGGGACGGACTATGATATCTATGCTCTGGTTTATACAAAGAATGGCAGGCAGATAGATGTAGCCATGTTCGGGGCCCAGGGGACACCGCCACTCAAGAGGTTTGGCAATGGAGCAGTAGAGCATATGGGGGATGTGGGAAGATTCAGCGGATCCACAAAGAAAGAAGTCATTAAATTGAGGCTGACCAATGATATTCTGGCAGTGGTGCCTGTTGTATATTCAGCTCAGTCAAATGGAACAGGGTCATTCTACAGATACAAGGTATCCATGAGTATTGATAACCATAGCGGAACTTCTGTTACCATTTCCTCCAAGAATGCGAATAATAATGACACGATCTATACCTGTGTGCCCGGAATACTCCATAATACCGACGATGGAGTGATTATAAGCCCATTAGAGCTTTATAGTGCACCCAACTCTGAGTATAGACCCAGACTAGTAATGGGAGCTTCGAATATGGTAGAGGTTTTGATGGATCAGGGGCCGATTAATGATTATAAGTAGGGGAAA
>NZ_JBEUMK010000020.1:0-60893 GCF_040492155.1 Cytobacillus sp. T106 | reverse complement strand
ATTAAGATTAACGTTGACGTTTTTGTTCGTTCAGTTTTCAAAGAACAACCTCTGCCGCTCAGGAGCGACTTTATTAATTTAACACAGCGCAGATAACTTGTCAACAACTTTTCTTAAGTTTGTTTTGCGTCATCAGCGACGCTTATTAATATACCAAGATAATATTAAGAAGTCAACAATATATCCAAAAAAAATTAAAGTTCCTTCAGCTGCGGCGCAGGCATATATTTAATGCACTCATTCTCAGGGGCGATCCGCTTAAACAGGGAAAACAAAATCTTATACCTTTCCCCCATTGCTCTTTTCACTATATGGTCAATCCGTTCATCTTTCAGATCAAAGAGAATCTCATCCATCTCTCTTTTAATCAAGTATTCCATCTCTTTCAATTCCCTTTCATTGATCAGCATTCCTAGCATTGTATCGCTCCTTGTCTTTTAAGGTTTTTGTAGTATTTTCCATTACCCTGTTTTTTATGAAACGAACAGAAAATAAATCAAAATTTTGGCGGAAAAATCATTTAAGTCATATTTGCTTTTTGTGTTCATAAAAATAAGACAAGGATTCTTTGTGGACGAGGTGATTGGATGAACTTTTTTTATGTGGTAAACGGAAAGGCCATTAAACAGGGGCTGCTTATCATTATTGCCTCCTTCTTTACTGCCTGGTTTTTGTATATGGAGAATATTATTCACATGCCAGTTTTCTCGGCAAATGATGGACCAAAGGCGATTTACAAAGGAGAGAAGGATGCTGCCCTGACATTTAACATAGGCTGGGGTGATGAAAAAGCCGAACCCATACTCGATGTTCTGAAGAAGCAAAACGTCAAGGCTGCAACTTTCTTCTTATCCGGTTCTTGGGCGGAGAGGCATCCGGAGCTGGTTGCACGCATTGTTAAAGAAGGGTATGAGATTGGAATGCTTGGCTATGATTATAAGGATTATACAGATCTGGAAGAAAGCAAAATCCGCCAGGACCTTGCCAAAGGGCAGGAAGCTTTCAAGAAGCTGAATGTAAAGGATATTAAGCTGGTAAGGGCGCCAACAGGCCATTTTGATCAAAAGACACTGAATGTGGCAGAAAAGATGGGCTATACGGTTGTACACTGGAGCATCGACTCAAAAGATTGGACTAATCCGGGCGTTGAGAGGATTGCAGAAAATGCTGCCAAGGCTGGGAAAGGAGATATCATTCTCCTGCATGCCTCCGATTCGGCCAAACAAACGGCCAAAGCTCTCCCTGCCATTATAGGCAATTATAAAGACAAAGGCCTAAAACTGGTTTCAGTATCTGAAATGATGGCAAACGCAAGCACGAAATCAAATGAGATAAAATAATACAGCAAAAAAGACGGGCCTGTAGTCAGCGGCCCGCCTTTTTGTATGTCCGGATCATTTTGCAGCCTTGATGGCTTCCCTCTTTTTCATTGAGCTTTCATTCAGCTTATGCAGGATCAAAAGCTGATAGGCATTGCAGATAAGCAGAGGGAAAAGCATGAGATATACCCAGCTTTCTTCATTTACCCTCAGTGCAGGTGTCCACTCCACACTGGTTACCACCACCATGAAGAACAGTGCAGGGATGAATGCCCCTTTGTTTGTCTGCCTTGCCTTTAGGAATGCTGCCGCCAGCCCCGCTGCCAATACGATTAGCGCCAGGGCAATATAAGGTCCATAGCTTTCCCCGTTTTCAGCAAAGTTGCTGTATCTTAAGTATACAAGGTCGAATAAGGCGAATAATATAAGGACAACCTGTACGCCATTCCATAAAGACCTGAAAATACCTAATCCAAACCGGTGTACGGTTAAATATGCGAAAAAGCCCATTTGGCTCAAGATGCTGAAAATCAAGCCTACTCCTGCTAGCCAAAATAATACAGAGATGATTTCAAGAACTTCAAAATCAGCAAATAACGGCTGATATTCTTCCCACCTGACAATAAATCCTGTGATACCGGTTGCAATTGCACCCAAAAGCAGAGTGGACAAAAACAACCTTACCCAATTACGGCTGGTCATTATATATTAAGCCTCCATAGCGATAGTCATTCACCTATATGATTGTACCAACCAAAGTATGAAAAATCTAGGCATTACTCGCCAAACGAATAATATTTGCCCCAAATCACCATTCTAAGGTTAGGGACAATCCTGAAAGGAGCTTTCAATCATGTACAAAATATTCCGGCTCCTCCCACTTATCCTCCTCCTTGCCGTTTCGGGCTGCGGCCAGGCTGCCGAATCAGGCAGCGGCCAAATGGACTATGATCAGACAAAGAAAATGATTGTCGATATATTAAAGACCGATGATGGCAAGAAGGCGCTGCAGGAATTGATGGGAGACGAAAAGCTAAAACAGCAGCTTATAATGGACCAGGCAATGGTTTCCGATACGATTGAGAGGACCTTAACATCTGATAAAGGGACTGAATTCTGGAAAAAATCTTTTGAGGATCCTAAATTTGCCGAAAGCATGGCAAAAAGTATGGAAAAAGAAAATGAAAAGCTTTTAAAAGATCTGATGAAAGATCCCGAATATCGAAAAATGATGGTGGAAGTCCTGAAAGATCCTGAATTAGAGAAAGAAGTCACAACCATTTTAAAAAGCAACGAATACAGGGAGCATCTCCAGAAGGTGATGACTGAGACTTTCGAAAGCCCTATATACAAAGCCAAGATACAGGATATGATCATCAAGGCTACAGAAGAAGTGAAGAGCGGCGGCAAAGAAAGCGAAGGCGGCGGATCCGGTGAAAGCGGCGGAGGCGGCGGAGAAGGCGGGGACAGCGGAGGAGGTTCCTGATCCTCTATCTCATTGTAAAAATGCCTCAGGCGAAGATTCGCCTGAGGCACTTTTTTATACTGATTGAATGACTTTTTCCGCAATGTCTGTATAAATTTTACCAAGCCTGTGATCTTTATCATAAATGGATGGCGCAAAGTCTGCATCATTCCAGTCCGGCTGCGCCAAAGGCAGCTGCCCTAAAACATTTGTTCTTAGCTCATCAGCAAGCTTATCCCCGCCGCCGTGGCCAAAGACATATTCTTTCTCGCCAGTCAGCTTACTTTCGAAGAAGGCCATGTTTTCAATTACACCGACAATTTCATGCTCGGTTCTCAACGCCATTGCACCTGCGCGCGCAGCAACAAAAGCTGCTGTCGGATGCGGAGTGGTGACGATGATCTCTTTGCAGGAAGGAAGCATCGTATGAAGATCCAGCGCCACATCCCCTGTTCCAGGAGGAAGGTCAAGCAGCAGATAATCCAGCTCGCCCCAATCCACTTCATTGAAGAAGCTGTTCAGCATTTTGCCAAGCATCGGCCCCCTCCAGATGATTGGTGCATTATCTTCAACAAAAAAGCCCATGGATATGACTTTCACCCCAAAGCGTTCAACCGGGATGATCCGCCCTTCCCTGACAACCGGGCGCTTTGTGATGCCCATCATATCAGGAACACTGAACCCATAGATATCTGCATCGACCAGTCCGACCTTTTTCCCGAGGCGCGCCAATGATACAGCAAGGTTGACTGACACAGTGGACTTTCCGACACCGCCTTTACCGCTGGCGATCGCAATAAATTTGGTTTTGCTGTCTTCTGATAAAAGCCCTTTATCTACTTTTTCCGGAGAACGGTGCTTGGCCAATTCCTCCGCAGGCAGCTCGCTAAAGCGAAGGCCCACAGAGTCTGCACCATTCTTCTTAAGCAATTCCACAATCTGCGTCTGCAGCTGAAGCTGTTCCGCTGTCCCTGTTTTCGCAACAGCAATCTTTACACTCACGTGATTCTTCTCTGGCTTCACACTAACTTCCTGGATCGCATTCAGTTCACCCAGTGTTTTATGTATGAACGGTTCCTTCACATCACCCAAAAGCTCCCTCACTCTTTGCTCTGTCAACATCTATATGCACCTGCCCTTTAAGTCGTTTTAAACTTAGTATAGTATAACATAGCCCGAAAAGCGGAGGCGACTGTTCTGTTCCAACAAGCATAAGACGGGAAAGAAGCAAAGGCCGCCCTTTGCCTTTGATTCTTTCTTATGACTCGAGGAACAAGGAGCCGGAGCTGGACAATTCGAAATGTGGAGGCGACTGTTCTGACCCGACAAGCGTAAGACGAGAAAGGAGATGAGGCTGCCCTTTGCCTCAGATTCTTTCTTGGCTTATGACTCGAGGGGCAAGGAGTTGGAGCAGGGTGGAGGATTTTCTAT
The DNA here is from genome assembly GCF_040492155.1 of Cytobacillus sp. T106. Taxonomy (NCBI): domain Bacteria; kingdom Bacillati; phylum Bacillota; class Bacilli; order Caryophanales; family Bacillaceae; genus Cytobacillus; species Cytobacillus sp. T106. The sequence goes on along the minus strand of NZ_JBEUMK010000020.1, from coordinate 56,678 downwards.
AGAACGCAGCCTGCCTTGCACATTCAATACATCACAAATGCTCGCCATGCCCCTCATGCATCGTTGAGACCCATTCTATACATAAGCCTGCTCTCACCAGCCCTCTCTTGCATCGACTAGCCACCTTCTTATACCTAGCCCGGCACATGCCTGTCATGCAATCCCCCCTATCGGTACACGACCACCAACTCCCATAACTCTCCTGGCCAGCCTGTTAAAGTAACAACACCCTCCGCAGTCTCATTTTTCTCTATAAAAAAAGAGCATCCCACAGGATGCCCCTTTATTCTGGCTCCACCAGCTCTTCTTCATTCGTAAAATAGCGCAATACTCCATTATAGATAGAGGCTGCCACTTTTTCCTGGTAGTCATCTGTTTTTAGCCTGGCTTTTTCTCCCGGATTGGAGAGGAAGCCGATTTCGACCAGTGCGCCAGGCTTTTTAGCGTATTTCATGATATACACATGGCTGATCGGCTTGGCTCTTCTTTCTGTGTTCTCCAGGTTTCTGCGCAGCTCATCCTGAATGAATTTGGCTGCTTCAGCATTTTCCTTAATCTGCGGGGCATAGAAGGTCTGTGCACCGCTCCAGCGGGCAGATGGAATGGAATTCAGGTGGATGCTCAGGAAAAAGTCGGCCTCGGATTCATTAATCATCTTAAGCCGCTGCTTAAGGTCCTCCACCTTCCTCCTGCTGTATCCCTTTGTACCCTCCGGAGCCAGGTCACGGTCATCCTCCCTGGTCATAATGACAAGCGCTCCCTGCTCTTGCAGGTAGTCCCTGATCTTTAATGAGACGTTCAATGCGATATCCTTTTCTAAAGCATCTGAATCTCCGGCTCCGCCATCTGGTCCGCCATGTCCTGGATCCAGAAGGATGATTTCGCCTGTGAGCGGCAAATTCCATGACTTCCAGGAGTTATTTTCGAGAAAATCGTATCGAAAGATTAAAAATAAGATTATAAGTCCGGCCGCAAAAGCAGCCATCTGCAATTTTCGCTTCATCGTCCTAACCCATCCCTCCGCTTGTCCTCATTCATATATATGGGACAAGGGAAGGGGTTAGAACATTTTTAAAGAGATCAATGAAGTCTCAGCTTATGGCGCCGCTGGCCCTTTTGAAAGCCCTCCATCCACCAATGGCGCACATAATGCTCACAGGTGCCAGCCAGTGACTCGTTCGCAGCCGCTTCTTCACCGCTCCCCCAGTAAAGAAGGAAATTATAGAGCGTATCAACAAAATGCTTTTCCTCGCTCCTGCATCTTTCGAGGACCTGTTCAACGCCTTCTCCATAATAGCCGAACCGGCTGAAATGGGCCCCAAGGAGGTAGGCTTCGATTGCGACATCATAACAGGCCTCCTCCACTCCTGTATTCATCAGGAGCCCCGACGTAAACCTTATACTTCCAAAATGCACTTTCACACTTTCCTTCAGAGATTTTATCGAAATGTCCTTTAGGACCGTTTTTTCATATTTGATCTGCTTTTCACGCTGTTTATCTGTAAAGGTTGTAATCACACTCACAGCTTTCTTCACCCCTTAAAGATAGTCTTCATCCGCCCAATGGGTGTCATTCAAGAAAGCACTGGCAATTTTGACAGAGAATAAAGCGGATGAAGGCCACCCATTTTTCAAAAGCTATTGGTGACTCTTTGCAAAGACAGCAAAAAAGACCCCCAGACGTAAGCCTGGGAGCCTTTGATAGAGTAATGATTAACGCTTTGAGAACTGAGGAGCACGACGAGCACCTTTAAGACCGTATTTCTTACGCTCTTTCATACGTGCGTCACGAGTCAATAGTCCAGCGCGCTTTAATGTTGGACGGAATTCTGGATCAGCTTGAAGCAATGCACGAGCGATGCCGTGACGGATTGCGCCAGCTTGGCCAGTGTATCCACCGCCATTAACGTTTACCAGGATATCGTAGCTGTTTAGTGTTTCAGTAGCAACAAGCGGCTGCTTAACTACTTCACGCAAAGCTGCGAATGGGATGTAGCTTTCGATCTCACGACCATTGATGATGATTTTGCCATCGCCAGGAACTAAACGAACACGGGCAACGGAGCTTTTACGACGACCAGTACCGATATATTGAACTTGTGCCAAGATAATAACCTCCCTTTAAAAATTATCCACGAAGTTCGTAAACTTCAGGTTGTTGTGCTTGGTGCGGATGTTCGCTGCCAGCATATACGTGTAATTTTTTGAACATTTGACGGCCAAGTGAATTCTTTGGAAGCATGCCTTTGATAGCAAGCTCAAGCATTTTCACAGGGTAGTTTGTACGCATCTCAAGAGCAGTTCTTGTTTTAAGACCGCCTGGGTGCATTGTGTGACGGTAATAGATCTTGTCAGTAAGCTTCTTACCAGTCAGTTCGATTTTCTCAGCGTTGATGATGATCACATTGTCACCAGTGTCAACGTGCGGTGTGAAAGTTGGTTTATTTTTGCCGCGCAGGACTGCTGCTACTTCACTTGCAAGGCGACCTAGAGTCTTGCCTTCAGCGTCAACAACATACCATTTACGCTCGATATTGTTTGCGTTAGCCATAAACGTACGCATGGGTTTCCCTCCTAAATAATCAATCATATTCATGTTCTTTGATTTCGTATATTATCACACAGATAAGTTCCGGGGCTTATTTGTGGGGTTAAAATACATACCATATTATGATATATCCTATATAGTACAATGTCAAGGGAATGTTACGCCAGGTTTAGTTGTTTTGAAAAAAATAATTTTTTCCTTTTTCCCTTTAATAGAATACCTTCCATAGATACAACCCCTCGGCAGGAGCTGTCTTGCCAGCCAGGCTCCTGTCCCTGCCTGAAATGACTTCCGGGAAGCTCCCCGGATCTCTCGTTCCTGCTCCTGCTTCGAGGAGCGTGCCGGTCAGGATGCGGACCATATTATATAAGAAGCCGCTGCCCGTAAAATGGAGCTCCAGCATCTCCCCTGCCTCCTCGACATGAACCTTCCGGATTTCCCTTACTTTGTCCTCCACATCTGTCCTGGAGGCGCAGAAGCTTGAGAAGTCATGGGTGCCGAGAAGATGTTCCGCAGCTTCCCTCATCGCTCGGATATCAAGGGGGTGAGGATAGTGATAGCTATAGTGCCGCTCAAACGGGCTTCGAATTTTCCCTCTGTAAATAAAGTAGCGGTATTCTTTCCCGCATGCATCAAAGCGGGCATGAAAGCCTTCAGCGGCCTTCTCAGTGCTCTCCACAGCGATGTCCTTCGGCAAGAGGGAGTTCAGGGCTGTCACCCATCTGTCCTCAGGAATGGCGAGCGGCGAGTCAAAGTGGATGACCTGCCCTCTCGCATGCACCCCGGCGTCTGTCCTGCCTGAGGCAAAAATCTTCACCGGGTTTCCTTTATGGATTTTGGCCAGTGCCCTTTCCACTTCAAGCTGCACAGTCCGCTTTCCCGGCTGCACCTGGTATCCGGAGAACTGTGAGCCGTCATAGGCAATCTTGCATTTGAATCTTTGCATTTTTACACCCCATTATGTGCGGAATACAGCAAGCAGTGCCGCAACTGCCAGGAGCAGGAGCAGCATAATGGTGTCCCTTGTGCTCCAGTTCAGCTGCCGGTATTTCGTTCTGCCTTCCCCTCCGCGGTAGCCTCTTGCCTCCATAGCGGTGGCGAGCTCCTCAGCGCGTTTGAACGAGCTGACGAATAAAGGGATCAGCAGCGGAATGATCGACTTTACACGGTCCTTGATCGGTCCGCCTGAAAAATCGACTCCCCTGGCAGTCTGCGCCTTCATGATCTTATCTGTTTCCTGCATGAGGGTCGGGATGAAGCGAAGCGAAATCGACATCATCAGAGCCAGCTCATGGACAGGGAACTTCACCTTGTTCAAAGGACCCAGCAGGCTTTCCAGCCCATCGGTAATTTCAATGGGGGTCGTTGTCAGGGTTAATAGCGACGTCATCATGATCAGCAGGAAAAAGCGCATAGAGATGAACAGACCCTGCTTCAGGCCTTCTTCATAAATTTTCAGCCATCCAAGGTCGAGGATGACCTCTCCGCCCTTTGTCATGAATACATGCAGCAGCAGGGTGAAAAGCACAAGCCACAGCACCGGCCGCAGCCCCATATAAATGAACCTCGCAGGGACCCTGGATGAACGGACCATCATCAGCGTGTAGACAGTGAGAATGGCATAAGTCAGGATATTATTGGCTAAAAAAACGACACAAACAAATAAAAAGATAATGGCAAGCTTCGCACGGGGATCCATCCGGTGAAGGACGGAGTCGGCAGGCACATAGCGGCCAAAAATCATTTTCTCCATCATTTGGCCTCACCCCGCTTCACTGCGCCTGCTATCGCATCTGTCAGCTGCTCCATCGTCAGGCAGGTCATTCCGAGCTTCAATCCGAATGCCTTCTCGAACTTCTGCTGAAATTTTACAACCTCCGGTACATCCAGGCCGAGCTCAAGAAGTCCTGCCGGATCCGCAAAGATTTCTACCGGAACGCCTTTTCTGTATACCTCGCCTTTATGCATGATCACAATCTGATCGGCGTAGGCGGCAGCGTCCTCCATGCTGTGGGTCACCAGGATAGTGGAAAGGCCTCTTTCCTTATGGAGCGAATAGAACATCTCCATGATCTCTTTCCGCCCGCGCGGGTCCAGGCCAGCTGTCGGTTCATCCAAAACGATTACATCAGGGTTCATGGCAAGCACACCGGCAATGGCCACTCTCCGCATTTGGCCACCGGATAGATCAAAAGGAGACTTCTCAAGAACCGACTCGGTCAAGCCGACCTGAATGATTGCCTTTCTTGCCCTTTCCTTAGCCTCGGCCTCACTGACGCCAAAATTCATCGGGCCGAAGCAGATATCCTTTTCGACTGTTTCTTCGAAAAGCTGGTGCTCTGGGAACTGAAAGACAATCCCGACCTTTTGGCGGACCGCCTTTAGGTTTTTCTCCTTTTTCCCTGCAGTAATTTCCCTGTCCCCTATTTTGACACTGCCTTTTGTCGGCTTTAACAGGGCATTCAAATGCTGAAGGACAGTAGACTTGCCTGAACCGGTATGGCCGATTAGGGCGAGATATGTGCCTGATGGGATATCAATTGATACATCCTGGATGGCCAGCCGCTCAAATGGTGTGTTTATCTGGTATCTATGCTCTACATTTTGGAGTAAGATGTCCATAGCTTTTCCACCAACTCTTCTTCTGTTAAATAAAATTTTGGGATGGCCAGCCCTTTTTCACGCAGTGCCTTGCTCATTTTTACCGGGAATGGAATGTCCAGGCCGAGCTTTACAAGCTCCTCATCCATCTGGAAAATTTCCTCCGGTGTGCCTTCCCTGTATAATTGCCCCTGGTTCATGACGATGATCCGATCTGCCTTGGCCGCTTCTTCAAGATCATGGGTGATGGAGATAACCGTCATCCTGTGCTCGCTCTTTAACTCTCTTACCGTCTGCAGGACCTCTTCTCTTCCGCGGGGGTCCAGCATGCTTGTAGCTTCATCCAGTATGATCAGCGACGGCCGCAGGGCGATAACCCCTGCAATGGCGACTCTTTGTTTCTGGCCGCCTGAAAGATGGTGCGGCTCTTGATCTAGAAATTGGCCCATATTGACCATCTCTAATGAGGAACTCACTCTTTCTTTCATCTCTTCCTGCGGGACTCCATTGTTTTCTAAACCAAAAGCCACATCATCCTGCACCGTTGTTCCGACAAACTGGTTATCGGGATTCTGGAACACCATCCCTACAGCCCTTCTGACGTCCCAGACGGTCTCTTCTGTCAGTTCAGTCCCCTTCACCAGGATCCTGCCTTCCTGGGCATACTGCAGCCCATTTAAGAGCTTGGCCAATGTAGACTTGCCTGATCCGTTGTGGCCGACAATGGCAAGCCATTCCCCTTCCTGTATGTTAAAGGAAACGTTTCTTAAGGCATACTGGCTGCCGGCATCATATTGAAAAGAAATGTTTTCTAATTGAACAAGTGGATTTGACATAGGGATCCTCCTCTCTGCTCTTCTTGCAGCTGCATAAACAGCCTTGACTTCACTGCTTCAGCGCCTGTCATTTTAAAGTGGGATGAGGCATTACATCATTATCTCCCGGAAATAAAAATAACTCGCCTTTTGGCGAGCCTGATTTGCAGAAGACATTGAATTATTAGCTGAAGTCAGATGGCTGCCGGCACATATGCGCTTGTGTCGTTAATTGCATCAAAGCTCAATAATCGCTTTAGCTGCCTCTCTAATCTGTGCTCTCTGCCAAAAAACCTGAAACTTATAAAAAAGCCTGCACCTCATTCCGGCTGCAGAATATTTACATTCTGTGCGCATAAAACAGTTCCGGAAGAGGTGCATGAGCTAGACGAGACAAGTCCGGGATGCCTATACTGCATCCGTCAGTATGGAACTTGCACTGAGAGGCCCGAGATTCAGGCGCAGCGGAATCTTGCTCATCGTAACGCTCTTGTTTGGCTTGAATATAAGGCTTATGAAGAAAATGGAAGATAAGCCTTTTACAGAAAAAGGGCAAAGAACAAGTTCATGATAAACTGTCCAGCGCCCTTGTTGTCTGCTGCAGCAATTATACTAACTCGATGATAACCATTGGTGCTCCGTCTCCACGACGAGGCCCAAGCTTCATGATTCGAGTGTATCCACCTTGGCGCTCTTCATAACGAGTTGCGATGTCGCTGAATAACTTTTGTACTGCATCTTGGTTTGTCTCAGCATTAGCTACCTCATTGCGAATGAATGCAGCTGCTTGACGGCGAGCATGCAGGTCTCCGCGCTTGCCTAAAGTGATCATTTTCTCAACAACTGAACGCAGCTCTTTCGCACGAGCTTCAGTTGTTTCGATGCGCTCACTGATGATTAAGTCTGTAGCTAAGTCACGTAGCATAGCTTTACGTTGAGCACTAGTGCGTCCTAACTTTCTGTATCCCATGAAAGTTTCCCTCCTTTGTTGAAGTGATCAGTCGGTGATAGACCTAAGAGTGATAGATCCTAAGATCAGTCATCCTTGCGTAAGCCTAATCCCAGCTCTTCTAATTTATGTTTTACCTCTTCAAGAGATTTTCTGCCAAGGTTGCGGACTTTCATCATATCCTCTTCGGTCTTGTTGGCCAATTCCTGAACAGTATTGATGCCTGCGCGCTTTAAGCAGTTATATGAACGGACTGAAAGATCGAGTTCTTCAATGGTCATTTCAAGAACTTTTTCCTTTTGGTCCTCTTCTTTCTCAACCATGATTTCAGCATTTTGCGCTTCGTCAGTAAGGCCGACAAAGATATTCAAATGCTCAGTTAAAATCTTCGCTCCAAGAGCAACCGCATCTTGTGGACCAGTGCTTCCATCAGTCCAAACATCGAATGTTAACTTATCATAGTTAGTCATTTGCCCGACGCGTGTATTTTCTACCTGGTAGGAAATACGCGATACTGGAGTGTAGATGGAATCGATAGGAATGACACCGATTGGTTGATCTTCTCGCTTGTTTTGATCAGCTGGTGTATAACCGCGTCCTCTTTTGGCAGTCAAGCGCATGCGCAAGTGCCCATTGGACCCAAGGGTAGCAATATGAAGATCCGGATTGAGGATCTCGACATCACTGTCATGCGTTACGTCAGCTGCAGTAACCGCACCTTCACCTTGAATATCAATTTCCAGCGTCTTTTCATCATCAGAATAGATTTTAAGAGCCAGTTTTTTAATATTTAAGATTACAGATGTTACATCTTCTACGACGCCTTCAATTGTTGAGAACTCATGAAGTACCCCATCAATTTGAATAGATGTGACAGCGGCACCAGGGAGTGAGGATAAAAGGATACGACGTAAGGAGTTACCCAAAGTAGTACCATACCCACGCTCAAGCGGCTCTACGACGAACTTTCCATACTTGGCATCATCGCTGATCTCAACCGTTTCGATTTTTGGTTTTTCTATTTCGATCATCAAAATATACCCTCCTTCAAAACGTCGAAACCCCGGCTAGCTTCTGCCTGCCGAAATTCCCCCATGTATACGTTCCCGTTTGTGCACAACAACTGGAATAAAGTTTCTGTATAACGGAAAATTGTATCATAACCCATTATAGACAAGGATACAAATTCTATACAGAAAAAATTATACGCGGCGACGTTTTGGCGGGCGGCATCCGTTATGAGGAACCGGAGTAACATCTCTGATAGCCGTTACTTCTAGACCAGCAGCCTGAAGGGCACGAATGGCAGCTTCACGTCCTGCACCAGGTCCTTTAACAGTAACTTCAAGAGTTTTCATACCATGTTCCATAGATGTCTTCGCTGCAGTTTCAGCAGCCATTTGAGCAGCAAATGGAGTAGATTTACGAGAACCTCTGAATCCAAGAGCTCCAGCACTTGACCAAGAAAGAGCGTTACCATGAACGTCTGTGATTGTTACGATAGTGTTATTGAATGTTGAACGGATGTGGGCGATACCACTTTCAATATTCTTTTTAACACGGCGTTTGCGTGTATTAGTTTTACGAGCCATTGTATATTACCTCCTTTACCGATTATTTCTTCTTGTTAGCTACAGTCTTACGAGGACCTTTACGTGTACGGGCATTGTTCTTAGTGTTCTGTCCGCGTACAGGAAGGCCACGACGGTGACGAAGACCGCGGTAAGAACCGATTTCCATAAGACGCTTGATGTTGAGTGAAACTTCACGGCGAAGGTCACCTTCAACTTTGAGTCTGTCGATTACTTCACGGATTTTGTTAAGCTCATCTTCTGTAAGGTCGCGAACGCGAGTGTCTTCAGAAACACCAGCTTCAGCCAAAACCTTTTGAGCAGTATTTTTACCGATACCATAAATGTAAGTCAATGAGATTACTACACGTTTTTCACGTGGAATATCTACACCAGCAATACGTGCCATTCTATGCGCACCTCCTTGTTATTAGCCTTGTTTTTGTTTATGCTTAGGGTTTTCACAGATAACCATAACTTTACCACGTCTGCGGATAACTTTGCACTTTTCGCAGATCGGCTTAACTGATGGTCTTACTTTCATTATCCTAACCTCCTTGATATTACGGAGTGCAATCAGTCTATTTGAAGCGGTAAGTGATTCTTCCGCGAGTCAAGTCATATGGTGAAAGCTCAACTGTTACTTTATCTCCTGGCAGGATGCGGATGAAGTGCATGCGGATCTTGCCGGAAACATGAGCCAAAACAGTATGACCGTTTTCCAATTCTACCTTAAACATAGCATTTGGCAAAGTTTCAATAACTGTGCCTTCTATTTCGATTACATCGTCTTTCGCCATCGAACATGTCTCCCTTCTTCTTTTCAGAATCTCACCTATTCATACGCTGCTTACGCAAAACGTAATTTTCCCTTCATTGCACGGCCGGTTTCATTTATGCTGCACTCGATTTCCGGAGAAACATAATCAGTCAGCTCCAGATGCCGGACGCTCTTCAGCAGCGGATTGCCTGACTTTCGTCTGGCCCCTTCGGCTATAGAGACAAACCTTCCATCTATCAACCTTATAATTATATCATATTCGCCGTCATCCCGCCCATTTTTAATCAAAACAATTTGACCAGAGATCAAATTGATCTTGTCAGGGCCGCAGACCATTTTCAGAATGAGCCTATGCAATCACCTGCACATCAAGCTTTAGTGAGGATTTCATAGCCTGTTTCAGTAATGGCAATGGTATGTTCAAAATGCGCACACATGCTGCCGTCCACTGTAACGACTGTCCAGTCATCAGCCAAGGTTCTTACATACCTGCTTCCGGCATTGACCATCGGCTCGATGCACAGTACCATCCCCGGCTTAAGCACCGGCCCTTTATTAGGCGGACCGTAGTGAGGGATTTGCGGTTCCTCATGTAAGTCTTGCCCGATTCCGTGGCCAACATACTCACGCACAATGGAAAAACCGTTTGCTTCCGCATACGTCTGAATCGCATGAGAGATGTTCGATAAACGTACATCCGGCTTTGACTCTTTAAGCCCTTCATACAATGACTGCTCTGTGACATCCAGCAGCTGCCGGACTTGTCTGTCAACAGTGCCTACAGGGTAGGTCCAGGCGGAATCGCCATGGTAGCCATTATATTCAGCACCTATATCGATGCTGATAATGTCGCCTTCGTTAAGCACCCGATCCCCGGGAATCCCGTGCACAAGTTCATTGTTCACAGATGCACAGATGCTGCCACGGAAACCATTATAACCTTTAAAAGATGGAATTGCATCATGTTTACGTATAAACGCCTCGGCAATTGTATCCAGCTCTCCGGTTGTAATGCCCGGTGCAACATGCTTCTGCAGCTCCTGGTGAGTAAGGGCAACAATACGCCCGGCTTCACGCATGATTTCAATTTCACGCGGTGTTTTGCAGATGATCATTAACGCAGGCCTCCGAGGAGCGCATCAAGATCAGTGAACACCTTGGAAATTTCCTGCTGCCCATCAATATTGCGCAGATACCCTTTTGTTTCATAGAAATCAAGAAGAGGCTTAGTCTGCTTAATGTTGACATCAAGTCTGTTTTTAACAGTTTCGGCGTTATCATCAGCACGCTGATAAAGTTCGCCGCCGCACCGGTCGCATTCGTCTGCCTTTGCCGGGGGATTGAATACCAAGTGGTAAGTTGCCCCGCAGTTCTTGCAGATGCGTCTGCCAGTCAGGCGCTCCATTAAAATGCTTTGGTCAACATCAATGTTGATGACATAATCAATCTTTTTATCCAGTTCTGAAAGAATGTCTTCAAGGGCATCAGCCTGGGCAACCGTTCTTGGGAAGCCATCAAGCAAAAAGCCTTTATTGCAATCTTCCTTGCTTAACCTTTCGCGGACTATGCCGATTGTCACCTGGTCAGGGACAAGCTCGCCTTTATCCATGAAAGATTTAGCTTCTAAACCTAGTTCCGTGCCTTCTTTTATAGCTGCACGAAACATATCTCCTGTTGAGATATGAGGGATGCCGTACTTCTCGACAATTTTCTCGGCTTGCGTACCTTTGCCGGCACCTGGGAGCCCCATCAATACTAAATTCACAAGATTTCCCCCTCAGTCTCTAATAAGGTTAATGGGAACTAAAAGTTCCCAAAACCGAATTATTTTATGAAACCTTTATAGTGACGCTTAACCATTTGGGCTTCAAGCTGCTTCATTGTTTCGAGCGCAACACCCACAACAATCAGAAGGCTTGTTCCGCCAATCTGGGCTGATTGCGGCAGTCCGGCGAAATTGATGAAGAAAACCGGAAGGATCGCAATGGCAGTCAAGAAAAGCGCACCGACAAATGTCAAACGATATAAGACACGAGTCAGATATTCCTGAGTGTTTTTACCTGGGCGTATACCCGGGATATAGCCGCCTTGCTTTTTCAAGTTGTCGGCAACCTGCTCCGGATTAACCTGGATAAAAGCATAGAAATACGTAAAGGCAATGATCAATGCACTATACACGATCATACCAATTGGGTGGGTATAGTCGAACACTCTTTGAATCCACATCGTCACATCATTCTGCTCGAAGAAAGAAGCAATCGTTCTTGGCGTTACGATGAACGAGACTGCAAAGATGACTGGAATAACTCCGGCAGCATTCACCTTTAAAGGCAAATGAGTTGATTGTCCGCCCGCAGGATTGCCTCCTGTGGCCATACGCTTAGCGTATTGGATCGGAATTTTCCTTAATGCCTGCTGGATGAAGATCGTTCCAACAATGATCGCAATGACTGCAACCAGGATCAGGACAACTGTAACAATGCTAAGGAAAAGCTGCTCACCTGCATCTTCAATTTTCTGGGCGTAAATCTGGTTGACCGTGGAAGGTATGGCCGCTACGATACCAGCAAATATGATGATGGAAATGCCGTTTCCGACACCTTTAGATGTGATCTGCTCTCCAAGCCACATTAAGAAGGCTGTTCCTGCTGTCAGTACAGTGGCAATCAGAAGGTAAGTTCCGATGCCCGGATTTTCAATCAGCATGCCGCCAGCCATGTTATTAAAGCCGTAGGACATACCCAGCGCCTGGATGAAACCAAGCACGATTGTAAAGTAACGGGTGAATTGAGCCAGCTTACGGCGTCCCACTTCCCCTTGCTTTGACCATTCAGTAAACTTCGGGACTACGTCCATCTGCAATAGCTGAATGATGATCGAAGCCGTAATATACGGCATGATTCCCATTGCAAGGATAGAGAAGTTGAGAAGCGCTCCTCCGCCGAATGTATTCAGGATTCCAAATACACTCAAGTCATCCTGTGCTTTTAACAGATCAGCATTCACATGCGGTACAGGAATGAATGTACCGATGCGGAATATGATCAGCATTAAAAGGGTGAATAGGATCTTTCGTCTTATATCACCCACGCGCATAAAATTGGAGATTGTCTGAAACATTAGATCACCTCTGTTTGACCGCCGGCAGCTTCAATAGCTTCCTTTGCAGCAGAGGAGAATTTATGAGCTTTAACAGTAAGCTTTTTCTCTACTTTGCCTTTAGCAAGAACTTTCACTCCTGCTTTTTCGTTGCTTACGACTCCTGTTTCGATAAGAAGTTCTGGTGTAACTTCTGTTCCGTCTTCAAAACGGTTAAGTGCATCAAGGTTAACAACTGCATATTCTTTGCGGTTGATGTTTGTGAAACCGCGCTTAGGCAAGCGTCGGAATAAAGGTGTTTGACCACCTTCGAAACCAAGACGTACACCGCCGCCTGAACGTGCGTTTTGACCTTTATGACCTTTACCAGCAGTTTTACCATTGCCTGAACCGATACCGCGACCTTTGCGCTTGCGTTCTTGACGAGAACCCTCTGCAGGTTTTAATTCATGAAGTTTCATTTTGGCACCTCCTTATTGAAAAAATCGAACTTATTTCTCAGAGACCTTTACAAGGTGAGCAACCTTGTTGATCATGCCGCGGATAGCAGCATTATCCTGGTGCTCAACTGTTTGGTTCATCTTACGTAATCCTAGAGCTTTAACTGTTTCGCGCTGGTCTTGAGGACGACCAATCACGCTGCGAGTGAGGGTAACTTCTAGTTTATTCGCCATTTGATTTCCCTCCTTATCCTAACAGTTCTTCTACTGATTTACCGCGTAACTTAGCTACGTCTTCAGCACGTTTTAAGTTATTTAGTCCTTCAAGAGTTGCGCGAACCATGTTGATTGGTGTGTTTGTGCCTAATGACTTAGACAGGATATCAGCTACACCAGCCAATTCAAGAACCGCACGAACCGGACCACCAGCGATAACTCCAGTACCTTCAGAAGCAGGCTTCAAAAGGATTTCGCCAGCACCGAAATGACCGATGATTTGGTGTGGAATAGTTGTTCCAACCATAGGTACTTCGATAAGGTTTTTCTTAGCATCTTCAATTGCTTTGCGGATCGCATCCGGAACTTCCTGGGCTTTACCAGTTCCAAAGCCTACATGTCCGTTCTTATCGCCTACTACTACAAGAGCAGTAAAACGGAAGCGACGTCCACCTTTAACAACTTTCGCTACACGATTGATTGTAACTACGCGTTCTTCAAGTTCAAGTTTGTTTGGGTCAATACGAAGCATCTTTATGTGTCCCTCCTTCTATTAAAATTCTAAGCCGTTTTCACGAGCAGCATCTGCTAATGCTTTAACACGTCCGTGATACAGGTAGCCTCCGCGGTCAAAAACAACAGCTTTAACACCTTTTTCAACAGCGCGCTTAGCAACTAGTTCTCCAACCTTAACAGCAGCATCTGTGTTTCCTGTAGCAGTAAGTTCAACTTCTTTATCAAGTGTTGAAGCACTTGCAACAGTCACTTTGTTCACATCATCGATCAGCTGAGCATAGATATGCTTGTTAGAGCGGAACACGTTTAAACGAGGACGAGCTTCAGTACCGCTAAGTTTAGCACGCACGCGGGCATGTCTTTTTTTGCGGACTTGATTTTTATCAGCCTTCGTAATCATTTAGGTCACTCCTTTCGTTTGCCTATGCGGCATTACTTACCTGTTTTACCTTCTTTACGACGCACATATTCGCCTTCGTAGCGGATACCTTTACCTTTGTAAGGCTCTGGAGGACGAACGTCACGAATGTTAGCAGCAAGTGCACCAACACGTTCTTTGCTTGTGCCTTTTACGATAACCTTCGTGTTAGAAGGCACTTCGATTTCGATTCCTTCTTCAGGAACGATTTCAACAGGGTGAGAGTAGCCAACGTTCAGGATCAGGTTTTTCCCCTGCTTTTGAGCACGGTAACCGACACCGATAAGCTCAAGGCCTCTTTCAAATCCTTTAGAAACACCTTCAACCATGTTTGCGATCAGGGCGCGAGTAGTTCCGTGCAGTGCGCGGTGCTCTTTCGCTTCTGATGGACGGGAAACATTAATGATGTTCTCTTCCACGCTGATTGCCATATCAGGGCTGAATGAACGAGTCAATTCGCCTTTAGGGCCTTTAACTGTCACATTGTTATTATCTACAGTGATTGTAACTCCACTTGGAATTTCAATTGGTTTTTTACCTACGCGAGACATTTATTGCACCTCCATTCTTGAGAAACTCTATTACCAAACGTATGCTAATACTTCTCCGCCAGTTTGCTTAGCGCGGGCTTCTTTATCTGTAAGAACTCCTTGAGAAGTAGATACTAATGCGATTCCTAACCCGTTTAACACGCGAGGAACTTCGTTTGATTTTGCATATACACGAAGACCAGGCTTACTGATGCGCTTAAGACCAGTGATAACGCGCTCGTTGTTTGCACCGTATTTAAGGAAAATGCGGATGATGCCTTGTTTATTGTCTTCGATAAACTCTACATCACGAACGAAACCTTCACGCTTAAGGATTTCAGCGATTTCTTTCTTGATATTAGAAGCAGGAACCTCTAATTTTTCGTGACGTACCATATTCGCATTACGGATGCGTGTAAGCAAATCTGCAATTGGATCTGTCATGACCATTGTTTTTACCTCCTTCCCAGACTTTGGGTTTTACCAGCTAGCTTTTTTCACACCAGGAATTTGTCCTTTGTATGCTAATTCACGGAAACAGATACGGCAAAGCTTAAATTTACGGTATACGGAATGTGGACGCCCGCAGCGTTCGCAGCGAGTGTATTCTTGTACCGGATATTTAGGCGTGCGTTTTTGTTTCGCAATCATTGACTTTTTAGCCACGTTGTCGCCTCCCTCTATTTAGCGATTACTTTTGGAATGGCATTCCAAATTGAGTTAAAAGTTCACGAGCTTCTTCATCTGTGTTAGCTGTAGTAACGATAACGATATCCATACCACGAACTTTGCTTACTTTATCGTAATCAATCTCAGGGAAGATTAACTGTTCTTTCACACCAAGAGTGTAGTTGCCACGGCCGTCAAAGGATTTCTTTGAGATCCCGCGGAAGTCACGTACACGTGGAAGAGATACAGATACTAATTTATCAAAAAACTCGTACATGCGCTCTCCGCGCAGAGTAACTTTAGCACCGATAGGCATGCCTTCACGAAGACGGAACCCAGCGATTGATTTTTTAGCACGGGTTACAACCGGCTTTTGGCCGCTGATAACCGCAAGCTCTTCAACAGCATTGTCAAGCGACTTTGCGTTTGCAACAGCATCGCCGACACCCATGTTGATAACGATTTTTTCAAGCTTTGGTACTTGCATGATTGATTCGTAGTTAAACTTGCTCATAAGAGCAGGTGTAATTTCATTTGAAAACTTCTCTTTTAGGCGGTTCATTCTTGTACCTCCCTTCTTCAATTACTTATTTATCTAGAACTTCACCGGATTTTTTCGCAACGCGAACTTTCTTGCCATCAACCTCTTTGTAACCAACACGTGTCGGGTTACCTGACTTAGGATCGATTGGCATCACGTTTGATACATGAATAGGTGCTTCTTGGCTGATGATTCCGCCTTGCGGATTCACTTGGGATGGCTTAGAGTGCTTCTTTACTACGTTCACACCTTCAACAAGCACACGGCTTTGTTTTGGGAAAGCAGCAAGGATCACACCTGATTTGCCTTTATCCTTACCAGAAATGACCATGACTTTGTCACCTTTTTTTACATGCATCTGTCGCACCTCCTTAAAGGCAATTTGTTTGAATTATAGTACTTCTGGAGCTAGTGATACGATTTTCATAAAGTTGCTGTCGCGCAATTCACGTGCAACTGGGCCAAAGATACGAGTTCCGCGTGGACCCTTATCGTCACGGATAATTACACATGCGTTTTCATCAAAACGGATGTAAGTACCGTCATCACGGCGGACACCGCGCTTAGTTCTAACGATAACTGCTTTAACGACGTCACCTTTTTTAACAACGCCACCTGGTGTTGCTTGTTTTACAGTACAAACGATAACATCACCGATATTAGCTGTTTTGCGGCCAGAGCCACCAAGGACTTTAATTGTCAGTACTTCACGAGCACCTGAGTTGTCAGCAACTTTCAAACGTGATTCTTGTTGAATCATGCGTGTAACCTCCCTTCGGGATGAAGCTTATTCCGAACCATTAGATTATAACTGCTTTTTCTACTACTTCTACAAGACGGAAGCGTTTAGTCGCAGAAAGTGGACGAGTTTCCATAATACGAACCACATCGCCAATTTTTGCTTCGTTTTGCTCGTCATGAGCTTTAAACTTTTTAGAGTACTTAACGCGCTTACCATAGAGCGTGTGCTTTTTGTATGTTTCTACAAGAACAGTGACTGTTTTGTCCATCTTGTCGGAAACAACGCGTCCAGTGTAAACCTTGCGTTGGTTACGTTCACTCATTGTGCGAACCTCCTATCAATTATCGATTGTTAACGCCGATCTCTCTCTCACGAATAACAGTTTTCATGCGAGCAATCGCTTTGCGTACTTCACGAATGCGAGCTGTATTTTCAAGTTGTCCAGTCGCCAATTGAAAGCGCAGGTTGAATAGCTCTTCTTTTAAAGATTTTACTTTTTGTTCTATTTCAGCAGTGGTAAGGTCACGAATTTCATTAGCTTTCATTTGATTCACCACCAATTTCTTCTCGTTTTACAAACTTGCACTTTACAGGAAGTTTGTGTGATGCAAGACGTAATGCTTCACGAGCTACCTCTTCAGATACGCCGGCAATTTCAAACATGATTTTCCCTGGCTTAACTACTGCTACCCATCCTTCAGGAGCACCTTTACCAGAACCCATTCGGACTTCTAGAGGCTTTGCAGTGTAAGGCTTGTGAGGGAAGATGTTGATCCATACTTTACCGCCACGTTTCATGTAACGAGTCATCGCGATACGGGCAGATTCAATCTGACGGTTAGTGATCCAAGAAGCCTCAAGAGCTTGAAGGCCAAATTCACCGAAGTTCACTTCAGTACCGCCTTTTGATTGTCCACGCATTTTTCCGCGGTGTACACGGCGATACTTAACGCGTTTTGGCAATAACATATTATTTGCCTCCTTCCTCAGTTTTCTTCTTTGTAGGAAGCACCTCTCCACGATAGATCCATACTTTAACGCCTAATTTACCGTATGTTGTGTCTGCTTCTGCAGTAGCATAGTCGATATCAGCACGAAGTGTATGAAGTGGAACAGTACCTTCGCTGTAAGATTCAGAACGAGCGATATCAGCACCGCCAAGACGGCCAGATACCATTGTTTTGATACCTTTAGCGCCAGCGCGCATTGCACGTTGGATAACTTGCTTTTGAGCACGACGGAAAGATACGCGGTTTTCCAATTGACGAGCAATGTTTTCCGCAACTAATTTCGCGTCGATGTCTGCTTTTTTGATTTCAAGAATGTTGATGTGAACACGTTTGCCAGTAAGTGAGTTAAGAGCTTTACGAAGAGCTTCAACTTCAGAACCGCCTTTACCGATAACCATACCAGGCTTAGCAGTGTGGATAGTGATGTTTAAACGGTTAGCTGCACGCTCGATCTCAACTTTAGAAAGTGATGCATCGCTTAAACGCTTCGTAATGTACTCACGCACTTTAAGGTCTTCGTGTAAAAGTTCAGCATAGTCTTTACCTGCGAACCATTTTGACTCCCAATCACGGATGACACCGATTCGCAAACCGACTGGATTTACTTTTTGACCCACTGATTATCCCTCCTTCTTTTCTGATAAAACGATAGTAATATGACTAGTACGTTTGTTGATTGCACTTGCACGGCCCATAGCACGCGGACGGAAACGCTTCAAAGTTGGTCCCTCGTCAACGAATACTTGAGATACTACTAAATTGTTTACGTCCATTTCGTAGTTATGCTCAGCATTTGCCAATGCGGATTTCAATAATTTTTCAACGACAGGAGAAGCTGCTTTTGGCGTATGGTTTAAGATAGCCACCGCTTCACCTACTTGCTTACCTCGAATTAAATCTACGACTAAACGAGCTTTACGAGGAGCAATACGAACTGTTCTTGCAACAGCTTTAGCTTGCATCAGGATGCCCTCCTCTCATTAACGTCTTGTTTTCTTATCATCATTGCCATGGCCTTTGTAAGTACGAGATGGAGCGAATTCTCCAAGCTTGTGCCCTACCATGTCTTCTGTCACATATACAGGTACATGTTTACGACCATCATAAACTGCGATAGTGTGACCAATGAATTGCGGGAAGATCGTAGAACGGCGTGACCAAGTCTTTACCACTTGCTTGCCTTCGTTTTCATTTAACTTTTCGATCTTTGTCATTAAATGCTCATCAACAAAAGGTCCTTTTTTTAAGCTGCGACCCATGATTGAACCTCCCTTCGTGATCGTTCTACGGTTCTCTTGTGGAACCGTAGCTCAATCCCGTTATTTTTTACGACGACGTACGATAAACTTGTCGGATTTGCTCTTCTTCTTGCGTGTTTTGGCACCAAGAGTTGGTTTGCCCCAAGGAGACATTGGTGATTTACGTCCGATAGGAGCGCGACCTTCACCACCACCGTGCGGGTGATCATTCGGGTTCATTACAGAACCACGGACAGTTGGGCGCTTGCCTAACCAGCGTGAACGACCGGCTTTACCGATGTTGATCAGTTCGTGCTGCTCGTTGCCCACTTGACCTACTGTAGCGCGGCAAGTAGCAAGGATCATGCGAACTTCACCAGAGTTTAAACGAACAAGAACATATTTGCCTTCTTTACCCAATACTTGAGCAGAAGTACCTGCTGAACGTACAAGCTGTCCGCCTTTGCCAGGTTTCAGTTCGATGTTGTGGATAACAGTACCCACTGGAATATTTGCAAGTGGAAGTGCGTTACCCACTTTGATGTCAGCTTCAGGTCCAGACATTACTTCAGTGCCCACTGAAAGGTTCTTAGGAGCAAGGATGTAACGCTTTTCTCCATCCACGTAGTTGATTAGTGCGATGTTGGCTGAACGGTTTGGATCATATTCGATCGTAGCAACGCGTCCTGGAATGCCATCTTTATCACGTTTGAAATCAATGATACGATATTGACGTTTGTGTCCGCCGCCTTGGTGACGAACTGTTAACTTACCTTGGTTGTTACGGCCGCCTTTACGCTTTAAAGGAGCTAATAGTGACTTTTCCGGTTTGTCTGTAGTGATCTCAGCAAAGTCAGAAGTAGTCATGCCGCGACGACCGTTGGAGGTAGGTTTATACTTTTTAATCGCCATTTCGTTTCCCTCCTCTTCTAGTTATGGTTATTAGACTTCAAAGAATTCGATTTCTTTGCTGTCTGCAGTTAGTTTTACGATAGCTTTACGGCGTTTGTTTGTATAGCCGCCGAATTTACCCATGCGCTTGAACTTACCTTTGTAGTTCATGATGTTTACTTTCTCAACTTTTACGCCAAAGATTTCTTCGATAGAATCTTTAACTTGAGTTTTGTTAGCTCTAACATCAACTTCAAAAGTATACTTTTTGTCAGCCATCAGGTCAGTAGAACGTTCAGTGATAACGGGGCGCTTAATGATATCGCGTGCATCCATTATGCAAGCACCTCCTCTACTTTTTCAACCGCTGCTTTAGTCATGATAAGCTTATCATGGCTTAGAACATCCAAAACATTGACGCCTGTTGCAGTTACAACAGTCACTCCAGGGATATTGCGCGCAGACAATGCTACGTTCTCATCAAGATCAGCTGTTACGATAAGAGCTTTCTTATCAACAGACAGTCCAGTAAGGACACCCTTGAAGTCTTTTGTTTTAGGAGTTTCTAAAGCAAGGTTTTCTAATACTAGAATGTTTTCTTCTGCCACTTTAGAAGATAGTGCAGATTTGATTGCTAAACGGCGTACCTTTTTAGGCAGCTTATAGCTGTAGCTGCGTGGAGTAGGACCGAATACTGTACCGCCTCCGCGCCATTGTGGTGAACGGATGGAACCTTGACGAGCGCGTCCAGTTCCTTTTTGGCGCCATGGCTTGCGTCCGCCGCCGGCTACTTCAGAACGAATTTTAGTTTTATGAGTTCCTTGACGTAAAGAAGCTCTTTGCATTACAACAGCTTCGAATAGTACGTGGTTGTTAGGCTCAATACCGAAGATGGTTTCATTTAGTTCGATTTCTCCAACTTGTGAACCAGCTTGGTTTAACAATGCTACTTTAGGCATTCTATTTCCTCCTTTCTGACTGGATTAATTATGCTTTAACCGCAGTTTTGATTTTTAGAAGAGCTTTCTTCGCTCCAGGTACGTTTCCTTTGATCAGAAGCAGGTTGCGTTCTGCATCAATTTTAACGATTTCCAGGTTTTGAACAGTGATCTGGTCTCCGCCCATGCGTCCTGGCAATGCTTTACCTTTGAATACACGGTTAGGAGCTACAGGTCCCATTGAACCAGGGCGACGGTGGTAGCGTGAACCGTGTGACATAGGTCCGCGTGATTGTCCGTGGCGCTTGATAGAGCCTTGGAAACCTTTACCTTTAGAGATTCCTGTTACATCAACAGTATCGCCTTCTGCGAAAATATCTACTTTGACTTCTTGACCAACTTCATATGCTGCTAAGTCAACTCCGCGGAATTCGCGAACGAAGCGCTTAGGAGCAGTATCAGCTTTCGCGACATGTCCTTGTTCAGGTTTGTTGGAAAGCTTTTCGCGCTTATCTTCAAAGCCAAGCTGGATCGCTTCATATCCGTCAGTGTCGACAGATTTCACTTGAAGAACAACGTTTCCTGTAGCTTCTACAACAGTTACCGGGATAAGGTCGCCATTTTCAGCAAATACTTGAGTCATACCGATCTTTCTTCCTAAGATTCCTTTGGTCATTAGTCACACCTCCTGAGAATTTAATAATTTATTTCATTATAATTTGATTTCGATATCTACACCTGATGGCAGGTCTAAGCGCATCAGTGAATCAACTGTTTGTGGAGTTGGGTTGATGATGTCGATCAGACGCTTATGCGTACGCATTTCGAACTGCTCACGTGAATCTTTGTACTTATGGACCGCACGCAGGATTGTGTAAATTGACTTTTCAGTCGGCAATGGGATCGGGCCGGACACAGCCGCACCAGAACGCTTTGCAGTTTCAACAATCTTTTCAGCAGACTGATCAAGGATCCTGTGATCATACGCTTTTAAACGGATACGAATTTTTTGTTTTGCCATTATTTTCCCTCCTTTTCGCCTATATTGATATAGACATTCTCCGTGAAAATTTCCCACACACTCGCCATGGCAAAGCGGCCGGGTGTGTCAGCAACCTTTCACTTCATCGCAGTCAAAGACCAACATTGTCTATTATACAGAAACCATTTAAGAATTGCAACATGAAATGTTATATTCTTTTATGTTTCGCACACTTTTACTATTATAGCGGGTATATCGCAGGTTTTCAAGGGGATTGGAAGAAGTCTAACAATTCACTGTGCCTGATGTATATTTATATATTGAAACTAAAAAAGCCTGCTGTCACTCATGCTGGACCCGTTACTGTTTCCTCTCTCTTCTTAAGCAGCGCAACCTGTTTCTTCTATACTATAGAGCAGTTTTGCATGGGCAGACACCAAGGGCATCACCATCCAGCATTCCGATAAGTAAACGATTACCCCCTGGAATTGTTACGGAACAAAAATTCAAGCTTGAAACGCAAGATTTTATCTATTTTCTTCTGGAGCCAGCTTCCACTCACGGCAGGTTGAAAGCAACCCTCATGTATGAAAGACCTAAGGTTAGTTCGGAGATAAAAGCAAAAAAGAAGCAGATGGAATTGATCCATCTGCTTCTTTATATATCAATCAGAGATTACTCAGTGATTGTAGCAACAACGCCAGCGCCTACAGTACGTCCACCCTCACGGATAGAGAACTTAGTACCTTCTTCGATAGCGATTGGAGCGATAAGCTCAACAGTCATTTCGATGTTGTCGCCAGGCATAACCATTTCTACACCTTCAGGAAGGTTGCAGATACCAGTTACATCAGTTGTACGGAAGTAGAACTGAGGGCGGTAGTTAGTGAAGAATGGAGTGTGACGTCCACCTTCTTCTTTAGATAGAACGTAAACTTCAGCTTTGAATTTTACGTGTGGAGTGATTGAGCCTGGCTTAGCCAAAACTTGACCACGCTGGATGTCTTCACGTGCTACACCACGAAGAAGGGCACCGATGTTGTCTCCAGCTTCTGCAAAATCAAGAAGCTTACGGAACATTTCAACACCTGTTACAGTTGTTGATTTTGGCTCTTCAGTAAGACCGATGATTTCGATTACGTCACCGACTTTAACTTGTCCACGCTCAACACGTCCTGTAGCAACAGTACCACGGCCAGTGATTGAGAATACATCCTCAACAGGCATCATGAATGGCTTGTCAGTGTCACGTGTTGGAGTTGGGATGTACTCGTCAACTGCAGCCATAAGCTCGTTGATTTTCTCTTCCCAAGCAGCGTCACCTTCAAGAGCTTTAAGAGCAGAACCTTTGATTACAGGAATGTCATCACCAGGGAACTCATACTCAGAAAGAAGGTCACGGATTTCCATTTCTACTAGTTCAAGAAGCTCTTCGTCGTCAACCATGTCACACTTGTTCATGAATACAACAAGGTAAGGTACACCTACTTGACGAGAAAGAAGGATGTGCTCACGAGTTTGTGGCATTGGGCCGTCAGAAGCAGATACTACTAGGATACCGCCGTCCATTTGAGCAGCACCAGTGATCATGTTTTTAACATAGTCAGCGTGTCCTGGGCAGTCAACGTGCGCATAGTGACGGTTAGGAGTTTCGTACTCAACGTGTGCAGTAGAGATTGTGATTCCACGCTCTCTTTCTTCTGGAGCACCGTCGATTTGATCGTAAGCGCGTGCTTCAGCTCCGCCAGACTTAGCAAGAACTGTAGTGATAGCAGCTGTTAGAGTTGTTTTTCCGTGGTCAACGTGACCAATTGTACCAATATTAACGTGGGGTTTTGAACGGTCGAATTTAGCTTTACCCATTAGGAAAATCCTCCTTTAATTTTAAAAAGTTAAGTATTTTTAGAGCTGCTGACAGGCAAGCCGATCAGCAGCTTGGTTCTACAATAGTAGTTATACTTGATTATAAAGGTAAAATCAATTATTCACCTTTATTTTTTTTGATGATTTCTTCAGAAATCGACTTCGGTACTTCTTCATAGTGGTCAAAGTGCATGGAGAATACTCCACGGCCTTGTGTGCTTGAACGCAGGGAAGTTGCATATCCGAACATTTCAGACAGCGGAACCATAGCACGGACAACTTGAGCATTGCCGCGGGCATCCATACCTTCTACACGTCCACGACGGGAAGTGACGTTACCCATGATATCTCCCAGATATTCTTCTGGAATGATAACTTCTATCCTCATGACTGGCTCAAGGATAACAGGGCTACATTTAGAAGCAGCGTTTTTCAGTGCCATTGAAGCGGCAATTTTAAACGCCATTTCTGATGAATCGACATCATGGTAAGATCCATCGAACAGTCTTGCTTTAATATCAACTAGCGGATATCCAGCAAGAACACCTCTGTCAAGGGAATCTTCCAGTCCAGCTTGAACAGCCGGGATGTATTCACGTGGAACAACACCGCCGACGATGCCGTTTTCAAATTCAAAGCCTTTACCTTCTTCGTTTGGAGAGAATTCAATCCAAACGTGTCCGAATTGTCCGCGTCCACCAGATTGGCGTGCGAATTTACCTTCAACCTTAGCTGAAGCACGGAAAGTTTCACGGTATGCAACCTGAGGCGCACCAACGTTTGCTTCCACTTTAAATTCACGTTTCATACGGTCAACAAGGATATCAAGGTGAAGTTCACCCATACCCGCGATGATAACCTGTCCAGTTTCCTGGTCAGTATGCGCACGGAATGTAGGATCTTCTTCCTGAAGCTTTTGAAGAGCAGTTGTCATTTTGTCCTGGTCAGCCTTTGACTTAGGCTCGATGGACAATTGGATAACCGGCTCAGGGAATTCCATGGACTCAAGGATTACAAGGTTCTTCTCATCACAGAGAGTGTCACCTGTAGTAGTATCCTTAAGACCTACGGCAGCAGCAATGTCCCCTGCGTATACTTGAGAGATCTCTTCACGGGAGTTGGCGTGCATCTGCAGGATACGTCCTACACGCTCACGCTTGCCTTTAGTAGAGTTCTGTACGTATGAACCTGAGCTCAATGTACCAGAGTATACACGGAAGAATGTAAGCTTACCGACATAAGGGTCAGTCATAACTTTAAATGCAAGAGCTGAGAATGGCTCTTCGTCACTTGAAGGACGAGTAACTTCTTCTTCAGAATCCGGAAGAGTACCTTTGATTGCAGGTACGTCCAGTGGAGACGGAAGATAGTCGATTACTGCATCAAGCATTTTCTGAACACCTTTGTTTTTGAACGCTGACCCACAGATTACAGGATAGAATTCAACGTTTACAGTACCTTTACGAATAGCTGCTTTCAGCTCGTCGTTAGTGATTTCTTCACCGCCAAGGTATTTCTCCATTAATTCTTCATCAAGCTCTGCTACCGCTTCAATCAGCTTTTCACGGTATTCTTCAGCTTGCGCCTTGTATTCCTCAGGGATTTCACGGTCTTCGATGTCTGTTCCAAGGTCGTTGCCGTAGAAAGTCGCTTTCATCTCGATCAGGTCGATGATTCCTTCGAACTGGTCTTCAGCACCGATTGGCAGCTGGATAGCTGCTGCATTGGCTTGCAGACGATCGTGGAGTGTACCGAGTGAGTAAAGGAAATCTGCACCCAGCTTATCCATTTTGTTTACGAATACCACACGTGGTACACCGTAAGTAGTAGCCTGGCGCCAAACTGTTTCAGTCTGAGGCTCAACCCCTGATTGTGCATCAAGGACTGCTACTGCACCATCAAGTACACGAAGTGAACGCTCAACTTCAACTGTGAAGTCTACGTGTCCTGGTGTATCGATGATGTTTACACGGTGGCCCTTCCACTGTGCAGTTGTTGCTGCAGAAGTGATTGTGATACCGCGTTCCTGCTCCTGTTCCATCCAGTCCATCTGTGAAGCACCTTCATGTGTTTCACCGATTTTGTGGATACGGCCAGTGTAGTAAAGTACGCGCTCAGTCGTAGTTGTTTTACCGGCATCGATGTGGGCCATGATGCCGATATTACGAGTATTATCCAAGGAGAACTCTCTTGCCATTGGGTCTTTCTCCTTCCTAGTAAATGTAATAGTTTGTTTGTGGGTTCAATCCTACCAGCGGTAGTGAGCGAATGCTTTGTTAGCTTCAGCCATTTTATGAGTATCTTCACGCTTCTTCACAGATGAACCTGTGTTGTTGGCAGCGTCAAGGATTTCGTTAGCCAAACGCTCTTCCATTGTTTTCTCACCGCGAAGACGAGAATAGTTAACCAACCAGCGAAGACCAAGAGTCGTACGGCGGTCTGGGCGCACCTCAACTGGTACTTGATAGTTTGCACCACCTACACGGCGCGCTCTTACTTCAAGAACCGGCATGATGTTCTTAAGTGCTTGATCGAACACTTCCATTGGCTCTTTTCCGCTGCGCTCGCTGATGATATCAAATGCTGAATAAAGAATAGCTTGAGATTTACCTCTCTTGCCATCAACCATCATTTTGTTGATAAGACGGCTAACTAGCTTTGAATTGTAAATCGGATCTGGTAATACGTCTCTTTTTGCTACAGGACCTTTACGTGGCATGTAATTTCCTCCTTTCGAAAAAACTGAATATTATTTGTGGTCAATCATTATTTTTTAGCTGCTTTAGGACGCTTAGTACCGTATTTAGAACGGCCTTGCATACGGTTGTTAACACCGGCAGTGTCAAGCGCGCCGCGCACGATGTGGTAACGTACCCCTGGTAAGTCCTTTACTCGTCCGCCGCGGATTAATACTACGCTGTGCTCTTGAAGGTTGTGTCCGATACCAGGAATGTAGGCAGTAACCTCGATTCCGTTAGTCAAGCGTACACGAGCATATTTACGCAACGCTGAGTTTGGTTTCTTCGGAGTCATTGTACCAACACGAGTACATACACCGCGTTTCTGTGGAGATGATACGTTAGTTTGTGCTTTTTTGAAGCTGTTGTAACCTTTGTTAAGCGCAGGTGATTTTGACTTTTCCTCTTTTGTCTTACGAGGCTTGCGCACTAATTGGTTAATTGTAGGCATGATTTTTCCTCCCTTCGTCTTTTGTGTAAGCCCACACATCCAGGTGGTTCATTTTGTTGCAAAAACAAAGTCCTTGCAGATCTTCATCTACAAAAACAGTTTTTAAATAGATATTGCAACAGCTGCCGCACCTACGTCGATTCCGCAGGCCTTTCCCAATGATTTCATCGAGCCGGCCCGGGTGACCGGAACTTTATATTCAAGCGCCGCATTGATCACTTTTTCAACAGCTCTATGGTCTGCATCTTCTGCGATCAGCACTTCGCTGATTGTTCCTGATTTCAGAGCTTTTACTGTTTGCTTTGTTCCTACTATAATATTTCTTGCCTGCAATACTTTATCATAAGACATGATATATCCTCCAAAGTATCCGGTAAATAGGAGCACCTTTGCTATAGTACCATCGCACAAGAATATTGTCAACATCACGGCAAATATTTTTTTAGATTCATGCATATTTCCATTTAGTCTATCTATGAACCTGTGCGTCCTCCTGTTTTGCTATTACTATAAAATGCGGTGCCTCCTTTTCGGCAGGCACCGCATTTCCATTATTCCACTGTAACTGTTTCTTCGGATGCTTCTTCCGCAGTGAAAGGTTCTGCCCTGCGGTAGCGCTGCATTCCAGTTCCGGCAGGGACCAGTTTACCGATGATGACATTCTCTTTAAGCCCGAGCAATTCATCTCGCTTGCCTTTGATGGCAGCATCTGTAAGTACCCTTGTTGTTTCCTGGAAGGAAGCAGCTGACAGGAAGGAATCCGTCTCAAGTGAAGCCTTGGTGATACCGAGCAGTACAGGACGGCCGGTCGCAGGCATTTTGCCGTTTAACAGAGCCTTTTCATTGGCATCTGTGAACTGGTGGATATCAAGAAGCGAGCCAGGCAGCACTTCTGTTTCCCCTGCATCGATGACACGCACCTTGCGAAGCATCTGGCGGACCATTACCTCGATATGCTTATCGCCGATTTCAACACCCTGCATACGGTATACCTTCTGCACCTCGCGAAGCAGATACTCCTGTACAGCATTTACATCTCTTACTTTAATCAATTCTTTAGGGTCAATAGAACCTTCGGTCAATTCCTGTCCGCGGTCTACCCTGTCATCAACAGCCACTTTCAGGCGTGCTGTATATGGAGCAGTATATGTGCGGGATTCAACCTCGCCCTGCACCACAATTTCATGCTGGCGGTCACGGCCTTCATTGATGCCCACGACAACACCTTCAAGCTCTGAAATGACAGCCTGCCCTTTAGGGTTACGTGCTTCGAAAATTTCCTGGATACGCGGAAGACCTTGTGTAATATCGTCTCCTGCTACGCCTCCTGTATGGAAAGTACGCATTGTAAGCTGTGTTCCAGGCTCACCGATGGATTGGGCTGCGATGATTCCGACAGCTTCGCCCACTTCAACCTCCTGGCCTGTTGCCAGGTTGCGCCCGTAGCATTTCTTACATACGCCATGGCGCGTGTTGCAGGTAAAGGCGGAACGGATCCATACAGTCTCAATGCCTGCTTCCACGATTTCAACAGCCAGATCTTCTGTAATAAGATCATTTTCTTTTACGATTACTGCGTTTGTTTCAGGATGCTTGATATCTCTGCGTGCATAGCGGCCAATGAGGCGCTCATCCAGTGCTTCGATAACTTCTGTGCCATCCTTCAGCGCGCTGATCTGCAGTCCTCTGTCTGTTCCGCAATCATCATCACGTACAATGACATCCTGCGCAACGTCAACAAGGCGTCGGGTCAGATAGCCGGAGTCAGCCGTCTTAAGGGCTGTATCCGCCAATCCTTTACGCGCTCCGTGTGTGGAGATGAAGTACTCAAGTACTGTCAGTCCTTCACGGAAGCTGGACTTGATCGGAAGTTCGATGATCCGGCCGGCCGGGTTGGCCATGAGTCCGCGCATACCGGCTAACTGTGTAAAGTTAGATGCGTTACCACGGGCACCGGAGTCACTCATCATAAAGATCGGGTTGGATTTATCCAGGGACTTCATCAGCTTGGCCTGGATAGTGTCCTTCGCAGCACTCCAGATGGAAATGACACGATCATAGCGTTCGTCCTCAGTGATGAGACCGCGCCTGAATTGTTTAAGGACATTATCAACCTTGCCTTGGGCTTCCTGAATGATTTCCTGCTTTTCTTTAAGAACGACGATATCTGCCACACCGACTGTGATGCCGGCTTTAGTGGAATGTCTGAAACCGAGATCCTTCATGCGGTCAAGCATTTTGGATGTTTCAGTGATCTTAAAGCGTTTGAACACTTCCGCAATGATGTTTCCAAGGATTTTCTTCTTGAAAGGATCAACAAGCGGCATATTTTTAATAGCTTCTTTTACATCCGTTCCCCGTTCTACAAAGTAGCGGGCAGGCGTTTCTTCTTCAAGATTCGTCTTAGTCGGCTCATTGATATACGGGAATGAAGTCGGCAGGATTTCGTTGAATACGAGCTTTCCGACAGTCGTGATCAGAAGCTTTTTCCTTTGTTCCTCTGTGAATGTTTCATTGTTCAGTGTACCTGCATTCACTGCTACACGGGTATGAAGGTGGACATAGCCGTTCTGATAAGCAAGCAGTGCTTCGCTTGTATCGTTGAAGACCATTCCTTCTCCTACTGCCCCTTCTCTTTCCATAGTCAGGTAATAGTTACCAAGCACCATATCCTGGGAAGGTGTAACAACAGGTTTTCCATCCTTAGGGTTCAGGATGTTCTGAGCCGCAAGCATTAGAAGGCGTGCTTCTGCCTGTGCTTCAGATGACAGCGGTACGTGGACTGCCATTTGGTCACCGTCAAAGTCGGCATTGTATGCTGTACATACAAGCGGATGGAGACGGATTGCGCGCCCTTCAACCAATGTTGGTTCAAAGGCCTGGATTCCGAGCCTGTGAAGAGTAGGTGCACGGTTCAGCAGAACTGGGTGCTCTTTGATTACCTCTTCAAGCACATCCCATACCTCAGGCTGGACTCTTTCAATTTTGCGCTTTGCTGATTTGATATTGTGAGCCAGTCCTTTTTCCACCAATTCCTTCATGACGAAAGGCTTGAACAGCTCAAGCGCCATTTCCTTCGGCAGACCGCACTGGTACATTTTCAGGTTAGGACCTACTACGATAACAGAACGTCCGGAGTAGTCAACACGCTTACCAAGCAGGTTCTGACGGAAACGGCCCTGCTTCCCTTTCAGCATGTGTGAAAGAGATTTAAGCGGCCTGTTCCCCGGGCCTGTGACAGGACGTCCGCGGCGGCCATTGTCAATCAGGGCGTCTACAGCTTCCTGGAGCATGCGCTTTTCGTTCTGGACGATGATGCTTGGAGCACCGAGGTCCAGCAAGCGCTTCAGACGGTTGTTCCGGTTGATGACACGGCGGTACAGGTCGTTCAGGTCAGACGTCGCGAATCTTCCTCCGTCAAGCTGAACCATTGGACGAAGCTCAGGAGGGATGACAGGAAGCACGTCCAGGATCATCCATGATGGTTCATTTCCAGATCCACGGAAAGCTTCAAGTACCTCAAGGCGCTTGATGGCGCGTGTGCGGCGCTGGCCCTGGGCAGTTGTCAGTTCTTCTTTAAGCGCGTCTACTTCTTTGTTCAGATCGATATCAGAAAGCAGCTTCTTGATGGATTCTGCACCCATGGATGCCTGGAACTTATTGCCGTACTTCTCACGGTAAGCACGGTATTCCTTCTCAGACAGAAGCTGTTTTTTCTCTAGTGCTGTATCGCCGGAATCAGTTACTACATATGAAGCAAAGTAAATGACTTCTTCAAGCGCACGCGGTGACATATCCAGAACAAGGCCCATGCGGCTCGGGATGCCTTTGAAATACCAGATATGCGATACAGGAGCAGCAAGCTCGATATGGCCCATTCTTTCGCGGCGAACCTTCGCGCGGGTGACTTCCACTCCGCATCGGTCGCAGACTACGCCTTTATAGCGCACCCTTTTGTATTTTCCGCAATGGCATTCCCAGTCTTTCTGAGGTCCGAAAATACGCTCGCAGAATAAGCCGTCTTTTTCAGGCTTTAATGTACGATAGTTTATTGTTTCAGGTTTTTTGACTTCACCAAAAGACCAGGAACGGATCTTATCAGGTGAAGCAAGACCGATCTTCATATACTCAAAATTGTTTACATCCAGCAAGGGGCCTACCTCCCTTTCAATCTCGGGTTATACCCTTATTGCTAATCCGGCAATAATATGCCGCCCTCCGCCTTAGGCGGAGCGGCAGTCAAATTTATATAGTTATTCTATTTATTCTTTGCTAGCTACTTTTTCAGTGTTTGCTTCCTCTGTATCCGGCGCGATGGTCAGCGATTCAGCCTGCTGTACATCATCATCGTCCTCAAGGTCGCGCATTTCAATTTCTTTCTCATCGCCTGACAGGATCTTAACATCCATACCCAAGCTCTGAAGCTCTTTCATCAATACGCGGAAGGACTCCGGCACTCCCGGCTCAGGTACATTCTCGCCTTTGACAATCGCTTCGTACGTTTTCACACGTCCGACTACGTCATCTGATTTAACTGTCAGGATTTCCTGCAATGTATAGGCGGCACCGTAAGCTTCAAGCGCCCAAACCTCCATCTCCCCGAAACGCTGTCCGCCGAACTGGGCTTTACCGCCAAGAGGCTGCTGCGTAACAAGTGAGTAAGGGCCGGTTGAACGGGCATGGAGCTTATCATCAACCATGTGGGCCAGTTTGATCATGTACATGACGCCGACAGATACACGGTTGTCGAACGGTTCTCCCGAACGGCCGTCGTACAGGACTGTCTTCGCATCACGGGCCATGCCGGCTTCTTCAATTGTTGACCAGACATCTTCCTCGCGCGCTCCATCAAATACCGGTGAAGCAACGTGAATGCCCAGCGCTCTCGCAGCCATGCCGAGGTGAAGCTCAAGCACCTGCCCGATGTTCATACGGGAAGGAACCCCTAGCGGATTCAACATGATGTCGACTGGTGTGCCATCTGGAAGGTAAGGCATATCTTCTTCCGGAAGGATCCGGGAGATAACCCCTTTATTTCCGTGGCGTCCTGCCATTTTATCTCCCTCGGAGATTTTACGCTTCTGAACGATATAAACACGTACAAGCTGGTTCACGCCTGGCGGCAGCTCATCTCCGTCTTCACGGTTGAAGACTTTGACATCAAGCACGATTCCGCCTCCTCCGTGAGGAACACGAAGGGAAGTATCACGCACTTCACGGGCTTTCTCGCCAAAGATGGCATGCAGGAGGCGTTCTTCTGCTGTCAGCTCTGTTACACCCTTAGGAGTAACCTTACCGACAAGCAGGTCGCCATCCTTTACTTCAGCACCCGTACGGATGATTCCGCGCTCATCAAGATTGCGGAGTGCATCTTCACCGACATTCGGGATGTCGCGGGTGATTTCTTCAGGCCCTAGCTTTGTATCTCTTGATTCTGATTCATATTCTTCAATGTGGATGGATGTATAAACGTCGTCTTTTACAAGGCGTTCGCTCATGATGATCGCATCTTCATAGTTATAGCCGTCCCAAGTCATGAAGGCAACAAGCACATTGCGGCCAAGCGCAAGCTCGCCAAGCTCCATGGAAGGGCCGTCGGCAAGGATCTCGCCTTTTGTCACACGGTTCCCGACAGCAACAATCGGACGCTGGTTATAGCATGTTCCCTGGTTGGAACGGATGAATTTCAGCATCCTGTATTTATCAAGGTCGCCTTTGACTTCCTGGCCATTGACCTCGGAAATGCGGCGCACCCATACTTCACGAGCTTCAACATGCTCGACGATTCCTTCGTGCTTGCAGATGACAGCCGCACCGGAGTCTTTTCCGGAAACATACTCCATTCCTGTACCTACACGAGGTGCTTCAGGCTGCAGCAATGGCACAGCCTGACGCTGCATGTTCGCTCCCATGAGGGCACGGTTGGAGTCATCGTTTTCAAGGAAAGGAATACAAGCTGTTGCAGCTGATACTACCTGTTTAGGAGAAACATCCATATAGTCGACGCGGTCTTTCGGCACAACTGTATTTTCCCCGCGGAAACGCGCAACGACTTCATCGTCAAGGAAAGTACCGTCATCGCCAAGACGCGCATTCGCCTGTGCAACAACATAGTTATCTTCTTCATCAGCTGTCAGGTAATCGATCTGGTCTGTCACTCTGCCGGTCTCAGGGTTGATGCGGCGGTATGGCGTTTCGATGAATCCGAAGCGGTTTACCTTCGCAAAGGATGACAGAGAGTTGATCAGACCAATATTCGGTCCTTCCGGCGTTTCAATCGGACACATGCGGCCGTAGTGTGAATAGTGAACGTCACGGACTTCAAAGCCGGCGCGCTCACGAGTCAGACCGCCAGGCCCCAATGCAGATAGACGGCGCTTATGCGTCAGCTCGGCAAGCGGGTTTGTCTGGTCCATGAACTGTGAAAGCTGTGAGCTGCCAAAGAACTCTTTGATAGAAGCGATCACAGGCCTGATGTTGATCAGCTGCTGCGGTGTAATTGTATTTGTATCCTGGATGGACATCCTCTCGCGGACAACACGTTCCATCCTGGAAAGTCCGATTCGGAACTGGTTCTGGAGCAGTTCGCCTACTGAACGAAGACGTCTGTTCCCCAGGTGGTCGATATCATCGGTATCGCCGACTCCATGAAGAAGGTTGAAGAAATAGCCAATGGACGCAATGATATCAGAAGGCGCGATATTCTTGACCGCTTCCTCGACATAGGCATTGCCGATGATATTGATCTCTTTTTCTCCGTCTTCATTAGGGGCATACACCTTGATGGATTGAAGAAGGACCTCGTCCTCCACCACTCCTCCTGAAGGAGCTGCTGTCCTGAAGCCGATATTGTTCTCAAGATTAGGGATGATGCGGTCCAGGTTTCGGCGGTCCAGCATAGTCCCTTTCTCAGCGATGATTTCGCCTGTTTCAGGATCAACCAGAGTCTCAGCAAGGCGCTGATTGAACAGTCTATTTTTAATATGAAGCTTCTTATTGATCTTGTAGCGTCCAACATTCGCTAAATCATAGCGTTTTGGATCAAAGAATCTGGAAACGAGCAGGCTTTTTGCATTTTCTACAGTCGGCGGCTCGCCCGGACGAAGACGCTCATAGATTTCCAGAAGGGCTTTATCTGTACTTTCTGTGTTGTCTTTTTCAAGCGTATTGCGGATATATTCATTGTCTCCGATCAAATCAATGATTTCTTGATCAGAGCCGAACCCAAGTGCACGCAAAAGAACCGTAACGGGCAGTTTCCGAGTACGATCTATTCTAACGTATACGACATCCTTGGCATCTGTTTCATATTCAAGCCAGGCGCCGCGGTTCGGGATAACAGTAGCAGAGAAGCCTCTTTTCCCGTTTTTATCCAGCTTTCCGCTATAGTATACACTCGGTGAACGTACTAACTGAGAAACGATGACGCGTTCTGCTCCATTGATCACAAACGTACCTGTTTCTGTCATAAGCGGGAAGTCACCCATAAAGACATCCTGGTCTTTAACTTCGCCTGTTTCTTTGTTTACAAGACGCACTTTAACACGCAAAGGTGCTGAATATGTAACATCTCGTTCTTTCGATTCCTCAACGGAATACTTTGGATCGCCAAGGCTGTAATCAATAAATTCAAGCGATAAGTTACCAGTAAAGTCTTCAATTGGCGAAATGTCCTGGAACATTTCACGAAGACCCTCATCAAGAAACCATTGATAAGAAGAGGTTTGGATTTCAATTAAATTAGGCAAATCCAAAACTTCACTGATTCGTGCGTAACTTCTACGTTGGCGGTGTCGTCCATACTGAACTAGTTGACCTGTCAACTGATTCACCCCTCAAATCAAGCGTTATTTATCGAAAAGCGCAAGCACCCTGTCCAAAAGAGAAACCGGCATTGATACAAACCGGCATTGCCAATCCCCCTCGGGCGCAGACAGCTTTTACTTTTCATAAGACAAAAAGAAAAAGGGTTTTCAACTCAAAAACCACATTTTCACATTTCGACTATTATTTTATTAGCTTTCCCATTATAGCC
This sequence comes from Cytobacillus sp. T106, assembly GCF_040492155.1. Taxonomy (NCBI): domain Bacteria; kingdom Bacillati; phylum Bacillota; class Bacilli; order Caryophanales; family Bacillaceae; genus Cytobacillus; species Cytobacillus sp. T106. The sequence goes on along the minus strand of NZ_JBEUMK010000020.1, from coordinate 22,096 downwards.
AAATTTATACAGAACGACTGCAAAATAGCAAATAAATCGGAAAGTATTATGTTGGCATTTTACAATACTATCATAGAGAAAAAGTCAAGTCAACTTTTTTTCGCTTTTAAAATAAAGTAGCCTTTTTTCTTCTCTACGGTTTCCACGTCTGAAAAAAGCGAGTCAAGTTTCTCGATCGCTGAAGGGGCACCCTGCTTTTTCTGGATGACAACCCAGAGCTCTCCGCCCGTCAGCAAGTGCTCAAAGCTTTGTTCAAAAATGTCATGGACAACCTGTTTTCCGGCACGGATTGGCGGATTTGTCAGGATAGCCGCAAACTTGCCCCCTCCAACACCGGTTAACCGGTCACTTTCATAGATGGCAGCATTGCTGACTGAATTCCCAGCTGCATTTTCCTTTGCCAGTTCGATTGCCCGGAGATTCACATCAACCATGTGGACCGTCCTTTCCGGAAAGCTTTTGGCGATGGACAAGCCGATCGGACCGTAGCCGCAGCCAACATCCAGAATATTTCCTTCCAGCTCCGGCAGTTTGAACGCTTTAACAAGAAGCCTTGAACCGAAGTCCACTTCTTTTTTTGAAAATACACCATTATCGGTTTTAAATCGGAAGGAATGCCCTCTTAGGGAAAAATCCCAATAGGCAGGGTCACTTTCCGTTTTTGATGTGCGGGAATAATAATGTTCGGTCATAGAATCACCTCCAACCTGAGGAAACACATTGAGGATCATGCATCCTGTTCGGACGAATTATAAATCATACAAAAGAAAAAAGCAAAAAGCCCGCTAGGCAGCGGGCTTTTCAAAGTTGGCATTACTTAACTTCAACGCCAGCTCCAACTTCTTCAAGCTTAGCTTTGATTTCTTCAGCTTCTTCTTTAGAAGCGCCTTCTTTAACAGGCTTAGGAGTGTTGTCAACAAGTTCTTTTGCTTCTTTAAGACCAAGACCTGTGATTTCACGAACAACTTTGATAACTTTGATTTTTTGGTCGCCTGCAGATGCAAGAACAACGTCAAATTCAGTTTTCTCAGCTGCAGCATCTCCGCCAGCAGCGCCACCCATTACAGCTACAGGAGCTGCAGCAGTTACGCCAAACTCTTCTTCGATTGCTTTTACTAGGTCGTTAAGTTCTAGAACAGTCATGCTTTTGACTGCTTCAATGATTTGTTCTTTAGTCATGATAAAATTTCCTCCTTATGATTGGTTTGATTTTTTTATAAAAAGACTAGCTTACGCGCCTTGTTCTTCTTTTTGATCTGCAACAGCTTTTGCAGCAAGAGCAAGATTGCGGATAGGTGCTTGAAGTACGCTGAGTAGCATAGACAGCAAGCCTTCGCGTGATGGAAGTTCAGCAAGAGCTTTAACATCCTCAACAGAAGCGATGTTGCCTTCGATTACACCAGCCTTGATTTCAAGAGCCTCATGTTTTTTAGCGAAATCGTTTAGGATTTTCGCAGGTGCAACTACATCTTCATTACTGAATGCAATCGCATTTGGACCTGTCAGTGCTTCGTTCAAGCCAGAAAGCTCAGAAGCTTCTGCAGCACGGCGAGCCATGCTGTTTTTGTAAACCTTGAACTCGATTCCCGCATCACGAAGCTGCTTACGAAGTTCAGTTACTTCAGCAACAGTCAGTCCGCGGTAGTCAACTACAACCGTTGATTTGCTTGCTTTGAATTTATCGGCAATCTCGTCAACGATCAATTTCTTTTGTTCAATAGCGCTGCTCATCCTTACACCTCCTGTAGATTTTTTCATTTATACCGTCCAAAGAAAAACCTCCACATCTTGCAGACATGGAGGAAGTATACAATAGCCGTTCAAAAGAAAATCTATCGTATGACCTCGGCAGGAAATTAAGCTGTCGCACCTGCTGTCTACGGTACAAATGTTATTTTATTTTCACAACAGTTTAGATTATATGAAATAAACCGGCTGTTGTCAATTGGTATTATTTTACTGCGGCTGTAGAAGGATCAACTTTGACGCCAGGGCCCATAGTTGTTGTTACAGTAACAGATTTTACGTAAGTTCCTTTTGCTGCAGCAGGCTTAACCTTCAGCATAGTATCGTAGATCGTGTTGAAGTTTTCAGCAAGCTTCGCATCTTCGAATGAAGTTTTTCCGATTGGAACGTGGATGATTCCAGCTTTGTCCAGACGGTACTCAACTTTACCAGCTTTGATCTCGTTTACTGCTTTTTCTACATCAAAAGTAACTGTTCCAGTTTTAGGGTTTGGCATTAAGCCTTTAGGACCTAATGTACGTCCAAGCTTACCAACTTCACCCATCATGTCTGGAGTAGCAACGATTACATCAAATTCGAACCAGCCTTGGCTGATTTTGTTGATGTACTCGGAATCGCCTACGTAGTCAGCTCCGGCAGCTTCAGCTTCCTTCGCTTTTTCACCTTTAGCGAATACTAATACACGCTGAGTTTTACCAGTTCCGTTTGGAAGCACGACTGCTCCGCGGATTTGCTGGTCAGCTTTCTTAGGGTCAACCCCAAGACGGAAAGCCACTTCAACAGTTGCATCGAATTTCGCATAGTTTGTTTTCTTAGCAAGCTCAATCGCTTCAGCGACTGGGTAAGCTTTAGAACGATCTACAAGCTTAGCAGCTTCTAAATACTTCTTACCTTTTTTAGCCATTATTATTTCCTCCTTGAATTGTGGTTTTAGCGGAATAACCTCCCACGTCCCAAAAGCAGGGGCGCCCTCCCTCGAAAAGGCCGGGCGCCCGGGCTTTACAGAACAAAGGTTGCGAGTGAATCCAATTCAGCCGCAACCCCGTTAGAACCTAATCTTCGAGCATGGATCAGTCTTCGATGACGATACCCATGCTGCGTGCAGTACCTTCTACCATGCGCATAGCGGATTCAACGCTAGCAGCATTTAAGTCAGGCATTTTAGTCTCAGCAATCTCGCGTACTTTATCACGCTTAACTGTTGCTACTTTATTACGGTTTGGTTCACCAGAACCAGACTCGATTCCAGCCGCTTTCTTAAGAAGAACGGCAGCAGGAGGAGTTTTCGTAATAAATGTAAATGAACGGTCTTCAAAAACCGAGATTTCAACAGGGATGATCAGTCCAGCCTGTTCAGCTGTACGAGCATTAAACTCTTTACAGAATCCCATGATGTTAACACCGGCTTGACCCAATGCAGGACCAACTGGCGGTGCTGGATTTGCTTTACCAGCAGGGATTTGCAATTTAACTACCTTGATAACTTTTTTAGCCACGAGACACACCTCCTTAAAGTCCGTGATGTGGTAATAGGGAATTTCCCTCCCACTCAACTTGTAGTCTTTATATTAAAAATAAAGAACATAGCAATTTGTCCAGCCTCGTTGTCCGAGACATACTGACCTATGAAATAGTAACATTTTTAAAAGCGGATTTCAAGTTTTTCAGGCTATAATTTTTCAATTTGTGTAAAATCGAGCTCGACAGGAGTTTCCCGCCCGAACATATTAACCAGAACTTTGATCTTCGCTTTGTCTTTATCAATCTCTTCAATGGAGCCCGTGAAGTTCGCAAAAGGACCTTCGTTCACCTTGACGGTCTCGCCGATTTCGAAGTCGATGTCCACGCGCTTTTCATCAACGCCCATGCGCTTAAGGATAACATTTACTTCCTCAGGGAGCAACGGCGTCGGCTTTGAGCCCGACCCTGCCGAACCGACGAATCCTGTAACGCCCGGCGTATTCCGGACAACATACCAGGAATCGTCCGTCATGACGATCTCGACAAGCACATACCCTGGGAATACCTTTCGCTTCACCACTTTTTTCTTGCCGTTCTTAATATCTGTTTCTTCTTCTTCAGGCACAATCACGCGGAAGATCTTATCTTGCATCGCCATTGTTTCCACCCGTTTTTCCAGGTTGGCTTTTACTTTGTTTTCATAACCTGAATAAGTATGGACTACATACCAGTTTTTTTCCATTCAAGAGGACTGTTCGTCCTTCCCTCCCTGTCTAAATAAAATCAAACTTCCCTCTGTAGGTTTCCAATATACCTGTGAACACAGCCGGTTCCTGTTTACTCCTCCGGCTCCCTTAAAGAGTTCCGCTCTTCCCAGGCCAAAACAGGCGCGGATGCCTGTCTTTTTTTAAGCAAATGAAAAAACCCGTTTCCGGGCTTTGCAGAAGTTTCCTGTGTTATTCTCCATTATACCATGAGATTACAGGAGTTATTCAAGAATTAAACGAATCAATTCAGAAATACCTAAGTCAAGAACGGCGAAGAAAAGGGCGAAGAACGTTACTGTCACAAGGACTGTTATCGTATAGCTGGTGAGCTCCTTGCGCTTTGGCCAGCTGACCTTTCTCATTTCGCGTCCAATATCACGGAAAAAATTCACGGTTCGTAACCTCCAACTTTCAAGGGTTGCTTGCTGATCTATGGATGAGTGCTATTGCTATTTTGTTTCCCGGTGGACAGTATGAGCCTTGCATGTATCACAGAACTTTTTTAATTCCATACGCTCTGATTCTTTATTGCTCATGGTCGAATAGTTGCGGGACCCGCATTCTGCACAAGCCAGTACAACTTTTTTCCTCATATCGGCACCTTCTTATTGCTTGTCTGTTTCCTTACAAACTTTAACATGGCACCCCTATCATGTCAATAAGAGTCAGAATCATAGGAAATAAGGATCTATTTGTAATAATTGGCTTTACAATGAAAATTCGCGGACTTCAAGATATCTCTCCAGCTTCCTCTTGACCCGCTGCAGGGCGTTGTCAATCGACTTCACATGCCTGTTCAGCTCCTCGGAGATTTCCTGATAGGACTGCCCGTCAAGATAGAGGGCAAGGACCTTTCTTTCCAGATCGCTCAGGAGCTCGGACATTTTCACTTCAATGTTGTCGAATTCCTCCTGGTTGATGATCAGCTCTTCCGGGTCCATCACCTTGGCGCCGGAGATCACATCCATCAGCGTCCTGTCCGATTCTTCATCATAAATCGGCTTATCAAGCGAAACATAGGAATTGAGCGGTATATGCTTTTGGCGGGTGGCGGTTTTGATCGCTGTTATGATCTGCCGGGTGATGCACAGCTCGGCAAACGCCTTGAAGGAAGACAGCTTGTCCTCTTTGAAGTCCCTGATGGCCTTATAGAGGCCGATCATGCCCTCCTGGACGATGTCTTCTTTATCAGCGCCTATCAGGAAATAGGACCTTGCCTTGGCACGCACGAAATTCCGGTACTTTTGGATCAGATAATCCAAAGCCTCGCTCTCGCCCCTGTGGACCAATTCAATTATCTCTTCATCTTCGAGCTGAAGATAATTCTTTTCCTCTTCGTTGATCATCGTCTTGAAATCGGTACTCACACAGATCCCCCTGACCGCACAAACCACTGGATAGAAATATTATACAGCAGGAAAATTTTGAGCGTCAACCGCTCATTTCTGTCCTCTGCGCCATTTTTCAAAAATTTCTGCCACTTCATCAGTGAGCGGGATCTTTGAAACCGGCTTTTTTTCCTGGATTTTCTTCACCTTTTTTTCGATCCTTTTTTCCGTGCTCTCCATCTCGATCAACAGCTCCCGCGCGGATATGCGCAGGGCGCCCTGTCCGAAAATGGCCCATTGCTCGGTATAATCGGACGTGGCGACATGGATTTGTGTTTTAATGTTGTTCAGGCTGATGGCGAGTTTTTCAATGCGTTCATCTGCTGACTCATTTTCTTTTGTAAAAACAACCTCGACTTTATAGTTCTTGAACTTTTTCTCTGTTCCTTTGACATAATGGGCATCAAAGACGATGATGACCCGGTATCCTGAGTATCCCTGGAATTCCGCCATCTTTTCTACAAGCTTGTCCCTTGCTGCACCAAGATCCTTGTTCTTCAGCTCCCTGAGATCAGGCCAGGCGCCAATGATGTTATAGCCGTCCACTATAAGGATGTCCATCTTTTATCCCTCTAGCGGATGGCGTTTGCGGTATACCTCATACATTAAAAGTGCTGCTGCAACAGAAGCGTTCAGAGATGTTACATGCCCGGCCATCGGCAAATGGATCAGAAAATCGCACTTGTCGCGGATCAGGCGGCCCATCCCCTTTCCTTCACTGCCGATCACAAGGCCCAGCGGCATAGTTCCGTCAAAACGGCGGTAATCCTCGCTTCCCTTTGCATCCGTCCCGGCGATCCAGACACCTTTTTCCTTCAGCTCATCAATCGTCCTGGCCAAATTGGTCACTCTTGCGACGGGGATATGCTCGATTGCACCGGTCGATGCCTTCGCCACTGTGGCGGTCAGCCCCACTGCCCTTCTTTTCGGAATGATGATGCCATGGGCACCGACAGCATCTGCCGTCCTCATGATGGAGCCCAGGTTATGGGGGTCTTCAATCTCATCCAGCAGCAGGAAGAACGGAGCTTCATTCTTTTTCTCCGCTGCCGCGAAGAGATCATCCACCTCTGCGTACTCATAGGCCGCGACCGCTGCCACGACGCCCTGGTGAATTCCTTCTGCCATCTGGTCAAGCTTCTTCTTCGGCACAAACTGCACAAGCACCCCGTTTGTTTTGGCAAGGCCGATAACCTGCTGCATTTGCCCGCCCTGGGATCCTTCCGCTATAAAAATCTTGTTGATATCCCGCTCAGCCCTTAAGGCTTCCAGCACGGGGTTTTTCCCAATAATAAAATCCTGGCTCACTTTCCTTGCCCCCCTTTCCTTTCTTCGGCGTGAAGGAAGGCGGCAGAGATGATTTCCTCCAGCCGCTCCTCCGCTCCAGATAAATATAGATAGCCAATCAGCGCTTCAAATGCAGTGCTGTACCGGTATGTCTGCACATCAGTATTTTTCGGGATGGTTCCGGACTTGGCATTCCGCCCCCTCCTGACAACGGCAGCTTCCTCTTCATCCAGAAAGTCCGCTTCAAGGAATTTATGGATCACATAGGACTGCGCCTTGGCGGATACATAAGCCGTCGCCTCTTTATGAAGGAAGTTCGGCCTCACGGTCCCCTTCTGGATCAAGTGATTCCGTACATACTGCTCAAATACAGCATCGCCCATATAGGCAAGCGCGAGGCTGTTCAGCTGCTTTTCATTGACTTTATTTTCGTAGCGGAGCATGACGTCAGCCTCTTTTCCATCTTGTGCCCTGGGCCGTATCTTCCAGAATGATGTTCATTTCCTTCAGCTGATCACGGATCTGGTCGGAAAGCTGGAAGTTCCGTTCTTTCCTCGCCTGGTTGCGCTTTTCAATCAGCGCATCGATCTCATCATCCAGCAGCTCTTCGCCGCCAAGCGACAGACCGAGGACATCGAACAGAATTTCAAATTCTTTCATGAAGGCTTCGATTACTTCGACGCTCGTATTCTTTTCCAGCAGATAATAATTCGCCTGCCTTGAAAGCTCGAACAGGACGGAGATCCCGTTTGCTGTATTGAAGTCATCATCCATTTCCTTGATAAATTCCCCGTGGAGATCTTCAATCTTCTTCAGCCATTCGCTGTTGTTGTCTGTCAGCTCGGCGCTTGCTTCCTTCCGGTGCGCAAGGTTCTGATAAGAAGTTGTGATTCTTTCCAGCCCGCTGCGTGTATTTTCAAGCAGCTCATCGCTGTAATTGATCGGGTGGCGGTAATGGACAGAAAGCATGAAGAATCTCAATACCTGCGGATCATGCTTTTTGATGATGTCATGCACAAGGACAAAGTTGCCAAGCGACTTTGACATCTTTTCATTATTGATATTAATATACCCGTTATGCATCCAATAGCGCGCAAATGTCTTGCCTGTCAGCGCTTCGGACTGGGCGATTTCATTTTCGTGGTGCGGGAACGAGAGATCCTGGCCGCCGGCATGGATATCAATCGTGTCGCCAAGATATTTCCTCGCCATGGCAGAGCACTCGATATGCCAGCCCGGACGTCCTTTGCCCCATGGGCTTTCCCAGGATATCTCCCCTTCTTTCGCCGTTTTCCAGAGTGCAAAGTCAAGGGCATCCTGCTTTTTCTCCCCTACAGCAATCCTGGCTCCGACACGGAGTTCGTCAATGGATTGCTGTGACAGCTTGCCGTATTCATCGAATCTTCTGGTGTGGAAATACACATCTCCATTTGATTCATAGGCAAATCCTTTCTCAATCAGGGCCTCGATGAACTGGATGATAAGATCCATGCTCTCAGTTACGCGCGGGTGCACATCCGCCCGTTTGCACCCAAGCGCAGACACATCCTCAAAGTATGCATCGATGAAACGCTCGGCAATGGATGGAACATCCTCCCCAAGCTCCTTGGCAGCTCTGATCAGCTTATCATCCACATCCGTAAAATTGGAGATATATTGCACATCATAGCCCCTGAACTCCAGATATCTTCTTACCGTATCAAAAACGATCGGCGGACGGGCATTTCCTATATGGATATAGTTATATACGGTCGGTCCGCATACATACATTTTGACTTTCCCTTCTTCAAGGGGGATAAACTCTTCCTTCTGCCTGGACATTGTATTATAAATAGCAATTGCCATTATTTAAGGCTCCTTTCTCTTCTCAAATCCTCCAGTTCGACCTGCATCTCCTGAAGCTTCTTCTCCATCTCGACCAGCCTGTCGCTCACTGGATCGGGCAGATCGCTGTGGTTGAGATCCTTCTTAAGCTTTACGCCATCTTTGATGACCACCTTGCCCGGAATCCCCACTACCGTTGAATTGGGGGGAACATCCCTAAGGACGACCGACCCCGCTCCCACTTTCGAGTTCTCGCCGATGGTGATGGAACCTAAAACCTTCGCACCGGTGGCTATCAGGGCATTATCTTTGATGGTCGGGTGGCGTTTTCCTTTTTCCTTGCCGGTCCCGCCGAGGGTGACGCCCTGGAACACCGTCACATTATCGCCGATTTCGCATGTCTCGCCGATCACTACGCCCATGCCGTGGTCAATGAAGAAACGCCGGCCGATTTTTGCACCAGGGTGGATCTCAATACCGGTGAAGAATCGGCTGATCTGGGAAACAACCCGGGCCCAAAAATAGAATTTCCTTTTGAACAGGGCATGTGCCAGCCGATGTGCCCATATGGCATGGACTCCGGAATACGTAAGTATAACTTCAATATAGCTCCTGGCTGCGGGGTCCTGGTCAAAAACCACCTCTATATCCTCTTTAAGCCTTCGGAACATTTGTTCTCCCCTCCCTGTTATTGCCTATCTGACGGTTGAAATTTATCTTCCGGACAGCCTGCATCCCTTCAGGGAATTCCCTTCCGGAGCGGCTCATATACGAGTGACCGGGTGCTCAAGCAGGCCTCGGGCTGTTTATTCAAGCCCGGCAAGCTTTGATCCTTAACAACAAAAAAGCGCCCCTGTCATAATGACAGAGACGCTGAAAGCGCGGTTCCACTCTGTTTAGGCACATGTAAAAAAGGCCCCAACTCTGCCCTGTTAACGGTAGGAAATCCGCCCAAATCTACTCTGCATTTTCGAAATGGGACTCAGAGGGGCACTTCAAAAAATGAGGGGCCTGAACCACTTTCAGCCGGTGATGGTTCTCTCTTTCAGCCTTATCCCGTTATGGGCCAGGCTATGAAGCATCATTTTTCTACTCTTCCTCTTCAACACTTTTGAATCATGAAATTTGAATTACTCTTACTATATTACATTTTTGCCAAGATGTTAATCATTAATGCTTGCCAAACGATTTTTTACCTTGTCTTTTCCTAAAAGAGCGATGGCCTTAGGAAGATCCGGTCCATGTGTCTGGCCTGTAATGGCTGCACGTACAGGCATGAACAGCTTCTTGCCTTTATGGCCTGTGCCTTTCTGGACTGCCTTCAGGGCTGCTTTGATTTCTTCTGCCGTAAAATCTTCCAGGGAATCAATCTCGATCAGGAAGGCAGAAAGCACTTCCGGCACCTGCTCTTCGCTCAGGACTTCTTTCGCTTCTCCATCATAGCTGACGTCCTCTGTGAAGAAGATACCTGAAAGGTCAACGATTTCAGCGCCATAGCTCATTTGGTCCTGGTAAAGGGAAATGAGCCCGCGCACCCACTCTTCATCTGCGGCTGTCAGGTTTTCACTTACTTTTCCTGCCTTGATGAGATGAGGAAGTGAAATTTCCACCAGCTTATCGAGTTCTTCCTGCTTGATGTATTGGTTATTCATCCATGTCAGCTTCTGCTTATCAAACAGAGCTGGCGACTTTGAAAGCCGGTCCGCTTCAAAGATATTGATCAGCTCTTCCTTCGTGAAGATCTCTTCTTCTCCGGCAGGCGACCATCCAAGCAGGGCGATGAAGTTGAATAATGCTTCCGGAAGATAGCCAAGGTCTTCGTACTGCTCGATGAACTGGATGATGGATTCATCCCGCTTGCTGAGCTTCTTGCGGCTTTCATTGACGATGAGCGTCATATGGCCAAAGACAGGAGGCTCCCAGCCGAAGGCCTCATAGATCATCAGCTGCTTTGGTGTGTTGGAAATATGGTCGTCCCCGCGCAGTACGTGGGAAATTTTCATCATATGGTCATCGGCAGCCACCGCAAAATTATAAGTTGGAATTCCATCTTTCTTTACGATGACAAAATCGCCGAATCCGTCAGACTCAAAGGAAACTTCGTCCTTGACCATATCATTGAATGCATAAACCTTCCCTTTGGGCACGATGAATCGGATGCTTGGCCTGCGGCCTTCAGCCTCCAGCTTTTCCCTTTCCTCCTGGGTCAAATGGCGGCATTTGCCGGAATATTGGGGGTTGTCTCCCCTTGCCATCTGCTCTTCGCGCTCTGCTTCAAGCTCTTCCTCTGTGCAATAGCATTTATAAGCAAGATCTTTATCCAGGAGCTCCTGGTACAGCTCTTGGTAGAGATCATTCCGTTCTGACTGGCGGTACGGGCCGTATCCCCCATCTTTATCAATGCTTTCATCCCAGTCGATTCCAAGCCACTGCAGATACTTCAGCTGGCTTTCCTCTCCGCCTTCAATATTCCTCTTAAGGTCGGTATCCTCGATCCTGATGATAAATTTCCCGCCTTTTGAGCGTGCGAACAAATAGTTGAACAGCGCTGTGCGGGCATTGCCTATATGTAAATGTCCGGTTGGGCTTGGCGCATAGCGGACCCTGATTTCATTAGACATGAATAAGCCTCCTATTGTAGTCATTTTCCTTCTTCTTTGCTATATTCTAACACCGTGTTTTTGCCTTATAAAGCTAATTTTTTCGGGGGGCTCAGTCCTTTTTCTGCAGCAGGACGGCAGCCTGTGAAGCGATCCCTTCGCCCCTGCCCGGAAAACCGAGCTTTTCTGTTGTCGTTGCCTTGACATTGATGCGGTCCGCATCTGCCTGCAGCAGCTCTGCAATCCGCTCTCTCATCTGGCCGATATAAGGCGCCATTTTCGGCATTTGCGCAATGATGGTGCAATCGGCATTCACAAGCTTATATCCTTTCTCATCTACAATCTTCCATACATGCTCCAGCAGCTTGGCTGAATCAGCATCCTTGAATTCAGGATCTGTATCCGGAAAGTGTCTGCCGATATCGCCTTCCCCAATTGCCCCGAGACACGCGTCTGCAATGGTATGAAGAAGCACATCCGCATCAGAATGGCCCAGCAGCCCCTTTTCATAGGGAATTTCAATACCGCCGATAATCAGCGGCCTTCCTTCGGTTAATTGATGTACATCAAAGCCCTGTCCAATACGAAACATAGTATATTCCCCTTTATGTCAGTTACTTCGAGCTTCACGTTTCCGGATAATCGCTTCTGCAAAATAAAGATCCTCCGGGGTTGTAAGCTTGATATTATCATAATTTCCTTCAACGATTTTCACAGGGATGCCGAGCCGTTCTGCTAGGCTGGCATCATCTGTGCCGAGGTAATCCTCCTCAGCCGCTTTCTGATGAATGTGCAGGAGGGTGGAAACACGAAAAGCCTGTGGGGTTTGGACCGCCCACAGACTTGATCGTTCAACTGTTTCCAGGATTTGATTGCCGACAGCCTTTTTCACAGTATCCTTCACCGGCACGGCCAATACTGCGCTGCCATCCTGATCCGCAGCCTCCGTCAGCTTCCTGATCAGGTGCTGGTCGATGAAGGGGCGGGCCGCATCATGCACCATGGCAATGCCATCGCCCTGCAGCTCCTTCACCGCATTATAGACGCTGTATTGGCGTTCGGATCCACCGGGAACGAGTCCAATGACTTTCTTGATATCGTAAAAGGCAAGAAGCTCTTGGATCTCCGCCTTCTCGGACGGATTGACCGCAAGCAGGATGCCAGTACAATCCGGATCGCTTTCAAACACCCTCAGCGTGTGTATGAAAACCGGTACACCGCGGATCTCAAGCAAAAGTTTATTTTTGCCGGCGCCCATCCTTTTCCCCTGGCCTGCAGCAGGAATAATTACCTGATAAGGCATAAACAGTCTCCCAACTCTCTTTTATAAAGCTTTTTCAAGCAGCTTAGGCTTTGCAAATATCATGCGGCCCGCAGAGGTCTGCAGCACGCTAGTGACAAGGACATCGATGTGCTTGCCGATATAATCGCGGCCATCTTCGACGACAATCATTGTACCGTCATCCAGATAAGCAACACCCTGATTATGCTCTTTCCCGTCCTTGATGACCTGCACCTTCATCTCTTCTCCAGGCAGCACCACCGGCTTGACCGCATTGGCCAAGTCATTGATATTGAGCACAGATACCTTCTGGAGCTCGCATACCTTGTTAAGATTAAAGTCATTTGTCACCACAACACCGTTCGTCAGCTTTGCCAATTTCACAAGCTTGCTGTCTACTTCCTGGATCTCTTCAAAGTCCCCTTCATAAATCTCGACCTTGATGGAAAGCTCCTTCTGGATACGGTTCAGGATATCCAGCCCCCGCCTCCCCCTGTTCCTTTTCAATACATCTGAAGAATCAGCTATATGCTGAAGCTCCTCAAGGACAAACTGGGGTATGACGATGGTTCCTTCAAGGAAGCCCGTCTGGCAGATATCAGCGATCCTGCCGTCAATGATCACACTTGTATCCAGAATCTTTAATGCATTTTTCTCAACTGGCTCTGCTTCCTCTTCACCGGATTTCTTTTTCCGGCTCGTAAATAATCCCAGAAGCTCATCCCGCTTTTTAAAGCCCACCTGGAAGCCAAGATAGCCAAAAATCAGCGTCAGCAGGATCGGGGCGACCGTATTGACAATCGGAAATTCGATTGCATTGAGCGCAAAGCCGATCAAAAATGCCACTATCAGGCCGAAAGCAAGGCCCACACTGCCAAAAATAATATCTGTTATAGGCGCTTTCACCAATGATTCCTCTACCCATCTCACGAAATTGGTTACATAATCAACTGCCCAAAAAGATATAAGATAAAAAATAATGGCACCTAAAATAGCGGACACATACGGATTATTTAAAAGAGGAATGTCGTCCAAAGCAACTAGCCCGAGCAAGTCCGGAATCAAAAAGATCCCAAGGGTCCCCCCGGTAATAAGAAAGCATGCCTGTACAATGCGTTTTAACATTCCTTCACCTCCTTTTAATCATTATAAACAAATTCCCTGAATTGAAACCTGCAGAATATGTTAATTTGGTTTTTTGTAACATTATTTAAATATAATAATATCGGAGGTTTTATATACTGATACACCTTAAGCGTAGCACCGTGCAAACAGAGTGTCAAATAATATAAAACCACCATTTTAGCATACTGTATAGACCAATTCAATGGGCAATTAAAGCTGACGGTCCGCAAACAGCTGCTCCTTGACCAGCTTGAGGCCCTCACGGATTTTTCTCGCCCTGACTTCACCGATGCCTTCCACCTCATCAAGATCCTCTACTGAAGCTGCTGTGATTTCAGGAAGCTCCTGGAATCTGGTGATGAGATTTTCAATAATGATTGGCGGGAGCCGGGGGATTTTATTAAGCATCCGGTACCCTCTTGGACAAATTCCTTCATCCAGGTGGACATAGCCGCTATAGCCGATCAGCTTCAGGAGGATGCTGTCCTCGATCGTTTCGCCGCTTGCCAGCTCCTGCATTCTGCTGATTGCTTCCTTCGTGCTGACATCCTTATCAAAGGCATAGTCTTTGATGATCAAAGAAGTTTCCTTTTCCATGTCAGTCAAGAGCTCGTTCATCTGCAGGCGGATCAGCCTGCCTTCTGTACCCAGTTCACTCAGGTAGGACATCAGTTCCTGCTTGATCTTCAGCACCATCTCATAGCGGTGCAGCACCTGAAGAACATCGCTGTAGGTCACAAGCTCTTCAAACTCAAGGATCCCGAGGCTTGCGATGCTCTGCTCCAGCACCACTTTGTATTTCTCAAGCGTCTGGACTGCCTGGTTGGCTTTTGCGAGAATAACGGCGATGTCTTTCAATGCATATCTGAAATGGCCCTGGTAGAGTGTGATGACTGTCCGCCGCTGTGAAATGGCAACGACAAGCGCCCCTGTCTCCTTTGCCACCCGCTCTGCCGTCCGGTGCCGCATCCCGGTTTCCGAAGAAGGGATGCCCGGGTTCGGGGCAAGCTGGGCATTGGCTATAAGAATCTTGCTGCCTGTCTCATTCAGGACGATGGCGCCATCCATTTTGGCCAGCTCATACAGATAACTTGGCGTGAAAGGGCAATTAATCTGAAAGCCCCCGTCTACAATCGCCTTCACCTTTTCATTGCAGCCCAGTACAATCAGTCCGCCTGTGTTTGCACGCAGGACATTATCGATCCCTTCGCGTATCGGTGTTCCCGGTGCCAGAAATTTCAAAATGTCGCTCCGGGTCTTTTCGCCCAGCTTTTTATTGTCCATATCTTATCCTCCTAATGCCGCTTTTAAGGCCTCGCTGACTGTATTAACCCCGATTAGCTGCACGCCCGGCGGAGAGTCCCAGCCTCCAAGGTTCTTAGCAGGAAGGATGATCCGTTCAAACCCAAGCTTAGCAGCTTCCTGGACACGTTGTTCGATCCTGGAGACACGGCGGACTTCGCCGGTCAAACCCACTTCTCCAATGATGCAATCAGAGGCCTGTGTTGGCTTATCCCTGAAGCTTGAGGCAATGCTGACGGCAATTGCCAGGTCAATCGCAGGTTCATCCAGCTTAACGCCGCCTGCCACCTTCAAATAAGCATCCTGATTTTGCAGAAGCATCCCGACACGTTTTTCAAGCACAGCCATTAAAAGCGGGACGCGGTTATGATCGATCCCGGTTGCCATCCTCCGCGGATTCCCGAAGCTCGTCGGAGAAATAAGCGCCTGAATTTCAACCAGCACCGGCCTCGTCCCTTCCATGGAGGCAACAACTGTCGATCCGGATGCCCCCTGGGAGCGCTCTTCAAGGAATATTTCCGATGGATTTTCCACCTCTTCAAGGCCGAATTCCTTCATTTCAAAGATGCCCATTTCATTGGTCGATCCGAAACGGTTCTTAACAGCCCTGAGAATGCGGTACGTATGATGCCTTTCACCCTCGAAGTAGAGGACTGTGTCAACCATATGCTCGAGCAGCCTCGGGCCGGCAATCGATCCTTCCTTCGTGACATGCCCCACGATAAAGATCGCGATGCCTTTGGTCTTTCCGATCCTCATCAGCTCCGCGGTACATTCCCTTACCTGCGAGACGCTTCCAGGGGCCGAGGTGATATCCGGATGAAAAACAGTCTGGATTGAATCAATGATCACAAAGCTGGGATTTTCATTTTCAATGGTCCGGCTGATTTCCTCGAGATTCGTTTCTGCATATACGAGCAGCTTATCTGATACAACCCCAAGCCTGTCAGCCCTGAGCTTTGTCTGCCTCATGGATTCCTCTCCGGAAATATAAAGAACAGAATGATCCTTCCGGGCCAGCTGGGAAGATACCTGCAGGAGGAGCGTCGACTTCCCGATTCCGGGGTCGCCCCCGATCAGAACAAGCGAGCCCCTTACCACCCCGCCTCCCAGAACGCGGTTGAGCTCCTTCAGGTCTGTATAGATCCGCGGTTCATTGACTGTCTCAATTGAGGTGATCGGCGTCGCTTTAGAAGCAAGGGTTACGCCTGCCGAATGGGCAAATGCACCCCTTCTTCCTCCAGCTGCAGGCTTCTCCGTTTCCTCCACCATTGTATTCCACTGCCCGCAGGCAGGACATTTGCCCATCCACTTGGCGGACTCATAGCCGCATTCCTGGCAGATGAATTTGGTCTTTCTTTTTGCCATCCGTTTCTCCCTTTCTATTTCCATACTCTTCTATTGTGAAAAGTGCACCATTAGTTTCATTATAGGGAAAGTATATTATACTTCCCCGCTTATATAAAAATGCCTGTCCAAGGAAAGTAGTGGAAATGGCTGATTTTTTATATAAGGGCAGATTGAAATGTCTTCAATGGAAAAAAGGTACACGCAGTGTGCACCGTGTACCTTTTTTATTATATAATATGACGTTTATTTAGATAAGTTTGTTGCAGTTTCAGGAGATTCTTCTGTTTTCACGACAAATTCCCCATCTTCTACATCGATAATGACATTCTGCCCTGTCAGCACCTGGCCCTTCAGCAGCTCCTCTGACAAACGGTCCTCGATATGCTTTTGGATCGCGCGGCGGAGCGGCCTTGCACCATACTCAGGGTCGTACCCTTCCTCGGAAATTTTCTCTTTTGCCTTATCGGTCAGGCCAAGGACAATTTCCTGTTCCTGCAGGCGTTTAACCAATTGATCGGAAAGCAATGTAACGATTTCCTTGAGATGTTTTTTCTCAAGGGCGTGGAACACGATGATTTCATCGATCCGGTTAAGGAATTCAGGGCGGAAAGCCTTCTTAAGCTCTTCCATTACCTTGCCTTTCATATCCTTATAGTCCTGCTCTCCATCCTGGATGTTAAAGCCGACATATTTATTGCGTTTCAGCGCTTCTGCCCCGACATTGGATGTCATGATCAGGACTGTGTTGCGGAAGTCGACTGTCCGGCCTTTAGAATCTGTCAGGCGTCCATCCTCAAGAACCTGAAGGAGGATATTGAATACATCCGGATGTGCTTTCTCAATCTCATCCAGAAGGACAACTGAGTATGGCTTCCTGCGGACTTTTTCTGTCAGCTGGCCGCCTTCCTCATATCCTACATATCCCGGAGGTGAACCAACAAGACGGGAAGTTGAATGCTTCTCCATATATTCAGACATATCGATGCGGATCATTGCATCTTCATCGCCGAACATCGCCTCTGCAAGCGCACGCGCAAGCTCAGTCTTACCGACCCCAGTAGGGCCGAGGAATACGAAGGAGCCGATTGGGCGCTTAGGATCTTTCAGCCCGGCACGCGCACGGCGGACCGCTTTGGAGATCGCCTTGACCGCTTCTTCCTGGCCAATGACTCGGGAATGAAGAATTTCTTCCATGTTCAGGAGCTTGGCTGTTTCTGTCTGAGCCAGCTTCGCTACAGGAATTCCAGTCCAGCTTGCTACTACATGTGCAATATCATCAACTGTGACTTCGCTGTTTTCCTTCCCCTGCTTCTCTTTCCAGCTCTTCTTTGTTTCCTCCAGCTGCTCGCGCAGGCGCTGTTCAGAGTCTCTGAGGGATGCAGCTTTCTCGAACTCCTGGCTTTGGACGGCAGCATCTTTTTCCTTCCTGACTTCTTCAAGCTTCAATTCAAGCTCTTTCAGGTTAGGGGGAGTAGTGTAAGAACGCAGGCGTACTTTTGAACCTGCTTCATCAATCAGATCGATCGCCTTATCCGGAAGGAAGCGGTCTGAGATATAACGATCAGAAAGCTTAACAGCTGCCTCGATGGCTTCATCTGTGATGGATACTCTGTGATGGGCCTCATAGCGGTCGCGCAGCCCCTTAAGGATCTGAACAGACTCATCTGCTGTCGGTTCATCTACCGTGATCGGCTGGAAACGCCTTTCAAGCGCAGCATCCTTTTCGATATACTTTCTGTATTCATCCAGGGTAGTGGCGCCGATGCACTGCAGTTCGCCCCTTGCAAGGGATGGCTTCAGGATATTGGAAGCATCGATTGCCCCCTCTGCTCCTCCTGCACCAATCAAAGTATGAAGCTCATCGATGAAGAGAATGATATTGCCAGCCTGGCGGATTTCATCCATTACTTTTTTCAAGCGGTCTTCGAATTCGCCACGGTATTTTGTTCCGGCAACAACTGTCCCCATATCCAGTGTCATAACCCTTTTGTCGCGGAGGATCTCCGGCACTTCATTGTTGATGATCTGCTGTGCAAGTCCTTCTGCGATGGCTGTCTTACCGACGCCAGGCTCCCCGATCAGGACCGGATTGTTCTTTGTCCGGCGGCTCAGCACTTCAATGACGCGCTGGATTTCCTTGCTTCGGCCGATGACCGGATCAAGGCTGCCTTCCCTGGCAATGGCTGTCAGGTCTCTTGCAAGGCTATCAAGGGTCGGCGTATTGGCGCTTGCTGCTGATCCTCCCTGATGGCTTCCTGAATCATTGCTGCCCAGAAGCTGGAGCACCTGCTGCCTTGCTTTATTCAAGCTGACTCCCAGATTGTTCAGCACCCGTGCGGCAACACCCTCACCCTCACGGATCAAGCCGAGCAGGATATGCTCTGTGCCAACATAAGAGTGGCCCAGTTTTCTGGCCTCATCCATTGAGAGCTCAATGACCTTTTTAGCCCTTGGTGTATAGTGGGGAGTCTGTGAGGAATCCTGGCCGCGGCCAATAAGGTTTTCCACCTCTTTTTGGATCTTTTCAGAGCCCAGTCCGAGTGCATAAAGCGCCTTTGCAGCAATCCCTTCTCCTTCACGGACGAGGCCGAGCAGGATATGCTCTGTGCCGATATTGCTGTGTCCTAAGCGAATGGCTTCCTCCTGTGCTAATGCCAATACTTTTTGAGCTCTTTCAGTAAATCGTCCGAACATCATAATTTCATCCTCCCGACTATTGTTTTTCCATTTTCAATCTTTCGCGTATAAGTGCAGCCCTTCTAATATCACGTTCTTCAGGCCGGAGCGGCCCGCCGGCATATTGCTGCAGGAAACCGGGCTGTGTAAGAATCATCAATTCATTTAAAATATTTTTGGGAATATCTTTGATGTATCCCATATCTATACCCAGCCGGACATCAGATAAGCATTTTGCCGCTTCTTTTGATTCAATGATCCGGCTGTTGGAGAGAATCCCATAGGAACGGTACACTCTGTCTTCTAATTGTATGTTTGAAGTCTTTGCTAATGCTTCCCGGGCATATCTTTCCTGGGCGATGAGCTGGCCCACGACACTCTTCAGATCTTCTACGATATCTTCCTCAGACTTTCCGAGCGTGATCTGATTGGACACTTGAAAAATATTGCCCAGCGCCTCGCTTCCTTCGCCATATGTCCCTCTCACCACAAGCCCCAGCTGATTGATGGCCGGGATGATCCGGTTCATCTGATGGGTGAGCATCAGACCTGGGAGATGCATCATGACAGAAGCCCTTAGCCCTGTTCCGACATTGGTCGGGCAGCTGGTAAGATACCCGTAGTCTTCATCAAAGGCAAATTCAAGGTTCTCCTCAAGCCAGTCATCCAGCTTATTGGCCATCTCAAGTGCCTCGGTCAGCCTGAATGCAGGAAACAGGCATTGAATCCGGATATGGTCTTCCTCGTTGACCATGATGCTGACCTCTTCATTTTCTGACAGGAGACAAGCCCCGTAAGGAGACTGCTCAGCCAGATTGGGGCTGATCAGATGCTTTTCAACAAGCACCCTTTTCTGGAGGGGCTGAAGACTTCCCATCTCTAAAAGCTCCAATCCTCCAAGCCCTTTGAAAGGCTTCTCGGTTGAAATCTTCCTGATATCTTCAATGATGCTCTGTCCTTCTTCATTTGAAAAAAGAGTAGGAAACTTATATATATTCATATTCCTTGCCAGACGGATGCGGGAGCTTAGCACAATATCAGAATCAGGGCCTTCCGCACTCATCCAGGAACTGACCGCCTGGCTGATGAAACGTTCCAGTGACATGATATCAGTCCCCCTCCCTGCCGCTGCTCAGCTGCTTTTCAAGGGACCGTATCTCATCCCGGCGCACGGCAGCTTTTTCAAACTCTTCCTGCAGGATCAATTCCTTCAATTCTTTTTTCATATCCTCAATCTTTTTCCTGAGCTGAATGCTCCCGCCGGCTCTTGCCGGTATCTTCCCTCTATGGGACCAGTTCCCGCTGTGGAGGCGCTTCAGGATCGGGTCAAGCTGCCCCTTGAATTCCGAATAGCAGTGGGCACAGCCAAACCGTCCGATTTTAATGAACTGCTTAAAAGTCATCTGGCATTTGCTGCACTGCAGAACTTGCTCCTGCGGCCTTTGCTCTTTTTTCGGCTGCTGCAGACCAGGCTCAATATTCAAAAGCCCCGCCAGCAGGCTGTTAAGGGAAAAGCCTGAAGCCTGATTATTGATCATGAACATTTCGCCTTTTTCCTTGGCGCAGACCTCGCAAAGATGGAATTCGGTCTTCCCGCCATTTATGCTCTTTGTAAAATGCAGCGTTGCCGGCCTCTGATTACATTCTTGGCAAATCATGCACTCACCTCTCCAGCTGCTTAATCTTTATTTATACTTCAACGAAGTCAGCATTGCTCTCAGCATTCTTGATCGCAATTCATCGCGGAACGGAAGCTCTATATATAAAACCGACCGGTCGATTACACTGAGCATGATTTTAGCTTCGCGGCGTGTGATGACTTCCTCTTCCACCAGGCGCAAGATGACGCTCTCAGCGCTTCCCTGCGATATCCTGCTTTGGATCAGCATCAGCAGCTGATCAATCAGGTCCGCATGATCATAGGACTGTACCTTCATGATCCGGATATATCCTCCGCCGCCCCGCTTGCTTTCAACAATATATCCTTTTTCGATTGTAAATCGGGTATTAATGACGTAATTGATCTGCGAGGGGACACATTGGAATTTATCAGCCACTTCGCTTCTTTTGATCTCGACACTTTCCCGTTCACTCAGCTCCAGGACTTCCTTCAGATATTTCTCGATTATGTCGGATATATTCCTCACCAGGCCTCCTCCTCCCTGACTTTGACTATATTTGACTTTAATTATAAATGAATTATGTAAAAAGTTGCAAGATGGATGCCTTATTAATTTTCCCATTTAATAAATATCTCAAACGTAACAAGAGCAAATTCTTCCAGCTGTATAGAGTATTCAGCCGGTGGGCTTTTGGGTGCTTGTCATGGGTGGGAAATTTGGTTTTGGTGAAAGGGGGGACGTGTATGCAGGGTACGTTTGCAGCTGGCAGGGGAGGGCAGCCGGAATATACGGGAGAAGGAGGGAGAGTGAATGCGAGTGGGGATGATGGGAAGTTGAATGGGTGCTAAGTTGGGGTGGGTTGAGGGAGATTGGCTGGGACGTTTCTTTGCTTGGCAATGGTGTGTGGTAAGTGGATGAGTGAGAAGTTGGCTAGACGATTTGATTAGACGTAGGAGTTGGTAAACTATTTGGCAGAACGGTTAGATATGACGTTAGGTTGGTAGGATATCGGTAGGAGTGATTAAGTTCGCGGTTTTTGCTAACAGCTCTCTTATGTCGGATAAAAACCAGGTTTATTCATCCATCAGGGCTTTTCTTTTTCCAGCAGCATGTTAGTGCTAGGTGACGGTGCTACTGTGTTTGGACTTGAACGAAGATGGCAATCTATTGATGGAGCTTGCGGATGGGATCCCGCTATATTTGTGGCAATTGGTAAGTTAAGCGAGGAATTCGGTAGATTAATCGGTCGTTTGATTGAACAAATCGTTGAGTTGGTAAATTAATCAGTCGTTTGATTAAATTCACAGTTTAAACGCCTGCTAGCTCATATATTTGATTCAAAGCACTGCTTGTTTGACAGCCCGGCATCTATTTTTCAGCCATATGGGGAAATTTGCGGGCGGGCTATGGCTGTTTTTATGGCAAATGGTAAATTAGTTGAGAAATTCGGTAAATTAATCGTCCAATTGATAAAATTAATCGCCGAGTCTGTAGATTATC
The DNA here is from genome assembly GCF_040492155.1 of Cytobacillus sp. T106. NCBI lineage: Bacteria > Bacillati > Bacillota > Bacilli > Caryophanales > Bacillaceae > Cytobacillus > Cytobacillus sp. T106. The sequence continues at coordinate 166 of NZ_JBEUMK010000020.1, read as the reverse complement.
GAGCCAATTGATGAAATCCATATTTCAAACGGCCGCTCTCCCCTTTTTTCAAACCACAAGCCACGCTCTTAAGGCCCTCCGGCTATTCATTTTCACCAAATAATCCCTTTTCTGATCAAAACCCACTCCAACATAAACTAAAAAGCACAAAAAAAGAACAGTCTCA
>NZ_JBEUMK010000019.1:0-64187 GCF_040492155.1 Cytobacillus sp. T106 | reverse complement strand
CGCTGTCGCGCTGTGGGGTCTTAACGTTTCCGCTATTTCCCGCAGGAGTCTTCGTGCCTTCCACTCCAATCAACAGGGTTTTTATAAATTTTTGGGCAAATTTCTCTTTAAGAAACGTGGAGTTTTTTTAATGCTCTCTGTTGGGTTAAGGGCTGCTCGCACAGCGATATGAGTACTGGTTGCCTGAAATGGAGACCAACAGGGTTGTAAGAATTTTTTAGGGGACTCCTACAACCCGTGAGATGGAATGTACTCGTCTTTCTTTCTGCCTACGAAATAACACAGCCCCCAACTGAAGGCTGTGTTTTCTAATCTTCTATTCCACCTTTGCAGCGCCATGGGCCAGGCGGCTTGAGGCGGCTGCTGCGATGGCGCCTACGATGTCGTCCAGGAAGGTGTGGCATTTGCCGGAGGATTTATCGTTTAGGTCTTTTAGGATGCCGGGCTTCAGTTTATCGATATATCCGTAGTTGGTAAAACCGATGCTGCCATATACATTGACGATGGAGAAAGCGAGTACTTCGTCGACGCCATAGAGACTTTCATCGGTTTCTATGATTTTTTGGAGAGGCTGGTCAAGCATTCCTTTTTCACCGAGCATATCAAGCTGGATCCCGGTCAGGATGGCGTTTTGGACTTCCCTTTTGGACAGGACGCGCTCAACGTTGTGAAGGCAGTCCTTCATTTCAAGATTAGGGTGGTACTTTTCCTGAAGAAAGAAAACTAAATCTGCGATATCCTGTACGGTTACCCCTCTTTCAAGCAGCCATCTGCGGGCTGTCTGTTCTGTCAGGTCAACAACTTCTTTTTGTTCTTCAGACATTTGCCTCACCTTTTCTTATTTTTTTCTAATGTATATACCGGCACAGCCGCAAATATACCTAAACAGGACATGCGGCTCCCGTGGCCTGTCTACTTCATTTTTTCCCTGAAGGCATGGGTTATGCAAGAAACAAACAAGTTTTTGCGGCGGGCACATATAAATGAGATATAAGCGATTAGCGAATGAAGAGGTGTTTCTATGCTCAGGCAAATGCTTAAGCAACATTTTGGCATACAGGCGGAGGAAGAATTGAGAATCGGGCTGCATGAAGCCTTCAAAAAGGATAACCAGCTTTATATACCGATGGAGGTTGGCCTGGAGGAAGAGGATCTGGCGGAGCTTAGCCTGATTGCCAGCCATCTGCAGCAAACCGGCGATAAGACTGTAAGCACTTTCCTGCAGACAACTGAAGGTAAACACTCAAGCGTGTGGGAGCAAAAGAGCTATTGTGTATTGAAGTGCCCGAATGCCCAGCCGCGCAAAGGCTATCAGTCTGGCAGGAAGCTTGCCAAGTTCCATTATCGCGGCAGGCTTATTTCCTCACCGATCACCCGGACAAGCAGGATTGGGCAGTGGAAGCAGCTCTGGGAAAAGAGGCTGGATCAGATGGAGAAGGTTTGGAATAGCATGCTTTTTCAGCAGCCGGAGCATGAACTGGACCGGATGTTTCTGGAAACATTCCCCTACTATATGGGCCTGGCCGAGAACTCCATCCAATATCTGGCTGATGCAGAGCTGGATGATGAGCCAGGGCCTGCGGACAGCGGGACTGTCTGCCATGAGCGTTTTGTTTCCTCCACATGGGGAAGTGATGATTATCTGATCAAAAGCCCGTTTGACTGGGTCTTTGATCATGCAAGCCGCGATCTGGCAGAATGGTCCAGGGAAAGGTACTTCCGGAACATCAAAACTTATCAGCCAGGGCTATCACAGTATCTGAAGGAGTACCAGACAGTTGAGCCGCTGACCTCTTTTTCGTGGCGGCTGCTGTATGCACGCCTTCTGTTCCCGCTTCACTATTTTGAGTGCATTGAGAATTATTATGGGAATCCGACAGAGCATCAAAGGCATCTTTCAGAAGAGCAGCTGGGCCGTTTCCTGCAGCATACAGGCGACCATGAAGAGTTTCTGGGAAGGTTTTTTGAGATGGCAGAAGTCCCTGCTGCCAAAATGAAACTCCCTCCTGTAGACTGGCTGAAACGATAGCGGACTCAGCAGGGCTGTGAAAGGGCTTTTCCTTTGAATTGCCATTTCTTCCTTTTATAATGGGGAGGTACTGAACTTTTACGGCAAACTGCTGGGAGGCATATGATTGATGAAGGATAGAGTGTATATTACAAGAAAGCTGCCGGAAGAAACGATTTCCGGCTTAAAAGAGCATTATCATGTGGAGATGTGGGATAAGGAAGACATACCTGTTCCGGCTGAGGTTCTCAGGGAAAAGGCTAAAGAGGCATCGGCGCTGCTTACGATGCTTGCAGATTCCATAGATGGTGATTTGCTGGCGGAAGCGCACCGATTGAAGGTTGTAGCCAACCTTGCAGTCGGTTATGACAATATTGATGTGAAGGCTGCAGCGGAAAAAGGGATTACTGTGGCGAATACCCCTGATGTGCTTACTGATACTACAGCTGATCTGACCTTTGCTTTATTAATGGCGGCAGCCCGGAGGATCACGGAAAGCGCAGAATATGTGAAAGAGGGGAAATGGAAGAGCTGGAGTCCGCTCCTTCTTGCCGGCCAGGATATCCATCATAAGACCATCGGGATTGTTGGAATGGGGAATATCGGCCAGGCTGTGGCAAAGCGGGCAAAAGGCTTTGACATGAACATCCTTTATCATAACAGATCGAGAAGGCCTGAGGCGGAAGAAAAGCTCGGAGCTGTCTACGCTTCATTCGAGGAGCTGTGCGAGCAGTCGGATTATGTTGTATGCCTTGCACCGCTGAATGAGTCGACGAAAAATCTTTTCACCGAAGAGGCCTTCCGAAGAATGAAGAACTCCGCCATCTTCATTAATGCAGGCCGCGGCGCCATTGTGGATGAAGACGCACTTTACCGTGCTCTTCTTGATGGGGAAATCAGCGGAGCCGGGCTTGACGTCTTTGTAAAAGAACCAATTGGAAAGGACCATCCTCTCCTCAGTCTGTCCAATGTTGTCGCCCTTCCGCATATCGGCAGCTCCAGCACGGAAACCAGAATGGAGATGGCCAGGCTCTGCGCCGAAAACATCAATCTTGTTTTATCAGGCAAGCAGGCAAAAACGCCGGTACATATTTAATGATTGAAGGAGGCCCGGCTTTTTGCCGGGCTTTTGGTTTAGTGGAGGAGTGGCCGGACTGCGGAGGGGGATATTGCTATTGGCGGAGATACAGGCTGGTGTTTCCATAGGATTGTCAGGGGTAAGTCAGATGAATTTCAATGTCGTGTATCCGGGAGGAGCCACTGGACACATGACCGAGCGAAAAAAGCGGATGTCATGTATCCCAAAAAAGCTACTGGATACATGACCAAGTAAAAAATGGAGGTGTCATGTATCCGGGAGGAGCCAGTAGATACATGATCGAGCGAAAAAAACTGGTGTCATGTACCCCGAAAAAGCTACTGGATACATGATGGAGTAAAAGATGGAGGTGTCATGTATCCGGGAGGAGCCACTGGATACATGACCGAGCGAAAAAAACGGGTGTCATGTATCCCGAAAAGGCTACTGGATACATGATGGAGTAAAAGATGGAGGTGTCATGTATCCGGGAGGAGTCACTGGATACATGGTCGAGCGAAAAAAACGGGTGTCATGTATCCCGAAAATGCTACTGGATACATGACCGAGTAAAAAATGGAGGTGTCATGTATCCGGGAGGAGCCAGTAGATACATGATCGAGCGAAAAAAGCAAATGTCATGTACCCCGAAAAAGCTACTGGATACATGACCAAGTAAAAGATGGAGGTGTCATGTATCCGGGAGGAGTCACTAGATACATGACCGAGCGAAAAAAGCACATGACATGTATACCGAAAAAGTCCCTTACATGACAGAGCGAAAATCCTAGTGTCATGGACAGGGGGCAACATGCCATAGATTTCTCATCCATGTATGCTATAATCCACTACACAGCCTTCGTCTAAAAGAAAAAATCTCAAATCGCCAAACACTTACAGTCTCAGCACAGTAAGCGATTCCACAAATATAATTCTGAATATTTCTTATTGTAAAATTATCTGCCAAACTCTATAATGTCTACTATACAAATACAAATGTACACCTAAAAAGAACAACGGTGAGGGGGATATAGAGTGGAAGCTATTTCAGTTGGGTTGTTAGGATTGGGAACTGTCGGATCAGGTGTTGTGAAAATCATTAAAAACCACCAGGATAAGCTGATGCATCAGGTAGGCTGTCCGGTTGAGGTTAAAAAAGTGCTGGTGCAGGATTTGAATAAGCAGCGCGAAGTGGATATTGAAGCCTCCCTGCTCACAGGAAGCCCGGAGGAAATTATTGATGATCCGGATATCGATATTATCATTGAGGTCATGGGGGGGATTGAGGATACAAGGAAGCATCTCCTTAAGGCGCTTGCGAATAAAAAGCATATTGTAACAGCCAATAAAGATTTAATGGCATTGTACGGTTCGGAGCTTTTGACTGCTGCTTCAGAAAATGGCTGCGATTTGTTTTATGAAGCCAGTGTTGCCGGGGGAATCCCTATTTTAAGAGGGCTTGCAGATGGATTGGCCTCTGACCGGATAACTAAAATGATGGGCATCGTTAATGGGACAACCAATTATATTTTAACGAAGATGAGCCAGGATGGCAGCGCCTATGAAGATGTGCTGAAGGAAGCCCAGGAGCTCGGATACGCCGAAAGCGACCCGACCTCAGATGTGGAGGGGCTGGATGCTGCAAGGAAAATGGCGATCCTGGCCACACTCGGCTTCTCGATGAAAGTTGATCTGGATGATGTGAAAGTAAAAGGAATCACAGGGGTAACGGAAGAAGATCTGCAGTACGGAAAGCAGCTCGGCTATACTATGAAGCTGATCGGCATTGCCCACCGCGAAGGGGAGAAGGTTGAGGTCAGCGTGCAGCCGGCGCTTTTGGCAGAATCCCATCCGCTTGCCGGGGTGAATAATGAGTATAATGCAGTCTATGTATACGGGGAAGCGGTTGGAGAAACGATGTTTTACGGCCCTGGTGCAGGGAGCCTGCCGACTGCTACAGCAGTTGTCTCGGACCTTGTCGGTGTCATGAAAAATCTGAGGCTGGGCGTGAACGGGAAGAGCGCTGTCAGCCCGCAGTATCCGAAGAAGCTTAAAGACCCGTCCGAAATATACTCTAAATACTTCCTGCGGCTCCATGTTAAAGATGAAGTGGGTGTCTTTGGCGAATTGACATCTATTTTTTCCAAGCATTCCGTCAGTCTTGAAAAAATCCTGCAGCTGCCTGTGGAAGAAAAGGGGCTGGCCGAAATCGTCCTCGTCACCCATCAATCTTCTTTGAAGGATTATGAGGACATCCTGTCCAGCTTAGAGGACCTGCCTGCTGTAAAAACGATTGAGAGCTCATACAGAGTAGAGGGGAGTGGAAGCTGATGCGATGGGAAGGACTTTTGTCTGCCTACAAGGAATATCTGCCGGTGAATGATGAAACACCGATGCTCTCCCTAAATGAAGGCAATACACCGCTGATCAAGCTGAACCGGATATCCCAGGAATGGGGCATCGAACTGTATGTGAAAACGGAGGGCAGCAATCCGACCGGCTCATTCAAGGACCGCGGCATGGTCATGGCTGTTGCCAAAGCAAAGGAAGCCGGCAGCAGTACGGTCATTTGTGCATCAACAGGGAATACATCTGCCGCAGCGGCAGCATATGCGGCAAGGGCCGGGATGAGATGCATAGTTGTCATTCCTGAAGGCAAGATTGCCATGGGTAAGCTTGCACAGGCAATCATGTACGGAGCGGAAATTATATCAATTGAAGGCAATTTTGACGAGGCTCTTGCCATGGTCCGCAGCATCAGCGAAACGGAGCCTGTCACTCTTGTGAATTCTGTCAATCCATACAGGCTGGAAGGGCAGAAAACGGCTGCCTTCGAGATTTGCGACCAGCTTGGGAGTGCCCCTGATATTCTCGCAATCCCTGTAGGCAATGCCGGAAATATCAGTGCCTACTGGAAAGGCTTTAAAGAGTACAACCGCGCAAAACAGACCGGCCTTCCAAGGATGTTTGGCTTTGAGGCGGAAGGGGCGGCGGCCATTGTCCATGACAGAATCTTTGCAGAGCCCGAAACAATCGCTACCGCCATCAGGATCGGAAACCCGGCGAGCTGGCAGCTGGCCGTGGATGCGAGGGACGAGTCAGAAGGGAAAATCGATGAAGTCAGCGATACGGAAATCCTTGGGGCATACCGCAAGCTTGCAGCTTCAGAGGGCATTTTTGCAGAGCCGGCTTCCTGTGCATCGCTGGCCGGCATCTATAAAAAGCTGCGCCAAGGGGAAATACCGCATGGCAGCAGAGTTGTTGCAGTTCTTACAGGGAACGGGCTGAAAGATCCGAACACCGCAATCGATACAAGCCTTGTGAAGCCGATCCTTCTTCCAAACGAGCTTGAAGCGGTTGCGGGCCATATCAGGGGAGCCGTGCATTCATGATGGAGGGAGAGATGCTTACCATCAGGGTGCCGGCAAGTACGGCCAATCTTGGGCCTGGCTTTGATTCTGTCGGCCTTGCCCTGAGTCTATATTTGACGGTTGAAGCAGAGCGTGCCGGCCAATGGGAGGTGGTGCCGGAAAGCAGCTGCCTGGAGGGCTTCCCAAGGGACAGCCGGCATCTGATTGTCCAGGCTGCAAAGAAGGCAGCCGAACATTATTCAGCGGATCTCCCGCCCTGTATTTTAAGGGTGAAAAGCGACATTCCCCTGGCCAGGGGGCTTGGTTCAAGCGGAGCAGCCATTGTCGCCGGTATTGAACTGGCTGACTCGTTATGCGGCTTAGGGCTTTCCCGGCATGAAAAGCTGTGCATCGCAGGGCGGATGGAGGGGCATCCGGACAATGTGGGGGCCTCTCTCTTTGGCGGGCTGGTGATTGGTTATCAGACAGGGGAAGAGGTGCTGGCAGCCGCTTTCCAACATCTTGGCATTGAGGTGCTGGCAGTCGTTCCCCAGGAGGAGCTGCTGACAAAAGAATCGAGGGGGGCTCTTCCGGCAAGCTTGACCCACCAGGAGTCGGTTCAGGCCGGCGCTGCGGCCAATCTACTCATTGCTGCTCTTCTTCAGGGCAATTATGAGCTGGCTGGGAAGATGATGCAGAAAGATTTGTATCACCAGCCCTACAGGAGGAAGCTTGTTCCCCATCTTGACATGATTGAAGAGAAAGCAGCAGCTCTTGGCGTCTTCGGAACCGCCTTGAGCGGAGCGGGGCCTGCAGTGGTTTGCTTCATTGCCCCTGAAAAGGGAGATCAAGCTGCAGATGCTCTCAGCAGGATACTGCCGCAGATGGATGTGCTGCGCTTATCCATTGATCAAAAGGGCAGTACAGTATCCCGGCATGCAGTTTCAGGCCGTTAATATGTAAGAGCTGAGATTCCCATAAAAAAAAGCGATCCGCCCGAGGCGTGATCGCTTTATTATTGGAATTTCTTAGAATACCTGTTCTACTTCGACAACTCCAGGAACTTCTTCTAAAAGAGCACGTTCAATCCCTGCTTTTAAAGTAATGGTTGAACTAGGGCAGCTGCCGCAAGCTCCAAGTAAACGAAGCTTAACAATGCCATCTTCTACATCAACCAATTCACAGTCTCCTCCATCGCGAAGAAGAAACGGACGCAATTTATCTAATACTTCCTGAACATCTGAAATGATATCTTGTTCCATTAAAATCGACTCCTTTCCTACTCTTATTATAATCACTGTCGAGCCAAAAATCTATTCCCCAATCCCCAAATCCAATAATCGTTAATTTTTTTTCTATATGAATATTAAACTTCCATCAGTTAAAATAGACATAAAGGGGTGGAAAAAATGGACAGAAGGTCAGTTGAAATCGTTGTATACGGGGCAGAGCAGTTATGCCCAAGCTGTGTGAATCTGCCATCATCTAAAGAGACGTATGAATGGCTGGAGGCTGCGGTCAGCCGGAAGTTTGCTGATCAGCCTTTTTCCATCAGTTATGTGGATATACATAATCCTCCTGATGATGAGGCAAGGAGGGACTTTGCGATGCGGGTGATTGAGGAGGATATGTTTTATCCGGTCGTTTTGATCGGCGATGAAGTGGTCGGTGAGGGCAATCCGAAGCTGAAAACGATTTTTGCCAAGATGGAGGCTTACGGTTATACGCCAGCCTGATGAATGGGGAAAAGCGGGCCTGTGTGTATCAGGGTCGCTTTTTTGTTGAAATACGGAGTATCTTTTTGAATGGGGGCGGTGATTTCCATTCCAGGCACTTCGCTTTCCGCGGGGCGGCGCTGAGCCTCCTCAGAGTAAGCTCCTGCGGGGTCTCAGCTCTGCCGCTTCAATCCCGCAGGAGTCTGCGTGCCTTGCACTCCAATCACCAGGTTCTGAAAATTAATTGGGCAATTCCCCTTTCCTAATTAGGTCATTCAAATAAAAAAGGAAGGTCGCTTATCTTAACGTCTCTTCGTTATAAATTGTTAAATGAGACTGGTGATTCCGTTCCAGGCACACTTCATTCAATCGGCTTTGAATTGAATGACAGAGATTCTGCTCTCTGTGGCATTTTTCAGATCTATAAATAAGGTCAGTTATACATTCACATTAAAATTAAAAAGGAGTACGGATCTTCCATCCGTACTCCTTTGGTTTGCTTGATCAGCCATTATGATATTTGTACATCCATAAAATTCCGGATTTAAGCAGTCTGGCGACGCGGCCTGTGATCGGTCTTTCGGCGACAAGGCCGAAGCCATGCTTTTTGCCGAGTGAGCCAAGGACGCCTTTCAGCTTGATGACCGGCAGGGATTCTGGCAGCTCTTCGCCTTTCCAGCGCTTCAGGAGGATCTGGACAATTTGTTCTGCCTGGCCTTCGGCAAGCTGTGCACTTGGTGCATGCGGCAGGCTTGCGCAGTCTCCTACAACATACACATGCTCATTGCCGGGAATGTTATGGTGCTTGGTAAGCACGACACGGCCCTGTGCATCTTTTTCCACCGGCAGGTCACGGACAACCTTGCTTGGCTGAATGCCTGCTGTCCATACAATGGCATCGCACTGAAGGGGCTCGTCATGGTTATAAAGGATGTTTTCTTCTACACGGGTAATGTTGGAATTGTTGATGATTTCCACTCCGTGATTGTCAAACCAATTTTCTACATAAGTGCTTAATCTTTCAGGGAAAGCGGAAAGAATATGATTTCCCCTGTCAAACAGCTTCACTTTCAGATCCGGCCGGCTTTCATTCAGCTCGGATGCCAGTTCAACGCCGCTCAGTCCTGCCCCAACGATGGCAACGACAGACCCCGGCGACAGATTGTTCAATGTTTCATAAGTGCGGCGTGATTTTTCGATTGTCTGGATGCTGTAGGTGTGTACATCTGCCCCAGGGACATTATGGTACTTATCCTCGCACCCAAGTCCAATGATAAGGTCATCATAGGAAACAGGAGTTTCATTTGCCAGGTTTACCTGCTGTTTTTCAAGGTCGATCCCCGAGATTTCTCCATATTTAATCTTAAGGCGCGGATGCTCAGGGAAAGCAACCCGGACATGCTGATCAGAGATCGTTCCTGCTGCTAGTGCATAATATTCAGTTTTAAGGCAGTGGTAAGGTACCCGGTCAATCAGTGTAATGCTTGTATCTTCCGGCAATGAGTTTGGCAGCAGACGGGCAAGAGCTCTCATGCCGCCATATCCTCCGCCAAGTATGACAAGATTTTTCATAACCAAATTTCCCCTTTTGTCCAGTATGTAAGCAGCTATAGTAATATATTAAAATAATAGAACACAATGACAGAATAAGAATTAAACGTTTACATTATTATATTAGCAAAATAATTAGAATATTAATTCACAAGAATATTCATGAAACAACATAAAAAGTATAACGAAATTATAGCTAAATCACAACACATATCTGAATAATCCAGGCAAAAGTCGACATTATACGCCCTTCAATCATCCAATAATGATAATCCAGCGCTTACTGTGTATGTGACAGTATGCCTTTGCTTGCGTTTTTGCCTGAAACCAAGTACATTAACAATTAGTAGAGAGGTGAATAGATGTGATTCAGCCAATCATAGAATTTTGCATCAGCAACCTGGCAAGCGGTGCGCAGAAGGCCCTGGAAATCCTTGAAAAGGACCCGGATCTGGATGTGATTGAGTATGGCTGCCTTGGGTACTGCGGAAAATGTGCAAGCTCTTTATATGCCCTGGTGAACGGTGAGGTTGTAACAGGAGAGACGCCGGAGGAACTGGTGGAAAACATATATCAATTCCTGGATGAAAATCCGATGTTTTAATATAAAAGGCCGCATATCGATGCGGCCTTTTTCTTATAGTTAAGGAATTTATAAATTGGAAGACTTGTGGATACTTTTCAATGCTTGATCCACGTCCAGCTCCACCGCCTACCCCCTCGTGGTCATAAGCCAAACCTCCCAAAAAGGCAAAGAATGCCTTTCCGGGAGGTTCGTCTTATGCTTGTCGGGGGTGATCAAGGCGCTTGCGCTTTTGTTCTTGAAGGAGCAGACATCAGCAGGTCTGCCTTCTGCTTTCCCTCATTTCATGCCAGCGTTCTCTTGCCATATCAATGATCCCCGGCTCAAGCGAACGGCTTTGCTGTTCGATTACCTTGGAGAAAAACTTGATTGCCTGCCCATCGCTGCCTATTTTCCTTGAAAGTTCTGCAATGAGGTATAGAAGTCTGGTTTCAGAGATCTGCGTGCCCTGGTAATCACCGCTTGAATAGGATTCCACATATTCATGGGCAGCCAATTTCATAAAGCGCTGTTCCTGTGTCTCATCGCCGCCATTTCTGTACAGCCAGGCAAGCCGCATATACAATCCCGCGATGGACACATGCTTTTCCTTCTTCAAAAGTGCTGAGTAGACAGCCAGCTTGTATGTCTGGATTGCTTCATTCCTGCTCCTCTTCCTGCCGAAGTCCCTGGGCTTCCATTGGCTCGTGATCTTTTCATCAATCTGTTCCTTTGAACCCGGGGGGAAATATGGGCTGAATTCCTCGGAAAACGAAAAGCCGCATTGAGGACATACTTGTATATAATAGAATATCGGATTGCTTGCATCTGAGTCATAAAAAGGAAGAAAATCAGTGTCATAGCCTTTGATTTTTACGAAGCGGGAACGGACCTTCTGGCTTGTAAAGTTGTTCTTGCATACAGGGCAGCTGCAGCTTTTTTCATACAATGGCTCCAGTATGGCCAATTTTCTCACCTTCCATTATAAAATAGTAGGTTTATTATACCATAAACAACAGGGTGTTTTAGGTAATAAGTTCTAATTCAGGAGCGGATTTGATAAAAGGGCCCTAAAATTGAAGCCTGCTCAGTTGAGTCCCGCTCAAAGTCTGTATATACTATATATAAGAGTAAAAACCTCAAGATTAAGGAGGATTTAAAATGGAAAACCAAATTGTTGAAATTACTGAAGCTGCGGCTTTTCAAATTAAAGATATGATGAAGCAAAATGAAGAGGAAAATGCATTCCTGCGTGTTGCAGTAAAAGGAGGGGGCTGCAGCGGGTTGTCATACGGCATGGGCTTTGCGCATGAAGTTGAAGAAAACGATGCCCAGTTCGAGCTCCATGGCCTGCAAATCCTTGTAAGCAAGGAAGATGCTGCCATCCTTAACGGCACAAAGATCGACTATAAGCAATCCATGATGGGCGGCGGATTCACGATCGACAACCCTAATGCCATCGCTTCCTGCGGCTGCGGTTCTTCGTTTAGAACGGCCAAGAATGCAGGGACACCTGAAAATTGCTGATTCCTTAATTGTCATCATATACCTTACAGAACGCTTCCTGACCTCAATCGAGCATATCAGGAAGCGTTTTTTACATGGAAAAAGAGAAGGGGGGGTTAAAAAATGAAGCTTTTTCAAAATACGCAGGAGTCTGAGAGCGAGTTTGGGTGCAGCCCGATTATCCAGACGCCGGCAGGAGCCATTGCATTTGACCTCCGAATCAATGGCCAAGTCCCATCCAGGTGCCATAGCAAACCTTCCTGCTATAGGCTGGAAAATGGAGAACTCTTGCTGAGATATTCACATAAGGATTACATAGCCGAGCTTCTCCTCTGCGAACCTGACACCAGGATTCCATCACATATGAAAATAGAAAAAGCAGCTGCTGCCGTCTGGAGGCTGAGAGCTTGTCATAATTTAAGGGACTGTATATTTCAAGCAGAGATGGAACCAATAGGAAGCGCCGGGTGGCCGGACAGCGGAGAAAGGCTCGAGGCGATGACCTGGGAGTATGGGGAATGGAAGCTCACTCTTGGCACAGAGGATGGGGCTGCCTTAGTTCAAAGGTCAAGAATAAAGGATATGATGCCGGACTCATTCTATGCTGAAGATGAAATTTCACAAATCCAAATCGTCAGGTATTTGCCAAATGCGATTGCAGTTCCAATCCCGGAAATAAGAAAGGGTGAACTTTGCCAGGTCCATTTTGTGGCAGCGTGGAGCCGCCCGAAGGAAGATGGGGATGCTTCCGCATGGTTTGCTGTAGATAGAACAGGAGGGGAAATCCTCGAAGGGTCAGGATTGTACTAAATTGGGCTGCCGGGCAGCATCCATTTTTTCAGAAAAAGGATGTTCGCACTGCCGGCTTGTCTCCCTCATGCATAAGATGAAACATATCTTGCTGCAGAGGGGGTGAATCTATGGGCTGCTGGTATAATGACAATGTAGCAGGCTTATCGGGCAACAGGCACTGGAAGCAGGATGATGTGGCTGGTGCATCTGACTGTCATCACAAGAAACGCGATGATGACTTTAAGGTAAGGGTTGAGGCCTTTATTGACAGTGAGGAATTTTGCAGGGCTGTAAGGCGCTGCCTGGCTGATGACGTAGCCGGGGCAGAAACAGACCGCCGCAGAAAACGCAGACACTATTGGTAAGAAATAAAAGCGGCCCCGCCGGAGTTTCTCTCCGGCGGGGCCATTTTATTGATTATTTATCAAACATGGACGTGCTGTGCAGAGGCTGCACCCGTGCTTTAGGATCAATAAGGGCCTTAGCATTGTTCACTGCAGTCGGCGCTTCTCCGAAACCGGAAGCAATCAGCTTCACTTTGCCGTCATAGGTGCAAATATCGCCGGCTGCGTAAATGCCCGGGATATTTGTCTCCATTTTGCTGTTGACGACAATATTATTTTTTTCAATTTCCAGGCCCCACTCTTTGATCGGGCCAAGCGATGAAACAAAGCCGTAGTTGACGATGACGGCATCAACATCGATGGCTTCTTTTTCTTCCCCTTTGGCATCCTGGATGATCACCTGGGAAATGCCCTCCTCATTGCCGATCAGTTCGGCAGGAACAAACGGAGTCTTGATTTCAACCTTGGAATTGTGAAGGTTTTCTACACTGTGCTCGTGGGCGCGGAACTTGTCGCGGCGGTGGATGATCTTTACGTTCTCTGCGATAGGCTCAAGCATCAAGGCCCAGTCTACTGCTGAATCGCCTCCTCCGAATACAACCACTTTCTTCCCGGAGAAATGATTCAGGTCATCAATGAAGTAGTGCAGGTTCTTGCCTTCATATTGCGGAGCCGAGTCAAGCTCAAGGCGGCGCGGCTGGAATGCGCCATTTCCGGCCGTGATGATGACCGTCTTTGTATAGTGGATTTCGCTGTTGGTGGTTAGCTTGAAAATGCCGTCCGGCTGTTTTTCGAGCTTTTCAACCGACTGCTCAAGCGATACCGTAGGTTCGAATTTCTTCATCTGCTCTTTTAAATTATCGACGAGCTCCTGTGCCCGCACTTTCGGGAAACCGGCTACATCATATATGTATTTCTCCGGATAAAGAGCTGACAGCTGCCCGCCAAGCTGGGGAAGGCTTTCAATTATTTTAACAGAGGCCTGCCTCATGCCGCCGTAAAAAGCAGTGAACAGCCCGACAGGCCCTCCGCCGATAATCGTTATATCATAGATTGTCTGATCTTCCTTCACACTAATCACCTCAACATATGTAGTAACATTTCTAGCCTTCATCATATCATAAATAATGAAAAACCTCACATAGCAGAACTGAAAGTTGTTGGAATAATGAGAAAAATTGCGTAAAAATCTTAATTTTCTCAATAGGATATATTCTGCTTTTAACCTTGAAAAACCGCGGAAAAAAGAATATTATGTATTATAGACATAAACTTTGTGACAAATTTCGGACATTTTTTTGCTCTGCTTCGTGAAGAATATCACAAACTTTTTCTTGTACTTATAAAATAAAAACTCATAAAGCAGTGGAAGATAAGAAAAAGCAGAAGAGTTTTCGAAAATACTAATAAAGGTGGAAGTGATACGCTTTGAAAAAGCCAAAAATAGTAATTCTAGGTGCCGGCTACGGCGGATTGATGGTGGCAACACGTTTGCAAAAGCAGGTTGGAGTGAATGAAGCAGAAATCGTATTAGTGAACAAGAATGACTATCACTATGAAACGACTTGGCTGCACGAAGCTTCTGCAGGTACTCTTCATCACGATCGAGTTCGCTATGATGTTAAAAATGTCATTGACCGAAACAAAATCGAATTTGTCCAGGGTACTGCTGTTGAAATTAAAACTGAAGAAAAGAAGGTCATCCTCGAGGAAGGCGAAGTAACCTATGACTACTTGGTCGTTTCACTTGGTGCTGAGCCGGAAACATTCGGCATCAAAGGCCTGGATGTACATGCTTTCTCTATTATAAATGTGAATGCTGCAAGACAGATCCGCGAGCATATTGAATATCAATTTGCCACTTACAATACTGAAGAAGAGAAAAAGGATGAAAGGCTGACAATTGTAGTCGGAGGCGCCGGCTTCACAGGCATTGAATTCCTTGGCGAGCTGGCAAACAGAGTGCCTGAGCTGTGCAAGGAATATGATGTGGACTACAGCAAGGTTAAGATCATCTGTGTTGAAGCTGCTCCTACGGTCCTTCCTGGCTTTGACCCTGAGCTTGTCAACTATGCAGTCTCCCACCTGGAGAAAAAGGGTGTTCAATTCCTGATTGGCACTGCCATCAAAGAATGCAATGAAGATGGAATCACGGTCGGAAAAGGCGACGAAGAAGTTGAGCACATCAAAGCAGGCACTGTCGTCTGGGCTGCAGGTGTTCGCGGCAACTCCATCATCGAAAATTCCGGCATTGAAGCGATGCGCGGACGTGTAAAGGTTCAGCCTGACCTAAGGGTTCCTGGCCATGAAGATCTATTCATTATCGGCGACTGCTCATTGATCATCAATGAAGAAATCAACCGTCCTTATCCTCCTACTGCCCAAATCGCCATGCAGCAGGGAGAGGTATGCGCGCGCAATATCGTTGCACTGATCCGCAACAAGGGTGAGCTTGAGACCTTCACTCCTGATATCAAAGGTACAGTATGTTCATTGGGCGAAGACGATGCCATTGGTGTGGCTTTCGGCAAGAAATTGGTAGGATCAAAGGCTTCCTTCATGAAGAAGATGATCGACAACCGTGCCCTCTTCATGATTGGCGGACCTGGACTTGTCCTGAAAAAAGGCAAATTCAATATCTTTTAATAAAAACTGCCGGGGATCATTTCCCCGGTATTTTTGTGTCCAAAAACCAATTAGAAGCAGAGCTCTGCTACAATAGAAAGATCATTATGCATGGAGGTCATAAACGTAATGGAGAGCAAACGAGGCAAAGTGTGGCTTGCTGTTTCAGGCCTGGTTATTTCACCGGAGGGAAAGTGGCTTTTAGTTAAGAAAAAATACGGCGGGCTGAAGGGCAAATGGTCGCTGCCTGCAGGCTTTGTTAATCCAGGGGAGACTGCCGATGAAGCAGCTGTAAGGGAAGTAAAGGAAGAAACGGGCATTGCAAGCAGGCCGGTTGGCATGATAGGGCTGAGGACTGGTGTGATCCGCGGCGAGGTCAGCGACAATATGATCCTTTTTCTTATGGCGCCTGAAAAAGGCCAAAGCATCACTGTCCAGGAAAGCGAGCTGATGGATGTGCAGTTTATGGAACCTGGAGAAGCAGCGGTCCATGAAGATGCCTCGATCCTTCTCAAGTATTTGACAGAACTTAATGAAGGGGCTGCCAAACAGCTGATAGACGGCGTAAACCCTGGCGACCACTTCGGATACTCCGCATATAAACTATTTTTATAATTTTCAGAAATTATTAGAATTCATTAGATATTGTAAGATAATCTAACATGTATGCGTTTACAGAAGGGCTTTTCCGGCTAATATGAAGCTTTCCATTTTCCTCAATCCTTGATATATTATCAGAAAATTCAGTGTGTAAAGGGGATGAGCAGGATGGCAGCAATGACTTATGAAACCAAAGAATGCGACTATTGTTCAGGGAAGGGCTATTTCCAGCTTTTATTAGGCGGCTCTGAAACATGCACCTGCTGCAACGGTTCCGGCAAAAAGAAAGGATAAAATAAAACCCTGCTGACTGCAGGGTTTTTCCGTGGCTGGATTTTCCTTCGGCAAGGCCTGAACAGTTATAGTTGTTAAAAAGTGTTCACAAAATTAAAATTGACTACCTTTCGGCCATTCAGTACACTTAAAAGTGATGTTTTAAGGGGGTACTGCCTGTGCAGATGACTATTTTTGTGTTGCCAATTTCAATGCTGCTATTTTTCGTTTTATTTTTTGGAATCGGTTTTATATTGAATATGCTGCTTAGAATGTCCTGGATCATGGCCATTATTTATCCAATCATCGCTATCCTGATTGTTGACCAGGTCCGTTTCATAGAATATTTCACCAACAGCGGTGAAGCATTTCCTGAGCTGGGAAGGCTTTTGTCAGAGCTCGCCATGGCTGATGTCCTGATTTTAAGCAGCGGGATGGCTGGTGCAGTTGCAGCCGGTATTACTATTAAACTGCTGAGAAGCAAAGGCTACAGAATGTTTTAATGTAAAAGCATTCCCATATTGGGAGTGTTTTTTTTGCTCTGTGAAACACACCTTTTCATATGAATGAGTCTAAAATCAATACAGAATACCAACAGACCCTACTATTAAAAAATATAACAAAAGTCTGAGATAGGCGACTAAAAAACTTCAGAATCATAAATTTTATAATTTTTTTTTAGGAAATACCATTCCTGTACTAAAACCTTGATACAGCAGGCTTTATATGAATTTTACTTCTAATACAGAAACCGCGGTATTGCCTTAATTCCAATCCTCCCAGGAATACTTTTTCTAAAGTTGGGAAATGATTAACTTGGGAGGAGTGAATTATTATATGAATAGACTAAAAAAATGGACAAAACGCATCATCATGTCAGTTTTATTTTTAGGGGCACTGCTTACCACCTTTCAATCCATATCCGGAGTAGGCGCGAAAACCCTTGAGTCCTATCAGTACGAAGGCGGCGGGGCAGCAGCTGAAATGGAAGATTATGCTTTCTCAGACCATACATATAAAACAATGGGACTTGCCTACAAATATCTTCCGAGGCTGGAAGCGAATGAGCTGATTTCCTCAGCGGAGGCGGTTACTGCCGAGCCACAGTCCTTGGAAGAAGCATTCAATTGGTCAGAATATCCCGCCAAATCTGTAGTGGCGACCGGCTATACGGCCTATTATGAATCAACAGGAAAGAATCCGGGGCACCCGTCCTTTGGCATTACATACTCTGGGGTCAAGGTAAAACGAGATCTGTACTCTACAGTAGCAGCAGACCTGAACGTTTTCCCGATCGGCACCATCCTGTTCATACCGGGTTATGGATACGGGGTCGTAGCTGACAAAGGCGGCGCCATCAAAGGTAATAAACTTGATCTATATTATGAAACCGTCGAAGACGTCTACAGCAGCTGGGGCAAAAAAACGCTTGATGTTTATGTGATTGAAGAGGGAGACGGAAGCCTGACCGAAGAGGAACTAAGCGCCCTTAACGAGAACGAATCCATGCAGGTATTCCGCCACCAGTACAGGGCTGTGGAGGAATAGGAAACGCGGAGGCGGCTTGCCCGAGGCAGACAAGCATAAGACGCTTTAGGATAGAAGGCGGTCTTTGCCTTCAATCCTAAAGTGGATTATGACTCGAGGCCCTAGACGCCGGAGCTGGATCAAGAAAAGCTGATAAGCCTTGTTCAGTAGAGGAACGAGGAATTGAAAGTCCGAATTTGAGGCTGTCGCAAATAAATCCGGAAAGTCGCAAATAAAAGCCAAAAAAGAAAATAAAACTAAGAAAGAGGGAGGCCGGATCAAACGGCCTCCCTCTTTTTATCGCTAAAAGCATTCCGGATGCAGTATACGGGCGAGCCTTTCAGCGCCTTCAATCAGGCGGGGGGAAGGGCGGCAATACAGTTCTTCCTCCAGTACGAGGATTCTTTCATGTTTGACTGCCTCAAGTTCCTTCCATCCTGGCCTTTTCACGACAATCTCCGGCTTTACCTTTTCTTTGCGGACGCCTACCCATGCAAGGCAGATATAATCAGGCTGGCGGCGGAGGACGTCATCCCAATCTGTCTGGACGCTGGCGAGTTCCACATCCCTGAACAGATTGACGGCGCCGGCAAGCTCGCTGATTTCAGTGAGCCAGTTGATGCTTCCAGGGGTGAAAACCGGCTTTGGCCACCATTCCCAGTAGAGGGAGGGTTTGTACCCGGCGCCTGCCGATTTTTCCTGCAGGCTTTTAATTTTCGTCCTGAATTCGCCGGCTGCCTTTTCACCCAATCCGGGATATCCGGCAGCCTCGGCTGCTGTACCCAGGTCCCGTGCAATATCCTCAAGGCTTTGGGGATTAAGGGTAATGAAAGGCAGGTTCCTATTCCTTAATTCCCCGATATTTTTCTCCATCCCCGGCACGCTCAAGGATGCCAGTACGAGATCAGGCTTCAGCGCTTCAACCTTATCCATATCAATTGACAAATCAGGTCCGAGCCTTGGCAGATGAAGCACTTCCTCCGGCCAGTCAGAATAGTCATCGATTCCGACCAGAAGATGTGTCAGCCCGAGGTAAGCGATAATTTCTGTGTTGCTGGGACAGATAGATACTATTCTCATAAAAGTCTCCTTATAGATTAACTAGCATATCGAGAACAAGGGTCAAAGCAATCCCTGTCAGGCCCCCGAAAAACACTTCAATCGGTTTGTGGCCGAGGAGCTCCTTCAGTTCTTTCTGTTTTTCTTTTTCGGCCTTTTTCTGCCATACTTTCGCTTCTTCGACGAATTTATTAAAATCGTTCACAAGCTGATTCAGGACAATGGCCTGTTCACCTGCCTGCCTTCTTACACCGGTTGCATCAAACATCGTGATGATGGCAAATACAGCCGCCACCGCGAATACAGCAGAATCCATCCCGGTTTCCAGGGCGACTCCCGTGGAAAGGGCAGTGACGGCGGCCGAGTGGGAGCTGGGCATGCCTCCCGTGCTTGTCAAGAGTGACCAGTCCAGTCTCCTCGTCGCAATATACTGAATGGGCACCTTTACAAACTGTGCAAAAAAGATTGCGGCCAGTGCAGACCATAAAGGGAAGTTGAGCAATAAATCCATCGGGAAACCACCTTTTCATTTTTTGGCTGTTTTGCAGCTGCCTGGGCTGACAGGAAGCAAGTGGAGCTGGAACTTCCATTATGCCTCAGCTGCAGGGCGGAGTGCCCTTTTGTTTTTTATACCCGCCGGGGCGGAAGTTGAATACTGTAATTTATGTACATCTGATATGATATGGATAACCAGGAGTATGAATACATTCTGTGCAGGGGTGATTGCATGCTTTATCCCAAAGAATATTATGAGTTCTTCATCTGTTTCAATGAAGGCGACTATTATACTTGCCATGACCTTTTGGAGGAAATGTGGATGGAAGATAAAGCCAATCTGTTCTTCAAAGGGCTGCTGCAAATGAGTGTGGCCATCTACCATTACGAGTACGGCAATGTAAAAGGCGCCAGGCTCATGATGCGGGCTGCCCATTCTTATCTTCAATCCTACAGGCCGAAGCATTGGGGGCTGGACCTTGAAAAGGTGTACGGATTCATCTCTGCATGCCTCTCCATTATACCAGAGACTATAGATACAATTCCTTATGAGGAGGTAAAAACCCTTCCCGTCCTGCCTCATATCTATTTATTTTTGGAAGATGATTAGATTCTCGAAATAAATCACTTTATCCGATATAATATAGGTATTAATACTGGAGGTGATCAGAATGTATACAATCAAACAGGATTTGGACTTCGGTGCCGGCCATGAGGCCCTTGTCATCGGATTATTTGATAAGCCTGCCAAGCTTGAAGGCAATCTGGCAAAGGCGGATGACATTTTTGAAGGAAATCTGACAGAACTGATGAAAAGCGGAGACATTTCAGCTAAGAAAAAAGCAGTCTCCAAAATACATACATTTGGCAAAACAGGAGTCAAAAGGATTTATTTTGTAGGGCTTGGAAAAGAAAAGGAACTGGATTTTGAAGTGCTGAGGGAAGCTTTCGGAAAGGTCTTTAAGCGTTTAAAAGAAGACAGGCTGCAGGAGGCTGCGCTTTATCTTGACTCATTTACAGCGGAGGATGCAGACGCAAATGATGCGGCGCATGCTGCAGCAGAAGCTTTCGAGCTTTCAGCATATGAATTCCAGGGCTATAAGCAAAAGTCTAATGAGCCTGAAAGGAAAGTCGAAAGCCTGACCGTGTACAGTACTGCAGATGAAGCTGAGGTTAAGGCTTCACTTGAAGTCGGGACTGCCCACGGAAAAGGGACAAACTCCGCGAGGACGCTTGTAAACCTTCCAGGTAATATGCTGACAGCAACAGATTTGGCGAACTACGCGCTTGAGCTCGCAGGCAGATATCATTTCGAAGCGGAAATCCTTGAAAAAGAAGATATGCTGAAGCTCGGCATGGGCGCACTTCTTGCCGTCAATCAGGGATCTTCTGAGCCTCCGAAAATGATTGTCCTGAAATACCAGGGCAGGGATGAGTGGACCGATGTGGTCGGTCTGGTCGGAAAAGGCATCACTTTTGATACAGGCGGCTATTCACTCAAGCCGAAAGACGGCATTGTCGGCATGAAGACCGATATGGGCGGAGCTGCCGCTGTGCTTGGCGCCATGGAAATCATTGGTGAACTGAAGCCGGCACAGAATGTTGTTGCCGTCATTCCGTCTACAGACAATATGGTGAGCGGTACTGCATTCAAGCCGGATGACGTTATCACTTCCATGAGCGGAAAAACGATTGAAGTACTGAATACAGATGCAGAAGGGCGCCTTGCTCTTGCTGATGCTGTTACCTATGCGAAGCATCATGGAGCAGGCTATCTGGTAGATGTAGCGACTTTGACAGGCGGTGTGATCGTCGCGCTTGGCAATGATACAACCGGCGCATTGGCGAATAATGAGGCTCTCTATGAGCAGGTGCTCGAAGCTTCATTTGAAGCCGGAGAACCGATCTGGAGGCTTCCATTATTTGAAAAAGACAAGGCACGCATCAGGAGCAGCAAGATTGCCGATCTGAACAACTCTCCTGGACGTGCAGGCCATGCCATCATGGGCGGGGGCTTTGTCGGGGAATTTGCCGAAGGGACTCCTTGGGTGCATTTGGATATTGCCGGCACTGCTACTGTTGACAAGGCGCATGATCTCGGTCCTTCCGGTGCCACCGGAGTGATGGCCAGAACACTTGCACTTATGGTAGAACGATTTGAGCCATTTGAATAAGAACTAATTTGGCCTGGCCCTCAAGGGGTCGGGCTTTTTTCATTTTTCAATATCACCCCTGCACCGTCCTCCAATCCCTGGAAGTCCCCCGGGATCATTGACAGGCCTGCCCCTGTATGGTATTTTAATATTTGTGTTTTAGTTCTTTACCAATTTATCAGAGTAAAGCAATCAAGAAGAAGCTTACACTTCTCAACCTGCTAAAACAGGCTGAACTATTCATTCCATATACTTATACGTTTTTACATCAAGAGAGGGGATTTAACATGAATGCAGTAATAGCAGCTGTGCTTGTGATGCTGGCGCTGAGCCTTTTGCGTGTGAATGTTGTGTTTGCACTGATTGCAGGGGCATTGGTTGGCGGTTTGACTGGCGGGCTGTCTGTAGATAAAGTAATTGAAGTATTTACAAACGGGCTTGGAGGGAGTGCCGAGGTGGCCCTCAGCTATGCGCTTCTTGGCGGGTTTGCCGTTGCCATTTCCAAAACCGGGCTTCCCAACTTAATGGTGGACTGGGTGCTTGGGGTTGTCGGCAAAAACGGCGGATCCAAGGGAAAGGCCTATTCAAAGGCATTGATCGTGTTCGCGATTCTATTGATGGCCTGTTTTTCCCAGAACCTGATTCCCATTCACATTGCCTTTATTCCAATCTTAATACCGCCGCTTCTTCATGTTATGAATGAATTGAACATCGACCGGCGCCTGATTGCTTCAGTCCTGACATTCGGGCTGACTGCACCTTATATCCTGCTGCCTGCAGGCTTCGGGAAGATTTTCCACGAAATTTTGGCCAGCAATATGGCTGACAGCGGCCTTGTCATTGAAATGGGAGATATCCCAAAAGCGATGCTGATTCCGACTGCCGGTCTTGCAGCAGGCCTTATCATCGCAGTGTTCTTCTCATACCGTAAATCAAGAAGCTATGAGACTATCGAAATCGCTGCTCCGGAAAAAGGAAGCTATTCAAAAATGGCAATCCTGTTTTCCATCCTCGCCATTATCGCGGCACTTACAGTTCAGATTATCCTGGATTCTATGATATTCGGGGCGCTGAGCGGCATCCTGGTCATTTATATCAGCGGAGCAATCCGCTGGAGGGAAGCAGATGCCCTGTTGACCGAGGGAATGAAAATGATGGCTTTCATCGGCTTTGTCATGCTGGCGGCCTTTGGGTTTGCTGATGTGCTGAAAGAAACGGGCGATGTTGAGAGGCTTGTTGAGCAGGCAGCGGGAATTATCGGCGGCAGCAAGCCTCTTGCAGCTTTCCTTATGCTCCTTGTCGGCCTGCTCGTGACAATGGGCATCGGATCATCCTTCTCGACCATCCCGATTATTGCGACGATCTTTGTCCCGCTTGCCATGGAGCTTGGCTTCAGTCCAATGGCGACCATCGCTTTGGTCGGAACAGCTGCTGCTCTTGGTGACGCAGGGTCGCCGGCTTCAGACAGTACGCTCGGGCCGACGGCCGGGCTTAATGCTGATGGACAGCATAATCACATTTGGGATACATGTGTGCCAACCTTTGTGCACTATAATATTCCGCTGATTGCCTTTGGCTGGATTGCAGCAATGGTTCTATAATCAAGCAGAGGGGCTCCTGTAATGATGGAGCCCCTCTTTTTGCATATTCCTGTGTAT
Organism: Cytobacillus sp. T106; assembly: GCF_040492155.1. NCBI lineage: Bacteria > Bacillati > Bacillota > Bacilli > Caryophanales > Bacillaceae > Cytobacillus > Cytobacillus sp. T106. Next base: position 40,891 of record NZ_JBEUMK010000019.1, on the reverse strand, counting down.
GAACAGAAATATAGGATAATATATCCTTACATACAGAAGTGAATGGGGTGATTTTGCATGTATTTCGGAAAAGTAAGGAAAGGGGACGGGGGGCGTGTACCGCCGAACCAGAATGTGACCGCATCTTTTCCGGTCCTGCACCATGGCAATGTTCCTTATTACTCGAATCTGGATAACTGGTCGCTGCGGATCTTCGGGACAGTGGAAAAGGAAAAGGTAATCAGCTACAGTGATCTTCAAAAGCTGCCGCAGACAGAGTCCGGAAATGATATCCATTGTGTCACTGGCTGGTCAAAGCTGGATAATGTGTGGAGAGGTGTAGCTGCAAGTGAGATTGTCAGGCTGGTAAAGCTTAGAGCTGAAACATCATTTGTCATTCTGCATGCAGAGGAAGGATGGACGTCCAACCTGCCGCTTGCAGACTTCCTGAAGGAAACGAGCCTCCTGGCACACTCCCATAATGGCGAGACTCTTACCCCGGAACACGGATATCCGCTCCGCGCCGTCATTCCGCACCTTTACTTCTGGAAAAGCGCCAAATGGCTCCGCGGCATCGAGTTTTCTGCTGTGGATAAGCCTGGATTCTGGGAAAGAAATGGCTACCATAATTATGGGGATCCTTTCAAAGAAGAAAGGTTCAGCTTTGATTGACCTGGCCATGGAAAAAACCTCATCCCAATGAAGATGAGGTTTTTTATAAAAGATAAGCCCCACTATTAGCTGCAGCATCTCTTGAAGTAATCTGCAAACACAATTGAGGCAAACCCGTAATAGCTGCAGTGAGCTGTTGGTCCAAAAAGCTTCTCATAGTTCAAGGTATAAAACATCGTATCCCTCCATTGTCCAGATTTTAACTGCCGGAAGGCTCTGAGTGTTCATGGAGCCAATCGGTCAGGTAGGGAGGAAGCTGTCCGCCCGATGCAAGATTGGCGTGCCCTCCATGCTGCAAGTGAAAAGTTCTGTCTCTGCTCGAAACGAGGCCGATCACAGGCTCAACCTGTTCTCTGGGAACCAGCCTGTCTCCTGCTGTTGCTACAGCAAGCAGGTTTGCCTGGATATTAGCCAGGTCGGCTTTTCTTCCGTCGATGATGAGAGAGCCGTCCATCAGGGAGTTCCTTCTCCCGAGCTCATGGAAAATCTGTTTTAAGGCTGCTCCGGAAAAAGGGATATGGCCTGATGTCCAGGTGTTGAACCTCAGCCACTTTTCTGTGTATTTCTCATCATATGAGCGGTTTAAAAGAGAGAGGTAGTGAGATAAGTAGATAGGTGAAGTAAGCAGCCGCATGCCGGCTTCCATTAAGGGGGCCGGGATGATTCCTAGTGCATCAATGACAGCGTCAAAATCAGCCCTGCCTGTTGAAACGGCTTCAATCCACTCATCATAGGCGGGCAGGATGCTGAAATCAATTGGTGTAACAAATAGAACCAGGTTCTTGATTGGCTCCTCTGAGATGCTTGCATAGATGGCTGCAATGGTCCCGCCAAGGCAAAAGCCCATAACTGTCAGCTCTGATGCCCCTGAGTGCCTGAGCGCTCTTGCGGCGGCTTTCGCAATATAATCCCTGATATAGTCGGTGATCGTCAGGTCTTTATCTTCATATCCCGGGGCGCCAAAATCAATAAGGTACACATCATAGCCTTTATTGACAAGTACCTCGATCATGCTTTCATTTGGTGCAAGGTCCAGGATATAAGGCTGGTTGATGAGTGAATAAATCAGGAACATGGGAGTGCTGTACTTTCTTTCCGCCGGGGGGTAATGCCATAAGACCGCTTTGTTCTTTTTCCAGACTGCCCTTCTGTATGTGCATCCCTGATCGGGCTGTGCTGCCGAGAGAGTCCGGAAAAATCCTCTCCATCTCTCCTGTTCCTTCTCGGACCAGAATCCATTGGAGCTGCTGCTATTATCTCCCATTACTTTTCGATCCTTTCAAAGGCAATCCGGATTGGATTTCAGCATTTTTCTGGATATTATCCAGAAGGATGCTGAGTGCCCTGGACCGTGCTTTCCGTCTCTTCTCAGCCGGACTGTCTTCTGGTTTTTTCCTGGAAGCCGCAGTTCCTGAATCATTAACAGATTCTGGTTTGGAGGAAGGTGCTTTCAATTGCGGGTTCTGACCGGATTTAGGAAGGTCCATAGCCGGGCTGTCCGGCTTTTCTGTTAAGCCTCCTGCCCCAAGCATTTCGACCGAACTTTTTATATCGGCAAGTGTACTGGACAGTGCCATCATTTGTTCGTCAAGCTGATCGACTTTTTCTTCAACCTGAATGGCCAGTTTTGCCACCCGGGCAACATCGTTCTTTGTAGGGAAGTTTAAAGGTATGGAAAGCAACTCAACCATATTCCTGCATTGGCTGATCATACTCGCGATTACAGCTGAATTCGAGCTGGCTGAAAGCAGAAGTTCTTCTTTATTCAGCTGCTTTTTTATCAGCTCATTTAGTTCAAATTCAAGCTTCATTCCCATTTTTTTTAATGAACTGAATAATTCCTGCGCTTGTTCATTTGACATTTCGCCTGCTCCTTTCCGCTGTTTTTCTAGATGGTTGCCGTCAAGCCGCCATCTACTACAAGCGTATGGCCTGTCACATAATCAGAAGCACTGGAAGCCAGAAACAACGCTGTTCCCTTTAAATCCTCATTCTTGCCAAACCTTCCGGCAGGTATTTTTTTCAGCAATATTTTATTGGTTTTTTCCATGGATGCCGTCATTTTTGTCGGAAACAGGCCCGGGGCAATACTGTTGACCTGGATGTTATAAGGGGCGAGCTTCACAGCCAGATCCTTTGTCAGCACCATCAGCGCCCCTTTACTGGTGTTGTATGCCGGTGTATCCAGGAAGCCGGATGGAGCCCCCCTGAATCCTGTGACAGATGCGATATTGATGATTTTTCCGCTGCCCTGATCCTTCATGGCTCTGGCAGCTGCCTGGGTAAACAGGAATGCGCCCTTCACATTTACATCCATCACTTTGTCCCATTTGTCTTCCGGGTAGTCCAGGAGCGGAGCGACCCAGGAAGTTCCGCTGTTATTGATCAGGATGTCAAGCCGGCCGAAATGGCTGATCGTTTCCGCGATGACAAAGCTGATATTGTTTTCATTGGTCACGTCGCATTCCAATGCCAATGACTGGGCTCCCATGGATGCCAGTTTCTTGCTGACAGTCTGGCACGCCTCAAGATTCCTGGAACAGACGACTATATTTGCTCCTGCCTCTGCAAGTGCATAGGCCATCTGCTCGCCGAGCCCCCGCCCGCCGCCGGTGACGATGGCCGTTTTATTGGACAAATCGAAAAGTTCTTTAGTATCCATTTATGATATCCCTCCTTATTGGAACAGCTGTAAGGCTACATATGATGAATTCTGGAATACCCTGCAGGCTGCCGATTTATGCTTCGCTATATTATAGACGAGCCATCATGCAAAAGTGCAGAAAATGGTTGTTCTCCCAGCGCCTTTTCTTGCCTGGGGAAAGTATAAAAACAGCCTGTTTGGGAAAAATCAAAAATGGAAGATTTCTGGTATGCAGGGAGGCGGCCGGATGGATGAAAAGCAGATAAGGGAAATATTCGATGAAGCGGGATATAGTGCACTTGGGCAGTCATTGAGCTTCAAGCTTTGGCTTTCAGGCGTGATGGAGCATTCCGGGGCAGGAGATAATCCGCTGGAGCTCCTTTTGGAAGCATGCTCTTTCGATGATGGTGAGCCGATCCTCTTCGACCAATTTCTGTTCCAGCTCCGGCTGGTCAGCTCTGCAGATGAACGGAATTGCCTTCCCATTGGTTATTGGCAGTGAAAAATAAGAAGCAAAGAAGAGGTGCTATCATGCAGAAAAATGCAAGAGGATATGTACAGGACTCATATGGATCCCTGAATCAGGCGAAAGATTCCCTGCAGCAGGCATTATCAACGGTAGAACAGGGTTCAAACCGTGAGCGCATCGAGGAATCCCTCCAGGCGGTCGAACAGGCACTGCAGGCGTGCGGACAAACGGCAGATATATTGGAACAAAAATAATGCTGAAAAACACAGGGGAGCTTCTCCTGTGTTTTTTTTGCCGATGAAGAACAGCCCGGCGGTGAATGCCCCGGAAAGCGGACAAATGCCCAGTCCAAAAGGCATTCGCCTGCATATGTAGTAGTGTAGGGAAGAAAATAAGGAGGTAGACCTTTTATGCATCCATATAGAGCGCCATATTATGCTGGAGGCGGTTCAAGATTTTTCTTTGGGGCGCCGTTTGTAGGCGGATTGCTTGGAGGGCTTGTCGGCAGTGCACTGTTTTTTCCGCGGCCAAGGCCATACTTTTACCCGCCGCCATTTTACGGCCCGCCATACGGCGGAGGATATCCGTATTACTGATTGATGAAGGTATGAAGTGCCATTTAACAATAGACTCTTTCTTTTAAGGCTCTCTGGTTAGGAGAGCTTTTTTCTGTTGTGCTGAAATTCCTGCATCAGTGCTGCGGCCTGCACTTGCACTTACATCCATCTGAGCTTTAAGGTCAGGCTGCAGCACTGAGCATGGTCATCTTTTGCTTCAAATACCAGGGTGAGCCCGTCCGGTGTATATGTGACACGGGGCTGCGACTTAATTCCGGTTGCCTTGATCATCTCTTCTGCTTTTTTTGTCTGGGATTGCTGGGCAGCTGACATCAGATCATTGGAAAACTGCTTGGAAGTAGCCATCCTGTCAAGCAGTGACCTGGCATCACTCATTAGATCCTGCATATGCTTGGCCGAGCTCATAAAGGTGGCAGGATTGACAGAAGGAAACTGCCTCACGCTGGCTGTATAATAGAGCTGGCGGGGAGGCGGAGGAAAATGGCATACAGGCTGCGGGTAGCGGCTGATGCTGTTTCTTCTTCCGTAATAATAATGCGGAAACATTTATTTGGCTCCTTTCATGGAACATAATCCAGGTGCACCCATTCATTCCATCTATATGCGGCGGCCCCCTTTCTTACGATTGCCAGTGAAAAAAAAACTGTCAGCCATCTTAATCGGTTATGTGCTTTGCAGGAAGGAATATACATTTAAGTAGCATGAGCGTATTAGTATGGATTCATAAAGATAAAAGAGGGGTAAACAAGGGTAATGGAGAATTCTTAAATAGATGGAGAGCGGGGGAGGTGCTGAAGATGGAGCTGGATTATATTTTGCTGCTGATTGAAGAAAATGGCTATGTCGGCCTATTCCTGTGGCTCTGGTTCGGCGTCTTCGGCATCCCCGTCCCAAATGAAGTCATTGCCATGACAGTCGGGATGGTCTCCTCGATGAGTGTGCTTCATCCTCTTGGGGCTTTTCTAGTGACCTATGCCGGCATGACTGCCGCGCTGACGACCTGCTATACACTTGGCCGGTTTATCGGCCGGCCGCTGATCAAATATTTCCATAAAAGAAAACGGTTTGCAAAAATAATTGATGACTCTTTGAGGCTGATGGATAAGCATCATGCCTTTTCCCTTTCACTCAGCTATTTCATACCGGGGCTGCGCAATTTTGTCCCATTCCTCTATGGCTTCAGCAGGCTTCCATTCAAAACCTTCGCATTGTTTGCCTTCAGCGGGGCACTGCTCTGGCTTGCGGTTGCTTTCACTTTAGGATATCTGTTCGGCGATCATATAGATGCCATCATCCTTTATGGAAAAGAGGCGCTCTTGGCCGGTGCCGTCTTTGCGCTTATCATCCTCGTGATCAAGACACGCAGCAGAAGAAAAAAAGAAAAGCAAAGGGAGCTGGCGTGAGGGAGCTAAAAAAAGAAAAGGCAGCGTGCAAAAGCTGCCTTTTTGTGTGCTAATAGTGATGGCGGTGTTCAACCAGGTCAATGGCTCCCAGAACGATATGGGCAAGTCCGAAGCCGACGATGGTGTCGGACAGCGTGCTGTCTACTTTTCTGGATTGCTTCAGCGCGTAGCCTGTTGCTGTTACAGCTGTACCAAGAACTGCTGGAATTAAACCTTCACGGATATGATCCATAAATGAACACCCCTGTCTATGGTTTCGTCCATGTTTTTGCGGAACTTGATGGACATCTTTAGTTTGCCGCAGCAGGCTTTTTTTATTTAGCTTTGTTAAACATTATTGTTGATTTTGGGCTGCATTTCAGCTGTGCTGAAATGCAGCCCAAAATCAACAAGGTACACTAACGCAGCCTTTTATTTAAGCAGTTATTTTGTATTAGATTGGCGTTCACTGACTCCGAAGCAACACACTGCTCCCGGCCTTTGGGGCAGGGAATGAAGAGCAAGGATACTTTGCCAGGTTGTCTGTCACAAGGATTGAAGTTATAGTAAAAGTACATACATAGTCATGCACCATGGTTAAAAACATGGAGGGGGAACTGGAATGATGAAATTGGAGAATACGCTGATACATGCCTTAGGAATAGAAGTGACTGAGCTTGGGAAAGGGCATGTGACAGCGACCATGCCGGTCGATGAGAGGACCAGGCAGCCTTTCGGGCTTTTGCATGGCGGCGCCTCGGTAGCTTTGGCTGAAACGGTGGCCAGCATCGGTGCATTTGAATTAGTGGACCAGGAAAAACAAGCTGTGGTCGGCCTTGAGATCAACGCCAACCATATCAGGGCAAAAAAAGACGGAGTCGTCACTGCAGCTGCCACTGTTCTTCATCAGGGAAAATCAACAATGGTCTGGGATATCAAAATCACTGATGAAGAAGGGAAGCTTGTGTGTGTTTCAAGATGCACAATGGCGGTCATTCAAAGGAAATAGCAGCATCTGGGCATGAGAATAACAAGAAAAGCCATGAGGGATTCCCTCATGGCTTTTCTTGTTTGACGCTTACCTGTGAATTTTTCTTTGTTTTTAAATCATCCTGGACGCTTACATCCGCCAATGGGACACCTGCGTTATATGCTGCACGGCTGATCAGGTGGCCGGCAACAGGGGATGTCATAAAGATAAATACGATTCCCAGGATAAGCCTTGAGTTGAAATGCCCTTCTTCTGCATAAAAATAAAGGAAGGTCCCAAGCAGAACGGACATGACACCCAATGTAGCGGCTTTGGAGGCGGCGTGGTTACGTGTGTATACATCAGGCAGCCTGATTACTCCAAAAGCCGCTACAAGGCTGAGAAAGGCCCCTATCAGGATCAGGACTATGATGATGATTCTAATGATTTCGATCACGTTCAATAATAACCCCCTTTTCCAGATATTTCGAGAAGGCTACCGTGCCGATGAATGCAAGGATACCGATCAGCAGGATGATCTCCAGGAAAGCATTGGTTTTCAGCAAGATGGAAATGAGTGCAATGACAGCTACGAGATTGATCCCGATGGCATCGAGTGCCACGATTCTGTCAGGGATGGTTGGCCCCTTGATTACACGGTAGATAAGGCCGACCATGCTAACGGAAATGCAGAGCAGCGAAATTTGTACAATCACTTCCAGCATCACTTGCTCACCTCCATGATTGCTTTTTCAAAAGAATTCTTGATGCTGCTGACCGATTCATGGACATCCCCTATATCCATGGCGTGGATATAAAGGATTCTATTATCATCGGAAACATCGATGACCAGCGTTCCCGGCGTTAAAGTGATCAGTCCCGAAAGGACCGTGATTTCCCAGTCCTCGGTCAGCTCTGTTTCAAGAGCAAAGATGCCGGGCCTGATATCAAGCTTTGGCTTCAGGATTACCTTCAGTATGGCGATATTGGATAATATCAGCTCCCTCATAAAGATCAGCAGCAGATTCAGGACAGCCGCGACCCGGAGCAGATAAAAGCGTGAATCGAAGAACCGCCTGAATGCAAAGATGATCAGCAGCCCGAAGAAATAGCCGACAAGGAATGTTACCGGGTCATAAGAGACCTTAAGGAACATCCATACAAATGCTAAAAAGAAATTCAATAAAATTTGAAATGCCATATCATTACTCCTTTAAGACTGCATTGATATAGATATTTGGGTCCGAAAGAGTTTCAGCAGCCTGCGAGATATAAGGATAGATCACTTCTGTCCCGACTCCCATAAATACAGACAGGGCAGTGAGCATCACCGGAGCAATGAGCAATGTCCTTACAGGAGCTTTATCTTCATTTTTGTAGGAGCGGGGATTTCCCCAGAATCCATTGATGAAGATTTTCATGACTGAGAACAGCACCAGGAGGCTTGATAAAAGGACGATTCCTGTACCCCAATAGCGGCCGGCTTCAAATCCTCCCTGGACGATCAGGAGCTTTCCAATGAAGCCGCTGAGCGGAGGAATCCCCGCAAGGGCAAGTGCCGCAATGAAATAGGTCCAGGCAAGCCCGGGGTACCTTTTGATCAGCCCGCTGATATGGCGGAGGTTGCTTGTCCCCGTAATGCTGATGATGATTCCGACAAGCAGGAAGAGCGCTGCTTTAATGATCATATCGTGAATGATATAAAAGAGCGACCCGGCCAGTGAATCCGGAGTCATTGCCGCAATCCCGAATACGATGACCCCCACGGCCACAACAATATTGTAAATGATGATTCTTTTGACGTCCCAGTATGCAACTGCCCCTATCACCCCGAGGATGATGGTCAGCACTGCGAGTATACTGAGAATTTCATGAGTATACCCCTGGTCATGATAAAAGAAGAGAGTATACGTCCGCATGATGGAGTAGACTCCTACTTTGGTCAGCAGGGCGCCGAAGACGGCCATGACCGGGATGGGCGGTGCATAGTAAGAGCCCGGAAGCCAAAAGTAAAGCGGGAATATGGCGCCCTTCAGTCCGAACACGATAAGGAACAGAACTGCGACCACCGTCAAAATGCCAGGCTGCCCGAACGCTGCAATTTTCACGGAAATATCGGCCATGTTCAGGGATCCTACAATAGAATATAAATAGCCTACTGCAATGACGAACAAGGCTGATGATATGACATTCACCAGAATATACTTGATGGATTCCCGAAGCTGGATCTTCGTCCCGCCGAGAACGATCAGGACATATGATGCCATGAGCATCACTTCGAAGAAAACAAACAGATTGAAAATATCCCCTGTAGTGAATGCCCCGTTGACGCCGACGATCAGAAACTGGAATACAGGGTAATAATAAAATTTCTCGCGGTCAATGCCAATGGATCTGAAAGAATAAATCAGGCAGGCCAGGGATATCAGGCTTGTTGTCAAAACAAGCAGGGCAGAAGCCATATCAGACACCAGTGTGATTCCGTACGGCGCCTCCCAGCTGCCCAGATCGACTGTCTGAATGCCGTCATTGTGCACCTTCTGCACAAGCACGAAGGCAGCAGCAGCCGTAACCCCGGCAGATATCCCGGAAACCCAGCGCTGTGCAGAGACATTTTTAGCGAGAAAGATTAAAAGGATCGCTGTTGCCAGCGGGATGAGAATGGGAAGCATTAATAAGTTAGTCATTTCCTTCTTTTCCTCTCAATCTTTCCATATTATCTGTGCCAAGTTCCTGGTAGGCGCGGTAGGCCATAACCAGGAAGAAGGCTGTAACGCCAAAGCTGATAACGATGGCAGTAAGGATCAGGGCCTGAGGAATGGGATCGGCATATTTTTCAGCATGCTCCCCCAATAATGGCGGATTTCCCCTCTTCAAGCCCCCCATGGTAATCAATAGAAGATGGGCGCCATGGCTTAAAAGGCCTGTTCCAATAATGATTCTGAGCAAGCTTTTTGAAAGCATCAGATAAGTGGCAGACATAAACAGAATGCCAATGAGAACGGACATTAATATCTCCATTATTCATCCTCCCCTATTGTTTGAATAATGGTCATTGTAACTCCGACAACGACAAGGAATACACCGGTATCGAACAGTACTGCTGTGTGCAGGGAAGTTTTCCCGAGCAGCGGCAGATAGACATCATTAAAGGCGTGTGTCAGAAAAGGGACATTGAACAGCAGAGCGCCTGCCCCTGTTCCGACAGCAAACAAAAGCCCCGTAGCAATCATATATTTATAGTCGATCGGCAGAATATTTGCGACTGTCTTCATATCAAAAGCGAGCAGGAGCAGCACGATGGCACCGGATGTCATCAACCCGCCGACAAACCCGCCGCCCGGATAATAGTGGCCGGCAAAGAACAGATGGATTGAAAACAGGATGATGATGAACAGGGCGACCTTCGTCACTGTCTGCAGTATGATATCGTTCGTTTTCACCCTTCATTCCTCCTTGCCAGGCGGAGCTTGATCATCGCGAAGATGCCGAGGGCGGCAATCCCGAGAACGCATATTTCAAACATGGTATCAAAGCCCCTGAAGTCAACCAGTATCACGTTGACCATATTTTTTCCTGCTGCTTCTTTATAAGTATTTTCAACATAATAGCCTGCAATAGAGTCAACAAGCTTATTGCTGTGTGCAGAAAGGGCGATCAGCGTGACGATGGCGCCAACCCCGATCGATACTGCAAGATTGACTGCTTTAAAGCGGATTCTCTCTTCATTCCGCTTCAGCTTCGGCAGGTGATAGAAGCAAAGCAGGAATAGCGAGACAGACACAGTTTCAATGACAAGCTGCGTCAAAGCAAGGTCTGGCGCCCTGAATAACACAAAGAACAGAGCTACTGTATATCCGACTGCACCGAGCAGGATAATCGATGTCAGCCTTGACTTGGCAAACAGGATAGATATGGATGCAGCGGCAATGATCAGCGCCAGCAGCACTTCATAGAAGCCGATTGAAGACAGATCATTTGTGCTCAGCTTAAAGGCATTCTTCCAGACAAGCGTCGTGCCAAGCAGCAGAATAAAGAATGTAAAGATGTACACAAGATATGTCCGGATAAACCCGTTCATATAGGTTCTTGTCAGGTTTGATGAGAAGGTCTGCATGCCTTCTATTCCGCCATCATAAAAGCGGTTGAGTGCAAGCTTCTCCGGGAACAGATCATAAATCTGGCGCCATTTGTCCAGTGTAGTATAAAGCAGTACTCCGAAAGCAATGACCCCAAGCGTCATGAAAAGCTCTGGAGTGAAGCCGTGCCAGAATGAAATATGCACGTCAAACACAAGGCCAGGCATGATCACTCCAAGGGCTGGAGCGATAATGGTGCTTGACAGGATATTCGGGAAGAATCCGATGATAACGACCAGTGAAGCCAGGATGATCGGCGAAATAAGCATGCCGAAAGGAGCTTCATGCGGTTTTTTATCGAGCTTTTCAGGCTGGAACTTTCCTGTGAATGTCTTAAATACAAGCACCATGCTGTAAATGAACGTAAACACGCTTGCAATCCAGGCAAGCACTGGGAATAAAATACCCCATGTATCCAGATTGAAGATATCCACTTCAAGAATGTTGACCATTCCGGTAAAGAACATTTCCTTGCTGAGGAACCCATTAAATGGAGGCAGGCCGGCCATTGAAAAGGCTCCAATCATTGCAAGGGTAAAGGTAATCGGCATAAAGCTCATTAGTCCGCCGAGCTTGCGGATATCCCTGGTCCCGGTTTCATGGTCAACGATGCCGACCACCATAAAGAGGCTTCCTTTAAAGGTGGCATGGTTGATCAAATGAAACACTGCCGCAGTTGTAGCTATCGTATATAGGCTGTCTTCCACGGTATCGTAATGCAGGGCAGCTGCACCAACTCCGAGGAGGGACATGATCAGTCCGAGCTGGCTGATGGTTGAAAAAGCAAGGATCCCTTTGAGGTCTGTCTGCTTGACGGCAGAAAAGGAACCCCAGAACAGCGTAACGATCCCGAAGGATGCCACAAGCCACAGCCAGATGCCGGACTCTGCAAAGACCGGGCTCATCCTGGCTACTAAATAGATGCCTGCTTTTACCATTGTCGCAGAATGGAGGTATGCACTGACAGGCGTCGGCGCCTCCATTGCGTCAGGAAGCCAGATATGAAACGGGAATTGTGCCGATTTTGTAAAAGCGCCCAGCAGGAAACAAAGCAGAGCAGGGACAAAGTACGGCTTCTCCATGATTTCAGAGGCCATCGGGACGATTTCGGAAATAGAAAAAGTTCCTGTCATCAGATAAAGCAGGATGATCCCGCCCAGCATAGCCAGTCCGCCAAGTACCGTGATCATCATCGATTTCTGGGCGCCGTAGCGGGACTTTTCCCTGTGGTACCAATAGCCGATCAGCAGGAAAGAAGAAAAGCTGGTCAGCTCCCAGAAAGCATACATGACTATCAGGTTATCGGATAGGACAACTCCCAGCATAGCCCCCATGAACAGGAGCAGATAAACATAAAAGGTGTTGAGCTTTTCTTTTTCCTTAGAAAGATAATAAATGGAATACAGCACCACTAATGCTCCGATGCCTGTGATTAAAAGGGCGAAAAGCAGCCCGAGGCCATCGACCCTGGCTGTAAAATCGATTCCGAAGGATGGAATCCAGGACAGGGTCCTGCTTACTGCCCCATTCGCTTTTGTTTCCGGCAGATAGCTGATGAAATAGCTGAAAAGCAGGATGGGCAGGGGCAATAGGAACCACCCGGTATGTATTTGCCTGAAATATTTATAGAAGAATGGTATAAATATGGCAAACAATAATGGCGACACAATCGCCAAATGCAGCAAAGACAACAATATGACCTCCTTTTTAATTGTAAGCGCACAGAATTGGTGCATGTGAGTCCTTGTCAGGAAGAAATTGATACATATCAAAGGCCTTTTCCCATTTGCGGCTGAAAGTATTCCAGGCTTGTGAAGAAAAGCTGTAAGCAGAGACGCGTATGTATACAATTATCTCCAATCTTTGTTATAAGATGCTCCGCACTTTATCTGCTCTAAGTTATGCCAGGGGAAAAAAATTCCTCCCGGAGACTGCCTCTGAACAAATTATAACCTAAATGGCACGGTCGTGCATTTGAGGAAACCTTATGCCGCAAGGATTCTCCCAACTTTATTAAATAGGTAGAAACAGGTTTGAAACCGGAAAAAATTTCGAAAAAAATCTGTATAAACTTAATAAAATGCATGCAAACTACGGATAGGTGGTGGTTATGATGCATAAAAAAATACTCGCATCCATAATCCTCTTTGGGTTTTTGTTTGCCGGTGCATGGGTGCTGGAAGCAAAGGATAAAAGAGAATTTTTTTACTCTGATACAGAAGAAGAAATGGTAGAGGTTATGCCGGCTGAGTCTGGCCAGGGCCCTGATAAGAGAAAGATAAAAGCATTTGAATCAAGGGAATATGTAAGGGTGGAAGCAGGAGTGGATGTTCTGCCCCATAAATAAAGAGAGGATGAATAGTTCATCCTCTCTTAAGCCTGGCCGGCTGTCCCGGAGACTGACCTGCTTTTATTATGAAAAATCATGATCAGGACCGGTACTATGATAATGGCGGATAGCAGCAGCAGAAGCAGTGCAAGCGAGGCAGGTGTCAGCACTTTCGTGAAATCATGCATATATTCTTTGAAAAACTGTTCCACCCCGGAATTCCCCATCACATGTACAGAAGACAGGAATTCCTTCTTTTCAAGATCATAATAATACATTTCTCTTTTCTTAAAAAAGAAAATGGAATCGCGCTTTAATTCGAATTCAGTAAAAGCGACAGCGATCTTTGTGGAATATTCCTCAATCTTTTCCTCATTTTCCGGTGTGGCAGTGTCATCTGTCTGGATGATCTTTACCACGTCTCCATTCATTGTGATAAAGTCCTTGATTTCTGCTGAATCTTCATGATAATAGTGGACTGTACTTTGCATGTGATCTTCCAATGCCCCTTTGAATTCCTGCATCTCTTTTGGTGTGGACGCTGCCGGCCAATTCCAGGCAAACAGGAGGCAGGCTGTCAGCAAAGACGCGGGCAGGCAGATTCTCATTCTTTTCATTTTAAATCCCCCTTAATGTTAGCGCTTTCATTTTTTATTATCTTATTAAATGACTGCAGCTTTTAGAGCAGCTTTTTTGCCGGTTCCTTTTGTGCGGCCTGTACATCCGGCCAGACCAGCCGATAATGTTATTAGGGAATCTGTGACTAAGGGGGCTTCATATGAAAAATAAGTATTTGACCAGCTATTTCCCTTTAATGGCGATTTTGTTATTCAGTTTGTCTTTTTCGGCCATAGCGGAGAAGGAACTGCTGGGCTGGCTTTCGGGAATTGGTGTATATGAAGGCATGAAAGAGTTCTTCCCGGAGGCTGGCATAAAGCTTGCATTGCTCATCATCTGTATGGCCTGCTGCTTTATGATTTTTGCTGCCTTGAAGCTGATTGCAGACACCATCAACGGCCTTTCCCTGCTTTTCTTTTCGAAAGATGAAAGCGGAGAAGCAATCGCGAAAAGCCGGAGCGGATCAGTTATATATCTGGCCGGCGGTGCGCTGTCGCTTTTTAGCTTTTTCAGCTTTTACACTATGGCGGGAATTTTTCTTGCAGCGACTGTCATTTATTTCATTTACTTTGTCTATATCTCAGGCAGTTCCATCTCTCTGGCTGGACTGATCGGGATCATCTTCTTCCAGGTCATATCCTGGGCTTCTCTGCTTTCCATCCTTTTGTTTATAACATTGAAGCTATATAACAGCGTGATGGCTAGCCTTCCTGTATAGAGTACACAGCAAAAGCAGCAGAGTGCTTAATGCATCTCTGCTGCTTTATTTTAAGATAGCCTTCCAGATTAATAAGTGCGGAGCGAGCTTTTCGTATGATTCCATGCTTTCCGGCTGATCTTTGCCTACCCAAACTGCTGCCGTATATTCATCAGTGAGCCCCGCAAACCAATAATCTTTATAATCATTGGTGGTTCCTGTCTTGCCTCCTGTATAACCTCCTGGAAAATAGGCTTTCCTGCCGGTTCCAGATGAGATTGTTTCCTGCAGCAGCAGTCTCATCTTATCTATAGTTTCTTTGCTCCAGATTCTCACTGGCTGCTCTTCCCATGCATACAGCAGTTTGCCGTTTTTATCTGTGATCTTTTGGATGGCTCTTGGCGGCTGATAAAAGCCCTCATTGGCAAAAACGGTATACGCCCCTGCGAGTTCAAGGGGGGACACCCCCCTGCTGAATCCGCCGATTGCAGCAGCAAGGGACTGGTCTGCTTCCCCTACTTCACTGAATCCGAATTGATCCAGATCCTTGAAGCCTTCATCTATTCCTATCATGCTCAGCAGCCTGACCGCAGGAGTATTATAGGAGTGGATAAAGGCTTGTTCCAGGCTCACCTTTCCATAATTTTTACCGCTGTAATTATGGGGGCAATAGCCGCTGATGCAGAGTGGGCCGGCATCCACCTTGGAATTTACTGCTGTGTGTGTCCTTTCCAGATAAGGGGCATACACAAGCAGAGGCTTGATGGCAGAGCCTGGCTGCCTGAAGGCCTGGTACCCTCTGTTGAAGTCATATTTCCTGTAATCCCGCCCGCCTGTAAGGGCAGCCAGCCCTCGGGTGCTGCTTTTAACGACTGCGGCAGCTGCTTCTGCCTCCTGATCAGGCAGATGGGCAGCAGCTGCATCCACAGCTTTTTGCTGCAGGGAAGGATCCAGTGAAGTGTGAATGATCACTCCGGATTGGAGGACCTGCTCCACTTTGCTATCCAGCTCTTCCTCTGAATCAGAGGGGATGCCTTCACTGATCCTGATCAATTCTTTCAGTTCAGCCTCGGCATAGGTTGTGTAATCCGGAAAAAGATCGACCCGGTCTGAAAGTGTGAAGGCAATCATTTCGCCTTTAAGAGCCTTTGCCTCTTCGGGGGATATCTCTTCTTTCTCAGCAAGAACATCAATCAGCAACTCCTGCCTTTTCTTCGTCCTGTCAAAGTGTTTGGACGGGTTATACAAGGCAGGATTGTTCGGGATGGCAGCCAAAAAAGCCATCTGGGCATTGGTAAGATTCACGGCGGACGTTTGAAAATAAACCTGTGAAGCTGCCTCGATTCCGTATGCCCCATTTTGGAAATAGATGCTGTTTAAATAATAGGATAATATTTCTTCTTTGGAATACGTCCTCTCCATTTGGTAGGCATACAGCAGCTCTGTCAGCTTGCGGTTATATGTCTGCTCATGGGTCAGGTACAGGTTCCTGGCCAGCTGCTGTGTAATCGTGCTCCCGCCTTCCTCAATTGTGCCGTTATCTGCATTTGCAGCCAAGGCTCTGCCAATCGCAGCCAGATCGAATCCTTTATGCTCATAAAACCGCTCATCTTCCGAAGCAATCATCAGCTTCTTCAAAAATTCGGGAATATCTTCAGCAGCAAGCGGAATGCGGTTATAGGGAGTAAAGATTTCAGAAATCACACGGCCATCCTGATCAGTCATCAGGCTGGTCTGTGGAAATGATGCTGCATTAGTCACTTCAATCCTGCTGTCCAAAAAGCGGGGAAGGCTTTCCAGGCGGCTGGCCTCATCGGCCGCTTTATACACAGACAGCACAAAGAAAGGCAGGATGAAGGCGATTGTCAGATATCCCGTCAGTGTTTTCATGCCGGCTTCTCCGTTTCTTATGTAAGATATGCTATTCATGCCAGTTTCATAAATGGTGATATAGGTATTATCGGCATCATTCATTTTTTTGTGAGAATGATAAAATATAAAAGCAAGAAAGTTATTTGCGGAATAGTTAAAATACTTTTCTTTAATGATATAATAAATGGTAAATGATGTAATATAAATCAGGGAGGAGGGATGGTGATGAAAGACGGCAATCACTGCTTATTTATTGATTTTGAATTCACCATGCCAGAAAGAAACGAAAAGTTCAAAGGATTTTCTCCGGAGATCATCGAGGCAGGCGCCGTTTCTGTACTAAATGGGGCAATACTGGAGCAGTTCTCCTCTTTTGTGGCTCCCATCCATTTTACGGAACTGTCTGAAAGATGCAAGTCTTTTTTACATATCAGCCAGGAGCAGGTGGATAAGGGGATTTCATTTGCGGACCTGATCTGCAGACTTGAGCAGATGGGCGGAAATAATGCTGATGAAATTGTAACCTGGGGCAATATGGATATGAAGGTGCTCCGCCAGAACTGCAGCCAGGCCGGGACCGCTTTTCCGTTTAAGGGGAAGGAAGTTGATTTGTCGATGGAGTATAAACGTTTTTTTGGCGATCAAAACCAAACCGGCCTATGGAAAGCGGTGAAGGAATATGGAAAGGAAGGAACAGGCAGGCACCACCGGGCACTGGATGATGCCCTGACAACCTATAAAATCTATCAGCTTGTAGAAAAAGATAAAAAATATCTCCAAAACCACGAGCCCACGACCATTGGTGACAGGATTGACCTTTCCAAGCTTTTAAACCGCTTTGCATAAAAGCCAAACCCGCAGTTGGATTTGGCTTTTGCTGATTTTATTTGAAATAATCGGCTTCCAGCCGCTCCGCATTCTCGAGGGAGAGCTTCGCCCAATCAGAATCTTCCTCTAAGAGCCCGCTTTTCATTTTATCCAATGCAAGCTTAAGAGAAGCTTCATAGTCCGGGATGATTCCTTCATATGTCCTGACCATCTGCTTCGGAACATTTGTCTGCTCTCTGTATGCAAGCGCCCTCCGCTCATGAAACATCATGACATCTGTCTGCTTAGGATTATGAAGGTCCCCCTGCATCGGATGCTTTTCGACAGCAAGCACCCTGACAAGATAATGCTGAGGCCGTATATCCGTAATTTCCCCAATATATTTCCCTGTTTTATATATAGCCGTCACCTGAGCTCCCACCTGGAATTCACTCAAAGCTGTCCCCTCCTTTATAGCTTTTGTTCCCATTATGCCCGAATTTTTTTGAAAAACAAAGTGCAAAGCAAGAGGAAATCCAGTAATCTATAAGAAAAGCGGAAGGGGCCAGCTCCTGCAGATGGACAGAGGAAAAGCGGGGGCCCCATGCCTATCAGCAATAATAGAGGAGGACTGAATCATGAAAAAGAATTTCATATACCTTTTCCTTGCAGCAGTGATGATGCTTTTGGCAGCGTGCGGAACAAGCACTGATCAAAACAGCGGTGCCGGCAAGGAAGGTGGAGGGGCATCAGAAGGAACCCAAGGTGAACAGACTGAACAGGCCGCAGAGGAGAAGAGTGCTGAGGGAGGCTATCCGCAGCTTACAGCGGAAGTTGGGGAAAATGAACGCCTCGTGGAAATGGAGACATCAATGGGGACTATAAAGATCAAGCTTTTCCCTGATCATGCTCCAAAGGCTGTAGAGAATTTCATCACCCATAGTGAAGAGGGCTATTATGACGGACTTATCTTCCACAGGGTCATCAATGACTTTATGATCCAGGGAGGAGATCCGGACGGGACAGGCATGGGCGGAGAAAGCATCTACGGGCAGCCGTTTGAGGATGAGTTCTCAGATAAGCTGTATAACCTCCGCGGTGCTTTGTCCATGGCGAACAGCGGCGCAAACACGAACGGCAGCCAATTTTTCATCGTCCAAAAGAGTACATCAGAAGCGGGCATGAAGGAACAGATGGAAAAAGCAGGATATCCAGAAGAAATCGTTGCAGCTTACGATAAGGGAGGGACCCCTTGGCTGGATTCCCGCCACACTGTCTTTGGCCAGGTGATCGAGGGAATGGAAATCGTCGATGAAATTGCAGCTGCCGAAACAGATGAATCTGACAGGCCGGTTGATGACATAAAAATCAAGGAGATAAAGGTCATTAAGTAGCCGCTTGGACAGGACAGGCCCAGCTGATATAATAAGGCTGACCACTGCTTTTGGCAGAAAGGAAGAAAACAATGATCCAGGCTTATATTTTGTCTTTGTTCCTATATTTCCCGGAAGATAAATCGGAGTATATTCCGGCATCCATAACGTTTACAATATTCCTGATTGGAGCCATCATCGCCATGCGCCTGATCATCAGGGCTTCAAAGCGCGAGGAAAAAAAGGCTAAAGAGCTGGAAAATCAAATCATGAAGCAGGATAGCCTGCAAAAAAAGAACAGCTGACCTGAGCTGTTCTTTTTTGTGCCATTTAATTTAAATCAGGAAAAAGCTAGTTTCAGCCGCTTCAGTCCTTCCTCGAGAGTTTCACGCGGGCAGGCAATATTCATCCGGACAAATCCTTCGCCGCCTGGTCCGTATTTCGTGCCAGGCTCAAGCGCAATCCTGCCTTTTTCAATGAGAAGGGCATTAAGCTCTTTATCCGGCAGTGAGAGATTCCGGCAGTCAAGCCACATCAGGTATGTCGCTTCAAGATCCATAACCTTGACTGAAGGAAGCTCCCTTTCTATGAAGCTCCGGGCGATTTCGTAATTTTCCTGCAGATATGATAAGAGCTGATCCAGCCAGTCACGTCCATGCCGATAAGCAGCCTCCAGGGCGGTGATGCCAAAAATGTTCAAAGTGAAAAAGCCCTGCTGTGCCTGGACAGCCTTGAATTTCTCGCGAAGCTGCTCATTGGGTATGATGACGGCTGACGATTGCAGCCCGGCAATATTGAAAGTCTTGCTCGGTGCAATGCATGTAATGGAAATATCCCGGAATTCTGTTGAAAGAGATGCAATCGGAATATGAATGTGCGGCGAAAACACCAGATCTGAATGGATTTCATCTGAGAGAATCAGGCACCCGTATTTTGCGCATAATTCCCCGATTTTCAATAGCTCATCTTTTGTCCAAACCCGGCCGCCGGGGTTATGGGGATTGCAGAGCAAGAAAAGCTTAATGCCCTTTTTCAGCTCTTCCTCGAATCGTTGGAAGTCGATTTCATAGCGCTGTTCCACTAGTTCAAGCGGAGAGTTGACGACCATGCGCCCGTTTTTTTCAATCATCTCAAAGAAAGGCGTGTAAACAGGAGACTGGAGCATGATTTTATCTCCCGGACTTGTGACTGCCTGGATGGCAATGCTGATGGATGGGACCACTCCTGGGCTGTATAACACCCATGACCTGCCTATTTCCCAGCCGGATTGACTCTTCTGCCACTGCTGGACGGCTTCAGATGCAGAAGGGGGGACAAATGTGTAGCCGAAGACCTCGTGGCTGGCCCGTTTGCTTATTGCATTCTGTACTTCTTCAGGAGGTTCGAAGTCCATATCTGCCACCCACATAGGAAGCACATCCGAAGAACCAAATACATCTTTAGTCAGCTCCCACTTCACAGAAGCTGTTTCATATCTGTTGATTGCTTTATGAAAGTCATATTTTCTCATGATAACCTCCTGGATTGCAGTTCTCTGTCCTGATACTCTTATGATAAGATATGGTCAGGCAAAATTAAATCAAAAAGGTGGTTTTAAATGGAAGTCCAGGTTATGCACATGATGATGTACCAGGCTCTGGATCAATGGGATCCTTTCCGCTGCGGAGAAGGGAATTATGATACTGAGATAGCAGACGCAATCCACGCCGTCCATGATTTGGACAGCCCCGATAAACTCGCACGTAATATCCAGGGCATATACGAATTTTCCTTCGAAAGCATCATCCCTTTGGAGCAGTGCAAAAAGATGGCTGAAACACTCCTTGTTATTAAAAACAGCGGGAGCTGCACTATATAAACCATATAAGTTGAAGAATGGCCGGCACCTCAAGGGTGTCCGGCCTGTTTTTATGGCTCTGTTAAAATTGAGCGGACCTTCCCGGACCTGAATGAATGGCAGGATGAAAAATAAGCGGAGAAATTCCCCCTATTTTCGAAAAAACGCTAAAAACAGCTCAAATAGACGGAGAAATTCCGGCTATCAACTCAAAAAACAGAAAAATGGGCAACTTCGCTCTGCTTAAGCGGAAAATTTCCGCTTATTTATCCTTACTCCTGCCATATTCAACAGCTTAACCGGAGAATCTCCGCTTATTTTAAGGCTTGCTGGTCACTACAGTATGGATAAGACTTCCTGTTTTATATATCTTTTAATCTAATTATAAAAGGGTGTATTTTTACTCCGATTACTGTCCAGCAGCTGTGACTTGCCCCACAAGGTCACAAGCCAAACAAGGCAAAGAACACGTTTACGGAAGGTTTGTCTTGAAGCCCAGGGGAAGCTGGTCATGCAGACGCTGCCACAACACGTGGCGTTCATTGGCCTGGGTTCCTTAAAGGTGACAAAGGCTTTATTATGATTTGGCGCAAATAAATGCCTTCATATGGCTGTATACTTCTTCCGGCCGTTCTTCCGGTACAAGATGGCCGGTGTCTTTGAGGACGATGAGCCTTGAGTTTGGCAGGTCGCTGTCCAGCCTTTTTCCGATGGTGAGCGGAACAACCCTGTCATGCTCGCCCCATATAAGGAGGCAGGGAGTGTCGATCTCTTTCAATGCCTTTTGATCCAAGTCGCCTTCTCTGTGCCTGATCATCCGGGTCAAAGCCTTGAAGATATCATCCTCCATAAAAGGAGCCAAATAGCCGTACATCATTTCATCAGTGATCATGCTATGGTCATGGACAACCTGCCTTAAATTCTGGCGCACGCCAGAGCGCTGCAGATACAGCTTTACATACAAATGGAAGTAGGGGAGGTAGCTCGACAGGATCAGCGGCATCTTTGATTTAGGCAAATAGCTTGAGCTGCAGAGAAGGATGGCTTTTTTTATGAGATCGGGATATTGGCGGGCCACATTGAGCGATATCTGCCCTCCCATTGAATGGCCTGCAATTGTGACTTGTCCGAGACCCAGCTTTTCAAGAAATTGCATGACTGTCTGGGCGGTATTTTTGTAGGAATAATTATACTGATCCGATTTTCCGCTTTTTCCGAACGGGGGCAGATCAATGGAGATTACATGAAAATCTTCCTGCAGAAAAGGAATCAGCCTCCTGAAGCTGAAGGAGGAGGAAAGAAAGCCGTGCAGGAGGACGATGGTCTCCTTTGAGGGGGCCTGTCCGTATTGTTCATAATAAATTGTATTCCCGTTCACTTCAATTTCATCTGTCTTAAAGGCTTGCATATTACCCTCACTCCTATGAAAGATGGTATTGCCTGGAAGGCTTTATTCAAAGATAAGAAAGTAAATATATTTTCAGCTTCATCTGTCCAGCTGCTCCATCTGCACCCTCGAGGCCAGAAGAAGCTGGTCATGCAGACGCTGGCACAGGACAGGGCGTTCATAGTCTGCGTTCCTTTTGAAGCAAGGCGCTCGCGCTTTTCTGTTATATCATTCCCCTTTCATTGCCCTTCACACATCACTGGAAAAATTATTTTAGAAAAATAATAGAAAAGTGAGATTTATTATTCCGCTGATTTTGCTATAATGTAAATATTTTAAACGGGAATGGGAGGAAGGTCCATGAGACTGAGTGAGAAAGAGCTTGAAATTGTTGAAATACTGGAAAAAGACGCACGCACCCCGCTTGAGGATGTGGCGAAAATGGCCGCGATCTCTGTTGATGAGGCGGCAGCGCTGCTGGAAAAACTGGAGCAGTCCCGGGTAATTGTCCGATATACCTCTGCAGTGGACTGGGCCAGGATTGACGGCCATGAGGGCGTAACCGCTATGATTGATGTAAAGGTGACCCCCAAAAGGGGAGTCGGCTTTAACGAGGTCGCACAGCGGATATACCGGTATAAGGAGGTAAGCTCAGTTTACCTGATGTCCGGGGCCTACGACCTGTCTGTCATTGTGGAAGGGCGTTCCATGAATGAGGTTGCCCGGTTTGTATCAGAGAAGCTTTCGACCCTGGATTCAGTGCTGTCAACCACCACTCATTTTATTCTGAAAAAGTATAAGCATGATGGAACAATTTTTGACCAGGCAGACGAAGATAAAAGAATTGTGGTATCGCCGTGATGAAAACGAAAACTTATATATCCGCTAAGGTCGATCAGCTTAAGCCTTCAGGCATCAGGCGTTTCTTCGATCTGGCGGCAGGTATGGAAGGCGTCATTTCCCTTGGTGTAGGCGAGCCGGATTTCGTGACCCCCTGGTCAGTCAGGGAGGCAGCGATCCTGTCGCTGGAGCAGGGGTATACCTCCTACACTGCGAATGCCGGCCTGCTTGAACTAAGGCAGGAAATTGCCTCTTACATGGGGAAAAGCTTCGGCGTCCAATATGAACCAGAATCTGAAATCATCGTCACAGTAGGGGCAAGCCAGGCAATCGATATCGCTTTAAGAGCCATCTTGGATCAAGGGGACGAAGTAATTGTGATCGAGCCTTGCTTCGTATCTTATGCTCCGCTTGTAAGCCTGGCGGGCGGGACTCCTGTTTCTGTCCAGACAAGAAAGGAGGACGATTTCAAAATCCTCCCTTCCCAGCTGGAACAGGCGATAACGCAGCGGACAAAAGCGATTCTTCTATGCTCTCCCAATAATCCTACCGGAACGATGCTGTCGGGCAAAGAACTGGAGGCCATAGCGGCTGTTGCTGAAAAGCATGATCTGCTCGTCCTGTCAGATGAAATCTATGCAGAGCTCGTCTATGATGAGGAATATACAAGCTTTGCCAGCATCAGCGGGATGAAGGAAAGGACTTTATTGATTTCAGGATTTTCGAAAGGCTTTGCCATGACGGGCTGGAGGCTTGGGTTTATTTGTGCGCCGAAGGAGATATCCCAGGCTATGCTGAAAATTCACCAGTACAGTATGATGTGTGCTCCGACCATGGCGCAGTTTGCCGCTCTGGAAGCGCTGAGGACAGGCAGGGGCGATGTGGAAAGCATGCAAAAAAGCTACCGGCGCCGCCGCAATTATTTTGTTCAGTCCCTCGAGGATGTCGGGCTGCCGTGCCATATTCCCGGCGGTGCTTTCTATGCCTTTCCTTCCATTGAAGGAACAGGATTAACTTCTGAGCAGTTTGCGGAACAGCTTCTGCTGGAGGAAAAGGTAGCCGTCGTTCCAGGGAATGTCTTTGGGGAGAGCGGGGAAGGGCATATCCGCTGTTCTTATGCATCATCCATGGAACAGCTGCAGGAAGCCGTAAAAAGAATCGGCCGATTCCTTGAAAACAGAAAATAAAAAAAGGGATACCCATCAGGATATCCACTTCAAAAAGGGGGGGAATACTAGAAAGCTTATGTTTTAAGCTTTTCCGGATTCCCCCTTTTGTATACATAGAAACTCAGAAAATATTTTAATTAAGATCTCAATTAAGTTTATCTCGCTGCCTGGATCGCATCCATCATCCTCAAAAAATTTTCTTTTCCCATTTTCTTCGCATTTTTTAAAATCATTTTTGCATCGTGTATGCCTGTTTCTAAAAGGAGCTGCTCCAGTTCAGGATCCAGTCCTGTCTGGCAAGCTGTGAAACCATGCTCCAACAGCTCGGATGCCGGCACGTCCAGGATCGTTGAGATTTTTAAGATGGTCTGGGTGTCAGGCTGCTGGCAGCCGTTTTCGTATTTTTCGATAGTGCTTGTGCCTATTCTAAGCTTTACAGCCAATTCCTGCTGAGTCAGATTCAACCTTTCTCTATTCTGCTTAATAGCAAGACCGATTGCGGACATTTGTACCCACCCTTTCACAGAATGATCTTACACACTTATTTTACTGCGGAATCAGATAGATGAAATTTGAGATCCTTGTATTTTTTGTTACAGGTCGATAAATGTTATTAATAACAGCTTTAAGAAAAGGAGATGCGGCACTCAAGAGAGAGCAACCGTAATTGAGTGCTCTTAAGCCAGACTTCTGATAACTCCTGAAGTGCCAGTACCCGATGGCATATGCAATGGTCATTTTCTCCAAAAGGATTGCTTTGATAAAAAGGATGATGTATGATATAATTTTTAATTGCGTATAATCGACGAAAATAAATAGGTATTAGGAGTGTTCATATGTCAGAGAAAATCGAAGTGGGCAGCGTATTAACAGGAAAGGTTACTGGAATCCAGCCTTACGGCGCATTCGTTGCTCTTGATGAAAATACACAAGGTTTGGTTCACATTTCTGAAATTACTCACGGGTATGTAAAGGATGTTAACGAGCACCTGAAGGTTGGAGATGAAGTAAACGTAAAGGTTCTTTCAGTGGATGAAGCTGCAGGAAAGATCGGTTTATCTATCCGTGCAACTGAAGAAGCACCAGCTGAAGCTGCTGATGCAAAAGCAAGAAAGCCTCGCAAACCACGCCAGGCTGCAGCGATTCAGTACAATGATTCTGATTCTTCCCAGGGTTTCAACACGCTCAAGGATAAGCTTCAAGAGTGGATTGACCAGTCACAGCGCTAATCTGTTATACGAGAGAAGGCCGGGCATTTATGCCCGGCCTTCTCTCGTATAATCAAGCATGATTTCCGGGATGGACTAGGCCGTGTTTTTTAATCCGGTATTGCAGGTTCTGCCTGCTCATGCCAAGAATTTTTGCGGTCCTGGTGATATTGCCGTCCTGTTCGCGCCACACCTTGTTTATATAAGCTTTTTCCGCAGAAGCCACATAGTCAGATAGACTGGGCTGCGGCCCGGCCGGTTCTCCCAAGTTTCTTCCTGGGGAAGAATGAGAGGTCTCGGCTTTTTGCCTGAAATGATGGGGCAGGATTTCCGATGTTATCCTGGCATCATCCTCAGCCATGTTCATGGCCCCTTCAATCACATGCTCAAGCTCGCGGATATTACCCGGCCAATCGTACCGGAGAAACTGCTCTTCTGTCTCTTCATCCAGCCCAGGGACTTCCATGCCGAACCAGTCGTTATATTTCTGGATGAAAAAGGAGGAAAGCAGCAGAATATCCTCTTTCCGCTCCCTAAGCGGGGGGATAAAGAGGGAGACTGCGCTGAGCCTGTAATACAAATCCTTCCGGAGGCGCCCTTCTGCAATGGCATCGACAGGGTCTTCATTAATGGCGGCCACAACCCTTACATCTATCTCCCGATCTTTCGTGTCCCCGATCCTTCTGACTTTTTTCTCCTGCAGTACGCGCAGAAGCTTTGCCTGCAGGGGAGCGGGCATCGAATTGATTTCATCCAGAAGCAATGTCCCTCCTTCTGCCTGTTCAAAAAGTCCCGGACGATCCACCGCCCCTGTGAAGGCGCCTTTTTTTGTGCCAAAAAGGATGCTTTCAACCAGATTTTCCGGGAGGGCTGCGCAGTTTTGGGCAACAAACGGACCTGGTGAGCGGAGACTTCCGCTGTGTATACTCTGGGCGAATAATTCCTTCCCTGTTCCTGTCTCTCCGGCAATCAGGATAGGAGAGGTGGTCCTGACCGCCCTTTTTGCCGCTTCCACGACTTCAAGGATTGCTTTGCTGCTTCCTATGATGCTTTCAAATGTATAGCGGTCACTATTTTTCCTGGATAGGTTTTCTTTTACAAGCCTCTCGATCCGGCTGACATCCTTTGCGATTTCGATGGCTCCTAATGACTTGCCGGCTGCCAGGATGGGAATGGCATGATTAATGGCGGTTATCTCTTTTCCTTTGCTGTTAAAATAAGTCTGTTTGGCGGGCTGTGTCCCTTTCCCGTTCTGCAGCGCCAGCAAAAGTGTGCTGTCTTCCCGGCGGCTGAAGGGGAACACCTCAAGAAGGCTTCGTCCAATCACTGATTCCGGATCCATTCCTTCTATTTCAGCCATCTTGCGGTTATAGATGATGGTCCTGCCTTCATGGTCAATGGCATGGATTCCGGCATCCACATGTTCAAGGATCTGCTCAAGGATGATTTCTGTTAAATGGTGCTGTTCATTCTTCATATTGTTTGCAGCTCCCTTGTATTGTCTTTTTTTATTGTAAGGCTTTCCTGTCTTATGGAGCAAATAATTTTTGCGTTATTTACTTTCAATTGGATTACAGAGCAAAGGAATTTTGCTTTTGAGATAGGAAGGCCAGGATCTTTCCTTTATTGGAAGCTGGCATATAACTTGCATATACAATAAGTGATTTCAGATAGGTTTTTTCAGAAGAATCAGGCATCTTTTCTTTAAAGGGCGAGCTATTAACGTTACAATGAAAAAGACAATTTCTAAGTGTGAATGGAGGAAACATTATATGGCAAACAGCAGCCAGTTAATTCAGCAGACAGAAAAGTTTGGGGCAAATAATTATCATCCTCTTCCGATCGTCATCTCAGAAGCTGAGGGAGTCTGGGTGAAAAATCCTGAAGGTGAGCGGTATATGGATATGCTCAGCGCCTACTCGGCAGTCAATCAGGGTCACCGCCACCCTAAGATCATACAGGCTTTGAAGGATCAAGCCGACAGGGTCACCCTGACTTCCCGCGCTTTCCATAACGATCAGCTGGGTCCATGGTATGAAAAGGTCAGCAGGCTGACAGGCAAGGAAATGGTACTGCCGATGAACACCGGCGCCGAAGCGGTCGAAACAGCTGTGAAGGCGGCGCGCCGCTGGGCATATGACCGTAAAGGGGTGGCCGGGGACCAGGCAGAAATCATTGCCTGTATCGGGAACTTCCACGGCAGGACGATGACAGCCGTCTCTCTATCTTCTGAAGAAGAGTATAAGAGGGGCTTTGGTCCGATGCTGCCTGGCATCAAGCTTATTCCATATGGGGATCTGGAAGCATTGAAGAATGCTATCACTGAACGGACAGCAGCCTTCCTGATTGAACCCATCCAAGGGGAAGCCGGGATCGTCATCCCTGAAGACGGTTTCCTGAAGCAGGCTTCCGATCTGTGCCGCGCAAACAATGTTCTGTTCATCGCGGATGAAATCCAGGCTGGCCTGGCCCGTTCAGGTAAAATGTTCGCCTGTGAATGGGAGGGTGTTGAGCCGGATATGTATATTCTCGGCAAGGCGCTTGGAGGCGGTGTATTCCCGATTTCATGTGTGGCTGCCGATGAGGATGTTCTTGGCGTGTTCAATCCTGGCTCGCATGGTTCAACCTTTGGAGGCAATCCGATGGCCTGTGCAGTGTCAGTAGCCGCGCTGGATGTTCTGGTAGATGAAAATCTGGCGGAAAGATCCCGGAAGCTCGGGGATTATTTTATGTCCAAGCTTAAAGAAATCGAGAACCCGGTCATTAAAGAAGTGAGGGGCAGGGGCCTGTTTATCGGTGTAGAGCTGACGGAGCCTGCACGCAAATATTGCGAAGCCTTGAAAGAAGAGGGGCTGCTCTGCAAAGAGACACATGATACGGTCATCCGTTTTGCGCCGCCGCTGGTAATCAGTGAAGAAGATCTTGATTGGGCAATTGAAAAAATCAAAAAAGTATTGAGCTAAAAACACAAAAACTCCCCCGGCAGCGGGGGAGTTTTTCCATTAGAATCCTCAATGTATCCGGCGCCAGCCGAATTATGAACGATTTGTTTCAGGAGCACGTTCTACTTCTTCGCTTGGCTTGAATAAAAGGCCGAGGTTGATAAGACCTGCGATACCTACTAGTCCATACACAATGCGGGCAAGAGCAGAGTCTTGTCCGCCGAAAATTGCTGCAACAAGATCAAATTGGAAGAAGCCGACTAAACCCCAGTTGATAGCACCAATGATCGTTAAAACCAGTGCAATGCGTTGAATGGCACTCATGTTGTTTCCTCCTTTTGTTATTCTTTCTTTACTAATGTGATACAGTCATCCAGTAATTATTCATGCTCTAATGACTTTGTTTTTAGTGTTCCCAAGCTCTATATCAAAAAACGTACTTTTTGCATTACTAGGGCAAATAACAGATAATAATAACGAAGAAAAGGAGGATGCTTTCATGCAAAACTTTACATTTTCAAATCCGACGAAATTGATCTTCGGCAAAGATACGCTGAAGGAGCTGCAAAATGAGATTCCCCAATATGGAAAGAACGTACTGCTGGTATATGGGGGAGGGAGCATTAAACGAAGCGGCCTTTATGATAAAGTATTGGCTGAGCTGAAGGATATCGGTGCAGAAGTGTCCGAGCTTTCGGGAGTTGAACCGAATCCAAGGCTTTCAACGGTCCATAAAGGAGTGGAAATCTGCAAGGAAAAAGGCATTGATTTCATCCTTGCTGTCGGCGGCGGAAGTGTGATCGACTGCACAAAGGCAATCGCGGCAGGGGCCAAATATGATGGAGATGCCTGGGATCTTGTCACTAAAAAGGCCTTCGCAAGTGAGGCGCTTCCTTTTGGGACTGTACTGACCCTTGCGGCAACCGGTTCAGAAATGAACGCTGGTTCTGTAATCACTAACTGGGAAACAAATGAAAAATATGGATGGGGAAGCCCCGTCACTTTTCCTAAGTTCTCTATTCTGGATCCGGTCAACACATTCACAGTTCCAAGAGACCAGACGATTTACGGCATTGTGGACATGATGTCACATGTGTTTGAGCATTATTTTCATCTGGAAGAAAACACATTGCTGCAGGACCGCATGTGTGAAGGACTCCTGCTGACAGTAATGGAAACAGCGCCTAAGCTCCTCGAAGATCTCGAGAATTATGAACACAGAGCAACCATCCTCTACAACGGAACAATGGCTCTCAATGGCATGCTGTCAATGGGCTACCGGGGAGACTGGGCAACCCATAATATAGAGCACGCGGTTTCAGCTGTTTATGATATCCCGCATGGCGGAGGCCTTGCCATCTTGTTCCCGAACTGGATGAAGCATAACTTGAGCGTGAAGCCTTCCAGATTCAAGCAGCTGGCAGTCCGTGTCTTCGGTGTAGATCCTGAAGGAAAGACAGATGAAGAAGCAGGACTTGAAGGCATTGAAAAGCTGAGGGAATTCTGGAACAGCATCGGTGCTCCATCACGCCTGGCAGATTATGATATAGATGAAAGCGGCGTTGAAACGATGGCTGACAAAGCTATGGCCAACGGCGAGTTCGGAAACTTCAAAAAACTGAACCGAGAAGATGTCGTGAGTATCTATAAAGCCTCTTTATAAAATTCAAACCTGGTGCCTGGCACCGGGTTTTATTTTAGCTGAAAAACATCAGTTCCTGCTCCACTTTTTCCAGTTGGTTCCTGTGTAAAAAAAAAACCGAAATTGGACACGCTTACATTATGACTAGTTTCTTGATTACTGTCACACCTTTCGTTAAAGTGAAAGAGAATAAAAATAATTGGAGGATCATTCATGACACATGTTCGTTTTGATTACTCAAAAGCACTAAGCTTCTTTGGTGAACACGAGATTACATATTTAAGGGATGCCGTTAAGGTTGCCCACCATTCCCTGCATGAAAAAACCGGGGCAGGGAGCGACTATCTTGGCTGGATCGATCTGCCTGCTGACTATGATAAAGAAGAATTTGCCCGCATCCAGAAAGCGGCTGAAAAAATCAAGAGCGACTCTGATGTGCTGCTCGTCATAGGCATCGGAGGCTCATATCTTGGTGCCCGTGCAGCCATAGAAATGCTGCAGCACAGCTTTTATAATGAACTTCCAAAGGAAAAGCGGACCACTCCGCAGGTGCTCTTCGTTGGAAATAATATCAGTTCAACTTACATGAAGGACGTTATGGACCTGCTCGATGGAAAAGACTTTTCAGTCAATGTTATTTCCAAGTCAGGAACGACGACAGAGCCGGCGATTGCCTTCCGTATTTTCCGCAGTCTGCTTGAAGAAAAGTATGGAAAAGAAGAAGCGCGCAAACGCATCTATGCTACAACAGATAAAGCGAGAGGCGCACTCAAAACATTGGCTAACGAAGAAGGCTATGAATCCTTCATCATCCCTGATGATGTCGGCGGCCGCTATTCAGTACTGACAGCAGTCGGCCTTCTGCCGATTGCGGCAAGCGGGGCGGATATCCAGGCTATGATGGAAGGTGCTGCAAAGGCCCGTGAGGAATACAGCAGCTCTGAAGTCGAAGAGAATGCTGCCTACCAGTATGCAGCTGTCCGCAATGCGCTTTACAATAAAGGAAAGACTATTGAAATGCTGATTAACTATGAGCCGGGGCTTCAGTATTTTGCGGAATGGTGGAAGCAGCTGTTTGGCGAGAGTGAAGGGAAAGACCAGAAAGGGATCTTCCCGGCATCAGCTAACTTCTCTACAGATCTGCATTCCCTTGGACAGTATGTGCAGGAAGGGCGCAGAGATATCTTTGAAACGATCATCAAGGTGGAAAAACCGCGCCACGAGCTGACAATTGAAGAAGCTGACAGCGATCTGGACGGCCTGAACTACCTTGCCGGCAAAACCGTAGACTTTGTTAACAACAAAGCCTTTGAAGGAACAATGCTTGCTCACACAGATGGCGGGGTTCCCAACCTGATCGTTACCATTCCTGAAATGGATGCCTATACATTCGGATATCTCGCTTACTTCTTTGAAAAGGCGTGCGCTATGAGCGGTTACCTTCTGGGGGTCAATCCTTTTGACCAGCCTGGAGTAGAGGCTTATAAAGTCAATATGTTCGCGCTGCTTGGAAAGCCGGGCTTCGAGGAGAAAAAAGCAGAGCTTGAAAAAAGGCTTAAATAGAGACAAAAACGAGAGTGCTGAAAATGTTCAGCACTCTTTTTTATTTTATTCACTGGCTGACTTCCTCAATAAGCCCTTCCTGCGAGAAAATATGATAGATAAAACCAGACCGGGGATACTAAAAAAAAGAAAAGAGGTGCTGGAAAATGATTGAATTACCATCCCGGGTGGAAGGGAAACACTTTGATCTGTATAAGCTTGAGCAGCTGCTTAAGCCGGCTGGCTATACGGTTGGAGGCGGCTGGGAGTATGACCATGGTGCTTTTGATTATAAAATAGACGATGAAGTGGGCTATCAATTCCTGCGCGTACCTTTCAGATCAATTGATGGCCAGCTTGATTCAAGAGGATGCACTGTGGAAATTGAGCGGCCATTCCTTCTCTCCCATAAATATCAGCGCGGGCTGGATGATCATGCTTATACATGGAACCATACCGCTTCTTTTAACCAATTCTCAGAGCCGGTGGACAAAGACGCCAGTTTCCCGGACAAATACGTAGATATCGGCCGCTCGCTTGTCCAGGAGCTGGAGTCGCTTTTGCTGGACGGCTGAACTAAATCAGGCAATGACGATCAGCTCGTCATCTGAATCAATGCTGAAAGGGTGGGGAGGATTCACAAAAGTTTCCTCTCCTCTTTTTATACCAAAAAGAAGCATGCCATCCTTCAGCAGCAGCGCACTTAAATCAGTAAAGGTCACTTCGTATTCAAATTCCTTGGCCGGCATGAGCCTCAGTCTTCTGCCGTTCAGGTGACCAAGCAGATCCAGGAAAGAAGTGACCATTTCCTGTGCTGAAATGCTGTGGATCATAACGGAGCTGGTCAGGATATTCGTCTGGATGATTTCATCCGCTCCTGCCCTTCTTGCGTTCGCAACCTGTTCAGATGTGAGGATTTCGACAATGCATGGAACGCCGGGATTCAATCCTTTTACGGCAAGGAGCGACAGAATTGAATTCATATCGGCCTGAAGTTCATCCCTGTTCTGGTCGGCTGTAATGATTACTTTGTTTGCTTTCCGGATATTTGCTTTCAGGAGCACCTGATCCTGATTTGACCGTCCCTGTATGAAATGAACTTCCCCCGGGGATGGATTGGATCGGAGCGTCTCATCAATAAGTGCAATAGAAACCCCTTTATGCTCCTCCGCCAATGCCGTGATAAGTTCTCTTGAACGTTCATTCCAGCCGATAATGATTAGATGTTGTTCTCCTTTAAAATTCACTTTGCCCTCCAAAAAATCATTTTGTCTTGTTACAGCAGCTGCAGCCAGAGTTACAAAATAGGTTGATAAAAAGCCTGCCCCGGTAAGAATTAAAATAATGCCAGTTACTTTCCCTGGTATGGTATGCGGCACATAATCCCCATAACCCACTGTGGAAGCTGTGATGACTGCCCACCATACTCCGTCAAACACCGTAGGAAAATTATGCGGCTCCAGGATGGAAATGATAAACCCGAATGTCAGAATCACCATTAGTGCAATGAGAAGTATCCGTATAGCGAGCGGGAGCCTTATGAAGCTGGAATAAATGAAATGCGGCATGCTGTTCACTCCTTCTAAATGCAGACACCTACCAGTATGAACAAAGTCCCTTTTTCCAAAACATAATAAAAGGAATAGAACTTATACCCTCAATTGTATTTACCAATGATTCTCTCTGTTATAAACCCACATGCATATAGAAAAATATTTTATTGCGGGCAAGGAATTACAGAAGAAATGGAGAAATAAATAGGGTGCTGGGATTCTCAGGGAAAGGGGAAATGGAGGATTATACATATCAGATATGCGGAGCTTATGCTTTATTTTCGCACAAACCTTAAAAGGGAGCTTACTTTAAAAGAAAAAATCTTTTTACAGGAGATATCCCGGAAAGAGGTTGAAAAAAAGAAGTCATATTACATATAGCAGAAGAGAGCCCGGCAGCAGCCGGGCTTTTATTTCATTAAGCACATTGTCACAGGAGTGATTCGGCTCCGTCAATATATACCTCCGTGCCGGTAATATGGCTGGACAAATCGGATGCAAGGAAATGAACCAGGTCGGCAACCTGTTCGGCAGATCCGGGATGGTCCTCGAGGGGCATGCTTCCCTCCGGAAATTCAACTGGTATTTTTACTTTTTTCAGATTTTCTTCTTCTGGAAAAGTATTTTCGCCTATATTCGTCCTGATGGCTCCCGGGCAAATCAAGTTGACGCGTATGCGGTATCCTGCCAATTCAAGGGCAGCCATTTTTCCAAAGCTGACCTGCCCCCCTTTGGAGGTGCTGTATGCTGACATCCCAAAATTGCGGAAGGTTCTGTTGCCGTTGATAGAGCTGGTGATAATGATACTCCCGCCCTCTTCCTTGAGAAGGGGCACCGCATATTTCACTGTCAGGAAGGTTCCTTTCAGGTTTGTTGAAATGGTCGTATCCCATTCTTCAGGAGTCAGATCTTCAATAGGGGCAACAACACCATTTATTCCTGCATTCGCAAAAACTATATCAAGGCGTCCCCATTTACTGGATACCTTCTGGAAAGCCTCCTCCACCTGCAATGGAACAGAAACATCTGTTTCAATGATCATGGCTTCTCCGCCTGCTGACTCTATTTGAGCTTTGACTTCTTTTGCAAACTCTTCCTTAACATCGACAAGAGCAATTTTAGCCCCTTCTTCAGCAAGCCTGATGCTGGCAGCCTTTCCGATTCCAGAGCTTGCCCCGGTGATTAAAGCGACCTTCCCATTCAGCGCTGATCGGCCCATCCGTACATGACCTCCTTTTTCCAGTCATTTTCCCCCAGTCTGCTGGATAAGAAACCACAAATTGCAGCTGCTGGCGAAATAAGCAGAAAAAATGTATCCTTGTTGGAGAGAATAAAAAGCATTCATGGAGGTGCCGTAATGGTTCGTTTCGGTGTAGTTGGAACAAATTGGATAACAGAGAGGTTCCTTGATGCAGCAGATAAAGTGCAGGATTTTGCGCTTACGGCTGTTTATTCACGGACAGAAGAAAAAGCAAGGGAATTTGCAGATAAATATGGAGTGAAACATACATATACGTCCTTAGAGGAAATGGCGGCAAGCAGTGAGATTGACGCTGTCTACATTGCCAGCCCCAATTCACTTCATGCGGAACAATCAATTCTGATGATGGAACATGGAAAGCATGTGCTCTGCGAAAAACCTGCAGCCAGCAATGCGGCTGAATTAAAGCTCATGATTGAAGCGTCACAGAGGAATAAGGTGGTACTGATGGAGGCGCTGAAATCCACTTTGATGCCGAACTTTAAAGCCGTCCGGGAGAATTTAGGAAAAATCGGACCGGTCAGAAGGTATTTTGCATCATATTGCCAATATTCCTCGCGATATGACGCATACAAGGAAGGGAGGATCCTGAATGCCTTCAAACCTGAGTTTTCCAACGGTGCATTGATGGATATAGGCATTTACTGCATCTATCCGCTGGTGGTCCTATTCGGCAAGCCGGATGGGGTGAAGGCGCAGGGTGTTATGCTTGATTCAGGAGTTGATGGGGAAGGAAGCATGGTATTGAAGTATAAAGAAATGGATGCTGTCATCATGTATTCAAAAATCACTGACTCCCAGCTTCCTGCAGAAATTCAGGGAGAGAACGGAAATATTGTAATCGATAAAATCCATACGCCGGAAAAGGCTGAAATCTGCTATCGCGGCGGCAGTTCAGAATCAATAACAAGAGAGCAGAAGGAAGCCTCGATGTATTATGAAGCAGAAGAATTCGTCGGGCTTGTCAAAAGCGGAAAGCTGGAATCGGCAACGAACACATTGTCCAACTCCCTTGCTGTCATGGAAATTCTTGATTCTGTGAGAAGCCAGCTTGGCATCGTCTACCCTGCAGACAAGAACTGAATGGAAATGGCCATTGCATCAGGATCACTATACGATACAGGGGGGCAAATTTTTGGCAAAGGAACTGAGGAAGGAAGCAGAGAACTTTATTGCTTTATGCCATAGAGAGCTGAATAAAAGCAGCAGCGAAACAGAACAGCGCCTCATTGAAATCCTTGAGGAGATAGATCGTACAGGCAGTTATCATCACACCTATGAAGAGCTTGAGTATGGTGCAAAAACGGCCTGGAGGAACAGCAACCGATGCATCGGCAGGCTCTTTTGGGACAGCCTTAAAGTGTTCGATGAAAGGGAGCTTGAGACTGAAGACGAAATTGGCCAAGCTTTGATGAGGCATATCAGCTATGCTACGAACGGCGGCAAGGTAAGGTCCGCCATCACTGTATTCCGTCAGGAGGAAAAAAACAAAAGAGTAAGGATTCTTAACCACCAGCTGATCAGGTATGCCGGCTATGATACCGGTGATAAGATTATAGGCGACCCAGCCTCCGTCAAACTGACGAACTTGTGCCGTGAATTGGGATGGGAAGGGAAATACGGGCAGTTTGACCCACTGCCTCTTCTTGTCCAGATAGATGAGCGGAAGCCGGCGCTATTTGATGTATCTGCTGAAGATATTCTTGAAGTGCCGCTTGAGCATCCTGAGTTTGAGTGGTTCAGCGATCTGCAATTAAAGTGGTATGCTGTTCCGTTCATATCGGATATGTGCCTTGAAATCGGCGGAATCCGGTATACGGCTGCACCCTTTAATGGCTGGTATATGGGGACAGAAATCGGCGCCCGGAATCTTGCAGACGATTTCAGGTATAATCTGGTCCCGGAAATAGCGGACAGGATGGGGCTTGATACTAAGAGAAACGCCTCCTTGTGGAAGGACCGTGCGCTGGTTGAGCTGAATACAGCTGTTCTTCATTCCTATAAAAAGAAGGGGGTCAGCATTGTTGACCACCATACAGCCGCACAGCAGTTCAGGCTGTTTGAAGAAAAAGAATCAGCATGCGGCAGGCCGGTAACTGGTGAATGGACCTGGCTGATTCCGCCCATTTCTCCGGCAGCTACACATATTTTTCACAGCAGCTATAAAAATGAAATCAAAACGCCAAATTTCTTTTACCAGAAAACTGATTTCCAGTTATAGTTATTTATTCTGAAAACACTATTTTTTAGGGATTCCTTTATTTCTCTACTATAATAAATTAAATTATTATTGTTGTGGAAATAAAGGGGGATGCCATATGAAAAATTTACTGATCATTATTCTGGGTTCTGCGATTGTAGGCTTTGCTTATAATCTATTCCTGATCCCCCATGAAATCCTGAGCAGCGGTCTGAGCGGGGTGGCAATCATGCTCGGCATCATTACACCCTTCAATACTGGCCTCCTCAACTTTCTGTTGAATCTGCCTTTGCTGATCCTTGGTGTCATTAAGCTTGGGAAACGGTTTATTTTCTATACAATCGTTTCTGTGCTGACGCTTTCCGTCAGTCTTTACTTAATACCAGTCAACGCAATCTCTTCTGAGCCTATATTGTCATCCGTGTTCGGCGGGGTATTGACGGGTGCGGGAATCGGGCTTGTGTTCAAGGCTTCAGGCTCCTCAGGGGGATTTGATATCATTGCTATGCTTTTGACGAGGAAAAAAGATTTCCCGCTTGGCGCCATTCTTTCATTGATGAATGCAATCGTGGTTTTGGCTTCAGGCTTCATCTTCAGCTGGGATGCTGCATTGAATACAATGGTAGCCATCTATGCCACAGGCAAGGTGGTTGATACTATTCATACGAAGCATATTAAGCTGACAGTGATGATCGTAACAGCCAAAGGCGAAGAAATGAAAGCAAAGCTTCTCTCAAGCATCTACAGGGGAATTACGGTTATCAATGGAGAGGGCGGCTATACAGGGGAAGGCAGGAAGATCCTCATGACAGTCATAACCCGCTATCAGCTGACTGAGGTCAAGAGCATGATTGATGAGGTTGATCCGCAGGCCTTTGTCAATATTACAGAAACGACCGAAGTTCTGGGCTCTTTCCATAGAACCTGAGGATTTGTACAAAAATAAAGACCCTTGGCCAATTGCTGCAATTGGTCAAGGGTCATGTTTTATCTGCTGTATTTAAATATTCGGCCATCCTCATTTGTCCTTTAGTAAATCTTCCTCTGTAAAATCCGCCTCTTTCACTGCAAAGTAATTCAAGCCTGCTGCGGCAGTAAAGGCTGCTGCCAAAATAGCAATCGTTGAGATCATGCTAATCTCTCCCATCATTTTTATTGTGTTATGGGCATTATTCCCGTTTTGCAGTGCCTTAAACACGTTAATGGTCATGGTATATTTTGCCTGCATAACATAATGGAATGAAAATTAGTATTTCAAAAACTATATTTATTATGCTGATAAAACAAAAAAACCAAAATCCTCTTGGATTTTGGTTTTTGAATGTATGGAGCATAGCGGGCTCGAACCGCTGACCTCTACGCTGCCAGCGTAGCGCTCTCCCAGCTGAGCTAATGCCCCGTGTTCGGTACAAGAAAAATTATATCCGTATTTGATCAAATATGCAAGAGGAAATTCTAATTTTTCTTTTTAAAAATAAAATCTTAAGTTTTCTGCCAGTGAACCTAAAAGTATACCATAATATTAGAGAGCAAGGCCGCATAAAGTAGGAAAAGAAAAGTATGCGTACCGCTATTTTTATTCAAAAATTAGTTTATTCAACTATCTATATTGGAATATTTATATAGATAGTAATTGAAGAGGGGATACATATGGAAGAAATGTTCTATTTGGTGATAAAGAATGATGTAATTATGAAGCTGGGGTTCGCAGCCTTAGCGGGTCTTGTCATCGGTTTAGAGAGGGAGCTGAAAGGGAAGCCGCTTGGGCTTAAGACCTGCCTGATTGTTTCGGTGATGGCATGCCTGCTGACCATCGTGTCTTACGAATCAGCTTTCCTGTATTCAAAGGAATATTCAAGGCCGATGGACCCGGGGCGGATTCCTTCTTATGTAATAAGCGGAATAGGATTCCTTGGAGCGGGCGTGATTCTGCGCAGGGGCAACGAAGCTATTTCCGGGCTGACAACAGCCGCTCTTGTGCTGGCTTCAGCTGGAATTGGCATTACCATTGGTGCAGGGTTCTATATAGAAGCGCTGCTGGGAGTCATTTTTATCATTATTGGAGTTAAAATCATTCCTGCTTTATTTGAACGGATAGGACCAAAAAAACTGAAGGAAAAGGAAATCAGGGTAAAGCTGTATATTGAGAAATGTACGGACCTGACAACCCTGATGAAGGAAATAAAAAGCAAGAAATTAGGAATCAAGCGGGTCCGTGTCAAAGAGGAAGCAGATGATATATTGATCAATTGTGTGATAACTACAACGAGGAGCATGTATACGACCGATGTTTACTATACGATGAAATCGTTGATAGGTGTGATTGCTGCAGAGGTTGAGAGCGGGGAATAGAACAAAGAAGTGCCTGCCCCATCTTGGGCTGGGCGCTTTATTATTTAGATTTGAAACTTGCAAGCGAAAAAAGATGGCCATGTAAAAACCGGTAAGTGTAATATTATAGCTAAACTGGAGTTTTCTTAGAAGGAGATGCAATGACTTGCCCAAGATGAACCCTTATGCAGCATTGGCGATTGGTGTGGTGTCTGTTTCCACATCTGCCATTCTGGTTAAGTTCTCAGCTGCACCATCAGGAGTGATAGCTTTTTATCGTTTATTCTTTTCTGTTTTGCTGATGCTGCCTCTCGTATTATTTAAATATGGGCCAGAGCTCAAACAGATTGGCCGGCGGGATTGGATGTATTCGGCCGTAGCCGGGATATTCCTTGCCTTTCATTTTATCCTCTGGTTTGAATCTCTCCGCTATACTTCAGTGGCAAGCTCAACTGTCCTTGTTACCTTGCAGCCGCTGTTCGCTTTTGCCGGGACCTACTTATTTTTCAAAGAAAGGTTTACTGTGAAAGCAATATTGAGCGGAGTGATAGCTATTGGAGGAAGTGTACTTATCAGCTGGGGGGACTTCAGGGTCAGCGGAACTGCATTGTTTGGAGATCTTTTGGCCCTTGCTGCCTGTGCACTGGTTACAGCTTACCTGATGTTTGGGCAGACAGTGCGAAAAAGGCTGTCTCTTATTACTTATACATTCACCGTGTACAGTATAAGTGCCTTAACCCTTTTGATCTACGTAATCGCTGTTGGTGAGCCTCTTGGGCCTTACCCCGCAAGCGACTGGGTCTACTTTATTCTCCTTGCGGTTATTCCCACCCTGCTCGGCCATACGCTTTTCAATTGGTCCCTGAAATGGCTCAGCACCTCCACGATTTCTATGGCTATCCTCTTTGAGCCGGTGGGTGCTGCTGTCCTGGCATATTTTTTGCTCGGGGAGTTAGTGGCCTGGTATCAGGCTGCTGGAGGAATGATTGTCATCGGGGGGATCATGCTGTTCCTTGCAGATGGCAGAATGATGAAGAGGAAAGCAAAGAAGGCAGAAGCAAGCGGAAATCACCCAAGCCATTAGGTAATGAAGCTTTTATTGTATATGCTGAGTGTTATTGAGAGGAGGGTGATTGGTATGGCAGGGATTGATGCGGCCTTTGCTTCAGAATTCCCCATTATAGAGACTGAAAGGCTTCTGCTCAGGAAGCCTGAGGCGGATGATATTCCCAAGCTGTACAGCATATTTTCTGATCCTGAAGCAACCAGGTTTTATGATGTAGAGCCCTTTAGGTCCGTCAGTGAAGCAGAAGATCTTCTCGAAAGTCTTTTGTGGAGATACAGTATGGAGATGCAGATCAGGTGGGCTATCTGCTGGAAAGAAGACAAAACCCTCCAGGGAACCTGCGGATTCCATTCAGTTGAAAAGCTTCATAATAAGGCGGAAATCGGTTATGAGCTTCACCCGGACACCTGGGGCAAAGGCTTTATGTCAGAAGCCTTGGATGCGATTATCCGCTATGGCTTCATCTGCATGGACCTGAACAGGATAGAGGCGGTCTACCTTCCGGAGAACGCTGCCTCAAAAAAGCTTCTTGAAAAAAAGGGTTTTAAAATAGAAGGAATACTAAGGAAGCGGTTTGTTCACAGAGGAATATACAAAGATGCTGTCATTTCTGCGCTGCTGCAGGAGGAGTACACTAGAGACAGATTTGAGAAATAAAACTTAAAGAATGAGGAGAAGCAGATACAGGCTGTGATGCCTTTATCCTCCGTTCATCCTGCTCGTACGCCCCTTCTTGCTTTTTAGAGCAAAGGTAAGGGGAATTCATGCAAAGCTTAAAAGTGGCCATCCTCAGCAGGATGGCCACTTTTAATTGGTATTAAATAAAAGCAAAAGTAAGCCCGGAGAAAATAAAACCGGATACCGTGGTGAAAATAAAAGTGCCTCCGTAGACTTTTTCTTCCGAGTCTGCAATTTTAATTCCTTCGAAATAGGAAAATGCCAACAAGAATACAGCCATGATAAATGATAAGTAGAGTGCGGCGGTTTGAAGCATAAATCTCACCTTTCGAATATGTTAATATATTATATGGACTGGCTTTGAATGTATGACCCATTCATATAAGTTTCTTTTTTTTCGTGTTGATTGCAGGAATACGGGGCGACAGCTGAGGCATTTTTAAGAAGCCCAGCCTGATTGAGATAGGGGAACACATCAGAGCAGTGTTTCAACCATTCCTTAATCTGAAAAATTAACGGACAAAAAATGAAATTAAATTAAAAAATTATATTGCAATTGTAATTTCACCATGATATATTATTACTTGTCCTCACGAGGAAGAAACGAAAACATCCAATTCAAGTTTTGATAAACAAAAAAAGATGTTGACTTCTTCGATTGAAGATGTTATATTCATAAAGTCGCTTCTGAGCGACGGAGATTGTC
>NZ_JBEUMK010000018.1:0-66301 GCF_040492155.1 Cytobacillus sp. T106 | reverse complement strand
CATACTCTTGAATTTGCTGTGAGAAGTCATCCTCATCTCTCCACTCTATTAACCCCCATGAGCAAACGGAAATTTCCTTAGCTTCAAGAGCTCTAACTCTTTCCGAGAAATACTCCAAAAGGGTTTGAGGATGAAAGTT
Organism: Cytobacillus sp. T106; assembly: GCF_040492155.1. Taxonomy (NCBI): domain Bacteria; kingdom Bacillati; phylum Bacillota; class Bacilli; order Caryophanales; family Bacillaceae; genus Cytobacillus; species Cytobacillus sp. T106. The sequence continues at coordinate 66,162 of NZ_JBEUMK010000018.1, read as the reverse complement.
CCCATTTGCATAATAAAAGTCGAAATTATTGGTAAAGTGTATGCGTACGATTTCCTTCTCGCTTAAACGATCCTTCAATTTTTTATTAATTAGCCTAATATTCCGATCATTTTCAAGAAGCAAAATATGGCTTCCATTCTTTACTACCGTTACAATAAAAGAGACGGCATTTTGTATATAGCAGTCTTCATCTTTATACTCATAAAAAATATGCCCCTTATTGGTTCCTTTTAAATTTTTCATTAAGTGCACCATTTGATCATTCATTTACCATCTTCCCTCTTCTCTATTAAATCGCTGCTGTAATTCCTCCACTTTAAATGGAAATACAGAATTCCTAAATCGTGCTTATCGACAACTATGTATATATTACATGAGGTTTTGTCTTGTGTCATAAATAACTATAATATTCCTTGGAAGATAGTAGCGATCGACATAAAGTGTGTGACTTGCCCCGAAATGTAACAAAGGGTACTCCTGCAAACATATTGTGAATAATTTGATTTTTACTTCAGAAGAAGGACAGCACTGGCCGCATATGTGGCATATAGGGGGTGCTAAAATTGTGGAACAGCAGCAGTAATTGTAGCTAAAAGTAATTCTCCATGATATAGGCTATTCATGGTAAGTTGGGAGGTTAAGCCTTAAAAACTCTTAAAAAGTAAAAAATAGAAGGGGTTCGCTGTTTTTTCTAGAACTATATACGTACAAGCGTTTAACCTGTTTCGGAGAGGAGAATGTATGTCTATATACGAACAATTGTCGGATGAGTTATTAGCAGGTTTTTATGTGGAAATTAAAAGAAATATTAAAAGGGGAATACTTTCTGAAGCCATGTTCCATGAAATTGCACTCATGAAGGCCGCCGCAGAGAAGCGAGAAATGAGTGAGCAAGCTCTACAAGAAATTTATCGTGATCAAGTTGAAACTCAGTATAAGCAACCCAACACTCAGGAAATCCAACAGAGCAAATATGTAAATTAAAGTCACACCCCCGTTTAATTAACCAAAAAGAAAAAGCACCTATATGCTAACGAGTGACACTTTTTCCCACTCAACGATAGACCAATCAAAAGGCCATCTCAGATTTTCCTCCAAATGCAGTGCCCTGCAAATCTTCAATTCTTCTGATAGTGAAAGTACTTATTAGAGTCCTCTTTATCATTAATTGTTTTTATATCCGCTTATGTTAAGAGTAATACCAACAGCCAACCCAATATTCTGCTCCTTCCAAAAGATTCCCACCTATTCTGTGTAACTTTTCTTGTTTCTTAACACTCTAAAATGCCATCCAATATTTTTATTCGCTCTTTGCTAAACCTCTAGACGTTTCATACGGGACAAGATAGGAATACTCTCATTAAATAATGATATAAAGATGTAGGCCAAAAACATATGAAAAAACCCTTACTGAAGCGATATTTCAGTAAGGGTTTTGAAAAATGGAAGTAAATGAGCATTCAATACTCCTATGTAGAAGCTGTTTACTCCTTTACTGCATCCTTTAACGCTTTCCCTGCTTTAAAAGCAGGGACCTTGCTCGCTTCAATATTTATTTCTTCTCCTGTCTGAGGGTTGCGTCCTGTACGTGCAGCTCGTTCACGAACTTCAAACATCCCAAATCCAGGTATTTGAACTTTTTCGCCGTTTCTTAAAGCCTCTACAATGGTATCTAAGACTGTATTAACCGCTATCCCGCCATTCCTACCCGTTAATTCAGCAGCTTGAGTCACTTGAATAATTAAATCCGTTTTATTCATTTTTTACTCCCACACTCCAAATGATATACTTTTTTACTTTCAGCCTATCCTAGTTGTATCATAGGGTACATGAGTTCGCAACCAATAAGAGATTGAGATTAGTTTTTCATTCTGTTACAGAAAGCTTCAGCCTTTTCTTGAGACCAATATGCTTACCGGCAACGATTAAGTCGGGCGCTGGTATTCTCTTCAGTTCACGCGGTTCCAATTTATACTTCATCACTAAATCAGCGAGCTGATTTGAATCTATAAAAAGCTCATGTTCTTTTAAAGTTGTGGAAGAGGGCTGAACAAGGTAAGAATTTTCTTGATAATACCTACCCAATAATGCTAAAGCAAACTCCAACAATTCACCATCTAAATGACTATATAAAGAGGCCGTATCCAATGAGAATGTATTGGGGTCCTCAAAAAAACAAGCTAGTCTAAAAAAGACTTGTTCTGTTCGATTGAATAAACTAATAGTTCCTGAATTCCAACGAGCTGGAGAGTATAAAATATCTTCTAAGTTTGTAAATCTTTCTACAATCAGTTTGGTTTGTCTCTGCATCTATATCCTCCAAGGTTTAATTTTCTTGTGTTCATTCAGATTGCCCTTATTATTATGTATTTATATGTTAAATTTAACAACCTAATTAATGTATATATTAAAGTATAATAATTGTACATATATAGCGCCTACATCAATGGAAACTTCAAAGTCTTTAGTTAGCAGCTTCCCATGTCGTTTAAATGTTTTTGGAAGGGCCATTTTCATAGAAAATCCAGGAAACAGCCCGTTACGTTTCAATCATGGCATTCAGAGATTGAACTCCCAAAAATGTTCGTTTTACGCGTCCTTTTACTGGGGGAAATATGAAACTATGGCTGACGATGTTATAGAGAAACTGCTGCTTAAGAAGGCTACTCTGGCGGGATCTTTAATGGAAAGCCCCTTATTTCAGAACTGCCATGAAGAAGCAGTATTGGAACATGTATTTCTATGGGCTCCCAAATCTTCATCACTCAAAGCCTTGGCTGTATTGTTGCATAGAAAGAAGAAGATCGTGTCATCCGCTAAAACTGTTGGGTGAATTCAGTTGAATTTTTTTGTCAAAGAACTTCTTGCCTGTCATTCCTTAAGGCAATCGTCTCACTGGATATAAAACAGCTGCTGCCGGCCAAGGATAAGGCGATTAATACTTAATATTTAAGTCAAATGAAGGACCTTAAAGCCCTATGACCATTTTGAAGAAGGTGAAGAACAGTTTCATTAGAAGATGGCTGACTTGAAGATTGTAAACTTAAAAATGAATGAGGACGCTATTAATGATTAGGTCAAACAATCGGGCTGGAGTCAGGAAGACAGATCGAAACTGAACTTAGATCTTCTTCTTAACCAAACTCGTAGATGAGAATGACCAGGGAGAGTACCAACGTCATGATGATGACTGAGTGGTGAGCATCTTGGATGATACCTTACATACTTTTGGAGTGTCCCATGCGTTACAATGGGACACTCTTTTTATTGTAAAAAAAAATTAAATTTAAATTATTACAAAATTTAGATGTATACACGTTCATAAAAGTACACATTTACGAACTCTTACTCTTATTCATCACTCGGAGATGTTTGACGTTCGTAAATTTATCAAACGCTATTTGCGGACGTTCATGTATTTTCATTACTTTTACGGACGATTTTTGATAGAATAGAAGAGGAAGACAGAAATAAGGAGGTATATTTCTGAATAGTAGAAAGTTTGGCTATATCCGAGTGAGCAGCAAGGATCAAAATGAAGGCCGGCAGTTAGAGGCAATGAAGAAAATGGGAATAGACGGCCGGGATATCTTTTTAGATAAGCAAAGCGGTAAGGATTTTGACCGTGCTCAATATCAATTGCTGAAGCGTATCCTTCGTGAAGGAGATACGCTATACATCCATGCACTGGATCGATTTGGAAGACACAAAGAGGACATTTTGCAAGAATGGAATGACATAACGAAAAACATTAAAGCCGATATAGTCGTTTTGGATATGCCGCTTTTGGATACCACCCAATATAAGGACAGTCTTGGCACATTTATCGCGGATTTGGTATTGCAGATACTATCTTGGATGGCTGAGGAAGAGCGCGAACGGATCCGCAAACGGCAGCGCGAGGGGATAGATATCGCCATGCAGAAGGGAGTTGTCTTTGGCCGTCCAAAAGCGTATGTGACAGAAGCCTTTAGAGAAGTATATGAACCATGGAAAGCCGGGGAACTGACAGCTGTCAGAGCCATGAAAATAGCCGGTGTTAAAAAAACTACTTTTTATAAGCTAGTGAAGGAGCATGAAAAGGAAATACAGCAACAAATATAATATAGAAGAAACTAGCCTTTACTCAACTAAAGGGGCCAATTCCGCCTCGTTGGATAATCTATCGTCAGCACAGCGTTATTTACCCTGTTAACTTTTGCACTATTTTCTAAAGCGCTTTACTGACTTAATTCTTTATACTTTTCAGGATTATATCTGGAATCTCCCCAATACAGGTGGCAGGATGCTAAAACTCATCATAGATCTTTCATTGGTTAGACGACGTGGGCCCCAATAAAAGAGAGAGCTTATTAAATAGTGTTCCTAGCTCTTTCTTCTTCTGTAACAACTTTCCATTCTCTGCTATTAAATACATGACTTTTTTTTCAAGCTTATGGATGGCTAAACTATTTTGTCTAGAGTAGGAGCCAAGTTTCCCCATAATAAGTGATGCCGATACCGTTCCTTCTCTTATAGAATGAGCTAATCGTAAGACATCTTCATAATTTTCTTTAATGATCTTGATATTTATTTGGCCACGTAAAATAGACTCTAATTTTGGATACTTGCTTGCCTTTTCTAATGTAAACAGCTTTGAATCTGACAAATCTCTTATTCTTGGTGCAAACTTAAAACCTAAAAGGTGAGTTAATCCAAAAATTTGATCAGTATAGCCAGCAGTGTCTGTAAAATGCTCTTCTATATTTAAGTCGGTTTCATGATGCAATAATCCATCTAGGACATGAATTGCATCTCTTGAATTGGTATGAATAATTTTTGTGTAATACGATGAGAACTGATCGCTGGTAAATCGGTAGATTGTTGTACCTTTTCCGGAACCGTAATGCGGATTTGCGTCTGAGTGTAAAGATGAAACGCCTACCTGCATTCTCATTCCATCTGACGAAGAAGTTGTACCGTCACCCCAATAGGAAGATAAGTCTAGCTTGTGATGAAAGTTTACTAATACAGCTTGTGCTTTGCTCATGGCATCTTCATGCATTCTCCATTGAGATACATTGGCAAGTTGTTTATATGTAAGGTCAGGCGTTGCTTCAGCCATCTTACTTAAACCAATATTCAATCCCATTCCTAATAGGGCAGCCATGATGATTACCGTTTCTTCTTTATCTGGTTTACGGTTATTTGAGGCGTGAGTAAATTGTTCATGAAATCCAGTTATATGAGCAACATCCATGAGTAAATCGGTTAATTTTATCCTTGGAAGCATCTGATAAAGGCTAGCACTAAATTTTTTAGCTTCCTCTGGAATATCCTTCTCCAACCGTGCAATTGAAAGCTTTCCTTTTTCAAGCGAAACTCCCTCTAGTTTATTCCAATTGTTAGATAACCATTTTAGCTTCTCATTAAGGCTATTGGTCCTTTCTTGGATGTAGTCTTCGAACGATAAGCTAACTGATAATCGTGTACGGTCTTTGTCTTGGTTCCATGTATCTTGTGAAAACAAATATTCCTCAAAATCTCTATATTGTCTACTGCCTGAGATAGACACATCACCGGCTCGAACATGCTCTCTCAATTCCGTTAAAACAGCCATTTCATAATAGTGCCGATTGATTGTACCGTCTTCTTCATATAAATGCCTTTTCCAACGATTTGAAACAAAATCTACAGGTGCTGCTGCAGGGACTTTTCGCTTTCCAGAATCGTTCAGACCTCGTATAATCTCAACCGCCTGCAAAAGTGGTTCGTTTGACTTTGTTGAACGAAAATCTAGAACCTTCAATAGTGTCGGTGTATACTTTCGAAGGGAATAAAAGCGCTTTTGGAGTAAATCTAGATAATCATAATCCACAGGTCGGGCTAGTTCTTGAGCTTCTTCTACTGAAGTGACAAAGGAATTCCATTCAATGACAGACTCTAAAACCTCAAAGACATCTAATCCTTCCGTTTTAGCTTTTATTAATGCTTGTCCTATGCTAGAAAAGTGTATGACTTTTTCATTTACCTTTTTACCATTTCTTTTCTGAATTTCTTCTTGAGCCTTTCGTCCTTTTGACAGCAAGCTTAGTATTTGTCTATCATGAATTTCAAAAGCCTTATCTGTTAACTCCTCAGTAAGTTTCAATAAATATACGGTTAGAATTGTATAACGTTTGTTTTCTTGAAAGTCACGAAAAGCATAAGGTTCATATCTTGAACCTAATCGAGAAAACTGTAAAAAGCGATTCCGGTGTAAATGATTAAGCTTAGCGCTTCCGAGTTCCATTCCTCGAATATATTCAAGTCTTTCTATTACTTTTAAAAATGTCTCAGGAGAAGGATGACCTGGTGACTCCTTTAACCAACCCAAAATTGTTTTATTGGTTTCAGATCGATGCTGAGATGTAATGATTTCTTCAAGCTTTTCTTTTTGATCATTTGTTAGAGATTGACTCACGGTATTAAATATCTTCTTTTCGGCCATTGCACGAGCTTCCCATACCATCCTTTCGAGTGTTGTAATAGCAGGAAGTATAACTCTATTCTTTCTCAAAAAATCTATGCTCTCATGTAGTAAATGAATGGCATCTCCATTTTCTAATGCTAATTGATAAAGGTGTTTAAATGTCATTCGATATTCTTTTAGAGTGAATGTTATAAAACCATATTCGTTCCGAATCTCTTTCATGTGATCCCACAATGTATTTTCTCTTTGAGGATAAAGACCAAGTGAAGAAGGATCTGCATTGATCTGTTTTGCTATGTATCGCAAAACCGAATCAGGCATGTTTTTAATGTGTGTATATGACCAGCCTGGATATCGAAGAACAGCTAATTGCACTGCGAACCCTAATCGATTTTCTACTCTGCGTCTTTTATTAATAACTGCCAAGTCATGATTAGAAAAAGTATAGTAGGTTCCTTCAATCAAATCTTCTTCCGGAATCTCCATTAGAAGATTCCTTTGATCCGTTGTAAGTAATTCTCTTCCTCTTGCCATTTTCATCAGGTATCAACTCGTTTCAATATAATATTCAATCAATTATGATAATTATATATCAATAGAGTGTACTCTATTGATACAAGTGTAATAGATTGATAAAATCATAGTTAAGAATGTCTCATAAGACTTGTCTCAAAAACGAGGTGATATTTTGCGGAAAATTGGTTATATACGTGTCAGTTCGACTAACCAAAATCCTTCAAGGCAATTTCAACAATTGAACGAAATCGGAGTGGACATTATTTTTGAAGAAAAAGTTTCCGGTGCAACAAAGGATCGCGAGCAACTTCAAAAAATGTTAGAGGACTTACAGGAAGGGGACATTATTTATGTTACAGACTTAACTCGGATCACTCGGAGTACGCAGGACTTATTTGAATTGATTGATTTAATACGGAGGAAAAAGGCAAGCTTAAAATCACTCAAGGATACATGGCTAGATTTATCAGAGGATAATCCATACAGCCAATTCTTAATTACAGTAATGGCTGGTGTGAACCAATTAGAGCGTGATCTTATCCGTATGCGTCAACGTGAAGGGATTGAGCTAGCTAAGAAAGAAGGAAAGTTTAAGGGTCGTTTAAAGAAGTATCATAAAAATCACGCAGGAATGAATTATGCCGTAAAGCTATATAAAGAAGGCGGTATGACTGTAAATCAAATTTGTGAAATTACTAATGTATCTAGGGCTTCATTATATAGAAAGCTATCGGAAGGAAACAAATAGTTTGTCCTGATTCTATCAAAAGGTATATTCTTTTTACCAACATTTTTAGGCATGAAATGTCGGCAATTATTATCTATTTTGTTTTAAAGTAAGTATTGAAAGGGAGTAAACTTATGGATTGGCTTGAAAGAATGAACAATGCGTTAAACTACATTGAAAATAGCCTGGATGAAGAAATAGACTACAAAGAGATTGCAAAAGCAGCTAAGTGTTCTGAGTTTCATTTTTCAAGAATGTTCTCTTCAATCTCAGGTGTATCGCTATCAGAATATATTAGACGAAGACGGTTAACACTTGCAGCATTTGAAATTCAAAAAAGTGATATTCGGATCATTGATGTGGCAATTAAATATGGTTATGTTTCTTCTGATACTTTCTCACGTGCTTTTCAAAAAATGCATGGAGTAACCCCTTCCAATGCTCGTAATAGAGGGGTACAGTTAAAAGCCTTTCCCAGAATTTCCTTTCAAATTTCTATTAAAGGAGATACCGAGATGGACTACAGAATTGAAAACCTTGATTTTGAATTAAGAATTGTTGGAAAAAGTAAACCAGTAAAAACAAGCAGAGCATTTAAAACAATCCCAACGCTTTGGAACACTGCGAAAAAAGATGGATTTATGCAAGAACTAGTAGATATGTCATGGGAAAATCCAAAATGCACGCTTGAAAGCCTTCTGGGGGTTTGCGGAAAAGAAGCAGCCATAACAGATGAAGAGTTTTCCTATTTCATGGGCGTAAGATACGATGGGGAAGCCCCAGCAAATATGGAGACGCTTATAATTCCCGCAAGTACATGGGCGGTTTTTCCGAACATAGTAGATGCATGGAAACGTTTATATTCCGAGTGGGTCCCTACCTCCGAGTATGAACTTGCAAATTTACCTTGTATAGAATGTTATCACGGTCCGAAACATAAACCAAGACATGAACTATGGGTCCCTGTTATCCCAAAGTAATTTACATATTCAATAATAGAAAGCTGTTTATGGAGTACAAAAAATATCCCATTTTCTCAATTTAGTTGAGGGAAATCGGGCTTTTTATATTGCAATTTCCTTATCCATATAAATCCGCATTTTCCTGACGCAACAGCTCGAGATTTGTATGTTGCGCCAAAGAAACAATTCATTGTAGGAAATGTTTCGGAAGAAGAACTAAATTCACTTAAAGAAGAACCACACAATGAAGAGAATAGTAATGATCATGATCATCATCATTAAAAAGGCACTAGTCTTGCAAATAAGAGGTTAAAAATGGAAACTTGTTCAAACTAGCTTGAATTAGCTTGTTTTTTCGAAAATGAGGGCATGCCAAAAAAGACATGACGGTCGCATTTTTTTAAAATTTTCCTTCTTAGTTTCCGTGGATAATCTGCACTGTCTTCAATTTTTTAGGATGTTTCCTTCGTCTGCCTGGTTTTCCTTTTTTCCTTCTTCCTTTTGATGGTTTGGCAGGTTTTCGATCCAAGGCCTGGATAAACCGGTCCCAGCTATCATGCCAATAGAACCTAAGAAGCTTAAGCACCCGCCATGTTGACCGGTTGGTACCTGTCTCAATTTTAATCAGTTCGCTTATGCCATATGCAATCATTGCGAGCCATAGTTGATTCCAAACAGCTGCGGGCTTATGGTTGTAAAGCTTGACGAGTTTAAGGTGCTGTTTCACCCACTTGAAAAAAAGCTCGATTTTCCAACGCATTCTGTAAATTTCAGCCACTTGTTCGGCGGAAAGATCCCTTCGTGTGGTCAGGATTCGAAACTTATTGTCCTTTTCATCCAGGAATTCCACCAGCCTCAGAGGAAATTTTCGGTCATTCTTAATATCGTGGATTTCAACCTCCGCATCTTTAACAATTCGGCTGTTGGAAGGAACCGAGTGCTCCGTGAGGAGTTTGGTCCGTGAATTTCCTTTAATACGAACGACAAAATTGATTTTCCTCTCAATCCAATTATGGAAATGGCTGTAGTTGATATACCCGCGATCCATTACGTAAGTGGCATCCTTATCAACTACTAAATTAATGGAAACTTCCTTATCTGCAACGCCGGTTGTGGAAAGTATGGCATCTTCCGGATAATAAGTTTTTTCATCCAGAACGGCCAATTTCAAGTGGATTTTAACGCCATTTTTGGATTTGGAGGAATACGCCCATTCGCCTGCCTTTTCCGGTAAAGAGATTTCAGTCGAGTCAATTACCGAAAGCCTCCCGGCTTCCATGGTGCTTACCTTTTGTGTGTAATGGCCATCAATCCGGGAGAATAATTTCATGGCTGTATCCTGCAGAAGCCAGGTTGGAAGTTTTTCAAGTTTCCGGTACAGAGTGGAGGAGTGGATTCCCTCAAGTTCTGTCAGTTCCTGCAGTTTATCCTTAGCCTTAAGGTTTTCCTCCAAATCCCAAAGGGAACCTCTTTGGTGAAGAAAAGCTTCTACGAATAAAAGAATGGCTTTACCCGATAACAATTTCTTGGCTCCGTGGTCAAGATAAGGATCTCGAAAATTTTCGAGTTTTAAAAGGCACAAACACTTTTCAACGACAGTAGAATTGGGTAAATGATCAATGAGCATTTTACCATCTCCTAATTGTTGAAGTGTATTAAGGTGTTGCGACCGCCTTAATTGCCTTACTTCTTCAATTAGGAGATTTTTTATTATCTAAACCTTTAATGATCAGGAAATATATACCAAACATTTGCAAAGCTAGTGTTAAAAAGGTATAAAAATCCGGTTTTCAATTGAAGACTGGATTTTTATATGAATATTTATTTATCGATAAATAAAGTTGATTTTTAATTCCAAATAATGTATTAAAATAGTTTTTATATAAAAAAAAGGGTGAACCCGATGTGTAGAAAAGTATAGGTTTAGACATTCTTCTTTCCATGGTTGCGGAAAGAATCGTCAATATCAATGATCTTCAGCGTTTAATGGAATTAGATTTATTACACTTGGACCAAAACCTTGGGAAGGTGACCGTTGCCTATCCTTATTCAGGATTTCCGAAACCAATGTTTAATGGATTGGAAAGTCACCGGATTATTCCATATATGCAATTAATGCCCTTGTTATTCTATCGATTTATGGATAATTCATTAATAAATGGAAATAATACCGTTTAATACCCTAGAAATTCATTTGATTTTATTAGTTCATTCTTTATCGAATCAAAATAAGTTAGTAGGTTGAAACAATGCAAAAACATAAAGCGAATTTTTCACAAGCATTTGTTCTGTTTATGATGAGTATAGGTTTAATGAATCATGTTATGGTAATTCCTATGTTATTAGCTATCTCAAGGAGGGATTCATGGATTTCTGTCCTCTTATCTGGAGTATTCATTCTCGTTTGGTTACTTTTTATTCGATTTATAATGAAAAAATTAGACCACACACATCTGTATTCATGGTTAACTAACCATTTTGGGAATATTATTACAAGAGGATTATGTTTATTAATGTTTATGTTTATCCTCTTATTTATTGGAGTTACCTTAAAGGATATGATTGTATGGACAGTTACATCCTATTTTCCACAAAGTCCTGCGCCTATTTTAGCAATGGTATTTTTAGTTATCTGTTTTTTTGCTGCAACTTCTAATTTTACGACCTTATCTATTTTGTCAGGTTTTTTATTAGTATTTGTTGTTGCTTTGGGCTTTTTCGTTATGAGTCTTAATGTTCCGCATAAGGATTATTCTCAAATATTTCCTATCCTTGAGAATGGATTGACACCCGTTATTAAAGGAACCGTCTATAGTTTAGGTTCTCTGCTAGAAGTGACTTTAATATTTTTAATTCAACATAAATTAAAAGTGAATATCAAGTCACGGAGTTTTATTATGCTCGGTTTAGTGTTGATAGGCTTAACGCTTGGACCTTTATTGGGTTCTATTGCTATTTTTGGACCTGAAGAGGCTGCTAATCAGAGGTATCCTGCTTACGAAGAATGGAGATTATTGAAGATAGGAAAGTATATCGAACATGTAGATTTCTTTTCAGTTTACCAATGGTTATCAGGTGGATTTATTAGGATAAGTTTTGGTTTATATATGATTGGACAATTATTTTCATTTAATAACGAGAAAAAAAGGAAGGTCTTAATAGGAATCAGTTCACTAATTTCACTTATCGCTGTTCTTCTACCTATTAGTGATATCGAATTTGTTCGTTTTTTACAGAATGTTTATTTTCATTTATCTTTTTTATTTTTACTTTTCTTTACTGTAGTATTAGGATTTTTAGTTTTTCTAAAAAGAGGAAAGGAGAGATAAACCTTGAGAAGAGGGAATCAAAATAAAAAAATTGACGGTAATGGAAAATATTCTATCTATAAACCTAATCCAACGTTAAATGAGGAAAAAATACGTTCAACATATCAAGATAGTGAAGATGTTAAAGTTGTTCTCCATAAAATTGGAAGTGAAGAAAAAGATTTTGAGACCTTTTTCATTTATTGCGAAAGTTTAGTGGACAAAAAACAAATAAATCAGATTGTTATTCCACAATTAGAAAAAATAGCTCAAAAACATAAATATCTTTTCTTAAAAGAAGAAATTGATAAGTATCAACAAGAACTAGAGTGGACACCTTTAGAAGTGGAAGAAGGATTAGAGTCTATCTCTTTGGAAATATTTAACGGAAATTTAGTTCTGTATTTTCCTAAGTCGCTTACCTATTTTTCTGTCAGTGCTTCAAATAAACCAAACCGTTCGACCGAACAATCTAATTACGAAATATCCGTTCGTGGGCCGAGAGACAATTTTATTGAAGATATTTCAACAAACGTGGCACTTATTCGTAAAAGATTAAGACATCCCACTTTGTCTTATCAAACATTAACGTTAGGTAAACGAACTCAAACTCAAATAGGATTATTATATTTAAAAGATTTAGTTAATTTAGAGATTCTTAATAACATTCGAGAATGTCTAGCGTTAATTGAAATTGATGGCGTAATTAGTTCAACTCAAATACAAGAGTTGATATCGAAACAATCTTTATCTATTTTTCCTCTTTGTGGTGATACAGCTAGACCTGATTTTTCTGTGGAATGCTTATTGCAAGGTAGAGTAGTGATTATAATTGATGGGTCCCCTATTGTTATTATCGCTCCTGTTACTATTACTTTTTTAATAAAAGCAGCAGAAGATTCCCACTTTAATTTTATAACTGTGTCATTTGCGCGCTTTTATAGGTGGATAGGGTTTCTTTTAGCTGTATTCTTACCTGGATTTTGGATGGCATTACTTGCTTATCACCAAGATCAAATTCCTTTCCCTCTTCTTGCGACTGTGACTGTTGCAAGATCAGGTCTACCATTTCCAGCACCACTAGAGCTTATGATTGTTTTATTTCTTTTTGAGATGTTCCGTGAAGCCGGTCAAAGATTACCTTCCCCCCTTGGTCAAACCCTTTCAGTGGTAGGCGGACTAATCATTGGGGATGCAGCAATCCGTTCGGGTTTTATTTCCCCTTCTGTCATTGTTATTACTGCTTTATCTGCTATTGCGGGGTATACTCTAGTAAACCAACTATTAGCAGGAGCAGTATCCATACTCAGGGGCTTTGTACTAGTATGTTCAATTTTGATGGGGTTATATGGATTTATACTTGCCGGATTTGTAATCTTTCTTTATACCTCAAGATTGCGTTCCTTTGGAATCCCTTACTTAGCTTTAGTTTTCCCAAAATCTAGTTCAGATTTTTTCAAGGCATTATTTCGCTTACCGTGGAGAAGTTATGGACATAGAGTTGGTTATCTCCGAACCAATGATAGTTCTAAAACGGACGAAGGAGAAGGAAAACAGTGAAGCTGCACAAAATAAAACTAATAATTATGATGCTTATCACTAGTGCAATGTTATCTGGATGTTGGAATATTAAAGAAGTTCAAGATATTTATTATGTTGCAGCTCTTGGTATAGATTTTAAAGAAGGAAAATATATAGCTTATGCTCAGTTACTTGACTTTTCTAACGTTGCTAAGTTAGAGGGGGCTAGACCTGATAAACAACCACCCGTGTGGATAGGAAGAGGTGAAGGTATTACCATTACGGAAGCATTAAATCAATTATATAAAGACGCTCAACAAAGCCTTTTTTGGGGACATGTTTCTACGCTAGTGTTGAGTGAACAACTCCTAAAAGAAGATATTAAAGATTCAATCGATTTTATTAATCGTTACCGAGAAATACGCTATAATATTCTCTTATACGCTACAAAGGAACCCATTGATGATATACTTAAAACAAAAGCCTTTCTTACATTATCGGGGTTGTCTACCATTCTCCATGAACCAAAGGAAAGTTATAAACAACGATCTTACATACAACCTAAACAATTTTATCAATTTATTAGAGATAGTGATCCGATGGGGCAAACTGCTTATATCCCATCACTTAAAATTTCAACAGAAAATTGGAAAGAAGAATCCAAAAAAGCACCATTATTAAGAATTGATGGAGCATTTTTTGTAAGAAATAATCGCCTAGAAGGCTGGCTTTCTGAGACTGATTTAAACGGTCTAAGATGGATGGATGAAAAAACCGTTCGATCTCCTGTGTGGATTATTGAGAATGATAGCGCTGTTGTTTCCGTAGTGATAGAGAAACCTAAGATTACAATTTCCCCTATTATGAGTAGTAAGCCCATACTTTTTAATATTCGAGTTGAGGTTCAAGCTGGAATAAATGAGAAGATCAAGGAAATTAGTGATAAAGAGTTGATTACAAAAACTGAAGATATTATCAAATTAGAAATTCTAAAATCCTTTGAAAAAGGAATAGAAATAAATGCAGATATCTACAAATTAGGTGAATCATTATACCGTCAGAATCCAAGAAAATGGAAAGAAGAAGTAAAAACAGACTCGTTTTACTTAAATGAACACAGTATAAAGAATTTAAAAGTTAAAGTTAATTTAGTTAACTCCGGAAAGTTGAAGTACCAAGATGGATCCTAATATTAATTCAAACGGTACTTATAGTTTTTTAAAAAGGCCTAAGCTCTTGCAACACCGAGAAATTAGGCTTTTTTATATTGAATTCCTTAACGTTGTAAATCCGCATTTTCCTGACGCTACCCCAAATGTAGCAGAAAGGGAGAGAAATCTCCCTTTTTTTGGTTAAAAGTGTATACATTGTATACACCAGATGTTATATTTTGTATACAATGTATACAGGAGGAGTTAATATGAAAAAGGCAACCCGGAAGATCGTTGAGAAGTTTCCCATGCTGGAAGAAAGATTGAATGATTATGAAAACCTTTTTCTGTCTGAACAATCCCTTATGCAGCTGGATGAAGTACAAGCTACTTTCCTTAAGTTAGCCTGGTTTTTTGAAGCTCCCGACAAAGAAGAGTTTGATTTGGGGCATCTGTATAAACGGTTGGATAATGATTGGCTGGAATTTGCTCTTGAATTGATAACAGATTATTTTCGAGAAGATACCTATTTGATAAAACATCCGTCCTATTGTCTGATTAAAAACGGATCTGAATATTTAAGTCTAAGTCAATTTGCTGATTATTTAACGCAGAAAGGGCTTAATTATGGCAGGCAAAAGCTCAATCTTTACTTTGAACGCGGAAAAGTCCCTAAACCAGATCTATTTGTCGGTGGAGTTAAATATTGGTCCTTGAGATCTGTGGAAAATTATTGTGAAGAAGAAAAAGTACGATTGGGAATATAAACAAGGAGGAGAAGGATGATCAAATCAAAAAGCCTCTTTACAGGAGGACTTTTTTGATTTAGTCGGTTTGAATTTTAACAGCTTTTACATTTAACTGTTTTCTTCCGGCTATGTGATCATCTTTTTTACGATCATAAAAGCTTTTTGGGTAATAAAAGCTTGAATCAGCGTCTTTATCAACCCCTAAGTGCAAATAAGTATTATCTTGGTGACTATAGAGAATAATATCTACATCGAGGTTAGTATTAAGATTTTCTGCAGAAAAAACGATTACACTAGGGGAATGAACAATTTGATATATAAACGGCAGGTATAACATGCGGTTCCGTTTAGATTTAAACCACACTTTGTTTGTGGTCTTTAAAAAGTCAAAAGAGACTGTACCATCCTTTAGCTTCCTATATCCCTTTTCACCTGAATAATCGTATTTGTTCTTTAATTTTTGAACGACGTAATGAATTCCAAGTAAATGACATAGATCTTTTTCATGAAAACGTAAATTTACCAAAGGTCTTTCTTCATCATCCAATTCAAAAGTGAAGAGACGGTCACATAAATGTTCTTTATAAAATTGCTGTATTGTTTGAAGGGTTATATCTTTTTCTAAAGGCTTTGACTGCAAAGAGAGTAAATCCGTTACTGATAACATTAGTATGATTCCCCTAAAATAAAAATTAACCTTGGTAAATGTTTACCAAGGTTAATTATACTATACTTTGCTCTCGCTGAAATTTTAAATTAAAAATGTGGACGGCATCAGGAAGGAATCCCTGAGCTGGATATATCGAGGTATCTTTAACGTCCCCCAAGCGGGAATGTAGGGCCACACACCTACATAGGAGTTAGTAACTAACCACACTTATAGTATACCCGAGTGCAACATAATAAACAAGGGTGTGCACTCATTTCTTTAGCTTTTGCGTACACTTTCCGGCATTTTATAACTTAATTCTGCTTCAATTTAAAATATAGCTTTGCGGAGAAGGTTGAATCCTTCTCCTTTTTTGCATGAAGCAAAAGATACGTCTGCGTAGTTAAGTTGTCATTTGTTTAGTCAGATCAGGTTGTACTTAATAAATAATCTAGGGCTTCTAGAACTCTTTTTTGGGGCGGGCTGCACTACAAGCTGTAAGAAAGGGAAGAGCGCCCTTTCTTACAGCCTGTACGTGTCGCTGTGCTACTAAATGGCCCGATAACCACGGCTTGTACGGCTCATGCCTCGCCTACATTCCGTAGGTTCCTGTTCCATTTGCCTGCGGCCGTACCCCACGAGCCGAAGATCTGAAAACCCCGAGACCTTAAAACCCTAAAAAACAAAGCGGAAAGCAGCCCGCCGGCTGCTATTAAATGAGGATTTTGCCCTTTGCCTTCCGAATCGTACAAT
This sequence comes from Cytobacillus sp. T106, assembly GCF_040492155.1. Lineage (NCBI taxonomy): Bacteria > Bacillati > Bacillota > Bacilli > Caryophanales > Bacillaceae > Cytobacillus > Cytobacillus sp. T106. The sequence goes on along the minus strand of NZ_JBEUMK010000018.1, from coordinate 49,375 downwards.
CACGCAATCCGAACTAACCTTGCAGCAACCGGAGCCACCTAGGCTTCGCCCTCCCATTGCTGCAAGGTAAGTCGGATAGAGAAGCAGTCAAGGGGCAAAAAACTTTTTTGTTACATACGCTGCGCAACACAAAAAACTTTTCCGCTAAGAGCTCCCTTGACTCCTTCTCTATGCTCATTGTTCGTTTCTCCTGTCAAAGGGGCAAAATCCTTCCCTTTGGGAAAGGAAACGCTTCAGAAGGCAAAGAACAAAAGGAGGAACAGACAATGCCAAAAACAAAAGAGAAGAACTTAGAAGGAAAAAAGAACGTATATGAAATGATTACAGAAAGAATCATTGAGCAGTTAGAGGAGGGTGTCATCCCTTGGCGTAAGCCGTGGATCAATGGAGGAGCTGTTAACTGGAAAACCCAAAAACCATACAGGGGAATCAATACCTTTCTTTTACAATCCGGAGAATATGCAACGTTTAAGCAAATTAAGGAAGCCGGGGGGAAGGTTAAAAAGGGAGAAAAATCGCATATTGTTGTATTCTGGAAATGGTTAGAGAAAGAGAATGAAGAAAACGGGGAAATCGAAAAAATCCCGTACCTGCTATACTATCGGGTATTTGAAATTAATTCGCAGGTAGAAGGGTTGGAAAGTAAAAGAAAAGAAGTATCATTTAATCACGATCCAATTGAAAAAGCTGAAGAAATATACAAAGGATATCTAAACTGCCCGGATTACACCTTTTATTCTGGAAGGGCCGTCTACTATCCAACACTCGATAAAATTAACTGCCCACCCATTAAGGACTTTGTGAAAGCTGAAGAATATTACAGCACTCTATTTCATGAAATGATCCATAGTACAGGCCATAAAAGCAGGCTTGCCCGTTCCGGAGTAACTACAGCGAGTGTAGCATTTGGGGATGAAGTTTATTCCAAAGAAGAATTAGTAGCAGAATTGGGAGCATCAATGCTTTGTGGAGTAGCAGGAATTGATAACAGCACGATTGAAAATAGCGCGAGTTACATCAACTCTTGGCTTCGCTCTTTAAAGGATGATAGCCGACTTGTCGTTCAAGCAGCTGCACAAGCTCAAAAAGCCTCAGACTATATTTTAGGTGAAGGAGAAAAGGACGAAGAATAAGAGAGTAATAACATACAATATCGCAAGCACAAGGCAAGCCGCCTTTCTTTCAGGAAAGGCGGCCCCGTTAAAGGAGAAGGGAAGCGAGGAGGTATTCACATGGATAAACAAAGTGTTATAACATGTCCGTATTGTGGCAGTGAGTTGATGCAGCATGGTTCAAAATATTATTGTGATTTTTGCATTATGGTATTAGGGGGGCACCAGGTGCAACGGGATCATCAGCCCCTTTCAGTCAGAGTGCGTGACTTTGCGCTGGATGCTTATCTGGAGAAAACCACACCGGAGTTAATGAGACTTTCAACATTTGAAATGCTCAGTCTTCTCAAGTATGCACGCACAGAGAGAACTAATATATATAACTACATGAATATATTTTATAAGGCCCGGAAACACGGAGAGTTAGACGATTATCGGGAAACAGAAGAAGAAACAGGGGTAAATTATGAAAGAATAACACGCAAAATGTTTGTTCTTGAAAATCTAATTCGGCAGCGATTAGGGTATGTGCCCCGTCGTATTACTGATGCTTATTTAGCCCGGTATTTAGAAGAAATGAAAAGGGATAAGAATAAGCCGATGACTATTCGACAGGAGCGCCAGGCTGATTTAAAGGACAGGGAACCTGTTTCTAAAGGGGCCACTGATTCCGTAAAGTAAGAGAACTCTTTGTGCTTGAGTATTGTATGTTATAAAAGGTCCCCTCCGAAGGCGTTAGATAGCCAGGTCTTCTTTATCTGTTTGTTAAGAATGTTTTAAAAATGCCTAATACAGGCTTGTCCTCAATTCCACAAAGTGAATATGAAGCGGACGGAAGTTTTCGAAAGTTGATTCAGAAATACAGAACGATTGATTTATTGATATTGGACGAATGGCTTCTGACGGAGCTTTCTCAAGACCAGGTGCTCCACCTCTTGGAGATTGTGGAAGCGAGACTGAAGAGAACGTCAACTATCTTCTGTTAACAGTTTGCTCCCGAAGGGTGGCATTCCAAGCTTGGGCAGGCACAAGTGGCTGATGCAATACTGGACCGGATAGTGCACGATTCCTACAAGATTCTTATTGATGGGAATATGTCCATGCGCGAACGGCACAGTTTAGTGGCCACACGTTAATTAAGTAACAAGAGAGCCGCTGGTTAATATAGGTCAGCGGCTCTCTAATATGCATTCATTGGCCACATAATCCGCAAATAGTGGCTCAAAACTCCGCACAAGTGGCTTTTCGTTTCGCAATACTCAACAAATGCATGCGTTTATCTTTGTTATTACATTTTCAATGTTAAATACCCATAAATAGGATGATTAAGAGGGAGAAACTCTTAAAACTTTGGGATAATATCCGAAAAATGGGAAAAATATTAGTCCTTTCAGGAAATACAATCATCTTATTTTATAAAGGTAGGGGTGTAAAAGAAATTGAAGTTGAGAAAAGAAAAAATGAAAAGTTATAAGAGCTATTGCTGTCAACGAGAAATAGAAGAAATGATGGGGATATGGAAAAGGGGTTATTATCGAAAAAATGGAGCTATACGTCAAAAATAATTTAGATTTAAATTTCCCAAAAATCATTGAATAAAAAAATTCTCCATAAAGCAAAATAAAAGAGTAAAAAAAATTCAAGGAGGAAATTATCATGACAGTAATAAATGACGTTAAAACAGCTCTAGCAGGATTGAAAAGTGCTCAAGCAAGTTTTGAAACATTTGCTCTTGGTACAGATAATCAACAAGCTAAGCAACTTTACCAAGATGCAGCTAAGCAAACCCAATCCGTTGTAGACAGCATTGAACCACGTGTTCAACAAATCGAACAAGAAGAACCTCAATACAAACAACAGTAATTAGTAAGGCGAAAAAAGGTTGGCCTCTTAACCAACCTTTTTTCAGCTGTTCAAATAATGAAAAAAAATGGAGGTGATTTTTTTGAAAGATAAAATAACCACATTGAAAAACCTACTTTTTATTATAATGGTCATTGGTTTCGCATCAGGATGTAATGGTAATCAAAATGAATTTGGTATTTCACAAGTACATACAAGTAAGCCAATTGATCAATCCGTTGCCAATCATGCGAAAGAAAAGATAATTGCCAAGGAAGATATTACAGACGTAAAAGCTGTGAATACTGATAAAGAGCTTATGGCAGCGATTAAAGTTGAGAATTTTGATCGATTTCGATTAAAGAGTATCGAGAAGTCAGTAAAATCCGACTTAGAAAAAAAATATCCCGACTATAAAGTTTTTGTTTCGACTGATAAAAAAATATTCTGGGAGCTTGAAAAGGTCGAGCAAAGACTGAAAAAAAACGATATGAATAAGAAGAACTTAAAAAATGATTTGAACAAACTGAAAAGTCTTATGAAGGAACAAACCTAAAGAGGAAGGATCGAGTTATGTCTAACAATCAAAAGAAACAACTTACTCCTGTGCAACAGGAATATCAAAAATTGCAAAAACAACGAGAGATCAAAAGACCGGTTGTTAAAAATTGTATTAAGGCCTTTTTAACCGGTGGACTTATTTGTTTGATTGGTCAGCTTATTTCAGACTTTTACATTTATTATTTCGATTTTACTGAGCAAACGGCCGGAAATCCGACGGTGGGTACGTTAATTTTTATTACAATGCTTCTTACTGGTTTTGGCGTATATGATCGAATGGCCCAATTTGGTGGGGCTGGAACAGCTGTACCTGTAACAGGTTTTGGCAATGCGGTTATATCGCCTGCCATTGAGCATCGAACCGAAGGATTTGTACTGGGCGTAGGTGGCAACATGTTTAAATTAGCGGGGGCGGTTATTTTATTTGGTGTTTTTTCTGCTTTTGTCATTGCCTTAATTAAAACCACTTTAATCCAGTGGGGTGGTTTATAATGCTAGCAGGTCATCGTACATGGATCTTCGAACAAAAGCCTGTCATTATCTCCACTGGAACCGTTGGTGGACCATTTGAAGCCAATGGTGCTATCCAAGATGATTTCGATACTCTTCATGCTGATTTATGGCTTGGGCAGGATTCCTATGAGAAAGCACATAAAATCCTTTTTGAAGAGGCTTGCCAAAAAGCCATGGAAAAAGGGGGCATACAAAAGGATCAAGTTCAATTTATCCTAGCTGGGGACTTAATCAATCAAATCACCCCAACAAGTTTCGCTAGCAGAACGATTGGAGCGCCTTATTTTGGCTTATTCGGTGCTTGCTCTACCTCGATGGAAGGACTGGCTCTAGGTGCTTATATTGTAAATACAAAAGGAGCGAAATATTTGTTAACAGGAGCTTCCAGTCATGATACAGCTGTTGAAAAACAATTTCGGTATCCAACTGAGTATGGTGGACAAAAGCCACCTACGGCACAATGGACGGTTACTGGTGCAGGTGCAGCCCTATTAAGTGATTCTGGGGAAGGACCTCATGTCACATCTGCCACAATTGGTCGTGTAATCGATATGGGATTGACAGATCCATTTAACATGGGAGGAGCTATGGCGCCAGCTGCGGTTGATACCATTGAAGCCCATTTAAAGGAACGAAATGTTGAGCCATCTTATTACGATTTAATTGTAACCGGTGACCTTGGCCAAATCGGACAGGAAGTGTCCATGGATCTATTTAAAAAGCATGGAACTCCTATTAGTGAAGAACAATACCAAGATTGTGGCCTTATGATTTATCGGGAAGGACAACCCGTTCTTGCAGGAGCAAGCGGTGCAGGCTGTTCAGCAACGGTAGTTTATGGGCATTTATTAAACCGCATGAAAAAAGGTGAATTTAAACGAATGTTAGTTGTGGCTACAGGTGCTTTGCTTTCACCGTTGTCCTTTCAGCAAAATGAAACAATTCCTTGTATCGCCCATGCAGTGTCAATTGAATACGGAGGTGAACAATTAACATGATCTATTTTTGGGCTTTTGTCGTAGGCGGTTTAATTTGTATCATTGGGCAAATTATGTTTGATGTATTTAAATTGACACCAGGTCATACCTTAAGTGCTCTTGTAGTGATTGGGGCGCTTTTAGATGGATTTGGACTATACGAGCCTTTGATTGATTTTGCTGGGGCAGGGGCTACCGTTCCGATTACAAGTTTTGGGAATTCGCTTGTTCATGGTGCGATGCAGGAAGCAGAAAAACATGGGTTAGTTGGTGTACTGACAGGAATGTTTGAAGTAACTAGTTCTGGTATTTCAGCTGCCATTGTTTTCGGCATGATAGGAGCTTTAATTTTTAAGCCAAAAGGATAAGGAGAATTAGGATGACAGTAGGATCAGATGTTAAACAGTGTTTTGCCAGTCTAAAAGGGGTAGAAGCAAGTCTCTCAAGTTTAGCATTACGGACTCTTGATGATGAATCGAAGCGAACTTTGCATGAGGCTATGATGGTAGTACACGAAGTAACAAAAGATTTAAAAAAAAGAGTAGGAGAACTAGAAGGAGAGGAACTTCAGTACAAAGGTTTCTAGAAAAACTATATTTACAGGGGGTGTAAGCAGTGCCTGAATGGTTAGATATAGCTGTACGCTCAGCATTATTTGTTGCTGTTTTATTTTTCATTACAAAATGGTTAGGGAAAAAGCAAATTTCAGAACTATCTTTCTTTGAATATGTCACCGGTATGTGTATTGGAAGTATTGGTGCAGAAGTGGCTATGGGACTTGAACGGAACATTTTTCACGGAATTATTGGAATTGTCATTTTTGCGGCTATTCCCTTTTTCACTGGTTTAATTTCATTAAAAAGTAAACGTTTTCGCAATTTTATAGAAGGAAAAGCAACTGTATTTATCAAAGATGGGAAGATTATGGAAGATAATTTAAAAAAGGAAAGATATACGACAGATGAACTGTTAGAGCTACTTCGCAGGAAGGATGTCTTTCAAGTCTCTGATGTAGAATTTGCTGTTTTAGAGGCAACAGGTGATTTATCTGTGATGCTAAAGAAAGAAAATCAACCTTTAACAGCAAAGGATATAAACTTGAAGGTTGCTTCAATCAAGGAGCCTCAGACCATTATTATGGATGGTGCAATAATGGATGAACCACTAGCCACGATTGGACGAAGTCGGGCTTGGCTACATACTGAATTAGAAAAACTAGGGGTAACGATTGAAAATGTATTTCTTGGACAGGTTAATTCTTACGGAGAGTTAACGATTGATCTGTTTGACGATAAATTACAAGTCGCACCCCCTCAAGAAAGACCCTTAATTCTTTCAACCTTGAAAAAATGTCAAGCAGACTTAGAACTATTTGCTCTTGGAACGGAATCAAAAGAGGCCAAACAAATGTATAGGTTAAACAGTGAAAAATTACAAGAAGCCATTGATAAAGTGACCGCTATTTTAAAAGGATAAGGATTTAGCTTAGATTCATACATGACGAAAAAAAGATACCATTTTTAATTGGAAAAAGTTTAAAAACCTTAGTCCAATTTCGGACTAAGGTGAATTTTTTTACGAGGTGTTAGAAGTGTCTATTTTTTTAGTTAAAGTTATTTTTATCTACATTGTGTTTATTGTAGCAGTAAAAATTTTAGGGAAATCAGCTCTAGCCCAACTTACCCCTCATGATTTTGGAGCGATTCTTTTTTTATCTTATTTAGCTTTTGGTTCTATTAAAGTAACGGAGTGATGGAGGGGATTATTGGAATCATTGTAATAACATGAATTCATCTATTTATATCAAAGTTAAGTTTATTAAATAAGTTAAACCCTTTTATTATCGGAAAACCGACTATTCTAATTAAACACGGGAAAATTATCTATCGAAATTTAAAGGAAAGTAGATATCCTTTACCTGAGCTGTTGTCTAATTTAAGAACATCAGGATATCCGGATATTCACGATATTGAATATGCGATTTTGGAAGCAACAGGTGAAATTAGCATTTTTCCAAGAAAAGAATTAGTTCCTATTACTCCAAAAGATTTACATATGAAAGTGGAATACCGCGGATTACCCATAGCCGTTGTCATTGAAGGGAAAGTGCAAAAGCGTAATTTAAAATTAATCAACAAAAATGAAAAGTGGTTAAAGGAAGAACTAAAGGCAAAGGGATATCTTCAAATCAAAGATATTTTTATGCTGCTGTTAGAGATACCGATCATTCATTAACCATTAACAAAAAAGATGTTAACGACTAATTTTAAGACGATTTCCTCCCAATATAAATTAATGTTTTCTCTTATTTACTCCTTATTGCATTTACCACTTTCATTTTCCAAATTTATAAAAAATTATACCTATATTTAGGAATTTACCAGATGGTAATTTTCAAAATCACTAAGTCTCTAGTTAGGACAGTGCCCAGATCATTACTCCTTTCTTGATGTCAGAACTTTCCCAACCTTAATTCTCTTTTTTTCGTTCTTAATATCTTATACAAGTTCTTATAAAGGTAGTCCATAATATATAACAGACAATCCCTTCATATTCCATACGTATACTGGTTACATAGTTTGTACATATTAAGAGAAACAGAAGGAGGGATTCCAGTTGGAGTGGATTTTTTATCTATACCTGTTAAATACGTTCTTTATCTTATTCATAGCAATTTGGGAAGTTCGTCGGCCTGCCAAGGCTTTGAATTGGATAATAATCGTCCTTTTTTTACCTGTCATTGGTTTCTGGCTATATCTTAGCATATCAAACCCTAAGTTTATTCATCGAAAAAGATTGACCTGTTCTAAAAATGAATCTAACAAATTACCTGAGACATTCGGTGCTTCAGCATCGGTAATTGCCAATGCTTTACGGCATTTCACTGTGAATGGGCTTCGAATGGGCCAAGTCCAAGTGTTTAACAATGGGATAGCAAAATATGATCAACTCCTTGTATCCCTGCAAAAAGCCCAAGAAACCATTGATCTGGAATATTTCATCTATCGGAACGACCAAATTGGTAATCGAATCACAGAACTGCTAATCGAAAAAGCATTAAATGGAGTGCAGGTTCGTTTTATGAGAGATAGCTTGGGGAGTTATAAATTCCCGCGTGAAAAAATCCGGCAGATGGTTGAAGCAGGGATAGAATGCAGGACAATATTTCCTCTGCGATTTCCCTGGATTTTGTCCAATTGGAATTATCGGGATCATTGTAAGATTGTGACGATTGACAGAAAGGAATCCTTTACTGGCGGTATGAACGTTGGGTATGAATATACAGGATTAAAGCCAGACGTAGGATTTTGGAGGGACACTCATTTGCAAATTATAGGGGAAGCAACAGGCGACTTGCAGACTGTTTTTGATGTTCATTGGGAAATCGCTGTGCCGGAAAGAATAAAATCAAAAACAAATTTGAAAACAAAATCAGAGGTAACGAAAATCAATTCAATCGGCAGAGCAGATCATTCCAAATGGTCAGCCGAATTGGGATCAGAGTTGAGCACCCTTGATGATAAAGAAATGGACATATCCGGAAAAACTAGGACATTGCATAAAGCGTATATCCATACGTTGGAAGGAAACCCTGGAATTCCTACCCCAGTCATTCGGCAAGCTTACTTTATAGGTATAACACAGGCGATCAAGACTATTGATTTAACAACACCCTATTTTGTACCAGAAACGGATATTATCATGGCATTAAAGACAGCAGTAACTCGTGGTGTCCGTGTAAGATTGCTGGTTCCTCGCCACAATAATCAAAAAATCGTGGGTCTTGCAAGCCGTACTTATTACGGAGAACTTATAGAAGCTGGAGTTCAAATCTACCAGTACGACAAAGGAATGATACATGCGAAGGTGTTGATCATCGATGAGGAGATTGCAGAAGTAGGCTCAGCAAACTATGATATGAGAAGTTTTCGCCTGAATTATGAGGTGTGTCAAGTCGTGTACAGTGCTGATGTGGCAAGGGAACTCACAGAGCAGTTCGAGAGGGATCTTACTGATTCTGTACCATTAAGAATTGAAGACTTGTTGCAACGATCCCTGACCGAGCGCATTGTTGAACAGGGTGCTCGCGTGCTTTCTCCATTATTATAAGTTGATGTATCCTGTTTTTATTGTTCTATGTTAAATCTAGATTTAAAAAATTTCATTGTTTTTAAAATATTTCTGATTCATTTGAAAAGAGTCGAAAACCCGTGTTAGAAGAACTTTCAATATGGTTTTTTTTACGATGGAAATTCATTACTAAAAAACGGTAATACTAAACAGGCAGCTCAAAGTGTTTGAATTCAAAAATATCTGTTACTTTTTAATTTAAATATAAGGGATGATATCAATAGATAATATATTTGATAAGGAAATACGTTTATTAGAGGATAAACTGTACCTTTTAGAATTAAATAATTGGCTAAAGAATGAATTTTTAACTTGGGAATGGTGGATATTAGTTGGTTTTTTAGTTGTACCTTGGATTATATGGTCTAAACTCGTTAAACGAGACATTATTTTAGAAATTTTGTTGTTTGGTACCATAATTATCATAACAACAACCTTATTAGATGTAGTTGGTGCACAATACAGTTTTTGGGATTACCCCATTGCATTCCTACCTTTTATTCCCAGGGCCTTTCCTTTTGATTTTTCAATGGTACCTGTAGCTTACATGTTGTTATATCAATATTTTAGAACATGGAAATCTTTTATTTTAGCCCAGATCATTGTGGCACTAACATATGCCTATATAGGTGAACCCTTTTGCGAGTGGGTCAAACTTGTTAATTATTTAGAGTGGAGATACAGATATTCATTCATATATTACATCATTGTTGGAATTGTAACTCGAGCTTTAATACTAAAACTAGCCTCTTTATCTAAACCTCAAGATCTTACAACTAAGTAAAATTTAAATTGGAGGAAAAAACTTTGGAAGAAGTTAATATTGGTTTACTGACGATCAAAGTCATCGTTGGTTTTGCAACTTTATTTTTTATCATTATCATAACAGGCAGAACATCCATCTATCAGTTAACCCCGTTTCACTTAGTTTTTGTGTTAGTACTGGGAGATTTTTTAGGAAATAACATTTATGAAGATAAGGTAGGGATTTTTCATTTTTTATATGCCATCGGATTGTGGACGTTTCTTATGTTGGGAATAGAGTTTATGACTCTAAAAAATAAATCGACACGTTCTCTCTTATTAGGCAATCCTAACATCATCATTCGAGATGGTGTTATGGACAGAAAGTTACTTACAAAGAACAAATTGGATGTAAATCAAGTATTGAGTATACTCCGTCAAAATAATGTCTTTTCAGTTCGCGAAGTCAAATACGGTATATTGGAAGCTAATGGGCAAATAAGTTTATTATTAAAATCCAAGTATCAAAAACCAGACAAGCAAGATCTCAATCTTCCAGAAAGTCCAGTAGACCTCCCAACATCGTTAATTATAGATGGGGAAATTTTATGGGATAATTTACATGAACTCGGATTTGATCAACAGTGGTTAGATAACCAATTAACTACCAATGGATATGATAATGTAAAGCGTATACTTTACGCAGATTGGCGAGAGAGTGAAGGCATACATGTAAGTCCTAAATAAAATTTGTTAGGATAAGAGCACATCAATTTTCTTGGTGAATATAAACTTTAGTCTTCAACAATCAGGCGCTTTAATGAAGTAACTAAAGCCTAATTTTTCACTTATAACACCGAGAAATTAGACTTTTTATATTTTGGTTTCCTTAACGTTGTAAATCCGCATTTTCCTGACGCTACCCCAGTTAGTAGCTTTTCGCTGGTATTTTATATTTGTAGAAAGAAAATTTAAAATTGCTGGAGCATATAAAAGGCTTCGCCATTCTGGCGCAGCCCTTTATATATATTAATGTGTACATTAATGTTAATGTAATTATATATATCACAGAAAAAGAACTTAGTATTTATATGTCTTTTAAAGCTAAATTCTTTGTGAGATTTCCTATGAAAGGCTATACAATACATGCAAGATTAAGAATGCAGGTACACTCTCGTTAAGGATGTTTTGAGCCAAAAAGAGTTTGGTAATTTAAGCAGAATCACTTCATTTGGAATTATTACATTCCATTAAAAGTATTTCGTGTTATGCCAATGTGTGTTTATCTTTTTTTGGAAGTAGATTAGCAGCAATAAACTCTTTCCGCAATGATTCATTTACGATCCTGGACTTTGCCCCGCGTCCACCCTTTTTGGCGAGTGACTGGAGAACTTCATAAACATCAGGCTCGAAATAGATTCCGGAATTGATTAGTGTGTCAGATTTCTTTTTTGTCTTTTTCCCGGATACTAGCTCACTCAGCAAGCTTCCATCTTCATTATTATTTACATGTACATTATTGTTAATGTTAATGGTATCATTAACATCAACCTTTTTATTCTCTTCCTCAATTGGAGCAGGACCCATAAGACTTCCACGTGGGTCTCTCCTTTTAGTATTTTGAATCTTACTTTTGATATCATCTGCTCTAGACACGTTGCAACAACTCCTTATAAAATTCTTGATATTGATCCAGTGCCTGATTAAGCTCTTTGTTATCAAAAAGCCCTTCTAATGAGATTCTCCCTGTGGAAGCTTTCCTTCTGATGACTACATCAAAGCATAACTCTGGATATTCCTCTCCAATGACCTCAACAAACGCTTTTGAGTCTGCGCGCCTTACATCATTCATGGTGCGGAGTATCCCGGCCACCTTTAGTTTTGGATTGATGTTCTGCTGGCTAAATTCGACCGTTTCCAGAAATCGAGGGATTGCGTTAAATGCCCACTTGGAGCTTTCAGCCAATACTACAACATAATCAGAGGCACAGATGGCATTGACCATTGGTTCTGATAGCGATGGAGGCGTATCAATGATAATATAATCATATTTATCTCGTACCTGATCCAACAGCTCACGTAGAGCGAGCGATTGATTTCTTCCTTTCCATTCGGTGTAAAGAAACTTGGCTAAAGTTGCCAGATAATCATCTGAAGGCAGCACATGGAGATTTTCAGTCACTTTATATATGTACGGTTCTACTTCTCCGTCTTCGATTGCCTCCAGTACAGTGCTTCCTTCAAAATAAGTATCGTCGTGCTGCGTGAGTAAATTGGAAAGGTTGCTCTGTGAATCCATATCTACCCCAAGGACCTTATAGCCATCCTCTGCCAACAAGTAGCAAAGCGTTCCAGCTGTGGTCGTTTTTCCGACCCCGCCCTTTTGAAGCCCGATTGTTATTATCTTGGCCATATTATTCCACCTCTAATCGTTTTATAAACATTTACATATATATTAACATATATATGAGTATGTGTTGCAAATAAAATCTTAAATCTGTAGTATATACCTTCTAATCTATTAATGTATATATATATATTTACATATTTATTAATAGGTTTGTAAAATGTAACATTAAAAAAGATAGATAGTTTAACACGGTAGTACAAACCTTCTAACCTGTGAACATCAACTAAAATTATTTACATTTACATTAATATATACATTGGTGTTTATGTAAAGGTAATCATAAAAAAACACACAGGTTAAATTTGTAGTATATCCTTCTAATATATCAATATTAATATTTATATAAATATTAATATACACATACATATATACGTGTATGTGTGATTTGGTAATGAAAAAAAGTTTAAATCGATATTATTGCCTTCTAATTTTTAAATAAAAACATATTAATTTTATATACATACATATAATTATATACATAAATATTTATATGAACAATTATATATACATTAACATATATATATTTATGTTCAAATAAGGGAGAATAAAAAAAGACAGATTGTATGAATCTGCCCTTGGTTGTTTTGTATTCAAAGTTGGCTTCCTAATACAATAAAATTGGAAGTGTATGGCTTGTCATTGAAAGCCACAAATAAGCTTTGCATTCCTATACTAGCCCTTTAGAAAGGCCAATGGACTAAAGGTATTCTAAACGGTTTAATACGGGTATCAGTTCCTATTGTTTTCGGAACCCCTTCCGAAAAGATTGCGAGAACCTTTTGTTAATCTTAAAAATATCGTATTCCTAGAAGTCTTTTAAATGATTTTGGGAATACCTTTATCTCAGAGATACACTTAGCAAATTTTGATATGAAAGATTTTAGTTCTTTAATTTCAGAAATTGTCGGTTATGATGAGTGTGAAACATTATCTATACCGGAATCTTTTCTTTTAACCAAATAAGCATCTTAGTGTCATTATTTTTATTCTGACGCTTGCTTTCTTTTCGTATATAACGAGAAAGGGTTGTATGGGCAATGCCTATTTCGCTGGCTGCCTGACGGATGCTAATGCCTAAAGAGTCGATTGTTTCTTTCATTGTTTCAGGGTCCAAGGTAATATTTTGCTGATTATCTATAAAGTGAAAGGACTGCTGTTCAAATTTTGCATCAAATTTAATTTCATTATTTAAGTCTGCAGCCTCCATCTTTGTTTCTATTTCTTCAAGGTATTGTTCTTTGCTGTCAGAATGAATGGAGGAACTATAGAACGCAGGGAAAGAATCCGATTGGCTTATCTGATTCATTTTTTGGATGATTCGCTCATCAACCTGTTGGTGTTGATTTTTATAAAGCCCTAGGTTTTTTTGGTTTTCCTCCACTACCAAATCTGTTGGCAAAATGGTGACATTGAGTTTAGACCAGTATTGGTTGAGCCATCCTTTTTTTCCAACCTTGGTTTCATTAACTTCTTCCGAGTAAGACCAGGTCTTAATGACCTCATCTTTTTGCAGCTCATCTAATATGGTTTCAAATTTATCCCTAATTTGCACGCCATTATAACGTGATGAAATGTCCATTACTTTTAGCAGCGTCGATACTTTAAATGGCTGCTGGAGAGATCGCTTAATGGTTCTGATTTTCCACTGGAAGTTTAGATACCTTGCCAGACGCTTCTGTTCTCGTTGAGTAAAATGGCTGTATTGAAAGACTTTAAGGTCCAAAATACCAATGGATTGGTTAGGGCCGACTAAGTAAGGAGTAAGGATAGATGTCGGTTTTACCTGAACGGCATAGATTCCTTTTCCTTCACCTGTCTTTTTATCGTAAGCTACTCTAATCTTCCCAATTTCAAACATCTTTTGAAAGTCTTTGAACTTATAAAGTTCATTATCTTGTATTTCTGCAGTATTAATAACCTTGACTTTTTGCTCACCTAAAGAAACCCATATGCTAGAAAGGGCAGCCACACGTTTCATAATATTAAAACGGTCCTCTTCCCGGAAATCTAATTCTCTTCCTTTAGAGGTTCGTTTTTTAACGTTCCTGAGGCGTAAAGCATCGTTGCTGTGGAATTCTATAAATCCATCACTGGTTTTGGGAGACACCATCCAAAGGTATGTAATCAAATCGAACAAATCGGCTGTCATTTCATCCAAGGAGCTTAAAGTGGATTCTATCATTTCAAGCCACATCGCTTGCTGATCTTTGCCTACTCCAGCCAATTGCGATTCAAACGGCCTGAGTTCAGCGAGTCCTCTGACATTGCCTCTATTATCAATAATTTCACTTGTCAAAAATCCCGGTTCGACTTCTTTAAATTCTTTTTTTTTCGTCACGATGTCTCTCATCAAGTGATAGTCAATATCCATGCTGCCATAAATAAAATCCCGTTCGAGAGCCTCATCAATTTTTTCTTTGTTCATGCTTATTTTAATTTCATATTCGGGAAAGTCAGTTATCAAATGCTCTGTCAGCAAGATTTTTATGGTCTCCTTGTATCGACTGACTGCTTCCTGAATCATTTTTTTGGTGATTAGCTTTTCTGAGTATAGAGTCTGTGTAAAAAGAAAGAACAAAGCCCGCAAACTCGCTTTCATGGATTTACCAGGAGCCTGCTTTATCATCTCTTCTTCCGTCATTCCATATGCTTCTTTTTTCCATTCGGTCAGTATGTAGGGACGATCTTTAAATAGATATTTCACTTCTTCGAAAATAGATATTTTTAAATATTCATAGTTCAGAGTCAGATGGTCAGGTAAATCCTCATATTTCATTAGCGAGACATCCTTTCTGAAATAAGATAACGGAATAAAACCCATATTTAAATGCACCATATGATAATCATTATAACAATAAATCATGCTTATTTGGGATGAAATGCACCAAATACTACACAGGTTACGCACAGTATTAGAAAATGCACCATTCAGTAGTACTAATTTCATTTTCTAATAAACACAGAACTAATAATAATATAAATTCCGCGCATTATTAGTAGGAGCCTTTAAAAATATAAATGCACCAATATTTATTTTGGTGCAAAATATGTGCAGAACCTGTGGAGGATGAAATACTATGGCTTTCAACTTTTAATTGGATTCTACGAGGTAATACCATATTGATGTTGCAGTTTAGAAGGAAAATTCAAAGTTGAGCGGAACCTGTATATCAAAAATGCACCAGAAAACACTTAGTTGAGCGGAACCTGCCTACTATCACTAAACATATGTCTTCTTATTAACCTTGATATCAGTGGGTTTGTTTTAAATTCTTATAAATATGAGAGCAGATAAAATGCACCATTATGTGATTTTCGGAATGAAAGTTGAGCGGAACCTGCATAATAAAAAAAATGGAACTTTTTTTTCAGCCCTTGAAGCTCTAGGCTTCGAGTGCCTTTTTTTTTTGGTGCATTTCTCTTAGAGAGCATCCTTTTTCAAAAAACGATTTCGATATACTAGTTTCAACAAAATCTAACACATAGGATGTTTCGAATATTTCGGAAGACTGACATGGGCTGTTACGAATCGAATGAAAAAGAAGGTGTGACACTTGAGCATTTCTACGGATAGCATGGCTGCAAAGACCGTTATTTCTCCTGTCGAAATTATGCAATTCATGACACATAACAGTCTGCACATGTATAAGCAGAGAGGATCCAGAGAACCTATACATAGAATACAAGCCTGCAAGACAGAGCAAGATATGAATCCGGGCCGAAAAGGAGCGGTCTTTGTATCACCTTCAAAAGCCGAACTTGCAGAAGGAAAAGGATATATCATTACTTCGTATGAAGCGCTAAGGGATAAATACCGGCATTTGACTCACTGGACGCCTAATACATACCGCGGAGGCACCTATTATGATTTTAAGAAGCGCATCATTAAAGGACATGTGCGAGAAAATCTTAAGCAGATCAATGTCATAGGTTTTGACATCGATACAAAAGAAGTTGATCTTTATGCACTGTATTTAGGCTGCGAGGAGATAGGTCTTCCCCGGCCCAACCTTCTTTTGGAAACACCAAGAGGGTTTCAATGCTTTTTTGTCCTGGAATCGCCTTTTTATATTCATAAACAAAAAGATTACAAGTCTTTAAGGGTAGCAGAACGCTTGACTGATAATATCCGAAAAGCTTTATTGAAGTATATACCGCTTGATTTGAATTGCACACCATTCGGCTTTTATCGTATACCATCAGAAGACAATATTTTGGACTTCTACGATCAGCCAGCCAATACCGTACAGCTGATTTCCTGGTCGAAACAATTTGAAGAACAGGAAAAGGGTGCCTTCCTGCAGCTGGTGCAAAACCCGAACGGTAAGGAATTGGCTTATACGCAAACAGACTGGTATCATGCCCTCATTAACGCTCGAGACATTCAACAAGGTTACCACGGTGCGAGCCGAAACAATGCCATTATGACACTTGCCTTGGCCAACTATGCCAGTGGAAGGGCATTTGAAGAGGCCTATGATGAACTGGATGAATTCAATAGCCGCTTGTCCCAACCTTTGTTGAAACGCGAATTTGAACGGATATTAAAAAGTGCCTATTCCGGCAAGTACAAAGGCGTAAAGCGCTCATATGCCGAAAACTTGCTTACTCTATGGACAGATGGAAAGGCGAAATTCCAAGGCCGGGAAGGGTGGTATAAATTTAAAAAAGACCGGGAGGTTCGTGAGAGGTCCCATTACGAAGAATGGGAAGAAGACATTCTAACCTATATCCAAAAACACCTAAGCCCTGAAACGCCGTTTTTAGAGGCTTCTTTGACGACGCTTGCCAAAACCTTCGGACTGGCCGTTTCTTCTCTTAAAGAAGTGATTAAACGCTCTAAAAGTATTGTAAAACGCACCAGTGGACGAGGAAGGGGAGCGATTACGAAAATTAGCAGCCGGAGCATGATTTTCAAGTATTTACTTCATTTGCGGAGGAAGCAGATCCAGCAGGTCCAACTGTCATTTGCTGAACTGCTGCCTAATCCTTTTCATTTCCCTGCAGGCAAGCCATTAGAATTCCCTGCGCTCGATAGTTTGCTGCACGCTGAAATGGACAAGCTGCTCCGGTCTGAATCGCAGCCTTTATCAAGGTCCGGTTAATGAGCCAGTCTGCCAATACATGTCTATAGTATCCTTTTCCTGGCTCTGACATTGTAACTGCTTAATGTTTCTATTTTAGAATTACTATTATTAGTTTTTTTATGCATGGGAGTTCTGGATGTATTTTAATGTTTTACTATTCTTTTGATCATCCTTATAGGTGATGGATATAAATCTTATTTTTTTGAGTAACAAAGATTCAATTAATACTTTTCTTCGCCAGGTTTTTGTAGTTGTATTAGTTTTCAATATTAGTACGAATGTATATCATTAACCTCCTAAAAAATGGGACCTGCGTCCTGTTGTATATTATTCCCAAACTGTTAGTATAGAGACAAATAGACATTTAATTAATTGTTAATTAATACTATTCCTTACTTTTAACATCTAATTTACTTTTTTGGGTGCTCAAACCGGGGCCGGTCCTGCCAAATGGTCACGGATCGATAGAGCGTTAATCCGTGACCATTTGGCAGGACCTTAGATAATTAACCCACTTACCTGATTTCAAATGATATTAGTAGTGGGGGGAGTGGTGAGTAGTAAGTTAGAGAGTAAGTGAGTGTGTGTGTGTGTGTGTGTGTTAAGTGTGAGTGTGAGTAGAGAGTAGTGAGTAAGTAAGTGAGTGTAAGAGAGAGTAAGTAAGTTCAAGAGAGTGAGTTCAAGTGAGTAAAAGAGTAAAGTTCAAGGGATAAGTTCCAGGGATTTTGAGTGGGTAGAGAATAAGGTTTATGGTGTAGATCGGAGTTAGAAAGATGGTTTTAGTTTTTTGGGGGCAATAATGTAATTGATAATTTGATGATTTTATTGAGAATATCTAGAGGAGGGTGAGGCTGTTTGAGGTTCCATTTGTTGCCGTTTTTGATACCTAGCGAGGGGAAAGTTTATGAGCTTAAGACAACGATGGATTCTAAGATCTTGTATTTTAAAGATGAAACTGCCTGGGCCACAATGCTGAGCTTTTTGCAGCGGCCATGGTACAGGAGAATTATTAAGCAGGAATGGATTAGTTGGGAGATCGTTGCCACTAAGAATGATATCCGGTTCTTTGTTTGGGTTCCGGATGAACATATTGGAAAGGCGTTTAAAAGTAAGTTTTACGCAGAGCATCCGGGAGTAGAAATTTTTGAAGTTCAGGACCATACCATTGATTTCTCTCGTCCTCATGCTGGAACCAAGCTGTTCACTGAAAGCCACTGGACTGTCCCGATTAAAACTTATCATAACGAAGTGGTTGATACGCAAGCAGAGTTAATAGAGTTTCTTGATAGTCTGGAGGATGACCAGGAGATTCATATGCAATTTCTGGTCAAGCCAGCTTATGGAACAGAGAAGAGTTTTAGAGGTATTGTTCGCCAGTTTCATAAGCAGGGGGAAAGGGATGAAACTCTTCAAAAGGATAATGAGCTTTATTTGTCAGCTATTGAGGGCAAATCGACTAGAACATTGTCGCGGCTTGGAATAAAGGTCGTTGCATTTGGCCGGGATCAGAAGGATGCAAAGCTGTTAATAAAAAGCACGAAAGGTTCCATTGGTACATTCTCCAGTGGGCGCTTGAATCAGCTATATGGTCGTGAGTGGTGGTGGTTCCGTATTATCCGTCCTTTGTTTAGGTGGGAGTTTCGTAAACGGATTTATTCAATGGAGAGAAAGA
The DNA here is from genome assembly GCF_040492155.1 of Cytobacillus sp. T106. Taxonomy (NCBI): domain Bacteria; kingdom Bacillati; phylum Bacillota; class Bacilli; order Caryophanales; family Bacillaceae; genus Cytobacillus; species Cytobacillus sp. T106. The sequence goes on along the minus strand of NZ_JBEUMK010000018.1, from coordinate 30,326 downwards.
AAAAGCATGTTGTTTTAGGAACTGAAGAAATGGCTGCCATCATGCGGCTACCCAGTGAAAGGGTTCAAAATAATAAGTTAAACAGGCTGAAAATGCGATTTACCCCTTTGCCCAAAGAAGTGAAACAGGCATCATTTGATCCTAATCTGGCCATTCCACTTGGTACGCACAGTTATCATGGCCAGAACTATCCTGTCATGTTTGATCTTGGTACATTACGATATCATGCAGCTTTTATTGGAATGTCGGGGATGGGAAAATCGACAGCTATGTATAACTTGGTGGAGGATTTAATTAATCTTGATGGCGCAGGAAATGCAATCGGTGGGACAGTGATAGATCCTCACGGTGATTTATGCCAGGACATTGCAGCTAGGATTCCTCCTGAAAAACAGCATCTGGTCCGATATATAAAGTTTTCAGAAGGTGAGATTCCCTTCAATGTTTATGATGTGGACTTTACGACAAGTGAGGATAAAATTGCTCAAACAGTTGCAGATGTTTTAAAACGGACATGGAAGGATTTTTGGGGTCCGAACATAGATGATAACTTTCTTAATGGCGGCATTGCGCTGCAGCGAATAGGGGAAGCGAGTTTGCCGAATCTACAGAGGTTATTGAGCGACCCGGATTATCGTGAAAGTGTGCTTGAAAGATTGAATAGAGAAGATCCTATAGAAAACGATCTATATCTGTATTTCTCGAATTTACAGGGGCTTCAGGACCGGGAGCTTCAGCAAAAAACCAATTCCACGCTTAATAAGTTAAGGAAGATCACTTTATCGGGAGTTTTGGGGGAAATGCTGCGGGCTCAAACCAATGGATTGCGCTTCCGCGAAAGTATGGATCAGGGCCGAATCACTCTTTTGGATTTGTCTGAACTAACAAGTGATGAAAAGAAGCTAATTGGATCTATGTGTCTGACTTTTGCAGAGCTTGCAGGAAAAAGCAGGGCTGATACCCCTGCAGCAGAACGAGATCAATTACCTTATCATTTTGTAATGGTTGATGAAGCCCCAACTTTGATGGAACATAGCACAGATGCAATAGAATCCTTTGCCTCCGAACTCCGGAAATATAAAACGTCTATCATACTTGGTATGCAAGGCTTGAAAGGGCAAGTGCCTTCCGAAGTATCGGATGCCATCTTTCGGAACTTCGGAACCTTTGTTTCACTAAGGTTAGGAAACCCGGAGGATGCCCAGGCTGTCAATCGCTCGATGCCTTCAGAGGTTTTAAATGATAGTGATTATCTTAATATTGAGCCGTTTCATGGTTATATGAGAATGCAGGTGGCCAATGAGCGTACACGTCCTTTCTTACTTCGGATGAAGGCTCCTGGAGCTGCCCTTTATGAAAGCTCTATCCCCGAAATGAAAAAACGGACGATTGATGAAGCCATGGAGTATGAAAAGAAAGATCTCTCCTCTGGTTCAGAACTTAAATCAGCCGAGGAAGAAAGAGAAATTATGCATGATATTGATTCTGTATTGGTCTCCGATGAAGTTGCCGAGGCGGAAATAGAAGAAGCTGCGGCTGCTATTGAAACTATTGAGGATGAACCTAAAGAGGGTCATGTATTGATAGGAAAAGAACATTTGAGTAAAGTGAAAGGAGTGGAAAATGAAGAATCCGAAGAAACAGCAGGAAAAAACACAGTGGAACATTCCTTGTTAAACGAAGATCAGGTGCAAGCGGAAGTTGAAAAAGAACCTAATGAAATTTTAAATCAGCTTGATGATCGAGAAGAGAGGGATTCGGATGATGAAAAGAAAAAAGAAATCAGCATTGATGATTTGTTGGTGTAGGGGGATTTTTTATGGTCAAAAGAATTGGAGAAATAGAGGAACAACTATTCGTTTCATTACATGATCTTGTATTTGCAGATGTGGAGTATCTTGAAAAATATATATTTGTTCATGCTGACGGAAAACCATACTCCAGAGCGTGGATATCGCGTCAAATGAAGGCATTAGAAGGAGAGGGGTATATAAAGTCCTTCCCGGTAGCTAAAGCGTCTACAAGAGGAAATGACAGGCTGGTGTACACCTTGGATACCAAAGGGGTCCAAGAGGTGAAAGAGATTTTAGGCGAAGCTGATTGGGATGCGCGCTGGACGCAGCGAACCCCAACCTATGTTTTTCATTCACTCAGGATGTCACATATTCAGGCAGCTTACGCTTCCAGTGAAGATGAATTGTTTACTTTCAAAGAATATTTCTCTGAAAGGAGAGCCTTTCGGAATTATGGTGAAGTTTCGAAGGATAAACAGGGGAAGGATCGCCAGTCTTCAACAACTGTGATTCGTCCGGATGGAGCTTTTGTTTTGGAGCGTACAGTGAATGAACAGAAAGTACAAATTCTATTTTTAGTTGAGCTAGAAAGAAGCCGGCAGCGAATTGATGTGACCATGAATAAGGTACGGCGTTACAACGAGTATGTGAGAAAAGGAACCTTCAAAAATGATGCTATATTCGGGGAAGCTATCAGAATCGTTCGTGTGCTCTTTGTTTCAAACAATGAGACAGAACGAAATCAGTTAATGCTCAATGCGAAAAAAGCTGATTCGAGAGAGTTAGAAAAGATTGGCGGATCACTACTTTTTGCCACGTATGATGATGTTATATCCACTCCGTATGGTACTATTTGGAAATCGTCTAATTCTAGTGATCCAGAGAAACTTTACAGCTTGTATAAACGTATAGAATAGAATAATGTAATTTTTTGTAAATCCATGAAAGGAGGTGATAAAGTTTGGGCTATAAGGTTAAGCGTGGTTCCCCATCATCTGATAGTACCCTTAAAGAAATGTTGCTCTCTTTTGGCAAAAGACTGCTTGGATTTTTCTTAATATTCGCATTAATTATATTGCTGGGCTATTTTCTGTTTCAATTTGCGTACAATCAGTATCCTCCGTTTGCAGAAGCGGCAGACGATGTAATCGGGTGGGTGAAATATTTTTACGCTGAACATGGAATCTGGGCCACTATCGGCCTATTCATCTTCGTTTGCATTGCCGTTTGGGCGCTAGGAGAAGAAGCCAAGAAAAAAGAGCGCAGGAAACAGACGATGAACGAGATGATGAAGTAAAGGAGGGCAAGCATGAAAAAGCGTGAATATCCGAAAACGGTATTCAGGAAGAAGTTGATAAAGGGTGCTTTTTGGACAGGATTTACGCTCGTGTTGTTCCTTTCCGTTGTTGCCATTGTTCGAGTAGGCAATGCTGGGGCTGGATCGACTGAGGCAGATGCGCAGCCAAAAGAAGAAGTAAAGAAAGTTAATCTTGCAGCTGGCGAAGGTGGCCAGACATTCGCCGAGAATTTTGCGGTCCATTATTTTGATTGGGAAAACACGGATAAAGCCAGACAGAGCAGGGTGGAACGTTTATCGCCATTCCTTGCCAGTGGATTAGATGAACAAGCTGGGGTAGCTTTTGAAGGCATGCAATGGAATAGTAAGCTGGCAAAGTCTCAAATTTGGAAAGTAGAAGAGACTGGTGGAGATTCAGCGCTAGTCACGCTTCGCATTCTGCACGGATTGTCAAAAGTAACACCTCCAGACCCAAAGGCTGTAGAGGTAGCGAAAAAGGAAAAGAAGGAGCCGCCAAAAGCAAAGGAAGAGAAAGCAGGACCATATGAAAAATATTTTGTCGTTCCTGTTAAGACCGATGGCCAATCGTTTGTCGTTAATAAGGTTCCATACTTTGTTTCTAAGCCAACAAAGCCCGTGTTAGCTGCTGACATAAACCTTAATGAAGAGGGGGAGGTTAGTGATTCAGAACTTCAGGAGGAAGTAAAAACCTTCCTCGACACCTTCTTTAAAGTTTATACAACCGGTACTCCTCAAGAGTTGTCTTATTATGTTAAAGAAAATGATGTTCAATCCTTGAATGGCATCATGACTTTTCAAGATGTGAAAAAATTCATAGTCAAAGAAAGCCAGGATAAGAGCAATTTTGATATTTTTGCGGATGTTGTCTTTGTTGAGAATCAATCGAAAGCCCAAGTTGTCTATCCTTATCATATAACTGCCACCAAGGAAGAGGATCGCTGGTTAGTAAAAGAGATTGATCACCAATAATCAGGAGGATGATAGAGAATGAATTTCGGAGAAAATATTCAAGAATGGTTTTCTACTCAAATTGGTGCTTTGTTCTTGGTCATTATCGGGGCTGTCGCAATTTATTTTTTGGTGAAAAGGGAGTTTTCTAAGTTTGTAGGATTTGCCGTATTTGCAATGGTTGTAGGGGTTTTCGTGTTCACGCCGGATAGTGTAAAAGATCTTGGGAGTAAGCTCTGGGAAACCGTTTTTGGAGCGTAATCTATGAAGCCTAAAATTCTAAGAACCTACAACAGTGTCTGGAAAGTAGAAAAAGTATTGTATGGGATTCAAGATATCCCTCTGCCGATACCTCTCACGTATCGACAGATAGGATTCTTTGCAGGAGGATTCATTTTAGTTTGGTGCCTAAACCGTATCCCCCCTCTAAGTTTAATTGATTTAGGGTTGATTGAGTACATCTTTTTGCCGGGCTTGTTTTCCTGGTTTTTCACGAAACAATTACTTGATGGTAAAGCGCCGCACCGATTCTTTTTGCGGGTGGCGCAATACCACTTAGATCCGCATTACCGTAATCGCTATAAAGAGATAACCAGCAGCAAAAAGCCTTACAAGTATGCGAGTCCTATAAGTTACCGTGAGTTAAGCTATCACGAAAAGGAAGGTGAAGCTGATGAACATCGAATTTCCGGTTAAATACTTTGAAGACAACCTTGTATTTGCTCAAGATGGATCTTGCTGGTCGTACTATCAGCTTGCTGGATATAATTATGATTTTCTTGCTGATGATGAAAAAGACTATATTTTCACTAAGATAAAAGCCTTTTTTTGGCAAATCAATATGGATACACATATGCTTGTTGTTCCGAATTTTCAATCCATTCAAGAAAAGCATGAGAGATTTAAAAGCAGATTATCTGGACCATTAAAAGAAGCAGCTAAAAAACATACTGATGATGCAGCCATTCAATTAGAACGGCTGCTCGGAAAGGAAGGGACAGAGTACCGTTTCTATATCGGTGTGAAACTCCCAAAACCTGAGAATACAAAGAAAAATTCGTTTCTGAAGGATCTAAAAGAAGCCTGGCAAGAATTTATTGGTGGTGTCAATGCAGCATCTGGACTTGATACGCCAGATATTATAGAAGGTGAGATTGATCGTTACAGAAAAGCAGAGCGCCGAGTGTATAACAAGGTCCATTCTCGCCTTAAAGCCGAGCCGGTTAATGAAGAATCCATTCAGTGGCTGATTAGGCGTAACTTCTACCGAGGGATTGGAAAGGCGCCTCTTATTAAAAATTGGAGCCCGGCATACACTGTCCATCATAAAGAGTTTGAAGATGGAAACATAACGGTACGTCGCCCCTTATATCATGATGTGCTTCGGTTGACAGAAGGGTTTGTTGACGATTCTCCTAAACGCAGTCTGATCTTAAAGCAAATTCATGAAGGTGATGAAAAAGAAGGGCATGTTGCATTTTTGACCATTTCAAATGTTCCTTATGAGATGGAGTTTCCTAATGAGGAATGGATTTATAGTATTCAGAGCCTAGATTTCCCTGTAGAAATCAGCATCCGTACAGAGACCTTAGAGAATCGAAAGGCTTTGTCTGCCGTTCGCAACAAACAAAAGGAGTTAAAGGATCAAGATCGACATGCGCGAGAGACAGGGAATGATACGGGGCTAAATGTTCTTGAGGGGAGACAGGAAGCTCATGAGTTAGAGGCGCACTTACAGAAGTCAAGAATGCCCCTTATTAAAACATCAATTATTCTCTCTGTTTCGGCTCAAGATGAAGATGAACTTAAGCGCCGTTGCGATACGATTAAAGATCATTATCAAGATATGATGTTTCAGGTCGAGCAGCCCTACGGGGATCAGTGGTTGGCCTTCAATGAATTTCTTCCTGGGGCCAAGCGATATGTGAAAGATTACATTCATTATATGGAGCCAGCAGCTGTTTCAGGCGGTATGTTTGGAGCGACTAAACAGCTAGGGGATGGTGAAGGTTTCTTTGTTGGAACGACAGGTATTCTCGATCAACCTGTCTATATTATGCCAAACCGCGCGGCTCAAGGAATTAGAGGAACAAAGACTAATGCACTTTCAGCTGCATTCTTAGGTTCATTAGGAGGAGGGAAATCATTTAGCTCCAACTTAATTACCTATCTTTCTGTTCTGTCGGGCGGTAAAGCATTAGTGATTGACCCTAAGGGTGAGCGTGGTAACTGGGGGGATGATCTGTATGATTTATCGGGGCATGTTAACATCATTTCCCTTTCTACTAAGCTAGAAGATAAAGGGCGTTTGGACCCCTTCTCAATACATGAGGACATTAAAGAATCTATCACACTGGCATTGGATATTCTGACATTCCTTACAGGTGTGCGGTTGGATGATTCTCAAAGATTCCCTAAACTGACACATGCAGTCCGGACAGTTGCAGAAGCTGAAAAGCCTTCTTTGACAAAGGTTATGAACGAGTTGTTAAACAGTGAAGATGAAATAGCGAGACAGCTAGGAGAGCATATTCGGTCATTTAGCGAATTATCGTTTGCACAGCTGCTTTTCGGAGATGGGGACCGCCATTCGGCCATCAGTCTTGAGACAGCATTAAATGTACTGCAGATACAAAACTTAGAGCTTCCTGCGCCAGACACTAACCCGGAGAAGTACAGTCTATCTGAAATGCTGTCCGTGGCCATGATGCTTCCTATTTCATCTTTCGCATTAAAATTCATTTATTCAAACCGCAGCGTTTTCAAGGTTGTGCTGTTGGATGAAGCATGGGCCGTTTTAAATACCAGCCAGGGAAGCCATTTGGCTACACGAATGGTCCGGGCGGGGCGCTCAATGAATGCAGGTATTTACTTTGTTACTCAGAATGCGAATGACTTATTGGATGAAAAGATGAAAAACAATATTGGTATGAAGTTTGCTTTTCGCAGTACCGATCCGAAAGAAATTGAAAATGTTCTTTCCTTATTAAATCTGAAACATACTGAATATAATGCTTCCACGTTAAGGGAGCTTCAAAATGGGCAATGTCTATTCCAGGACATTACGGGCCGTGTTGGGGTCGTATCTGTTAACGCATTATTCACAGACTTGTTCGATGCCTTTGATACACGACCACCATCTGAAAAACAGGAAGAAGAAAAGTTGAGTCATTATGCTGGGCAGATTGCTCTTGAAAAAGAGGACGATGAGACAGAGACGGAGGTGTTTATATGAGGAAAGCTTGGTTGCCCGTCGTTTTGTCAATCGTCTTTATTGTTGCTGTAGCTTGCAGCAACAACGGCCAAGGGCCGTCTAATATTCCAATCGAATGGGTTAAAGCGGAAGTTCAAAAAGATCAATCTAAAATGCTGAAACTTCTTAATGAAAAATCTAAAGCTCTCGATCCCGAGGATAAGGCAGATAATGAACTCGTGATAGAAAACTATAAGTTAACCGAGTGGAAAGTTAATAAAGATCGCTATTTTTACGAAGTGATTTATGAGCATCCAGAAAAAGAGAGTATGGTTACTGAACGGATGGAAGTAATCAATACTGATAGTGGTTGGAAAAGGACTTCGTATAGTGACCTTCGGAACTTTGAAACATTGATCGGTGACCTTAAGCCTGAAGTGCTAAAGGAGTTGCATAAGTGATGAAAAAAGCACTGAGAGCATTGGTTGTTGCTGTCTTTGTGCTTGTTTCAGTGCAAATACCTGCTTCAGCTGATAGCTTGCAAGATAATCTTGTTCCTCAAGATCGTGAAACAGGAGCGATTGGTGAAGTTCAACTTGAGTATAACGAATATCCTCAACATCATTACGAATTAGACACCTATGTAGATACTGCTGGAGATTGGATGCCTTGGAATTGGGCTGATGGAGCAGGTAAGCAAATTTATATTGCACTGATGGAGATCGTTAACGCTATTTGGCAGCTCAATATTTTACTGGCGAATTTTACGATGGTGATTGTACAAGAAGCTTTTCAGCTAGATTTTGTTTCAAACGTAGTCGATGAAATTGGAACATCTATACAAAGCATTGCGGGCTTTGGTTCAGGTGGTTTTTTATCAAATGGACTTTGGCCATTGCTGATTACTTTTATCTTATGTCTTGTAGGAACATGGGCTACCTATGTTGGAATGGTTAAACGAGAGAGCAGTAGGGCGTGGGGTGGTTTAATTTCTGCTTTAGTTATATTTGTTTTCTCACTAGGGTTCTTTTCAAACGCAGGTAAAGTATTAGGGGGCTTAAACGAATGGTCTAGCCAACTTCAAAGCGATATTTTGGGTGTTTCTGCAAGTATCGTTAATCCTGGTTCTTCTTATTCTTCAGAGGAAGGGATTGCGACTGTCCGCAATCAGATGTTTGACCTGATGGTCAAGAAGCCATATATGCTAATGCAATATGGTACTACATCAGTAGATGAGGGACGGGTTGATAAGCTGCTTAACATCGATCCGATTCTAAATGCTGAAGACAGAGAACAGCAAGCTAAAGAAGAAGTTGAAAATCAAGAAAATACTATGATGTCGATTGATGGAATTGGTCAGCGTTCAGCCTTTGTTCCGTTATTGTTCATCGGCAATACAATCATAGGTGTTTTCCTTTTAATGATTTCTGGTTCTATTATATTGTTCCAGCTTGTTTTCTTGGCACTAGCGCTTTTTGCGCCAGTCCCACTTTTAATGGCCCTAGTGCCGCGTTGGCAACAGACTGCCGTAGATTGGGCAATGAAATTACTTCATGCGCAGTTGATGAAAATAGCCATTGCCTTGCTTCTCACTATCTTGTTTGGGATTTCTGCCATTCTTTATCGTGCGACAGAATCGTCAGATTTAGGTTACTTAGGGATGATGATCCTTCAAATTATATGTTTTGTAGGTATTTGGGCAAAGCGAAAAGATTTGTTTAGTATGGTGTCTACAGCTGCAAATAATGTTCAAAGTAGCACTGGCCAGACGCTTCAGAGCTATAAGCAAAAATATAGTCAGGCCCGGAACAAGATGCGCCAGGGTAAAGACTGGATTGACGGAAAGAATGGACGAGTACACAATCAACCATTGACTAATCGGAATAATGGTCCTAAACCTCAAGGGAAAATTGGACTTGCGGATCGCAAAAATCAGCTGGGTCAAAACAAGGAGCAATTAGCTTCAGCAGCTGCAGGAGCAGCTGCGCTGATGGATCGGGGAGGTTCAGAATTTCAGGAAGGCCAAGAAGGATATAAGAATCAATTGCATAATCGCGCAAATATAGAAAATGCCCCTAACAGCAATAATCTTATGGAACGGCAAAACGGTTCGGGTACTCCGGAAAGTCAAAGGGAATCAGGTAATACCAATGTGACGAACATTGATGATTTACGCCGACGCCGTTTAGGGACCGATAACGTATCAAATGCTCCTTTGGTCGATCGTCAGTCATTAAGGGATGCACAACGTGAATCAGCAGCATCTACGGAGCGTCCAAACTTCCAGGATGCCGACCTTGTTGAACGTCAGCAGTCTGACCGTAATGTTAATCTATTAAATCAGCACTCTCACCAAGATAAATTAAATCAGCGACAAGAAAATCAGCTTACAGAGCGCAGGGGATTCGAGAATACAACGGAACAAAGAACTTCGCAAGATAACATTAATCGTAATGTCGCCAATAACCAAAATTCAGAGAGAAATGTTCAGGAAACAGTGAACAGAAATCAGGCATCCAATGAAAATTCGGAAAGAAATATTCAGGAGACAGTAAACAGAAATCGAGCATCGAATGAAAGTTCAGAGAGAAACATCCAGGAAACCGTGAATAGAAGTCACACTTCCAATGAAAATAACAGCAGAATCACCAATGAAGTTACAGAAAGAAATGATAGAGTGACAGAAAACAATGTTACTCAAAGAAATGAAGAAACCACTCGTCAGAACCGCGAGCAGGTAAATGTTAATCGGATAATAGAAAATGCCAGACAAAATGATAGGCCGATAACCCAATGGGAGGCCGAGCAACAGATTAATGCTAATAGGAATAGGGAGAATCGAAACGAGGAATAAGGAGGAATCTTATGTTTGGTTGGGATATTCACAACAGTAAATCAGATCGGATCAAACTGTTTTGCTTCATCCTTGTAGTGTTTCTTGTTATCGGTTTTACCGCAACTTTTATATTCCGCAGCTTAGGTACAGAAGAAGCCGGAGCAGAGAAAAATGAATCTCGTAATGGCGCGGAATCGGCACATACCGTCGATTCCGTAACTTCAAGTGAAACTGTAGATACGACCGCGATGGATAAGAATGAGTATGATCAAAATGAGAATTTTTCCGAAGAGGAATTGGCTAAGACGCAAGAAGTCGGAGTTGCTTTTGTAAAAGCATTCCATGCCTATAATGCAGATGATCCGATGAAATATTTAGAAGATGCAAAGCCTTTTATGACAGATTCTTTATTTGAAAAAATGAAAACAAATATGAGAAGGGAGCCTTTAGACCGGTCCTATTTAACAGTCACTGAAACAAAGGTTACGCCTGTTGTTAATTCCAGCAGTTCAGTTGTGCGCTGGAACGTCATTGTAAAGGGAAGCGCAAAAGCAACGGATGGCACAAGTACAAATATAGAAGATTGGTATTTGCTTGGTGTCCGTCAGGTCAATGGAGAATGGAAAGTAGAGGATGTGAGAGTGAATGTCCCAAACTAATGATCCAAATGACAACTATGAAACTGACGGGAGTTCTGCCTTAAAAAATGCTGCAGGCGCTGCAGGGAAGGCAGCTGCAAAACAAGCTGGAAAAAAAGTTGTTAAAAAGGCTGCACAGAAAGCTGGTACAGCAGCAACTATAAAATTGGGTTGGCCAGTCATATTAGGGGGGGCCGCCGTTTTGGTCCTAGTGGCGGGTATAATCCTAGCAATGGTACTTATCGTTGCTTCAAGTGGGGAAGAATCGAAGCCTGAAGGCGGGGGATTTTGGGGTGGAGATATTTCTGAAATTGGTTTGAATGAAATCCCGGCTATATTCATTCCTATCTATATGGCTGCTCAAGAAAAATATGGTGTTCCGTGGAATCTCCTTGCAGCCCACCATCGTGTAGAGACCCGTTTTTCCACCATCCAGCCGATGATCTCACCAGCAGGGGCAACTGGGCATTTGCAGTTCATGCCTTGCACATGGGTTGGCTGGGGCCATCCCTCTTGTGGTGGATTAGGAAGAGGGAATATATCACAGTCTGAATTAACCAACCCTTCTGTAATTGCGAAGTATGGGGGCTATGGCGTTGACGGTGACGGAGACGGAAAAGCAGATCCCAATGATTTAGAAGATGCGATATTTGCCGCAGCAAAATACTTGGCTGCAAACGGGGCAGCTGAAGGGCGTATTCGGGAAGCAGTCTTTGCTTACAATCATGCAGATTGGTATGTAGAAGAAGTGTTGGGCTTTGCCGATTCTTATGTGAAAGGGTATGTCGCAATTGGTGGTACAGAAGGGCTTAGTGGTGTAGAAGTCGTGGACGTTGGGCGTAAGTGGATAGGAAACTCAGTATATGTCTTTGGTGGGGGAAGGAATCAAAATGACATATCAAGAGGACGCTTTGATTGTTCTAGCTTCGTCCATTGGGCGTTTGCTCAAGTAGGTGTCAACTTAGGTCCGTTATCTTCCACCAGCACTGAAACTTTAAAACATCTAGGGAAACCTGTTTCTCCGAATGATATGAAGCCTGGTGACCTAGTATTCTTTGACACTTATAAAACGGATGGACATGTTGGTATTTATGTCGGTAATGGGAAGTTTATAGGGGCTCAAGATTCTACAGGAGTGGCAATTGCTGATATGACAAATGAATATTGGAAAAATACCTTCAATGGTCGAGTTAGGCGTATTTGATGTCTAAATTAGAAAAATTAAGAGCGAGGATGGTTGAGCATGAAAAGTATAGGCGTTGTGAGGAGAACGGATCCCCTTGGAAGGATCGTAATTCCAAAAGAGCTTCGTAGAGCCTTGGATATAAAGGAAAGAGATCGTGTTGAGATTTTTGTTGAAGGTGACCTTATCATTCTGCAGAAATTTAAAGATGAAATGGCTTGTGCTATCACAGGAGAAGTCACAGACAAAAATAAACGATTTGGAAACATTGTATTAAGTCCCAATGGAATCAAAGTATTGTTGAAAGAGGTACAAAAAGAGATTGTTCATTCTTGATTACAAGACCGCCTTAAGGCGGCTTTTTATTTTTTCAGAAATTGTTCATTTTAAGTAGACTATATGAGAACAAATAAGAATGTAGTAAAATCAATGGAATAGCTGTTCAAACAGGGTTGTTCATTGTGGGGTGAAGTGAAAGTTGATATTTGGGTATGCACGGGTAAGTTCGGATGATCAAAACTTAGATCAATACCTAAAGGAATTGAGAGCATATGGATGCGAAAGAATTTACTGTGATAAGCAATCGGGAAAAGATTTTTCTCTTTCAGCTTATCGAGAAATGCGGTCCAATATGCGTTTTGGCGATGTATTTGTTGTTCATAATCTAAGTCGATTCGGACGAAATAAGAAAGAAATTCTGAATGAATGGAAGAGTATGATTGATGAAGATATTGATATTGTTGTATTAAACATGCCAATCCTTGACACCCGCATATATAAGGAACTAGAAGGTGTAGGGCAGCTTGTTTCTGATTTAGTGTTAACACTTCTTTCTTGGATGGTGGATGAAGACAGGAACCGTATAAAGACGGCACAAAGGGAAGGTATTGAAATTGCAAAAGAACGTGGTACTTACAAAGGTGGTCAAAAACGATACCATGCCGGTGCTAAAGGGAAAGACAAGGTAATTTATGACCGTGTTGTGGAATTACTCAATAAGGGGACAACTGTGATGAACATTCATCGTGAAGTAGGTCTTTCACGAAATACAATCTACTCAATTAAAAGAGAAACAAGAGGAGAATGCGATATTGAAAAAATTACCGTTAAATGATGAAATCGCGGTTGCGATTTCCCAAATAGTAGATGACTCAAGATCAGATACCAAACGTAAACCTAGCCATGCAGACCTTGACATGGTTATTCAACGACACTCATTCAAGGTGACCCAACGCTAAATGGACAAAAGTCAAATTGGGGAAAAGCAAAAAGAATTAATTCTGTCTTAAATTGGGCTTTGGAATCTGACCAGGAAGCCGGTGGAGACCACCAAAAAATACTATTATCCCTAGGGTTAATAAAGGTTCGGCAGTTAACATAGACCATAGTAAGTCCAACCCCATTTTAAAGCCTTCAAAAAAACCGAAATCCATACCTACCTACTCCTATTACTCTATTATTTATATGATGTCTTTCACTAGATGCATCTTCCAATACTTTACATAACTCTTTAACATTATATCAAACTATTCACAGCATACATTTTATCTTTTCCTAAAAAACCCTATTTTGATTCTTTATTAGCGGGATAACTATCTATTACTTAGATAATTTTAAAATGGATAGTTATACTAGAATAAAAGGTACTAAAGATATTTATTAACGGAGGATAAGTATGGAAAGTGTAAAAGGCTTCTTAAACAGAATTGAGAAGAAAGACTATATCTATTGGATAGCGTTTTTGTTATTTGCGTTAATATTAAGCTGGACCATCAGGATTGATACATCTACGGAATTACTCGATAAAATAAGTTTTGCTATGGGATTAAGTTCTTTGTTCTTATCAGTAATAGCTATTTTTTATTCTATAGTTAAGGGGGAGCAATCATCACAGCAGTCAATAATAGTAACTGAAACTCTTCATAAAATCAGTAAAAGCGCAGAAGAAATAAACACTATAAAACAAGAAATTAAAGACACTCGTTTTACCATGGATAGTGGATTTTCAAACTTGATTGAAATTTTATATAAAGTTGAAGATACACAAACTAATAACACAACAGACACAAATCCTACACCTGAATTAATGCACTCATTAAAATCAGCTTTATTTTCTGATTTAATAAAAGGAAAAGATCATGATATTTATTATGATACACGTTTCAAGTTGATCAATAACTATTTTCCTGAATCTATAGTGCAAAGCTTTGTAAAATCCAGATCCCAGGAACTTGGCCTCAGGATGTTGGGGTTTTATAGAGGAAAAGAAGATATTATTTATGCAGCTTTTGATGGACCTGTTATTTTTGATTTTGAGAAGAAATTTTTTGAAAATCAACCTGAATTGGTCGAAATTCTTAAGTTAACCCAAGTTGAAGAAATTTCTATTGTTTAACATGAGCTTTTTAGACATAAATAATAAGCCGTCATTGGATAACTTGGCGGCTTATGAATATTGGGGTCAGACCCAAATTTAGATTAGGCTTGGAAGCATTTGAAAAAGGTTCATGCTCTCATTCTTAAATAAGGGAGAGCTCGTTCAAGTGTTAAAAACACAGGAGTATTTAACGTAGACTCAAAGGCAGCTAAAAAGAATCATTGAATCCGATTTAGTGATTGCTGATAACCTTATGTATCTGGCTATGGACCAGCGAGAGGCAAATCTGGTCTTTCTACTTGTGAACAGCCTTTGTGAACGAGGTTCAACCATTTTGGCACCAATAAAGGCCCTGAACAATGGGACGATAATGGGAGACTATGGCGATTTTTGATCGACTCGTCCATAGGTTGGAAATGATTCAATTTAATGATCCCATTTACAGAATCAAACACAGCAGCACAATTTTTTGGGCGAAATGTGTTCAATCTTAATGTGCAAAAAGTGTTCAAAAATAATTGACCGTTATAAGTGGTAAACAGCAAGTCATTTGCTGGGACATTTTTTGTCATTAGGTGGTAAATAGAATGTCATTGAAGGTACTTTTCATTGGCCGTAATCAATTAAGGTCCAGTAAAGAGTAAGATACCTTATCCTGTCAGTAATCTTATTCTTCGTCCTTTGAATATTTAGAAGCAGGAATAGGGAAAGAGGCTGTAGCCTCTTTCCCTTAAATATTCTATCAATATAAAAAAATGCAAAAAAAGCCCACAAACGTATTGACGAATGTTGACGATTGAAATATAGTATATATTGGAGATATAGCCCGAAATAGAAATTTATCTCGGACCTCATGTTTTGGGTGAGAGCAAAACATGTAGTTTTACTGGGTTTCTCTTTAAGTCTAGTTAAAGTAGCATAACTAATAACATAGGTTAGTAGTTATTGTGCAAATTTGTTTACGGCGTATGAGTACACAATATATTAATACACAACTCTTAGCAACGTCTTTTCTAAAATTGTCACATAAATGTAACTTTATGTTCGGTTTTGTTCGCTTTTTTTAAAAGAGATACCTTGTTCCAGATAACCACGAACGGAGGAATGTTTGAATCAAGGTCTCTATTTCTCTATACCTCCTTAAACGAAAACCAAACAATAATCGGAGGTAATAGTTATGAATCTTATTACGCAAGATATGACTGTACTAGTAAACCCTAATTCTCGTTATAATGGAAACCAATATGATGAGGTTTATGTAAGAACCACAATTGTAACAAATGGTCCGGTGCCAGAAGAGTATTATGTACCAAATGGAGAATCGCTACCGTTAGCAGCTTTGAATCTAATTAAATCCATCGGCCTTGAATACCGACCTTATAGAGCTGATAAACTTCTAGAAGGAACAGAAAATATCCGGGAGAGTGCATTATCCGGTGATCCTGTAGATACAGTTTCAGATTCTGCGAAACTAATTTTGCTCTCAGCTTTAAGGAAGCAGCACCTTACGCTTATGGCTCAAGTAGGAGATAAATTTGTTTATGATCTAACTTATACCTACAAAATATTTCCGCAGCCAAATGGAGCATATCGTTTTGAGGTTAGGTTGCCGTTTGATGGAATTGAAATGGTGAACGGCAGCAAAGTAAAACTTACTGTGGTGACACCGGACCAGGCGACAGTAGATCCAAATGCAACAATTGGAATAGACGAGCAAAATCAAGAGATTCAGGAAACACTAAATGTCCTTGCATCTTCAGGAAAATCAGTGACTGAATTCACTTATCAGTTAGACCCATTCTTTGTGGTTGAGTATAACTATAATCCTGGAAGCCAACTCGTATAACATTAAGAAACCGGACAAGAGTTTATTAACTCTTGTCCGGTTTTTCATTATCTAGCTTTCCAATTTTATCAATCAATTTTTTTCTATCCTGCAGCTGGTGGAAATTCCTTAAAACCTTTGAAAAATACTTTTTTGTCAATGGTTATCCAAGTTAACCAATTATCTATATCCATTTTACTTTTTTAGTTGGATACTAATGAGATGATTTGATGAAATTTATTCGGCCAATGCAACTCTCACATTCCAACCTCTTCGCTGATATTGACTGGATATTATGAATGGAAAGCAGATGGTACAAGGTTTGAACTTATATCCACTAACGAACAAGGAATCCAAGGATATACATGGGACAGGACAATTATACCAAAGCTTTTCAGCCTGGATTGAATACGCTTTCCTTTTCGGAAAACCTAATATTAGACTGTGAACTAATCTTTGACGAATCAGAAGAGAGGCGAGATAGCTAGGAATTGTCCAGTAAAGAGTAAGATATTAAGTTTTGAACGCTCTTAATGCCTTAGCGTACAAAAACTTATGAATTTGATTGTCGAATTTTGCTTAGCATATGTTTTACGCGAAACGTTGATGAAATCCCTTAGTATACTTGAAATAATACAACAATTGTTTTATTATGTTTTTATAAAACAATCGTTGTTTAAGAGGAGTGCTTGAATATGTACAATTTGGATGAAGTATTTGAGATACTCAAGAAAAATAAAATTACAAGCCACAAAGAGAGCGTTCGCCGTTGGCTGCGGCAAGGAGTCATTAAAGGAGTTTCTCCTTCTTCCCGGAAAGAGGGCTGGAAGATTCCAATTGAAAGTGTAGAGTCTTTTTTGTCTGATAGGCTTCCGGATGTTATTAAAACAGATGTTGCAATAGAAAGTGCAGAAATAAATGAAACAGATGTTGTAAAAGAAGCAAAAGAACGAGCCCGCGTTGAAATGTGGTACGAAATCACTAACAAAAACATATGGGAAGGGTATATAGAAATTAAGAAAACCCAACTCCGCGAATGTATCTCACATAGGCGATATTCAAAAGAGCTGGAGCAATCCGTTTGGGAAGCTTGTGTGGCCAATAGCAAAGCCTATAGTAAACCCCGTGTCTCTTATTTGCTCGAAGCATTTAAATTTGATGGGAAACGGCTGCTATTTGATCAAAGCTTTGCAGAGAAGGAAGAACAAGTCATTTTTGCAATCATTGAATATGTGAGAGCTTCTCGTAAACAGGTGAACTAAGTGTTAAGGATCTGTTTCCCAATTAGCCAGGCATTATGGAAATAAGAAGACTGTTATGTGTGGGGGGATTATTAAATGCAGCGCTGTACATATTGCAACAGATCTTTTCCGGAGCATGAATTAAAAAGTCTGCCTTTGGATGATAGCCCTCATTTAAATAGAAAGTATTGCCCCCGGTGTTTTCCGGGAGTGGAAAAGGATCATTTTAGCTTGCCATGGATTAAAGAGAAATTCATCAGACGAGACCATTAGAAATCCTATGTGATTGATGACTAGATTCGCCTTAAGGCGAATTTTTTTTCTTTAGAAACAATTTCAGGGCACTTAAAGACATTTTCGGGCGGCAGCACTACAAGCTGTAAGAAAGGGAAAAGCGCCCTTTCCAACAGCCTGTACGTGTCGCTGTGCTACTAAATGGTCCGATAACCACGGATTGTACGGCTCATGCTTCGCCTACATTCCGTAGGTTCCTGTTCCATTTGCCTCCGGCCGTACCCCACGAGCCGAAAACCTAAATACCTTGGGCTGCGCGCCCAACACCCCGCCAACGGTAGCCCGTTGGATCGCTTCAAATGAAAGGTCGGGTTGCTGCAGGCATCGAGCCTTTGCAACCCGATGGCAAGCAGCTGTGCTTCTTGCCATACGCCATTTCTCTGCTGCTTTCTAAGAGCGAAAGCATCTTATCGAAATGGCTTTGCAAACCTTCTGTACTGACGGATTCCAGAGGGCATCGAGCCTCCTGAAATCCGATTGTATCAGGCTCCGCCGTGATACAATACGCAACCTTCAGAACCCCTTCGGAAGTTCCGAATGGGTTCTGAAGGTTGCTTTGTTATAACGGCTGCGGGCATCGAACCCTTGCCGTTAGGCGGCTGCATACCTCACGGTATGCTTTTAGCCGCCCTTAGTGTAGTTCCCTTCTCCTTCCTTCGTTCTCCTCATTGTAACCATTCGCTTATGACGGCGGGAAGGGCGGGCGTTCGGGGAAAGAAAACGGCAAAGCCAAGTAGGCTAAGGGGCAGTAAGGAAACAAAAAACGCTTCCTAACTGCCCCTAAGTCATTGGGCTTCACTCGTTTTCTAACGGCCCATCCCGTAAAGCATGGGATGGGCCTACCCCTCTCTGGCAAGTTCGCTTCTTCGTAAGCGAACCCTTCCCCCCGTTTGCGCGAATGGTTCAGGTGGATCCGAACAAAGAAAGGAGAGAGGCGAAATGAAAAAGGAAATGAAGCTGGAAACCATTTATGAAGTGGTAAGGATCAAGCAGGTCATCACAGAGGTTGAAGCTGACGAAAAGTTTATCATTCGTTCCCCAGAAGATGGTGCAAAGGCAGCCGCGCATTTCATTGGTGAGGATGACCGTGAGGTGTTCTTCGTCATGTGTCTGAATACGAAAAATCAAGTGGTTGCCGTCCATCGCTGCCATGTTGGAGGATTGAACGCAAGCCTAGTTATGCCACGGGAGGTATTCAAGAGTGCCATCTTGAATAACAGCGCATCCATCATCGTATCGCATCAGCATCCCAGCCAGGACATTTCTCCCTCAAGAGAAGATATAGATGTCACAAGGCGATTGGTTGAATGCGGCAAGCATCTGGGGATTGAGGTTTTAGATCATCTGATTGTCAATGCAAAAGCTGATTTCTACAGCATGAAAGAGAAAGGTCAAATGTAGCAGAAAGGGAGAGGAATCTCCCTTTTTTTGGTCGAAATGTATACATTGTATACATCGTGTGTTATATTTTGTATACAATGTATACAAGGAGGAGTTAATATGAAAAAGGCAACCCGGAAGATTGTTGAGAAGTTCCCCTTGCTGGAAGAAAGATTGAATGATTATGAAAACCTTTTTCTGTCAGAACAATCGCTTATGAAGCTGGATGAAGTACAAGCTACTTTCCTTAAGTTAGCCTGGTTTTTTGAAGCCCCTGACAAAGAAGGGTTTGATTTAGGGCATCTGTATAAACGGTTGGATAATGATTGGCTGGAATTAGCTCTTGAGTTGATAACGGATTATTTTCGAGAAGATACCTATTTGATTAAACATCCGTCCTATTGTCTGGTTAAAAACGGATCTGAATATTTAAGTCTAAGTCAGTTTGCTGATTATTTAACACAGAAAGGGCTTAATTATGGGAGGCAAAAGCTCAATCTTTACTTTGAACGCGGAAAAGTCCCTACACCGGATCTATTTGTCGGTGGCGTTAAATATTGGAACTTAAGGACAGTTGAAGACTTTTGTGAAAAAGAAAAATTGCGATCAGAAATTTAACTATTTCTAAAAAAATATGAATGATTAACAGAGTAGGCTGTTTTTGGCTTTTTTACTGTAAAACGTTTTAAAAGGAAGCTTTTGTGTTATAATATGATTATATATTATAACGTTTATAACATTATGAATTGTTGGTACAGTTATAAAAATAGCCGCATACGCTAAGAATAGGAGGTAATAACATGGTGACGGCGGTGAAAGATGTGGAAAGAAAAGTGACAAGTGTAGGAAACAGCCTGGGCGTGACATTCCCGGCTGAAGTGCTGGCCCATCTAAAATTAAAGAAAGGCGACAAGATCGCCTTCGATTTGGAAGATGGTGTTGTAAAAATACAGAAGGCCAGGAAGAAGGCTCCCTCCCTTCCAAAAGGCATTGATGATGAGTTCCTGGATATGATGGGCGATATGATGGAAAAATACGACGAGACATTTAAGGGTCTGGCCAAAAGATAATAATGGAAGTTAGATATTTAACGGTTAAAGAAGTTATTTTCTTGAACCACCATCAGATAAAGACATACACACCGGGGGAAATAATGGGTGTGAAAGATGTGGGCTTGCTGGAAAGTGCTGTAGAGAGACCAAAACAAACTGTTTTTGGAAAAGATGCCTATGATACTCTAGAGTTAAAAGCCGCCGCATTATATGAGAGTCTGGCCAAAAATCATCCTTTTCATAATGCAAACAAGCGGACAGCTTTCGCGTCCCTGTACATGTTCCTACGATTGAATGGCAAGGAACTCGATGTCCCTCCGAAAATTGCAGAAAACTTCACGGTCGATATGGTGAAAGACAAAAGCATCAACTTGATTGACATCGCGGTTTGGATAGAGGATTTTATATAAGAAAGACTATGGGCGATGACGGTCGCCTATTTTTTTTTGAGCTAAAATAAAAGCATTGGACATGGATTCCTATTTTATCCTTGCAAACATATTAATTTCTAGGCATTTTAATGTGTTTAACGATGTATTGAGTCTGTACAGTTGAATAAATAAGACCGCCCAAAGTGAGGACTAGTCCACTGTAGAGAAGTCTTTTTCGATCTCTCTTTTGGTCAAGGCGATAGACAGCGTAATCATTAACTAAACTAATAATAAGTATGATTATTTGTGGCAAGAGTTTCATAAGATAGCCCTCCTTTATAAAATGTAGTTTAAACACTTCATATAAATAAATGTATGTATTAGAAGAATTTCGCTGCCTTTAGGCGGCTTTTTATTTGGCTTGAAGGGAGTGGTTATTAAGTAATTATCAGATGGAAGCTGGTTTCTTGTACAAGCAGTTTTTGGATAGCAGCATAAAAATATTTAGAGGTGATTTTAAATGGTAAGGATTTTTATTGATCCAGGACATGGCGGTACAGATCCGGGTGCAGTTGGAAACGGTCTTCAGGAGAAGAATCTCACGTTACAAATTGGAACAAGAATTAAAAATATCCTGATAGCTGAATACGATAACGTTTCCATCCTAATGAGCCGTACAGGCGACCAATCCTTGACCCTGACACAGCGTACTAAAGCAGCCAACTTTTGGGGAGCTGATTTCCTATTGTCCGTTCACATTAATGCAGGTGGTGGGACAGGCTATGAGGATTATGTTTATCCGGGAGTAGGTGCTCCAACAACTACTTATCAGAGCAGTATTCATGCTGAGGTCATGAAACTCGTGGACTTCAATGATCGTGGCAAGAAGTCAGCTAACTTCCACATGCTGCGGGAATCGAACATGCCGGCAATCTTGACCGAAAATGGATTTATTGACAATGTCAATGATGCAGCTAAATTGAAGTCAGCATCTTTCATTGAAGCTCTGGCACGTGGCCATGTGAATGGAATCGTGAAGAGCTTCAATTTGCCTAAGAAGTCTACAGCTGTTTATCACACAGTTGTTTCAGGAGATACGGTGTATTCACTGAGCAGGACATACGGCAGCACTGTTCAACAAATCAGAGATTGGAATAACCTTGATGAAGACTATACGATCTATGTTGGTCAGCTCCTGCGGGTAAAATAATTTTTAATACACCAAGAAATAGGATACAGAATAAAATAAAAGGAAATTAAAAAAAGTCCAATTTCACCCCACCCTTTTATAGGGTTGGGGCATTTATTTATTTGATGAAGACATGCTACTTTATGAGGCGAACGATTAATTAAAAGTTTCTTATAATAATTGTTTAATTTTGCATACGAGTTCTTGTCTTCTTAATAGTAACTTTTCATGTTCACTTTTCAGATCTTTGAGCTTCTTCTCTAAGTTACTTCTTTTAGCTGTGTTATCGGCAAAATTTAATTTTTCGTATAACCGGGTAACAGAATTTATTATAATGGAAAGTTCATAGGTTGATAGGGGGAGCTGTTCCTTGTTTGTTTCATGGGGGGATAAGGAATTTTCATATTTTATTCTCTTTGCCAAAGCAATTTCGTGTAAATGTTGTTTTCTGACTTCTGAATTCCAACGGAATCCACAAGCTGAAGCTGTTCGACCAATCCGCCGACTTACATCTTCAAATGCTTGTAGTTGGGTTCGCCCTTCACGGATATAGCTTAGAATTGTATCAGTGAGTATCGTATCCTCTTCTTTAGACCAAGCATCTGCACGTGTTCTCATTACATTCACTCTCCTCGATAGGTTACTATAATATATATATTAGAAAGTAGGAAATGCGTTCACGATATTTTTTACTTTAGTTCGTAATGTTTTCTGGATAAAAAAAGCCTTCTCAATCGTGAGGGGTTTTTTATAAATGAAAAATGAAAAATGATAAATTATCAAAAGCGTATTTCCCTTCTTCTGGAGTGAATTTTTCTCCGTATTCCAAAATCAATTGGTCGTAGATTGCTGAATCATATTCTTAGTTTCTACATAAGATTGCGCCTTCAATAACGTATTTTCTTTCCAATTCCACACAATATTATCAAAAGCATATTAAGCAGCTTCCTGAGGGAAATTCTCTCCGTACTCAGAAGTCAACTGATCGTAAATCCCCGCCTTGGACATAGGCTTCAGCTTTTGCCGAAGCTTTTTCCTTGGCTTACTTTTTAGCCTGCCATTAATAAAGTTAATCTCAATTTTCGATATGATCTTATCAATAAGATTCTTCTTCTGCATGTCGTTTAGCTTGTCCCAATTTTTCTTGATTTTCTTTAGTGCATCCATAACATCAACCATACTATATTTAGAGGTATTTACCTCATCATCACCTCTAACTTTATCTAATTGCAGCATTAATCGTTCTTCCTCAAAAGCAGTTTCCTTCATCCGCTTTTTTTCCAGTTGATGCTTCAGCTCCTTCCAGTCGCCCCTTGAGTACTTTAAGTCCCCTTTTTTAGCTGGCACCTTTTAGCTTGTATCTTGAAGTTTATGGTCCATATGAGAGACTTAACTATTTCAAAACATAAATGTATATATTATTATATACGTTTATGTTCATGTAATTGTAAATGATATATTTTTTCTTACTGTTTAATAATAATTCTTGTTATTTCAAAATTAAACGCATTATTTTCATCTCGTTAAAAGATGAATTCTTTATGAGGTTTCCGATGAAAGTCTTTACTTGAAAGTTAAAGATTATAAAAGCAGGTCAGCATTTTCTATTTAAATATTCCTAACACTTCTTGGTTCAAATCATCCTAAAAGAAGATGAATTGGTCGGCAGCACTACAAGCTGTAAGAAAGGGAATAGCACCCTTTCTAACAGCCTGTACGTGTCGCTGTGCTACTAAATGGCCCGATAACCACGGCTTGTACGGCTCATGCTTCGCCTACATTCCGTAGGTTCCTGTTCCATTTGCCTTCGGCCGTACCCCACGAGCCAAAGTCCTGGAAAAACCAAGACCTCAAAACCTCAAAACCTCAAAATCTAAAAACAAAGCGGAAAGCAGCCCGCCGGCTGCTATGAAGTGAGAATTTTGCCCTTTGCCTTCCGAATCGTACAATCACGCAATCCGAGCTAACCTTGCAGCAACCGGAGCCTCCTAGGCTTCGCCCTCCCATTGCTGCAAGCTAAGTCGGATAGAGAAGCAGTCAAGGGGCATAAAACTTTTTTGTTACATACGCTGCGCAACACAAAAAACTTTTCCGCTAAAAACTCCCTTGACTCCTTCTCTATGCTCATTGTTCGTTTCTCCTGTCAAAGGGGCAAAATCCTTCCCTTTGGGGAAAGGAAACGCTTCAGAAGGCAAAGAACAAAAGGAGGAACAGACAATGCCAAAAACAAAAGAGAAGAACCTAGAAGGAAAAAAGAACGTGTATGAAATGATTACAGAAAGGATCATTGAGCAATTGGAGGAGGGGGTCATCCCTTGGCGTAAGCCGTGGATCAATGGGGGAGCTGTTAACTGGAAAACACAAAAGCCATACAGGGGAATCAATACCTTCCTCTTAGAAGCTGGAGAATATGCAACGTTTAAGCAAATCAAGGAAGCCGGGGGCAAGGTTAAAAAGGGAGAAAAATCGCACATTGTGGTATTTTGGAAATGGTTAGAGAAAGAGAATGAAGAAAACGGAGAAGTCGAAAAAATCCCGTACCTGCGATACTATCGGGTATTTGAAATTAATTCGCAGGTTGAGGGGGTGGAAAGTAAAAGAAAGGAAGTATCATTTGAACACGATCCAATTGAAAAAGCTGAAGAGATATATAAGGGATATATAAACTGTCCGGATTATACCTTCTATTCTGGAAGGGCCGTCTACTATCCGACACTCGATAAAATTAACTGCCCGCCCATTAAGGAATTTGTGAAAGCTGAAGAATATTACAGCACCCTATTTCATGAAATGATCCATAGTACAGGCCATAAATGCAGGCTTGCCCGGTCCGGAGTAACTACAGCGAATGTAGCATTTGGGGATGAAGTTTATTCCAAAGAAGAATTAGTGGCAGAATTGGGAGCAGCAATGCTTTGCGGAGTAGCAGGGATTGATAACAGCACTATTGAAAATAGCGCGAGTTACATCAAATCCTGGCTTCGCTCTTTAAAGGATGATAACCGCCTTGTCGTTCAAGCAGCTGCACAAGCTCAAAAAGCCTCAGACTACATTTTAGGTGAAGAAAAGGACGAAGAATAAGAGAGTAATAACATACAATATTGCAAGCACAAGGCAAGCCGCCTTTCCAGAAAGAAAGGCGGCCCTGTTAAAAGGAGAAGAGAAGCGAGGAGGTATCACATGGATAAACAAAGTGTCATAACATGTCCGTATTGTGGCAGCGAGTTGATGCCGCAGGGTCCAAAATATTATTGTGATTTTTGCATGATGATATTAGGGGAGCATCAAGTGCAACGGGATCATGAGCGACTTTCAGTCAGAGTGCGCGACTTTGCGCTGGATGCTTATCTGGAGAAGACCACGAAGGAGTTAATGAGACTTTCAACATTTGAACTGCTCAGTCTTCTCAAGTATGCACGCACAGAGAGAACCCATATATAACTACATGAATATATTTTATAAGGCCCGGAAACACGGAGAGTTAGACGATTTCCGGGAAACAGAAGAAGAAACAGGAGAAAATTATGAGAGAATAACACGCAAAATGTTTGTTCTTGAAAATCTAATTCGGCAGCGATTAGGGTATGTACCCCGTCGTATTACCGATGCTTATTTAGCCCGGTATTTAGAAGAAATGAAAAGGGATAAGAATAAGCCGATGACTATTCGTCAGGAGCGCCAAGCTGATTTAAAGGACAGGGAACCTATTTCTAAAGGGGCCGCTGATTCCGTAAAGTAAGAGAACTCTTTGTGCTTGAGTGTTGTATGTTATAAAAGGTCCCCTTTCGGGGTTAGGGCTAAAGGGAACGACAGGAGAAAGCAATGTATGCACTAATAGCAAGCAATCTCTGCCCTTTGCTTTGCCGTGTATTCTGTGCAAGTGCGCTATTACAGCTGGATGGAAAGGCTCTAAAAAAGTCTGGTTACAATGTGGACTATGAGGATTTCTGGAGCAGATAAAAAGCCGTATCTTGGGGTGCGTCTTTTTGTATTAATATATACAATAATGTAAATGTTAACACACACATATATATATATATATATGTTAATGCTAATTGATTCCGCGCAAATTCCTCCACCCCAATTTTTTCTTCAAACAATAACTTGGAAGCTTAACCACCTAAGCTAGACAAAATAATGGGTGGCTTGTTGAAGAGCACCAGTGGCAAGAAGACTCCCTGTTAGTCCTTCTGAGATATTTCTTACAGGTTATAGTGCTTGCAGCTTTTCTTATATGACTAACGGGGCAGGTTTGTTGAAGAGAATGCAACTTTCGTAAGTGGCGTTTGACACAACGGGCCACATTAAATTAAAACAAGTTTATAATGGCGTATTGAAAAGCACCAAGTAGACAGTAAGGTATATTAAAGCGATACCCCTAAAATCTGTAATAACTCATTGATTTTTGTGTTAATGGTGAAAAATTGAGGATTGTTTTCATCATCATAGGTTACCAAATAGGGATCATCACCTATAGGAATTATTATAATGACTTCATCAATATAAGCGTTTATCCATTTGTTTTCTAATAAGTAAGGCTGTTCTAATGGGATTTTAATCATATAGCCCTTGGTTGGAATAGGGTTGAATTTTTTTACAACACCGTCGATTCCTTTTATTATAGCTTGGATTTCAATTTGAACATTAGGATTTGAGGGAATAGTATTTATAACTTGGTTCTTTTCAATATCAAAGATTTTAACGATGTTATTTCCTTCGGCTACGGTTTCAGCTTGAACGGGTGAACATGAAAAAAGTGTGAAGCAGGTAATTAATATTAAAATGCTTTTCTTCATAAGAATCCTCCATTTATTTGCTTATTATGAACAATTAAAGGAATTCTATTACTAATGGGTGCTATATTCCTGATCAGCTGTTAGAGCTTTCCTTATCGCATAAAAGGGGCAGGTTATCTTAATAAGAAGTCATAAATAAAGAAACCTTGGTGAGGGCAGACTTACATCGAGGTGTATATATGAAAAGACAACTAGGAATATTACTCGTTTTTTGCTTTATGGTACTTGCTGCTGCCAATCATCCTAAAGCCCTTGATGTACCACTTAAAGAAGAAATCAAATATAACCATAACAGTATGGCTATTTCCGAAATTAAAAAGCACGTTCCTTTTAATGTCATTGTACCTGAAAATGTACCAGACGATTGGACACTAGAAATCAAAACTTACCCTTGTGGAACAAAGACCGATTTCACCAGCTTTAGTCTGCATTATATGGATAGAAATGATGAAAAAATGATGGTTAGCGTTACTCAGAAGAAGAGTATAGCGAAACAAACAAAAGAGTATATCCCTAATGCCAAAACAATATCGATAAATGGACATTTAGGCAGATTAACTAAATGGGGTAATGACGGTGAAGTTGACCGTAAAGGAGAAATTGTTACTGGAGGATTACTTCAATGGTCGCAAAAAGGAACTGATATTGAAATACATAGTTCAAGGATACCAATGGAGGAGATGGTAGAGATTGCACATTCAATGAAATAATCATTAAAAGCAAAATAAGCAAGAGCGTTAGTCTAAGCAGGACTGACGCTTTTTTTGTGGGATTCCATATCAGGCCAAAGGGGCAAGTATGTTTTAGTAAATTTCTATGTAAATAAATCTAACCTTTCTTGCAGCTCAAACGATTAATATATGAGGACTTTCAATTATTTTATGAACTTAATAGAAAAAAATAAGATAATAGTTAAGATTCTTATTTAAGCTCCATTGATATAAAATCATATAAATGACTGGAATCAATGCAGCGTCAAGTCCAAAACTTACAGGCAATTGCGGAATTGCCTGAAAAGGATAAAACCAAAAAGAATAGCGTACACCCATGGTATCAATATAGGTAAACCAGACATGAACGTTGAATCCGAAAAAGCCGATTCTGAATGCCTTCTTCCTATCCAGAACAAACCAGAAAACGATTAAAGGGATAATGATGAGGAGTAGGTGAAACCAAAACTGCCATGTGTCCCAACTAGAGTATTGTCCCCAGTAGTCCATAAATGTTTGTACAGCTTGCTCCTGTGACCGATTTACCTGTTCAATTGCGTTTCTCTGATCTTGATTCACACAACTCCTCCTGCAACAATTAAAGTTCTGAGTTATTTTGAATAGGCACTAAGCTATAGGCATCCCTGAGGTTCACGTCCTTCAGTGCATGACACTATATGGTGTCAGCGCCAGCTTTCAGCCACAAGGATTTTTGACAAGTTTGTGTGCTTTTTTAATGGAAGAGAGATCACAATAATTATGTATTATGTATAGCATGCCCTATTTTTTTGAAAATTATTCCAATGGGTGATTCCTTTATATAAAGTTGTGTAATCACGAAGTTAACCATAGGGACATTAATTGACTAATTGAAGCAGAATGTGTCGAATGTGTTTCTTTTATTACCTATAAGAGGTACGATGTAATGGAGTTGAAATAAGCCAAGACCTAAGGGGCATTAATAATGATACCAACTAAATTCGATCAAGAAAATCTTTTATTTGAGAGAAACTTGGAAATATACATTTCACAATATCTAGATTCTGATGATGCCAAAATGAAAGAACAAATCCTATTAGATTGTTTGGAACTTATCGCCGCATTAATGCTTAATAATTCATAGAGCCCAATTTAGATGGGACCTAACCCTCTGAAACCACTAAAACCACTAAAACCACTAAAACCTACGGTGGTTATACAGCAAATAATGACTTCATCAGTAGAACTATACCACTCTCCTGACCTTTATCATGCAGAAAACCATGATACACATCCGTACGATTTATTAACAATACGAATAAATGGACTAAATAGCCCCCATCCTAAGCAAGCAGCCACCTCCATCCGAAAAACCTTATTGCAAATGGTACAGATTATTGCCCACCCAAAAATAATTATCCTAGAATCAGTAATATATAGTCTGCTGGATTAAACTCTAAGAGTAAAAGCGTTAACCGATACATAGAGACTGTCGATTAATTAAAATGTGAAACTTTTACTTGACCTCAAGGAAGCTCAACTGCTATTTTAATGAACTAGAGAGTCACGATTGTTTACAAAAGTCCCCTTTGAGACGTATTTAAATCGATTTTAAGATGGTTGAGGCTAAATAAGGGATCAAGATACTCTGGGTAATACTAAATTGAGCAATGAAACCTAACGAAATTTAAAATTTTTACCTGTCTAAAATATGGGGCATTTATTAAAAGTAGTTAATCGACAGTCTCACATAACCCCTTATTATTAATGGATATGCTGATCAAATTACAAAACACACAAAATAAAAGAGTTACTGTGGAGGCTTTCTTTGTATGAGAAATATTAACCAGTATGTTCCTATTAGCACTTCTAAAATAACCAACCTTTGGACTCAAATGCACTATCCATTTGTATATTGAGTCATTCAAACATGCATGCGCGCGATGAGAAAATCAAGGAAGTACTGATATTTGCACTCAGTCCTGGAAAGAACATAATTCAGCGAATAACTATAATTAAGCACACTATAAATGTTGCTATCGGTAATGATAAAAACTACTTAACCGGCTGTTTTGGCCAGACAGCGTCCTTTAAACGCTATGGAAATTAGCGGTATTTGCTTTAATATGATAAAAGTTATCGTAAAAGTCGTATTGAAAATTGGGTTCGGGCAAATCAGCCAGACTAAGGAAGTGCAGCTATATTTCCAGGAAGGAAAAAAGCTTTGCGAAAAACAGTTTAGCCTGCTAAGTTCAATTTCTTAAATGAGGATTTGGTCTGAAGTGCAAATTCGACTGTTTCGCCCTTTTCGGAAAAGTTAATGCTTAACCAGATTTATATTAGTTTCTTCAGCAGTTGGCTATAATAGTGCGGGTTTATCTGTTACAAAAAGGAGAGATATTGTCATATGAGCATGCCAATCTAAAGGCAGATGTAGGGTTGTATGCAGAATACAGCTCTCGAATGCTCATAAAACACGGATGACTGAAGCAGCCTCCAATTGTGGATGACCGAAAGAATTTGGCAAGTAAAAGACAGTAAAGGGATTCAAGATGTTCATTTTCTAATAGGTAATAATTGGAAATAACTAAACGGCTGATTACCACCATTCTTACTTTAATACAAATGATAACCATTAAAGCCATTGTCAAATGACAATGGCCTTAACTAGTGGGTCCATTTAGCATTCTATATTGACGGAAGTTCTTATAACAATTCCTCATATCCTTCATCTATTTTTTAGCTGACCTTTGTGCATGCCAAAAATAAAAGAATGAAAACTGCTATTGCTTGTGAAGGAGTACCGTTGAGAGAAAAATGTAATACAAGAGAGAATAGTTTTTTGTCTATAATACTTGATCCGAATGCTTAGAATCTGTTTCCAAGCATCTTTTAGAGAATATCAACTGAATCTGACTTTTTCTGTTAGTGCATGAAAAAAAGCATCACACCGAAGTATTGAGCATTGGTGCCATTCATTTTTTCATAATCACAATACTAAAACATCTATCCATGTATTGTCTTACACATTTATCAAAGGAGATATACAGATTATTACCGTAAATAGAAAAATCCCTCGTCGGTTAATAGAACCCCATGGCTCCTCATTAAAGCCTGCCTTAATGAATCGGAAAGACGATCCGCCGCATAAGCACAAACAGATAGTAAACCTTTTTCTTCAATTACTTTGTTAACTTCCCTTT